>JAJDAP010000036.1 GCA_029261795.1 Deltaproteobacteria bacterium
GGACTGCTTCCAGCCCCCGAACCACCTCCCAGATGAGGCGGGATCAATTCGCACGCTGCTGGGCGCGCGTTTCATGTGCCGTCTGGCATTCATCAGCACATACCGCAGTGCGTTGCGCACCTGGGTCGGTGTCTTCAACACCACATGGTGATACCGGTCCTTCAGGACCGGTCCAGAGCGCGCGAACACGCGATTCACCGCACGCGCGAGGCGCGCGCCCAGCGACTTCATCCCACGCCCGAGGGCGTCTGAATCCTTCGCTTCCACCAGCAGATGGACGTGATTCGCCTGGATCGAGTAGTGCGCGAGCCGGAAGTCCCCCCGATCACAGGCCTTTGCCCAGGATCGCTCGAGTTCTCGTACGAGCTTCACGGTTCGAAGGGAGGGAACGCCATCGCGCACCTTCAGGGTGACGTGGCAGGGAAACCGGGAAGCGAGTCCAACTCGGCGCAGGTGCGGAATTCCGGACCCCGCTTGCGGCTTTCGCCCAGCGCCGGGGCGCTTCCCGCCCCACCCGGAGTGCCGCAGTTCTAGCTGGGTTCCGGATGACTTACGTCGCACGAATTGAATATAGCGATCTTAGATGATCGATCAAGAGAAATCGACATCAAATCTCCGAAACATCATTCGAGCCGCCCCATGCCCGTTCGCGCCCTCTACCCTGGCCCAGGTACCTAACGTCCCTGCGAACCACCCCCCTCAAATGCCCTCCGGCACACAACTCCGCTCGAGAGCGATCGACATCCCCTCCTCGAGACGTCGCTCGAGCCGCCCCAGCCCGTCCGCAGCCTCGACCACGAGCCGATATGCCTGGCTGGAAGTGGCACCTACTCCGGACGACAGCCCTGCGGTCGCAAACGGGACGCCGAGTTCCTCCGCGCCTCGGCCCGGAAAGCTCGCAGGGTCG
The DNA here is from genome assembly GCA_029261795.1 of Deltaproteobacteria bacterium. Taxonomy (GTDB): domain Bacteria; phylum Myxococcota_A; class UBA9160; order UBA9160; family UBA6930; genus JAJDAP01. The sequence goes on from JAJDAP010000036.1 coordinate 908, forward strand.
CCTGTGCAGCGCCTCGCTAGGCAACGGCCGAAGGCGCTAGCGCGATGCCGACTCCCGAGCCCGCTTCTTCGCCTCGCGCTCCAGCCGAAGGGTCTTGAGGATGAACCTGGGTAGCCCGAGCGGGTGCTTGCGCGCCTTGCGCGCGAACAATCGCAGCAGGTGCGGCGTTCCGCTGTAGTTGCCCTCTCGCTGACCGTGCCCCTTGTGCATCGAAAGCGCTGGAGTGTCGACGACATCGAGCGCCAGATCGAGCGCCAGCTTCTCGGTCTTGGGCAGCAGGCAAGCGCTGTCATCGCAGGCCTGGTATCGCACGTCGATCTCGATGCGCGCCGAGGCCATATCGAGGGGCCGCACCTCGCTGGCGAGTTCGCCGCTGGCGTAGAAGGGAATCACCATATCCACGCTGCCGCTCCAGACCGGAAGCTCGACGTCGAGGCCCTCTAGCCGCAGCGGTGAAGTCGGCGGAAGGATCGGATCTTCGGTGATGAAGCCGGGAGGCCCGTTCACCGTGATCGTGGTCGGGATCATGCCCTCCGGAACCGGTTCGCCGTAGATGTGGAGACCGTCGCCCAACTCGAAGTGCACGACCAGGTGGCGGTAGATGCCCTGCCGGATCGTGCCCTTGCCGCCCTGCACGCTGGCGGTGATGCGGACCTCGTCGTCGCCGCCGGCCACGCTAGGCGCATCGTCCGAGATCAGGATCTCGCCGAGTGCCGCGCCGATCAGGATCTCCGGGCTGTCGCGTTTCTTGTAGGTGTCATGGAAGAACTTGGCCACGACGATGCCGGCTTCATCCACGACGAAGGAGCCCGGGTACGGGATGCCCCACAGCATCGCGTCGTCCTTGCTGATGCTGGTGTTCAGGATCCCGTAGGCCTCGATCACCTGAGAGTCGACGTCGGAGAGCAATGGAAAGGGAATGGCCTGCTTCTCGCTGAACGCTCGAAGCGCTGCGGGATCGTCGTAGGAAATCGCGTAGAGCTTGACGCCGGAGGCCTCGAACTTCGCGTAGGCATCGCGCAGCTCACCGAGCTGCGTCCAACAAGGCGGTCACCAGACGACGGAGCGGAAGAACAGGACCACGGCTTTCGCACCGGCGCGATGCTGTTCGAAGTGCACCGCGCGACCGAAGGCGTCCGGAAGCTCGAAGTCGGGAACAACGGAACCGACCTCGGGTCCCGTCGGCGCACCTGTCGGGAGGCCCGCACGGCCTGGATGTCCGAGCGGAGCCGGAGCGTCGAACCCCAGGGCGTCGCGTTCGATGGTCATGGCGGGACTCCTTGGCCGAATCGGCACGTTAGAATAGTGACTCAGGGAGTGTCAATAGTGGCCTTCGCTAGGATTCCGGGCCGACTCCATGGAGGAACGCCGGTGTCGACGGACCTGATCACCCTCGAATACGATGGCCCAATCGCGATCCTGACGAACAATCGTCCGGACAAGCACAACGCCGCGAACGACGAGATGGACACGGGTCTGTTCGAAGCCATCGCCGAGCTCAAGGGCCGACCCGACGTGCGCTGCGTGATCTGGCGTGCGAACGGCAAGAGCTGGTCGTCGGGCCGCGATGTCAGTCAGCTCGGGGTCCGAACCGAGGACATCGACAACCTCTCGTTCATCGAGCGCGGCCAGCAGGCCTTTGCCGCCTCGCTCGATCTGCATTGCCCGATCGTGTGCGCACTCAAGGGCTGGGTGATCGGCGGTTCCTTCGAACGCTCGTTGGTGGCGGATCTTCGTGTGTGCGCCGAAGGCACGCGCTTCATGCTCCCCGAAGTGAAGCACGGCGTCCTCACCGACACCGGCGGAATGGCGCGGCTCTTCCAGATGGTGGGGCACGGCGTGACGATGGATCTCGTGCTCACCGGTCGTGTGATGGACGCAGAGGAAGCGCTGCGCCACGGCATCGTCTCCCGGGTGGTTTCCGAAGACGAGCTCGAGGCCACCGCCAGGGAGATCGCCGAGACGATTGCCGGGGCACCTGCGTTCACGGTCAAGATGGCGCGACGCAACATGGGACTACTCGCCAACGCCGTGGTCAAGGATTCGATTCGCGAAGAGGGAACCACCCAGACCCTGGTGTTCGCTTCCGAGGACTACGCCGAACTCAAGGCGGCGCGCGAAGAAGATCGCAGGCCGAGCTACCGCGGTCGTTAGGCCGGGAGCAGTACCTGGTGCCCGTCCTTTCTTATTCCGAGGCTTTCCGGCGCCTGGTGCAGGAGAAGCCTGATGCCATCGCCGTCGTTTGCGACGCAGCCAGCGCGACAAGGGCCGAGCTCGAGTCGGCCGCGAATCGCCGAGCACGGTCCTGGCAGGCCCAGGGTGTCAGCGTGGGCGATCGCGTTGCCATCGCGCTGCCGAACGGCGTGCCCTTCATCGAATGCGTCCTGGCCGTCTGGAAGTTGGGTGCGGTTCCGGTGCCGCTCTCTTCCCGACTGCCCGAGAAGGAGCAGCGCGAGATCGTGGACCTCGCAGATCCGCGAATCGTGATCGGGGTTCCGGATGGGCGCTACCCCGATCGCATCACGGAGACGGAGGCGTCCCTTGCGCCTGCCGAAGAGTCCGACGCAGCAGTCGAAGATCGGATCTCGCCCCATTGTCAGGCGATCGCGTCTGGGGGCAGCACCGGGCGGCCGAAGCTGATCGTCGATGCGAACCCGGCTTCGTTCGACCCCGATGCTCCGCACTACGGTCTCGAAGAGGGCGGAGCGGTCCTGATTCCTGGGCCGCTCTTCCACACGGGCCCCTTCCTGAATTCACGCGAATCCCTGCTCCGCGGTGGTCTCGTCGTGCTGATGAGTCGCTTCGACCCTGAAGAGGCACTGCGCCTGATCGACAGGTACGCCGTGGCCTGGGTGAACCTGGTGCCGACGATGTTGCATCGCATCTGGCGGCTAGCGCCCGAGGTGCGCTCTCAGTACGCGCTTTCCTCGTTGCGTCGTGTCGTTTCGAGCGGTGCCGCCTGTGCGGATTGGCTGATGCGGGCGTGGATCGAATGGATCGGTCCCGATCGGATGTTCGAGGTCTACGGGGGCACCGAGCGCATCGGTGGCACGATGATCTCCGGCCGGGAGTGGCTCGACCGACCCGGCTCGGTAGGCAAGCCCACGGGAGGTCGTCTGGTTCGAATCCTGGGCGAGGACGGAGTGGAACTACCGGCCGGGAGCGTCGGCGAGGTCTTCTTCCTTCCCCCGGGCGGCCAGGGCTCTACCTATCGTTATGTCGGAGCCGATGCGAAATCGACCGCAGACGGCTGGGAAACCCTGGGCGACATGGGCTCGGTAGACGCGGACGGCTACCTCTACCTGGTAGACCGCCGCACCGACATGGTCGTCACCGGTGGCGAGAACGTCTATCCCGCCGAGGTGGAGTCCGCGATCGATGGTTTTCCGACGGTGGGCGGAAGCTGCGTAATCGGCCTCCCCGACGACGATCTCGGCCAACGCCTCCATGCCATCGTCGAAGCCGATGCGTCGGTGGAAGAGGCGCTTCGTACCCATCTGGATCGCGAGCTCGTCCGCTACAAGATCCCCCGCAGCTTCGAGTTCGTGGGCGAGCCGATTCGTGACGACGCTGGCAAGGTCCGCCGCGCAAGGCTGCGCGCAGAGCGCATCCCGGGTTAGGCCCCGGCTGCGAAGCTGCGGACCTCCGCGGCGGTGGGCATGGCCGGTGCAGTACCGGCTCGGGTGGTGGATAGACCCGCAACCTGGTTGGCGTAGGTGGCGGCGGCGGTGATGTCGTCGCCATGGTGGACGAGACCCGCGGCGAGGCCACCGTTGAAAGCGTCGCCGGCGCCGGTGGTATCGATCGGGCTGACGTCGGCCGCTGGCAAGGCGATCCACGGCGACGCGCTGGTATCCAGGTACCGGTGAGGTGAGCCGGTTCGATGGTGGGACACGAAGCAGCCCTTGTCGCCTAGCGTGATCACGACCGTCGGGACGCCGACCCGACCGCAGATTTCGTGAAGCTCGGCGCCGGGAAGTGTCCAGTAGGCGGCGTCGAGGCGTCGTCCGAAGAGGTGATCCATCAGGAATGCGAACTCGGTTTCGTTGGGTACGAGGATGTCAGTCTGCTCGAGCAGCGAGCTCGTGAGCCGTTCGTTGATCGGCGCGGGGTTCAGCATCGTGATCGCGCCGTTGCGGCGGCCCAGCTCGAGCGCGCGGGCGGTGGCTGCCAGATTCGATTCGACCTGGCACAAGACCACGCAGGTGTCGGCGAAGCGCGCTCCCTCGGCGCTGACATCGCTCTCGCGAAGCGCTTCGTTGGCGCCGAGTGCTACCACGATCATGTTCTCGGCGCGCGCGTTCACGACGACGGAAGCGGCTCCCGTCGCAAGCCCAGCGTGCTCGACGAAGGAAGCGGGAAGCCGTTCGCTAGCCGCGAAGGCTCGAACGCCGTCGGCGAAGACGTCGTCGCCCACGGCGCCGAGAAAGAATGTCTCGACCCCCAAGCGATGGCAGGCGACGGCTTGATTGAAGCCCTTGCCGCCGGGCCCGGTCGCGAAGCGTCCGATTCGGGATTCACCCGGCGCCGGAAACTCGGCAGCGTAGAACGTCAGGTCCTGGACATAGCTGCCGACGACGATCACGTCGGTCCGTGCCGCGGAGTCGGGCACGTCTAGAGATTGCCCTTGTGCTGGCCGCCATCGACCGAGAGCGTGACGCCCGTGATCCAGCTTGCCGGCGCCGAAGCGACGAACACCACAGCCGCAGCGACTTCTTCGGCGTTGCCGAGCCGACCGAACGGGATCGAGGTGCGGATCGCCTCGTAGGCCGGTTCGTTGACCTGTTTGATCGTCTCCCACATCCCGCCCGGGAACTCGATGGAGCCGGGCGCGATCGTGTTCACGCGGATGTTCTGCGGCGCGAGGTTGATGGCCTGCGTCTTCGAGTAGCTGATCAACGCCGCCTTCACCGCTGCGTAGGCCGGAGGTGAACCCGCTTCCAGGCCCGACGTCGAGGCGATGTGGATCACGGCACCGCCGCCGGCTTCCGCGAGCCACGGGGTGACCTTCCAGGTGGCTCGAACCGAGGCCATCATGTCGACATCGAAACCGAGCTTCCAGCCGGCTTCGTCGTCGCTCACGCCGAAGCCCGACGCATTGTTTACGAGCACGTGGATCTCGCCGAGGGCTCCCTTGGCGTCGTCGAGGAAGCCCTCGAGCGCCGCCTTGTCCGAAACGTCGCAGACCGCCGCATGCACGCGGACACCGCGGCTCTCGATCTCCTTCGCCGTCGCTTCCAACGCCTCTGGAGAACGGGCGCAGATCGCGAGGTTGGCGCCCTCGTCGGCGAAGGCGAGCGCGCTGGCTCGGCCGATGCCCTTGCTGCCGCCGGTGATGATGACGCCCTTGCCGCTGAGTCCGAGATCCATGGTTTCCTCCTGGGCCGCACAGGGTAGGGCGCCGGGCACCTTGCGGTCCACGCCTCCGACGTGACAACATGCCGAAACGGAGGAACCCGGATGAGCGACCTCAGCAGCCTCGACGCCTGGCAACCGAAATTCAAGGCGTGGATCGAAAACTCCATGCCGCTTTTCAAGGGCGGGAAGGCCAAGGAAGCGTTCGCCGTCTACCCCTGGTTCACGACCGAGGGCGACCCGATCGCGCAGCTCGACAAACCTGTCAGCGAAGCACGCTTCGGCCTCGTCACGACCGGCGGCTACGCGATCAAAGGCGAGCAGGAGCCGTTCGTGCCTGCGCCGAACTTCAGCGATGACGCCCCGATCATCCACTCGATTCCACTCGATGTCGATCGCACCAAACTGCGCATCGACCATCCGGGCTACGACCACCGCTTCGCTGAGGAAGACCTCAACGTCAATCTTCCCCTCGACCGACTGAACGAACTGGTTGCTGCTGGCGAGATCGGCTCGGTCTCCAATGAGACGCAGGTGCTGATGGGGCTGGCGCCTAACGTAGGGCCGTTGCTGCGAAACACGATCCCGGAGTTGGTGGCACGCTTCGAAGCCGATTCGGTGGATGCGGCGCTATTGGTGCCTTCGTGACCCGTCTGCCATCAGACCGTGAGTCTGATCGCACGCGGCCTCGAAGCGGCCGGAATTCCCACAGCTCTCGTCTCGGTCATGCCTCCGCTATCGAGTGCGGCGCGGCCGCCGCGGCAGTTGATTCGCCGGTTGAATATCGGCGCCACGGTGGGCCGCCCCGGTGACGTCGAGGGTCAACTCGAAACGCTCCGCCGCATGGTCGCCTTGATCGCGAGCGACGCCGGCTTCGGAGCCGTCGACAAGGATGCCAAGCCGGAGAACTAGTGCGGCGGGTCAGTCGAGGTGTGAGCGCAGGGCACCTAGGACGAAGTCCGGATCCGAGCGCCGTTGATAGTTCTCGGACTGGTCCATCCAGACGACCTTGCCCTCGCTGTCTGCCAGGATCGAGGTGGGAACCGGCAGGGCCTTGGCGCCACCGGGAAGCCCGGAGTGGCGCCCCTGATTGCGCAGGCCGAAGCGATCGGTGACGGCAAGTTCCCGGTCCGAGAGCATCGTTGCACCGAGCCGGTGCTTGGGCCGACCGGCCTGGAGCTCGGGCACGGTATCCGTGCTGACGGTGATGATCTTGACGCCGCGCGCATCGAATTCCGGTCGTAGTTCTTCCCATCGCCGCAACTCGGCGACACAGTACGGTCACCAGTGGCCGCGGAAGAACTTGATCAGGACGGGGTGCCCGCTCAGGCTCTCCCTTTCGAAGGTCCCGCCGTGCTCGTCCGGCGCGCTGAAGTCGGGCAGCCCGTCGCCAACCGACACCGCGTTCTCGGCGACCACCTGGCGACTGATCAAGAACGTGAAGGTGAAGAACCCGCCGGCGATGACGGCGAGCGGGCCCAGGATCAGGCCGAGCCCGGTGGGCTCGTTGATGATGGCCACGACGCCGAGCAGAGCGCCGCCGGCCCAAGCGAGGAGGTACGCGGTGCGGTCCGCAGGAATTCGGACCTGCTGCATCGCTCGGAACCAGAGGGTGGAGGCGCCGACGATGATACCGAACGCGATCCAAGCCAGAATCGTTCCACTCATCGGATTCTCCTCGGGGTGATGGGAGCCACGCTATCACAGAGCGGCTCCGACCAGCCTGCGTTGGATACGCCTCGCCACGGCGCCGGTAGTGTCATGAGTGGCGACACTTGATGTAGCTTCCGGATCCGCTCCGTTCCCCGAGGTATCGATGAGTTCCGCCCGCGCCAAGACGCCGTTCGACCGGGCCGATGGTCGGGTCCTGCGCGGAAAGCGGAATCGCGCTGCGATCGTCGAGGCGATCTACCAGCTGATCCTGGAAGACACGGGGCAGCCCACGGCGCGGCAGGTCGCGGAGCGCGCCGGGGTGCAGCCGCGCACCGTGTTTCGGCATTTCCAAGATATGGCGAGTCTGAACGCGGAAGTTTCCCAGCGGGTCGGTTCGGAAGTCCGACCTCGGCTGCTCGAGGCGGCCTATCAGGGAACGCTGGTCGAGCGGATCGCGATCATGGCGCGGCTGCGCAGCGAAGTCTTCGAACGCTTCGCGCCATTCCAGCGCGTTTCGAACCGGATGCGAGGGCGCTTCGAGTTCGTACAGCTCGAGCACGAAGCGTCCGTAGTCGAATTGCGTGAGAACCTGCGGACCGCGTTCCCGGAGTTACGCCGCTTGCCGCAAGCGCTCGGCGCCGCGGTCGAGTTGCTGTTCTCGTTCGAGGCCTGGGACCGTCTTCGCACCGACCAGGGCCTGAGTCCGACGCAAGCCCGGCGCGCGATCGATCGTGCCGCACGCGCGCTCTTCGAGTCGGCCGGCGCCACCGGCTGAGCGCATACGCACCGCCGCCTAACTTTTTGAGATCGGCCGGATCATGCTCTCCTGGGCGAAGGACGCCACGAGCTTCCGCTCGCCATCGAAGGCGTGGCCCTGAGCGAAGCCTCGCGCGCCGGACGTGATCGGGCTGGTCTGCGAGACCAGCAGCCAGTCGTCCAGCGCAAGGCTTCGGTGGAACCAGATCGTGTGCGTCGTGACGGCCGTGTGGATCTTCTCCGGCGAATCCGCTTGGCCGACGCCTTCGTGGGGTCGCAACGATGTGCCGATGAGGGTCAGGTCCGTAGCGTGGGCGAACAGTGCCTGATGTACGGCGGGCTTCGGCGGCAACGCTTCGGCACGCATCCAGAACGCGAAGTCGGCGGGCCCTCTGTCGCGGGCATTCAGATCGACACCGCCCACGATCCGGGTCGCCCAGGGAATCATCGTGAGATCTTCCGGGACGGCATCCTCCGCATGGCCCAGATCGGGCGCCGCGCACTGGTACTCGAGGCCTTCTTCCTCGGTGTGGAGCATCACGATGGCGGCCACGATGGCGCGGCCATCCTGCTCGCCGATGATCGATCGCCCTGCGAAGGTGCGGCCTTCCTGCAACCGCTCCAGGCGGAAGCGCACGGGCTTCGCGAGATCGCCCTCACGAGGAAAGGTCGTGTGAAGGGATTTCACGGACTTGTCGGGCGCCGTGTGAGCAGCGACCGCGATGCACTGGGCCAGCAATTGGCCGCCGAAGATCCGGTAGTAGGGCATCGGAATGTTGGGCGCGGTGTAGACGTCGTCGCCGAGCTCCTCGATCTCGAGGCAGGCCAACGTGTCTTCGAGCGTGATGATCGGCATGAAGGGAGCCTACAGCGGGCGAGCGGGCGGCAGCCAGGAGTGGCACGCTCGCGAGAGTTCGACGAGGAGGCGAGATGGCGGACACCGAACTCTGCGACCGAACGGCAGTGGAGCTGGCCGCGCGCGTGCGCGGCGGCGAGTTGTCGGCGCGCACGCTGCTCGAGGCCCATCTCGATCGGATCGATGCGGTCAATCCGGCGCTCAACGCGATCGTCACGTTGGTTCCCGAGCGTGCGATGGCGTGGGCCGCCGAAGCCGACGAGCGACAGGCGCGCGGAGAACCGCTGGGTCCCCTCCACGGTTTGCCGATCGCCCACAAGGACCTCGTGCGGACGGCGGGAATTCGAAGCACCTCGGGGTCAGCGCTGCTCGCCGAGCATGTTCCAGAGGCCGACGATGCCATCGTGACGCGGCTACGTGCGGCCGGAGCGATCACGATCGGAAAGACGAATACGCCCGAGTTCGGCGCCGGCTCGCACACCTTCAATCCCGTCTTCGGCGCAACGCGGAACCCATGGGATCCGTCGAAGACCTGTGGCGGGAGCAGTGGTGGCGCCGCGGTGGCGTTGGCCACTGGAATGATTCCGATCGCGGACGGCAGCGACATGGGCGGCTCGCTCCGAAACCCCGCGAACTTCAACAACGTGGTCGGGTTGCGTCCGGCCCCGGGCCGGGTGACGAACCATCCGGCGCCGCTGGGCTTCGAATCCCTGGCGGTGCTCGGGCCGATGGCGCGAACCGTCGAGGACACAGCCCTTCTGTTATCGGCGATGGCCGGCCCGGATTCCCGAACGCCGCTCTCGATCGATGTTCCTGGCAGTGTCTTCGCGGGTTCTCTCGAACGCGATTTCAGCCGCACGCGCATCGCCTTCGATCCTGACGTCGGCGGCTTGCCCATGGACCCAAGCGTCGCCGCCGTTCTCGAGGCTGGCCTCGCAGGCTTCTCGTCCGTCGGATGTCAGGTCGAAGCGGCGGGCTTCGATTGGAGCGGGGCCGACGAATCATTCGAGACGCTGCGCGCATTCTCGAGCGCCCACGGTTTTGCGTCGCTCCCGGAAGACCGCCTTGCCGAGGTGAAGGAGACGATCCGCTGGAACGTGGCCCGCGGCCGCGAACTCTCCGGCGCCGATGTGAGCCGTGCGGAAGCGCTGCGCACGGCGCTCTTCCAGCGTCTCCACGCTTTCATGGAGGTCTACGAGTTCCTGATCCTGCCGGTCAACCAGGTGCTCCCCTTCGATCTCGAGACCGAGTATCCGACCGAGATCGCCGGGGTCGCGATGGAGAGCTACATCGATTGGATGAAGTCGGCCTATCGGGTGTCCGCGACGGGCCATCCCGCGATCTCGGTTCCCTGCGGTTTCAGCGCGGACGGGTTGCCCGTCGGCGTACAGATCGTTGGACGGCACCGGGACGAACGCGGCGTATTGGAGCTGGCTTTCGCCTATCAACAAGCCACGCGTCACTGCGACCGACGCCCCGGGCTGCTCACTGCGCCTGGTCGTTGAGACCCCAGTCGTAGGGAACGAAGGCCACCCGACACTGACCGCAATCGTGCAGGGCCTGGCGCTGCTCGCCTTCGGCGTGGTGGCGGATCCAGCCAAGAAGTGTCGCCGGCTCGTCCGGAGCGTGACGCTTCATCCAGCTGGTGAAGTCGGCCGCATACCAGTCGAAGATCGAGGACAAGGTGACGACACCCTGAGCGGGGTCCACGCTGACATTGCGCTCCTCCGCCAGGAAGCGTCGGGTCTCCCGGGCGAGGTCGCTCTCGAGGGAATCCCCGCGGAACGCCGCACGCGGCAGCCGCGGGCAGCTGTTCGAGGCGCAGTTCAATGCGAAGTGGACGCGCGGTTCGTCGAACCGGCCTCGGATGACGCTGTTCTCCAGGTAGTAGAGGGATGTGCTGGCGCCTCCCAGTTGGATTCGGTGGAAGAAGAAGAAACCGGCCCCGTTCGGGAGAATCGGCTGCAGGAGCCGCGTGAACGGCGTCTGGATCTCTTGCACCGATCGCACCGGATAGCGGTCGAGTACCAGCGAGACCGTGGAGGCGTTGTACGCGTTGATCCAATACGCCAGGCGGTCCGACTCCGTCGCGAACCGTTCCGGCGCGGCGTCCGGACTCTGCTGCGCGAGGGCGCTGATGTAGCGCACGAGGTCGTCACGATCGTTTCGTGCGGCGGCGTATTCGATCCGACCCTGGTCATCGACGTGGCGATCGAGGAACGCGTTCCAATCGTCATGGGTGAAGCGCGACACGGCGTCTCCCTCTGGCAGCTCCGGCGGCTGAACCGCGGCACAACCGTTTCCGACAAGGGCCAACAACCCGAAGAGCGCGGCAAGAGGCTTCATGCGACCGAGTCGACGGCGGCGTAGACCTGCTCCCGGATTCCGGTGGAGTTCACCTGACACATCGACACGAGCTCGCCGTCGATCGGCACGCGAAAGGCGCAGTTCGCCAGTCGCTCGGTTCCCTTTTCCGTGGCTAGCTCGGCTTCGCCCATGAAGTGGTGGCTGACGATGTTGAGGTAGCGAACCCGACGACGACCGGAGACGAGAGCCGCGATCAGCTGTGCGATCGGCACTCCAGCCCGCATCAGCCCTCGAAACGCCCAGGCGGGAACACGAACCGCGACCAGGATCGGATGCCTGAGCGCCAACGCCAGGACGCGCAGCGCCCGGCGCAGCGGCCGATCGAGGCGCAGGGTCGCACCGCCGAAGGCGTCGAGGAGATCGCGCAGGAACGCGACATCACGGCGATCCTCGGGATCCCAGAGCGGAACGAACTCCGCTGCTGCCCCGCCCTGGATCGCCAACCCCTGGACGAAGCGACTGCAATCGGGGTGGCCCATCCAGCCGTGATGCCGCTCGACGGGATCGCTCGCGGAGAGTCCGGCGGAGATCGCGGCCCACAATTCCTCCATCGTCACCGGCGCCGTGACGCCCTGCTCGGTGCGACCGACCGGGGCTACGGGTTGAAAGCTCACCATCTTGAAGCCGCCGGCGTTCTCGACGAACCAGCGGACGATGCCCGGGATCTCACCCAGGTTGTCGCGGGTTACCGTCACCGTGGAAGCAGCTTGAAGCGGCTGCCCGGTATCGAGCCGGGTTCGTTCGATCAGGTCGGAGAACTCCTCGCGTAGCGGCGTCAATTCACGCTCGGTCTTCGCATGACGAAAGCGAGGGTCCCGTCGGCCGCGTTGCGTCGAGTCGATATGGATCGAGACCTCGCGGAGCCCCGCCTCACGAACGAGGCGCGCGAGCAGCTCGGGTTCCCGGCGAAAGGTCTCGCCGTGCGTCATGACCATCGGCACCAGGCCCACGTCGCGGGCATGCCTGGCGATCGCGACGAGTTCTTCCGGGTCCCGAAGCGTCACCTCGCCGTCGGTCAACTGCAGGTTTCCACCTTCGCCTAGCCAACCGCGGATCTGGTCGATCTGGTCCAGGATGTTCGTGAGCGGCAGGGCGGGGACGCGATTCGCATCTTTGCCGAGGTAGCAACCACGACAGGCGAAGTCGCAGCGCGGCATCGCCCCGATCGTCGCACCGCAGCCCACGTACTGGCGCCCGAGGAACTGACGCGGCGAACGCAACGACGGCGGCAGATCGGACCAGGCCGTCGCCAGCGCGGCCTTCGTGTCTGGATGAACCGGAGAGCTCAGCGCGGCGAGCAATGAGCTCAAGCGGGTTGCGAACTTCGGGCGACGCCGGCGCTTCCCGTCCGATAGAGATCGAGGACGATCTTCTGGGCCACGACGGCAGCCTGCGGTTCGTCGTTCATCTGGGTCGAGCACCATTCGTAGATCGTGCGAAAGTTCTGCTTCACGAATCGTTCGTACTCCGACGCGTTCATGGACTGCTCCAGTTGAGGTTCAGCGGGGCACGTCATTGAGCGACCAGTCGTAGTCGTCGCCATCGATGGCGTCGATGCCCGCCAGCTTTCGAGACAACTCGGGGTCTGCATAGCGTTTCAGGTGGCGAATCACGCCCGCATCGGAACCACCGAAATCGACCGCGAACCAGTCGTAGATACTCGAGACGACGAGATCGCCGCCCTCGACCCTGGCGCCGCGCGGATGGTTGACGTAGGCGCGGGCGCCGGCGTCGAGGAGTCTCTCCATGTTCTCCGCGGTGAAGGCTTCGGGTATCAGGTTCGGGCAACCGATCGAAGCGCAGTTCACGGCATAGTGCGTGCGTGGGTCGTGCCAGAGCGGCCGCAGGATGCGGTGCTCGATGTCGTCGAGGCTCACTTCGATGCCCTCGATGCGCAGCAGTTTCTTGCCCCAGGGCCCTTGGCTGAAGAGTCTGGGCGAGATGTCGATGTCGCGAATCGTCGAGACCGGGTAGTGATCCAGGATCACATCGATCGTGAGCGCATTGTAGAGATTGATCCAGAAGGCACGCTGCTCGGGCTTGCGAAGGCACGTCACGCAGGTTCCCGACAGTTGCTCCAGGTACGAAGCGAGTGCAGCCCGATCTTCGCGGGTGAACTCGCCGTAGGCCATGCGGTTGACGCCGTCGCGGTGCGGCCGCACGTAGCGCCCAAGCAGATCACTCCATGCCGCGTGTTCGACCTCGAGCGTCGCCTTCGGATCCGAACGGTCCCATTGCTCCCACGCTTCGGGTGCCACGGCCAGGGCCGGCGCGGTGCTGCCCAGCAAGAGCAGGGCGATCGGCCATATCGAGAAGCGATGCATCGGAACTCCGGGGTTTCGGACGATGAACCGGGTACGAGCGTGGGGTTCGGCGCGTTACGCCGTGGGGAGGGCAGCTTTCTCGGCTCCCCCGAACGCACCCGGTGGCAACCAGTGAACCTCACGGAACGCCGGATTGAAAGCGCTCTCCGAGACATAACCTACCGGCCCACGGCGGCTAGTATCCCCGACCGCATCAAGTCGGCCGATCGGAACCGGCCATCCGAACGTTGCGGCATCCTAGGAACTTCGATGGAATCTCTCCCCGCTTTGCTCGAGACGGTGCGCGCCTGCAGGCTGTGCGAGGACATTCTCGAGCCGAGGCCGGTCCTCGTTGCGAGTCGGACCGCCCGCATCCTGATCGTTGGCCAGGCGCCCGGCCGTCGGGTCCACGAATCCGGTGTGCCATTCGACGATCCGAGCGGTGACCGACTGCGCGATTGGATGCGCCTCGACCGTGAGGTCTTCTACGACGCATCGCGGATCGCGTTCCTGCCGATGGGTTTCTGCTTCCCGGGTACCGGAAACGGGGGCGATCTGCCGCCGCCTCCGCGCTGCGCCCAGACCTGGCACGATCGGCTCTACGCACAACTGGGTCAGCTTCAGTTGACCCTGGTGATCGGCGCCTATGCCCAGGCGCGTTGGTTCCCTGAAAGCGCGGGCAGCGGCGTTACCGAGGTCGTACGTAACTGGCGAGGCTACGGCAGCGCCGTCCTGCCACTTCCGCATCCGAGCCCGCGCAACAATCGTTGGCTCCGTATCAACGATTGGTTCGAAGCTGAAGTGATCCCGGTGCTGCGGCGCCGCGTGACGCGCGCACTACGCAAGACGACCGACTGAACGAAGCCGGGCTCGCCGCGATCGAGGGGAGCCCGGCTCTCGCGCAGTCGCGCCGACGCCGGCCGGTGGCTGAGGTGTCGCCACGCTTCAGCCGAGTCTCCCGCCTGCTCGTCGAAACAGTCCCAGGGTCGTTGCATGGAGCAGGTCGCCGGTGGCTTTCGGCGCCTTTCCGGCGAACGCGCGGGCGTGCGTTCCCTCGAGGATGATGCCGAGCTTGAAGCAGGCCAGCACCTCGTACCAGCGAATCGCGGACAGGTCGCGTGTCGATCTCTCCGCATAACGATCCAACAACGCGTCGTGCTGCGGGAAATTCGGCCACGCCGCCGGGCCGACACCCCGCCCCTCCGCATCAGGAGAGGTGGCGAGCAACCACCCGAGGTCGAGCAGCGGATCGCCCACCGTCGAGAGTTCCCAATCCACCAGGGCCGCGAGGTCCGGCCCATCCGGCGCGAACATCACGTTGGCGGCGTGGAAATCGCCATGAATGACACCGGCACGGAAGTCCGTGGGGCGATTGTCTTCGAGCCATCTCGAGACGGCATCGAGCTCCGGAATCTCGGGCCCCGGGTATCCCTCGAGTGCCGAATAGCTCTCCAACTGACTGATCCAGCGCGGAACCTGCCGCTCCAGGTAGCCGTCGGGCTTGCCGAAACCTTCGAGTCCGATCGCCAGGTAGTCGAGCTCGCCGAGGATCGAGATCGCCTGGGCCATTCGCAGACCCATCTCGTGGCGAATGCCGTCGCTGCCCTGATGGAGTTCCGGGAGCCCGGTCGAAGGATTGAAGCCCTCGATCGGTTCCATCAGGTAGAAGGCTGCGCCCAGCGTCTCGGTCGTCTCGCAGCCGGCGATGAAGCCCGGGTGCGGTACCTCTGAACCCGCGACCGCTCGCAGGACGCGCGCTTCGCGGCGCATGGTCTCGTCGCTGTTCTTGCGCTTGTGAGGCGGCGGACGCCGCAACACGTAGCTGCGGCCGCCGCGGTCGAAGCGAAGCAGGATGTTCTGGGTGCCACCGGCCAGGACCTGGGGGTTCTCGATCGCGCCGCCGGGAAGCCCTTCCTGGTCCATCCAGGTGCTGAGGCGTTCGAGATCGACGCCTTCGATTTCCGCTGCACCGCCCATGCTGCTGTCGTTTCCTCACTGCGAGTCGGACAGTGTGGCACGTGCCGGGCATCCTGCGACTCCCTCCCAGCCGCCTCCTGGACGTGCCGTCGGCGCCGATGGATTGGCCGATTCCGCCAAAACGCCGGCCGCTCAGACCAGGGCCGTTCTGGGCAGGCCGGGTGCATATCGCCGGCGAAGGGGTTACCTCTCCTCGCAGCCCGCCGGTGGCCGCCTGTCGGCCCCGGGAACGGAGGCAAGAAATGAGTGAACCCCAGGTACGGCCGGTTTCCGACGCGCTCGGTGCCGAGATCGAAGGCGTCGACCTCAACCGGCTGACGGACGCGCAGTTCGAGCGGATTCGCGCCGCCTACCTCGAGCACGGTGTGATCTTCTTTCATGGACAGGAGCTCTCGCCCGAGCAGCATGAGGCCTTCGCCGAACGCTGGGGTGAGATCAACGTGAACCGCTTCTTCACGCCGGTCGAGGGCCATCCGCGCATCGCGCTGGTCCTGAAGGAGCCGGAGCATTCGGCGAACATCGGCGGTGGCTGGCACACGGATCACTCCTACGACGACGCCCCCGCCATGGGGTCGATCCTGATGGCGCGCCAAGTCCCTCCCACCGGAGGTGACACGTTATTCGCCGGCATGGGCGCCGCCTACGACGCGCTCTCCGATGGCTTCAAGACGACCCTCGAGACCCTGCGGGCGGTTCACTCGAGCCGTCATATCTTCGGGACCGAGTCGAAGTACGCGGACGCGATGAGCGACCGCTTCGGAAACCAGGAGCAGGCGACCCAGGACGTGGTGCACCCGGTCGTGATTCGCCATCCCGATACCGGCCGGAAGCTCCTCTACGTCAATCCCGGCTTCACGATCGGGATCGAGGGGTGGGATCCGGAAGAGTCCAAGGCGCTTCTCGGTTTCCTGTACGCCCACGCCATGAAACCCGAGTTCCACTACCGCTTCACGTGGAAGAAGGGCTCGATCGCGTTCTGGGACAACCGCGCGACCTGGCACTACGCCCTGAACGACTACCCGGGCGAGCGCCGGCTGATGCATCGCATCACGGTCGAGGGCGTGGCGCTCTCCTAGTCGAGGCTCAGTCCGGTAGCGCGAAAGCGACCAGCCCGTCGCCGATTTCCGTAAGGACGTTTCCGCCGGCTGCCACCACGATGAACTGTTTCGATTCCGGCGTGAGGCGGTAGGACATCGGCGTTGCGTGGGCGCCGTAGGTGAGTCGGGTCTTCCAGATCACCTCGCCGGTCTCGGTATCGAAGGCCCGGAAGTAGCGATCCGTCGAGGCGCCGATGAAGTGGAGGCCGCCAGCGGTCGAAAGCCCTCCGCCGAAGTTGGGGACACCGATGTCGCCATACATCGCCCAGATCGGGAACGGCGCCAGGCCCTGCATGCTGCCGAGCGGCACGCGCCAGAGCCGTTCGCCGGTTGTCAGGTTCACGGCCTGGAGCGTGCCCCAGGGAGGCGGGGTGCAAGGCGAGCCGGACTGGGAGAGGAATGTCCAGCGCTTGTACCCATAGGGTGTGCCGCGCATGGCGTAGGCCTCGTTCGGGTAGATGATGCTGCGCAGGTCGAGCCGATCGAATTCCTTGCGCGGCACCAGCTGGGTGACCATGGCGAGTTCGGTCTGATTGAAGATGGCGACCCCGGTCTCCGGGTTGATCGCGAGCCCGCCCCAGTTGGGTCCGCCGCTGCTATGCGGCGTCTGCAGCGAACCCTCCTGGGTCGGTGGTGTGTAGAAGCCGTCCCAGCGGTACTTGGCGATCTCGCGTTCGCAGATGGCCTTGTCGATCGGCGTGAAGCCCCAGGGTTCGATGACGTCGGGGTGCAGTGGCGGCGGAATGGTGGGGAATGGTTGGGTCTTCGAGAGGGCTTCGCCATCGACGCCATCCTGCGGGACGGCGCGCTCCTCGACCGGGTGCAGCGGCTCGCCGGTCTCGCGGTCGAGTACGAAGAGGAAGCCCATCTTGGTGGGCTGGACCACGGCGGCTCGTCCGCCGGCCAGCGTGGGGAGCTGGATCAATTGGGGCTGAGCGGGCGTATCGAAATCCCAGACGTCGTGGTGCACGGACTGGAAGTGCCAGACGACCTCGCCGGTCTCGGCGTCGAGGGCCACTGTCGAGGACGAGTAGTGATCGAGGCCGCGGCGGTCGCCGCTGTAGGCGTCGGGCGAGGCGTTGCCGGTGGGGACGAAGACGAGGCCCCGCTCTTCGTCGCCGGAAAGGACGGACCAGACGTTCGGGGTACCCCGCGCGTACAGCTCGCCGGCAATGGGATCCTCCTCCCATCCGGGAGGCACCGGGTCCCACGCCCAGACCTGGGCGCCGCTGCGCACATCGAAGGCACGCACGACGCCGGCCGGCGAGTCCGTGCGCACGTTGTCGGCGACGAGCGCCCCGATCACGGCGATGTCGCCCAACACCAACGGTGGTGAGGTCGGGTAGTACTCCCAGGAAGGCGCGTCGCTACCCATGCCCTCGCGAAGGGCGACGCGGCCGTCCACGCCGAAGTCGCTGCAAGGCAGGCCGGTATCGGCATCGAGGGCGATCAACTCCGAATCGCGGGTTCCGTAGAGGATGCGCCGCTGGCAGACCGCGTTCGCGTCGGGCGCGGTCGCTTCCCAGTAGGCGACGCCACGTCCCGCCAACGGGTAGGGGCCTTCGACCGACCGATCGCGTAGCTCCGGATCGAACATCCAGCGCTCCTCCCCGGTCTCCGGATCGAGCGCGAAGACGCGCATGAACGGCGTGTTGTAGTAGAGCGTGCCATCGACGACGAGCGGTGTCGCCTGGAACCAGGTCGGTGCATGATCCGCAGCGCCGGGGTGAAAATCGCCACTCACGTGGGTCCAGGCGATCTCGAGGTGCGCGACGTTCTCGCGGTCGATCTGGGTGAGCGGAGAGAAGTGGGAGCCGCCCTTGGTCCCGGCAAACTCCCGCCACTCCGCAGTCGGCCCCGCATAGTCGATGGCCGGGGGCAGGGCCCGTGAGCAGGCCAGAAGAAACAGCAGCGGCAGCAAGACAAGCGTTCGCACCGGATCGACCTCGTGAAGGAAGCCGGCAGTGTTGGCTCTCCCCGCCGCTCCCGCAACGGCAAGAGCGGGGACGGACTCCTCAAGTTTCAAAGCTGCAAGTTTCCCCACAGGGAAACTTGCAACTTTGAAACTTGAGGAGTCCGTCCCCGCTCCGGGCTAGGCTGCGCGGTGGAGGACGCCCTGGGCGGCGGACTCCAGCTCTTGGAGCGTGTTCTCGAAGGCGTCTACGATGTGCTGGGGGTCGGCGATCAGTTCGGGATCTACGATGACGCCCACATCGATCTTGTCGCAATAGCTGATCACGGTGACGTTCAGGCCCTGGCCGGTCTGGAGGATGGAGAGCGGCATCATCGTCTCGATGCGAGCGCCTGCCAGGTACAGGGGAACCGGCGCCGAGCGCACGTTCGAGACCACGAAGTTGGCCGGTAGCAGCGCCGTCGGTGCCATCGCCGAACTCTTGACCATCAGCGAGGCCATCGCCGGCGAGATGCACTCACCGATGGCTGTCAGCAGATCGAAGCTGCCGTCCTGAACGGCAGAACTCTTGTGGATCGCGTTCAGGCGTTCCACGGGGTCGTCGCGGTCCGTCGCCAACGAGACGGCCATGCTGGTGATCTCGTTGCCGAGCCCCTTTTCATCGCCCCGGGGCGAGACCGGGCACATCGCAGGGATCGAGATCCCGGCAAGACATCAGCAATTCGATCGTGAGACTCGCAATCGCAGTCGCCTCCAGGTGCAGGCGCGCTGGAACTCCGAGGTTCGCCAGTGGCGGGCGAGTGCCAGGAACGAGGGCGCGCTCCTGGCCGGGCCCTAGCGTTCTGCTCGAAGGGGGTCGGCGTTCGGCCCTGGACTCGCTGGAGTCGTTTGCAGGATCCAGGATCTCGAAACAGACTGTAGGGGCCGGCCTCTGGCATTGGAGAATCGCATGGAACCCGTCGCCATCGTCACCGCGCTGCTCGGCATCGTGTCCATCGTGAGCCGCGGCGGCCTGCTGTTCGCACCCGAGGCTACGCTCGCGCTCCAACGACGCCTCTTCTCGAACACCGGTCGCACGAGGCTCATGGGTGTTTTTGTGATCGGGCTCGGTGTGGCCCTGATCGTGACGGCGCACGAGCCGAACCCCGGGCAGGCCAGGTTCTATCTCGAGCTGCTCGGCTGGTTCGTGGCGGTGGCCGGGCTCGGCATCGTGATTGCGCCTGGCGCCTGGGGGCGGTTCGCGCTGTCGATCCTGGAGGCGTTCGAGGATCCCACCACCCTCCGGGCCATGGGCGCCCTCGGCATCGGTTTTGGCGTGTTCCTCATCTGGGTCGCCTTCTCCGTCCTGTAGCTCCAATGAAGACGAAGTATCTGGCGGTCAGCATCCACGACCAGGGCAACGAGCTGGCCGCCGCCGAATGCCAACGGCTGACCGGAGCCAGACCCGATGAGAACGCGCGCGCGTTTTGCGATTCGATCGACCTGATCCCCCAGGCGGCCTACGTCCGGTATGGCGCGCGGCGCATCATCGAGACGGAGAGCTTCGAGGCACTCACCGGCTGGTTGCGACGAGTTCGCTTCCGAGCGACGGATTTCCATATCAAGAGCGTTGCCCTGTCGGGCGAAGGCCAGGCGTCGAGCCGTCGCTTGACCGTGGCGATCGCCGACGCCATCGAGGGCCGGCCGAATCTCGATCATCCACGGCAGCGGTTCCTGCTGCTCGCTGGCCCTCGAACCTTCTGGTTCGGCGAAATCACCATGGAGGCGACGCGTCGATACCGTGAGCACGATGCCAAGCCTTGCCACGCGACCGGCACCTTGGACGCAAGGCTCGCTCGTGGCCTGGTCAATCTGGTCGCTCCCACCGCCGGCTCGCTTCTCAATCCCTGTTGTGGGACCGGTTCGATCCTGTTGGAGGCCTGCGCGCTCGGTCTCGAGGCGCACGGCGCAGACTGGAGTCCACGGATGACGGGAATGGCCAATCAGAATCTGGCCCACTTCAACTACAGCGCGCCGGTCGAGCAGATCGATGCGCGCCTCTGGACGCGAAAGGCCGACGCGCTCATCGCGGACCTGCCCTACGGCAGAGGACATCCCTTCGACGAAGCGGCCATCTTCGAACTGTTGCACAACGCCGCCTCGCTGGCGCCGGTCGCCGTGTTCGTCGCGGGCAAGGACATCTCTGCAGCGCTTCGGAGGGCGGGCTATCGGGAAATCGAGATCTTCCGAGTGCGAAATTCCGGTGCGTTCAGCCGCTATGTCCACAGCGCCCGGTCTGCCCGCCTGCGGTAGTCGCGCGGCTCGGATGGCCCGCTGCCCGGAGGCTCGCGATCGACCGCCTCGAAGATCAGCGGATCTTGCGGGAGCCGTCCTCCAGGTTGGCGAAGACGGCCGCATCGAGCGGCTGATAGTGTTCGCCATCGAGGAGGTAGAGCGGGTCCGAGACCCGTGCCGGGTCGTAACCTTCCCGGCGGTAGTCGACCTTCTGGTGCTTCAAGGTGACCGTGATGCGCATGTCCTTCTGAAGACGCAGGAAGATCGGTCGTTGATAGGCGGCCAGGTTGGCGCATGCGAAAGCTGCAAAGGCGTCGATCTCGAAATCAGGGCCACAGTTCACGCTGGCCATGCCGGCACGCCCGTCGGCCCCCGGGACCTCCACACCGTACACGTTGGTCTCCAGGACACCGGGTGCGCCGTTCAGGATCTCGGCGACCTCGTTGGTCGAGACGTTCTCGCCCTTCCATCGGTAGGTGTCGCCGACCCGATCGGCGAAGGAGAGCCAGCCGTCCTCGTGGAGGGTCAGCAGGTCGCCGGTGTTGAAATACTGGTCGCCGCTGGAGAAGACGCCTTCGAGGATCTTCTTCTTCGTCGCTGCTCCATCGGCATAACCATCGAAGGGCGCCGCGGCGTGGATCGGCGAGACGAGCAGGCCGGTCTCCCCCTCGGAGACGTCGTCGCAATAGCCCGTTTCGTTCCGAATCGGTTCGCCGGTTTCCAGATCGCAGTTCAGGAGCCGTGCGCCCGCGATCATCCGGCCGACCATTCCTGGGCGGCCCGCCATGTTCACGATCACGCTGTTTCCCTCGGTGGCGCCATAGTACTCGCGGATCAAGGGGATTCCGAAACGTTCCTGGAACGCTTCCCAGATGTCCGGGCGTAGGCCGTTGCCACCGGCGATTCGCAAGGCGTGGTCCCGTTCGTGCGGGTGACGGGGTTGGTTCAGCAGGTAGCGGCATAGCTCCCCGATGTAGACGAAGATGGTCGCGCCGAACCGGTGGACGTCGTCCCAGAATCGCGAGGCCGAGAAGCGGCGGCGCAGCGCCAAGGTGGCGCCCGTGGTCAGGGTGCCACTCCAGCCGATGTACATCCCCACGCTGTGGTAGAGCGGCGTCGTCAGGTAGACGACGTCCCCGGGTTCCATCTCGAAGATGCCGCGACCCATGCCGGCACCCGGAGCCAACACCCGCTTGTTCGACAGGATCGCGGCCTTGGGAAGCCCGGTGGTCCCCGAGGTGTAGATGAAACCGAGCCGATCGTCGGCGCTCGCCAGCGAAAGGTCGGGAATCGGCTCGTCGGACTGCTCCGCCAGACACGCATCGAAGGACAGGAAGTCGCCCGCATCGCAGCTTCCCGCTTCGCCCTGGATCCACACCTGGTTCCGGAGTGGCACATCGAGTTCCGACAGCACGCCCTCGATCTTCTCGCGGTGCTCCTGCCCGCCAAGGATCGCAACGGGTTCGGCGATCCGGATCGCATGGGCCAACGCGGTGCCGGTGATGTTCGTGTTGATCAGCGCCCCCGCTGCCCGCAGCCGGTTCAGGGCGGTAATGGCGAACAGGAATTCCGGCCGGTTGTCCATCACCAGGGCAACGACGTCGCCCCGTTCGATGCCCAGCTCACGGAATGCCCGGGCGGTCCGGTCGACGGCGCGGTTCACGTCGGACCAGCTGTAGCGCTGCTCTTCGAAGAGCACGGCATCGAGTTCGCCGTGCTGGCGCGCCCGCTCTTCCAGCAAGCGTCCGAGGTTCCAGCGGGATCCAGGCCGGAGGCGCAGCAAGTGCGGGGCGACACGAGCGATCGCGCGCGCTTCGCTGAGGCGGGTCTGGAGGACCGAGAAGCTCACCCCGCCACTTTGGCACAGGCCCTGTCACGACCCAACCCGTGCACTCAAACCGTTTCGAGGAACCGGGCGATGCATTGGTCGTGCCAGGGAACGCGGGTGCCTCGGCCATGGAAGCCGACATGACCGCCGGAGCGCGGGAGTAGCGGCGTCAACGCCGGGTTCGAATTCCAATCGAACGAGGTGTAGGCGTCCGCTGGAATCCAGGGATCGTTCTGGGCATGGATGATCAGCGCCGGGTTCCGGATTCCAGCGAGGAACTGACGGGCGTGATTCTGGGCGTAGTAGTCATCGGCGTCGGCGAAGCCGCCGCGCGGTGCCACGATCTGTTCGTCGAACTCCAGGATCGAAGTCAGCCCGGGCAGGATGCCGCGTTCCTCTTCGCTCACGATGGCACCCTCCCCCAACGCTTCGCGCTTCATCCCGGCCAGCAGGTAGGCGTGGTAGATCCGATTGCGCGGGTCGAGGAAGCGATAGGAGGCCTGGCGAAGATCGATGGGGGCGGAAACCGAGGCCACGCCGCGGAGGCCACCGAACTCCGCCGCGTATTTCAGCAGCATGTTACCGCCTAGCGAGTAACCGATCGCGACCACGCCCTCCTCCGTCAGGGTCTCGGGTAGCGCTCGGACGAAATCATAGAAGTCGCCGGTTCGTCCCGCGTGGTACTGCTGGGTGCAATGGGCGCGGCTGGGGCCCGCGCCGCGAAGGTTGAGCAGGACCACGCGGATGCCGCGAGCCAGCAGGTGCCGGGCGCTCACTCTCAGATAGACGCTGTCCTCGCTTCCGCCGAGGCCGTGCACCAGCACCGCGAGGGGTCGCTTTGCGACGCGATTCTCCTCGCTCGGCTGCAGCACTCGCGCCAACAACCGATCGCAGCTCCCGTCGCTGACCGGGATCTCGAGTGTTGCGTCGTACTCCGTCGCGCCCGAGCCGTGCGCGGGCCCGCGCACCAGATTGCGAAGCGTCTGGAGATCGGGGCCGAACCACGGGGCACGCGGAACGAAGAGCGGGTACTCGGGCAGAGACACGGCGGTGGAAGCGGTCCGGGCTAGACGCGCTCGATGATGGTTGCGGTTCCCATGCCGCCGCCGGTGCACATCGTCACCAGGCCGGTGGATTTGTCCTGGCGTTCGAGCTCGTCGAGCAACGTCCCGATCAACATGCCGCCAGTGGCCCCGATTGGGTGGCCTAACGCCATCGCTCCGCCGTTGACGTTGCACTTTTCCCAGGGCACGTCGGTGTCCTTGAGGAACTTCAATACGACGGCGGCGAAGGCCTCGTTGACTTCGAACAGGTCGATGTCGTCGAAGCTCATGCCCGCGCGTTCGAGACACTTCTTGGCTGCCGGGCCCGGGGCCGTCAGCATGATCACGGGCTCGGTGCCGGCGACCGCGGTCATCGTCACCTTGGCGCGTGGTTTCATGCCATGGGCCTTGGCGTAGGCAGGCGAGGCGACGAGAACGGCGGAGGCGCCATCGACGACACCCGACGAGTTGCCCGCATGGTGGACGTGGTGGATCTCGCCCTGGTCCGGGTAGGCGAGAAGCGCCGTTTCATCGATGGTACGGTCGGCGCCTTCAGGCTTGTGGCCGCCCATCGCCTCGAAGCTCGGTGTTAGTTGGGCCAGGCTTTCGAGCGTGGTGCCAGGCCTCGGGAACTCGTCGCGGTCGAGTGCCAGCGTGCCGTCGTCGTGGTGGATCGGAATCAATGCCTGTTCGAAGCGGCCGTCCTTGATGGCCGCCGCTGCGCGGTCTTGGCTGTCGACGCCGAGGCGATCGCACTCCTCTCGGCTGAAGCCCTCCACCGTGGCGATCAGGTCGGCCGAGATGCCCTGGCCCACCATGTCGTACTGGGCCCGCAGGTGCGCGTTGTTCGCGGTGAAACCGTCGACGTGCATCGGCGCCGGCCGCGACATCGATTCGACGCCACCGGCGACGACGAGATCCTGGAAGCCTGCGCGCACGCCGCTGGCAGCGAAGTTCACCGCCTGCTGGCCGGACCCACAGAAGCGGTTGAGCGTGACGCCGGGGGCATCGAGATCCCAGCCGGCGTCGAGGGCGGCCATGCGTGCGATATCCATCGAGTGGTCGCCGCTGCCAGCGCCGCAGCCCATTACGACGTCGTCGACGTCGGCGGTATCGAAGCCGTTGCGGTCCTTCAGGCCGTTCAGGACCTGGGCCAGGATGCGCTGCGGGTGCACCTCGTGCAGAGATCCGGTCTGCTTGCCCTTGCCTCGCGGCGAACGGACGGCGTCGATGATCCAGGCTTCGGAATCCATGATGGGGTCTCCTGCGGTTTTCGAAGCCGGGAGTCTACTGGAGATCATCGAGCCGACGATCCACGCCCCCCACGCCCCCCACGTCCCCGGTAGGCCGGCGGAGAGCGGCGACTCGGGGTTAGAATGCTCGATCCACGCCAGCCGCCGAGGGGTTCCGAGATGAGCAGCGATTACAGCGTCGTCGACGTCAGCGAGATTTCGGGTTTCGACGAGGAGGCCGATGTCGTCGTGGTCGGCCTCGGATCGGCAGGAACTTGTGCCGCCATCGAAGCGCGCGAGGCGGGTGCCGACGTGCTCGTACTCGAACGCGCGAGTGGCGGCGGCGGCACTACGATGTCGGCAGCCGGCCACTTCTACCTCGGGGGTGGTACGCGGGTACAGAAGGCCATGGGGATTGAAGACGACGTCGAGGACATGTTCAAGTACCTGATGGCGGTCACACCGGAGCCCGACGAGAAGAAGATCCGGCTCTATTGCGACGAAAGCGTGTCCCATTTCGATTGGCTGGTCGCGCAGGGCGTCCCCTTCGAAGACAGCTGGCACCGCGAGAAGAACGTGGTGCAGATGACCACCGAGTGCTTGATCGAATCCGGCAACGAAGCGGCGCATCCGTTCGTCGAGATCGCGAAGCCGGCACCGCGCGGCCACAAGGTCGCGATGGAGGGCGAAGCCGGCGGCCCGAAGCTGATCGAGAAGCTCGTCGAGAAATGCCAGGCCTTGGGTGTCCGGATCTCCGTGGATTCCGCTGTTCGCGTGCTAGTTCGCGATGGCGAGCGGATCGTGGGCGTCCGCTACAGGACCGTCGAGGGAGAGCGCGCCGTGCGCGCGCACAAGGGCGTGATCCTGGCTGCGGGTCAGTTCGGCATGAACGAAGAGATGGTGAAGGCCCACTGCAAGAACCTCTCGGACGACCGGATCGAGAAGCAGGGTTCCGCCTACGACGACGGCGCCGGGCATCAGCTGGGGGCAGCCGCCGGGGGCATCAACGATCACATGGACGGCAACCTCGTGACGACGCCGTTCTACCCGCCGCAGGATCTGATCAAGGGGATCATCGTCAACAAGCACGGCAGGCGTTTCGTGAACGAGGATTCCTATCACTCGAAGACGAGCATCATGTGCCTCGAGCAGCCGGATGGGGAGGCCTACCTGATCGCGGACGATTCGTTCTTCGCGCGCCCGCTATTCGGTTGGCAGGAACTGATCAATGCCTGGGAAACCGTCGAAGAGATGGAGGTCGAGTTGGGCATCGCCGAAGGTGCGCTCCAGAAGACCGTGGCGGACTTCAACGAACACGCCGCGAAGGGCGAGGACCCCGAATTTCACAAATCACCGAAGTGGCTGACGCCGCTGGTGAACCCGCCCTACGCGGCACTCGACTTGCGCGTGGGGCACGCCAAGTACGTGGGCTTCCCGCTCGGCGGCTTGCGCGTGACGGTGGACGCCGAAGTGCTGCGCCCCGACGGAACCACGATTCCCGGGCTCTACGCCGCCGGCGGTTGCGCCTCGAACATCGCCCAGGATGGCCTCGGGTACTCGAGCGGCACCTGTATCGGAGAGGCGACGTTCTTCGGTCGTCGTGCGGGAAGACACGTCGCTGCGGCATGATTTCCCGGGTAGGAGGGCCCCGTCAGGCGAGCGTCTCGAGGACGGCCTGCCCGAGTTCCTGGTACTGCTCGGCCCGGTTGTAGACGTTGCAACAAGGGCGGATCAGCCACTCGCCATTCCATTCGAAGCAGGGCACCTCGACGGGCAGCTCACCGCGCAGCGCCTCCAAGAAGGCCGCGGGCGACGGGAAACGCTCGCGCGCGCGAGCCGGAAGCCGCAATGCAGCCATCGAGCCGAGCATCGACCCATCGAGGGGCGAGAGCGCTTCGACCTCCCAGCACTGGCATAACATCCGCTGGACCCAGGTAGCGAGCGCACGATTGTGGGAGCGGATCGCCGGCCAGCCGCCGGGGCCGGCAAGTTCGCCAGCGATGGCCACCGCATCCGCCGCCGTGAGCCATGGGCTGATGTCGCGCGAGCCCTGCCATTCGAACTCAGTGGCCAGGCCCAGACCGACGTTGTGGCTCACCACGTGGGGGTGGATCTCGGGCTGGCGCTCCGGATGCACCCAGAGCAGGCCGGCACCCATCGGAGCACCGAGCCATTTGTGGAGATTCGCCGCGTAGAAGGGAACCCCGAGCGCGGCGATATCGAGATCCAACATTCCCGGGGCATGAGCGCCGTCGACCAGAACGTCGACGCCGCGGGCGGCACAGTTTGCCGCGATCCGCTCGACGGGCAGCCGCAGGCCGGTCGGCGAGGTGACGTGGGAGACCAGGACCAGCCGGCTCCGGGGAGACAATGCCTCGGCGAGGGTGGCCTCGACGCCGGCTGTGGTGGCTGGAACCGCAAGGGGCACCTCGCGCAGCGTTGCGCCGGAGCCAGCCAAGATGTGGCGGACCGCCTGGCGCACGCCGTTGTAGACGTGGTCCGTGGTCAGGACCTCGTCGCCCGGCTCGAAGCGGAGGGAGCGGAGGACGGTGGCCACGGAGTCGGTGGCATTGGACGTGAAACCGAAATCCGCCTGGTTCATTCCGAGGAAACTGCCGAGTTTCAGCCGCGCGGCCCGGAGCAGGGCGGGACCCTCACGATCGAGAAACGCCAGGGGCTGCGCCTCGAAGCGATCCTGATAGGCACGCTGGGCCAGGGCGACGCGGCGGAGCCGCGCGCCGAAGGAGCCGTGGTTGAGGAACCGGGTCTTCTCATCGAGCAGCCACTCGGTGGGAGACGCGATCGCGGTCGCGAGCGGCAGCGGAGCATTCATGGCGCGAATGCTATGCGTTGGTGCGCGCGCGCGAACTCCGACAATCCAAGCTTCATTGGCCCGGCACCGGCCGGACGCCCTCGGGACAAGCCCCGCAAGGGCGGCTACTGGATGCCGTAGAGCTTCGCGGCGTTGCTGTGCAGGATCTTCTCGACGGTTTCTTCGGCCACGCCGGCGAACGCCTGCTCCGCGTAATCCGCCGGACGCTGGGTGAAGCCTTCTTCGAGCCCCGGGTGCTGGCAGGTCGGGTGCGGGAAGTCGGTCTCCCAGAGCAGGTTGTCCGGGAACTGCTCGAAGGCGCCCTTGAGCCCCTTCTGCTCGAACCAGAAGCAGCCGTAGATCTGGCGACGGAAGTACTCGCTCGGCAGCAGATCCATCTCCGGGTGTTCCTTGCGAACCTGGGCGTTGGTCCACTGCCAGTCCGCGGCTTCGAGGAACGCCTGGATCCAGCCGACACCGCTTTCCACGGAGACCAGATCCAGGTCCGGGAAGCGGTGGCAGACGCCGCCGAAGATCAGGTCGGCGATGCACTTCGTGTTGTCCATGAAGATGAGCGACGAGATCCGGGCGAAGTTGCGACGGGTGCCGAGGCCGGCGGTATCCGTCATCAGGTCCGACACGTCGCCGGCCCCGATGTGAAAGCTGATCGACAGATCGACTTCGTTGGTCGCCGCCCAGAATGGATCCCAGTGCGGGTCGCACAGGGCGGGTTGATCGAAAGCGCGCGGGTCCGAGCAGGCCAGGATCGCCCGGTGGCCGATCGAGGCGGCGCGGTGCACTTCCTTGACGCACTCATTCACGTCCCAGAACGGCATCGCGGCAACCGGCACCAGGCGGTTCGAATCGGCACTGCACCACTCGACGAGGAAATCGTTGTAGGCGCGCACGCATTCGAGCATCAGCTCCGGTTCGCCGAGCTTGAGGAAGCCGCCGCTCCCGAAGCCGCCCACGTTGGGGTAGAGCACCTGGGCGTAGATGCCTTCCGCATCCATGTGCGCTAGACGCTCCTTCGCATCGAACGAACTCTTCGGGATGTCGTCGTAGCCGAGCGGCGAATCCGGGAACGAGCCATTGAAGCCCGCCATCGTGGTCCAACCCGGACCGCTGGTCGGCGTATCGCGGATGAACCAGATGTCGCGGCCGTCGATCCGCTTCACGTGGGGCACGGCATCGCCCCATTTGCTCGATACGCGGGCCGTCCAGACGTCCGGCGGCTCGGTGATGTGGGTATCCGTATCGATGGCGCGGACCCGGTCGAAAATGCGCTGGCTCATGGGGGCCTCCTCGAAGTGCCGGGAGTCTAACGCGGCTCGTGAAGGAGTCCGTCCTGGGCCACACTCCTGGGATGGACCTGGTTCCCACCATCGATATCGGCTGCCCGGCGACAGGTGAACTCGAAGGCGTGGATGCAGCCTGCCGCGACCATGGTTTCTTCCTTCTCGAAGGTCATGGGCTCGACGCCCTGGTCGATCGGACCTGGCGCGAGACGCGGCGTCTGTTCGCTGCACCAGTCGAAGTCAAGGCCGGAATCCGCCGAAGCGAGGAGCAACCGCTCGGTTACTACGATCGCGAACTGACCAAGCGCCGACGGGACTGCAAGGAGGTCTTCGACTACATGGAGCCGGACGGCGCCATCGGTCGGACGCGGAATCGTTGGCCCGATGCGCTGCCGGGCTTCCGCGAAACGCAGACCGAGTTCTTCGAAGCATTCTCGGAGCTGGCCGCGCGGACGTTGCGCCTGGTGCACAGTGCACTGGGAGCATCCGACCAGGTTGCAGCGAACCACGCAGGCAGTCCGCTCACCAGCACGGTTCGTTTGAACCACTACCCGGTGGACGATCCGGTTCCGATGGGCGAGCGCGCCGGCCTCGCCGAACTCGGTGAGACCGCCCTTGGCCATCACACGGATCCGGGTGTGCTCACCTTGCTATTGCAGGACGAGACCGGCGGCCTGCAAGCGCATTCCCGAGACGATGGGTGGATCGACGTGCCGCCCCCGCCCGGCACCATCGTGGTGAACCTGGCGGATTCGCTTCAGGTCTGGAGCAACGACCGATACCGCGCCGCCGTGCACCGGGTCGTCCCGATGACGAAGCGTGGGCGCTACAGCATCCCTTATTTCTACAACCCTGAGCTCGACGCCGTGATCGAACCGATCTCGGAGCTCGGCGAGGAAGGCCCGCGCTATCGTCCCTTTACCTGGCGCGAATTCATCCAGGCCCGGGTCGACGACAACTACGCGGACCTCGGCGCAGAGGATACCCAGGCGAGCCACTTCAGGATCGCCTAGCAAGGAGCCCCGATGTCTGAATCCTTCACGGCCGCGAGCGTTCCGGATCAAGCTGGCAGAACCGTCCTCATTACAGGGGCCAACTCCGGGATCGGCTACGAGGCAGCACTGGTGCTCGCGGGCAAGGGCGCACGGGTACTGCTCGGTTGTCGTTCGGAGGAGCGCGGCACCAGGGCGCGAGATCAGATTCTCGCGGCGCAGCCGGGCGCTGACGTCGTCTTCGTTCCGATCGATCTCGGTAGCCTCGAGTCGGTTCGAGAGGCGGCCGCCCGCGTCGACAGCGAAGACCGATTGGACCTGCTGATCAACAACGCTGGGATCATGATTCCGCCGCGGCGCGAAACTGCCGATGGCTTCGAGTCGCAATTCGGTGTCAACCACCTCGGGCACTTCGCGCTGACGGGCCACCTGCTCGAGAAGCTCCGGGCTTCCGAGGGCGCTCGCATCGTCACCGTCAGCAGCAGCGCCCATCAATGGGGCAAGATCGATTTCGACGACATCCATGCGACGCGGCGTTACAACCGCCAGTCCCGCTACGGCATGAGCAAGCTCGCGAATCTGTTGTTCACCTTCGAGCTTGCCAGACGACTCGAGGCGGGCCGGACGGGGCCGGTTGCCGTCGGGTGCCACCCCGGTGTCTCGGAAACCGAGCTGTCCCGCGAATTCCCGAAGTGGATGGATCTCGTCAAGCCGTTGTTGGCACCCTTCAGCCACGATCCGCCGGAGGCGGCGTTGCCGACCTTGCGTGCGGCGACGGATCCCGCTGTGAGTGCGGGCGAGTATTACGGCCCCGGTGATTTCCTCGGGTTCACGGGCCCGCCGAAGTTGGTGAAGTCGAGCGGCGCCAGCCGCGATTCCAAGGTCGCGCGGCGACTCTGGGAGCTATCGATCGAGTTGACCGGCGTCGATCCCAAGATCTAGCGTGCGTCCGCGCGCGGCAAGCCGCGCATGGGAACTGGAGAACGCATTGAAATCCGATGGAGGGCCCGCCACCTCGCCGGTGCGAGAAGAACCGACCGAACATCGCATCCGGGTCTCCGGTGCCGAACTCGCGTTCTTCGAATGGGGAAGCCCGCATCGCGCGGCAGGGTCGATCCTGCTGGCCCACGCGACCGGGTTTCACGCACGTTGTTGGGACAACGTGGTAGCAAGGCTCGGGCCTCGTCACATCATCTCGGTCGATCAGCGCGGCCACGGTCGCAGCGAGAAGGTCGAAATCACGGAATGGGGCGCCTTCGGGCAAGATCTCGCGGAGCTGGTACAGATGCTCGATCTTCGCTGCGTGGTCGGCGTGGGGCACTCGATGGGCGGGCACGCCATGGTCGACGCGGCGGCGCTGGCGAGCGGCCATTTCGAACGTCTGCTGTTGATCGACCCGGTGATCGCCTCGCCGGATGCCTATCGAGAGGGAGGCTGGGCGGTCCCAGGCGCTGGCGAGCTGCACCCGACGGCGAAGCGGAAGAACCACTTCGAATCGTCGGCGGAGATGATCGAACGCTTTCACGACCGGCACCCGTACTCGCTATTCGAGCCCGCGGCGCTTCGCGACTACTGCCGCTTCGGATTGGTTCCGGCGCCCGATGGCGATGGCTTCGTACTCGGCTGTCCTCCCTCGACCGAGGCCAGCATCTACATGACGAGCCGGACGAACCCGGGGATTCACGAGCGAGCGCGTTCGCTCGAGCTGCCGGTGACGATCCTGCGCGCCCCGCCGGCCGATTCGCGAGACATGATGGATTTTGCAGCTTCGCCGACCTGGCCGGAGTTGGTGCACGAGTTCCAGAACGGAGAAGACATCCTGGTGTCGCACCTCAGCCATTTCATTCCGATGCAGGCCCCCGGGCTCGTGGCCGAGCTGATTCTGCGGGACCCCGTCGTCGGATGAGCCGGCCGCTGCTTGAAGACTATTCCGGACCCTTCGACCCCGATGCCACGCTTGCATCCTTCTCGCGCCAGGCCCTGGCCCGGCTGGGCCGGGAGTATCTGTTGATCGGCCATCTACAGGATCGCGTCGGTCTGCCGCTGGTGATGCAACAGTTCGGCGAGGACGCCTACCTCCAGTTCTCGATCGACGAGTGGATGGGAGCGAGCCCGATCTATTCGGTTCGCATGCAACGTGCCCTCGGCTTCGAGGGCAACGAGGTCGGCACGACCTTCAAGAACATCCAACTCGAGATCGGCGCGCCGCCCCAGTTCATGGATTTCCAGTTCCGGCTCGACAGCCCGAGCTATGGCGAATTCTGGCTGCCCCACTGCGGCGCGCTGTTGGATGTCGAGCCCTTCGGTGAGCAGAAGGTCAAGATGATGTGCCACGACATCGAGGACCCGACCTTCGACGCCACTGCTGCAGCGACGCATCCCTGCATGAAGATGCGCCCTATCCATCGG
Source organism: Deltaproteobacteria bacterium (assembly GCA_029261795.1). Lineage (GTDB taxonomy): Bacteria > Myxococcota_A > UBA9160 > UBA9160 > UBA6930 > JAJDAP01. The sequence goes on from JAJDAP010000036.1 coordinate 33,072, forward strand.
CCGCCCCGGAACCCGGCTGGACGCTACCCGCATTGCCGCTGGAAGGTCTTCATCGACGATGAAGCCACGCCCTACCAGCAACACGAGAATCTCGCGCTGATGAAGGCGACGAAGCTGGCGGAACTCGTTTGCGATCTTCCGTCGGAGGACGCGGAGCCGGGGGGTTGGCCGAACTACTCGGGGCCCTTCGATCCAGGGTTCCAGCTGGAAGATCTCGGCCACCGGGCGCTCGTGACCGTGAACCAGGAAGTCGCCGTGCAGATTCACCTGCTGGCGCGGGCCTTCATGTTATGCGCGAGCCGGCGCCGAGACGATGCGGCAGCGGCCGAGCTCGGCCGTCGCCAGTGGATCGGGGCCGCCGCGATCGGCGCGCTTCGTTTGAAGAAGGCGCTCGGGATCGAGGGCGATGGCATCGAATCCGTTGCCAAGATCTTCCAACTGCACCCGCACTTTCATCCGCGCAGCTACGTCGATTTCGCAGTCGAGATCAGCGGCGAAGATCGGGCGCGAATTTCGCTAGGCGACTGTCCGGTACTCCAGGAAGAGACCCCGTACTCGTGGCTCGCAACATTGTCGAGCGAAGCCCATCCGGCCCTCGACGCGATCGCGGGCGTGGTAAACCCCCATGCGCGCTGTCGCCCGGCGAAGCCCGCGCCGGGCTCCATCTTCGCCTGGGACATCGTGATAGACCGCAACGCCCCTCCCCAGGAGGAACCGCCCGAACTCAAGCTCGGCAAGATCAGCCGCGGCGTCAGCTTCGAACTCGAACAACGCCGCCCCCTCCGGAACTAGGAGCGGGGACGGACTCCTCAAGTTTCAAGATTGCAAGTTTGAAAAACTTGCCATCTTGAAACTTGAGGGGTCCGTCCCCGCGCTACACGATGTACCCGGCGAGGAAGGCGACGGGGAAGAGGGTGATGGCGTTCAT
>JAJDAP010000037.1 GCA_029261795.1 Deltaproteobacteria bacterium
CTCTGGACCGGTCCTGAAGGACCGGTATCACCACGTGGTCTTGAAGTCACCGACCCAGGTGCGCAATGCACTTCGGTATGTCCTGATGAATGCCAGACGGCACATGAAGCGGCCGCCCAGCAGCGTGCGCATCGATCCCGCGTCCTCGGGGCGATGGTTCGGGGGTTGGCAGCGCTCGACGCGCGATCTCGTGATCGCGGCACTAGGGAAGACCCGGAACCCGGGCCGTCGCGTTCACCCATACCTGGCTCCTCAACGAAGGCTGGAAGAGGGCCGGCCCGCTCCTCGACCCCGCTGCCGCTCCGGGCTGAAGCGTCCCCAAGGCTCCAACCGGCATCGCCTCGAGCAGGCACCGCTAGTCAGGGCATCCTCGACCCATGAAGCCCGCCCGCGAGAGCAACCTGCGAGCCCTCCTCGTTAGAGTCGAGAGCCACCCCACCCCTCAAGACCGTCCGCCAGCACGCGAACCGTGTGGAACCCCCGCGCAGGCGTTGGTTCCACCAGCGGCCGTCGGACGTCCCGAAGGATCGAGCCCGACGCCCAAGGCCCGGCCCCTTTCCGCCCGCCGTCGTTGTGCGGTGACCCCTCCGGAGGTCCCTAACGTCGGGCGCTTCGGTAGCTGAGCTTGTGGATTGCGATGCGGCGCAGCTCGCTGTCGATCCGTCGCCACATCGAGCGTCTGAGGGCCAGGTCTCCGGCACAGTAGGCCTGGAGGAAACGTGCGAGGCCTCGCATTCCGACCGTCTCCACGAGTTCGCGTTTGACTAGCGAGCGGAAGATCCGCATCAGTTGGGACATCCGTTCCTCCGGTGTCATCCCGCGCACGAGCCGTGCGCCGTCGAGATCGATGATCAGGGCTTCCAGTCGGCCACCCGTCGAGCGCAGCATCAGGTTCTTGATGTGGAGGTCTGCGTGGAATCCGCCGGCATCGTGGAAGCGCCGGACGGCGCCTGCGAGAGCGGCCGCCGCCTGTAAGACTTCGGGGCTGGAAGGGCCCGCTTCGAGCCAGCGCAGTGCGTCGATCGCGTCTTCCTCGAGCACTGTCGCGATGGCCAGGTGCCAGAAGCCGAAGCGTCGCTCGCCCACGACGAGGGCGGGCTCGGGGACCGAGACACCGGTCATACGGAGAACCGCCGTCAGGGAGAGTTCTCGAAGCGGGCGTTGCGGAGAGAGAAACCGGTCTCCGAGGAGATCGCCCAACCAGCCGCCGTGAAGGAGCCGCCGCATGACCAGGGTCGGACCGCCGTCGGGGTAGGCGACCAGGGCGGTAGCGCCGCGTCCGCTTTCGCCCGCCTGGGCGCCTTCGAGGGCACGGCGGAGGCCGCCGCGCTGAAGGAGACCCGCCTCCCGGGCGGCCTCGAACAAGCCGATGCTCGCCATCAGCAACGTTCCGGAACCGCGTTCGAGTCGGAAACCCTCCGGTACAGCGACCACGGGCACTCAGGCCCCGGCCCGCGGCGCGCGATAGAGGAGCCACGCGGCGGCCACGGCCAGGGCGAGGGTCGGAATCCATAGCGCGATCGAAGCGGGCAGCGTCCCGCTTTCGGCGAACTCTCCGAAGATCGAAAGCAGCACGTAGTAGACGAAGACGAGAACGGCGCAGGCAAGGATGCCGTAGGAGCGGGCACCCCGCGCGCGACGTACGCCGAGCGGTGCGCCGGCCAGCGCGAAGAGGATCGGCGCGAACGGCAGTGCCAGGCGCCAGTGGAGCTGGAGTTCGTAGGGCGCGCGTGACTTGACGCGGGCGTCTGGTGGGGCCGCGCCGGTTTCGTCGAAGTGTGCCAGAACCTCGAGCAGCTGGGAGGTATCCATGTCTTTCGGTTGCAGGCGCTCGAAGGTCACGCCGATCAAGCGCTCCATCTCGAAGGCATAGTCGAAGCTGGCGAACGTGATGCGCTGATATTTCTGGTCGTCGAGTTCGCGCTCGAAGTGGATGTCGCCATCTCGAAGCCGCAGGTGGCCGGTCAGGGTTTCGGGTTCGAACGCGAACTCACCGGTCTTGGCGACCACGGTGTAGGGTTGCGCACCGTCGCTGCGATCGAAGATCAGCACGCCCTCGAGCATCGAGTCCTTGCGGTCGTCGACGTAGAGGAGGCGCTGTCCGTCGCGATCCAATTCGTTGAAGGTCCCGGCCTGGATGATCCCGCCGCGCGCGGCCACCTGCCCGAGCAGTCCACGTAGATCGCGGCGTGCCGCTGGCTCTGCCGCGTGAAGCAGCCAGGCGGTGGCGAGTGACACGCCGATCGAGACCACCAGGATCGGCGCCACGATCTGGCTGAAGCTCACACCGAGCGACTGCATCGCGGTGACTTCCGAATCCGATGACAAGCGACCCATTGCCACCATCACGCCAAACAGGAACGCGATGGGAATGGCATAGGTCGAGAAGCGCGCGGCCAGCACCGTCAAGAGCTGGAGGGCGTCGCTCGGGGTCAAACCCATTCCGGCGAGATTCTGGATGTGCCTCAGGGCGTTCTGGAGCACCAGCACGCCGCCCACGGCGAGTACCGCAAGACTCGCGTAAAGCAGCACCTCACGGAGCACATACCACGAGAGGGTCCGCGGGAAGCGCATGGCCGGGTATCCTACCAACCGGGGGCCCTATCTCTACCTGCATCAATCCGCGAAGTGAATTGCCTGTTGCCGAACGCGTGCTCGTGGTGCGGCTGGGGGCGGTGGGCGATGTGGTTCGGACACTTCCGGCGGCGGCCGCGATCCGTTCCGCATATCCGGATGCGCGGTTCGCCTGGCTGGTGGAGCCAGCGTCCGCAAGCCTGCTCGAGGGTCAGGCATGGATCGATGAAGTGCGGGTCTTTCCACGCTCGGAACTCCGTGGTGCCCTCAGGCACGGGCGCATCGACCGTGCCCTTGCGGCCGGCATCGACTTCCTGCGCGAACTGCGGGCAGCGCGCTACGACCTGGTGGTCGACTTTCACGCGATCCTGAAGAGCGCGGTCCTGGCCCGGGCAAGCGGTGCTCGTCAGCGCGTGAGCTACGCACGGCCCTTCGCCCGGGAAGGCGCCGCCTTGCTTGCCAGCGAGACCGCTCGTCTCGAACCGCCGAAGCAGAGTCGATTCGACCGCAACGAGGCATTGGTTCGCTATCTCGGGATTCGCACGCCGCTGCCGGCGGCGCCGCTCCACGTGCCCGAAGCCGCACGAACGCGGGTGCGAGCGGCCCTCGGCGGCGAGCGACCGGTGGCCATCCATCCCGGAACCAGCGATACCACCCAGCACAAGCGGTGGACGCCGGAGGGGTATGGGCTCGTCGCCCGGGCCTTGCTCCAGCGGACCGACCGGCGCTCGATCGTCACGGTCGGGCCGGCCCGGGATGACCGCGCCTTCGCCGACGAGGTCGTGAGGCGCTCGGAGGGTGCCGCCAGAATCGCACCGGAGACGCCCTCGCTGCTGGATCTGGCCGCCGTCTTCGCCGAGTCGGGTCTGTACGTCGGTAGCGACAGCGGGCCGATGCACGTCGCTTCGTTGGTCGGGACTCCGGTCGTTCAGCTTCTCGGGCCGACGGATCCCGTGGAGAATCAACCCTACTCAGGGACGCCGTCGGAGACGGTACGGGTCCAGATCGCCTGCAATCCCTGCCGCCGCGGCTGTGCTGCAGCCACCTGTATGAGGGTGATCTCTCCCGATTCCGTGGTCGAAGCGGCCAGCCGGTTTCTGGCGGCACCCTAGACCGGGTGGTAGCTTGCGCCGACCGATGCCCTGCCGGCACGGCGGGGGCTCGGACGGCCCCATTGACCCTGCGGCGGGCAGTTCGGCGGCCCAAGGGAGGGGGAACCCTGGCCGCCTCGGAGCGCTGACGCATGCAGCAGCCCAGGCACATCCTGGTCCGAGGTCCCAACTGGACCGGGGATCTCATCATGGCCTCGCCAGGGTTCCGTGCGCTCAGGGCCGGCTTCCCGGAGGCGCGTATCGTCCTTCATGTCCAGGCAGGCCTGGCGCCGCTCGTCGACGGTTCTCCATGGTTCGATGAGATTGTACCCGTGGGGTCCCATCGGCAGGGCCCGCTGGCCCACTGGCGGGAAGGCCGCGCATTGCGGGTGCGAGGGCCGTTCGATCTCGGGATCTGCCTGCCGGACTCGTTCGCGGCCGCGCTGGTGATGCGCTTCGCCGGGGTGAAGCGCGTGATCGGCTACCGCCGCGGTTGGCGCCGCTGGCTGCTGCACGATGCGATCGCGATGCCGAGCGATTCGGGCCGGCGTGCGATGCTGGCACGGGAGAATCATGTCCTCGGTCTGGTCGAGGCAGCGGGGGCCGAAGCGAAGGGAACCGAACTCGAACTCCATGCCACCGAGGCGGAGCGCACCGCCGGAGCCGATGCACTCGCGGCAGGCGGGATCGAGCCGTCGGATTCCTATGCCGTCGTCGCGCCGGGAGCTTCCTACGGGCCCTCGAAATGTTGGCCTGCGGCAATGTTCGCACGCGTGGCCGACCGCTTGATTCGCGAAGGGGTCAAGGTTGCCGTGATCGGATCGCCGGGAGAGCGGGAACTGACGGCCGAGGTGGTCGCCGCGATGGAGGAAACGGGCGCCGACCTCGGCGGTGCGCTCAGCCTCGGGGGCCTGAAGGCCGTGATGCAGAACGCGCGGGTCCTGGTCTGCAACGATGCCGGCGCACGACACGTGGCCGTTGCGTTCGGGGTTCCCTGCGTCGTCATGATGGGACCGACGGCACTGGAGAAGACGAACATGAACCTCGATCGCGTCAGCGTCCTCACCGCCGATGTCGCTTGCCGGCCCTGCTACAAGCGCGATTGTCCCATCGACCATCGCTGCATGACTCGGATTCCAGCGGAGCGGGTAGCGGCCGAAGCGGTTCGCGCGCTCGCCGAGGGTTCCGGATACGCGGGAGAACAGAAGATGATTGCCGGAGGCGCCGCGTGACCGACCTGTCCATCGTGATCGTTACCTGGAACGCGAAGGACGTCCTGCTCGACTGCCTCGAGTCGATCGAGCAGGTCGTTCACACGCGAAGCGATGACGGCCGAATCGAAACCGAGACGCTCGTGGTCGACAACGGCTCCGAGGATGGCTCGGTCGAGGCCGTGCGTGCGCGCTTCCCGTGGGTCGAACTGATCGCGCTACCCGACAATCTCGGCTTTGCCGGTGGGAACAACGTCGGGCTCCGTCAAGCCAAGGGTCGCCACATCGTGCTCCTGAACAGCGACACGATCGTACTGCCCGATGGCCTCGAGAAATGCGTGCGGTACCTCGACGAGAATCCCGACGTCGGTGTCGTGGGTCCCCAGCTTCTCAACCCGGATCGCTCGAAGCAGAACTGCATCCACAATCATCCGAGTCTGGTGACCGAATTCGTTCCGACGGGCCTGCTCGAGACGCTCTTCCCCAGCCAATTTCCGTCGAAGCGTTACGAGCATCCGGCCCCGATCGACGTACCGGCCGTACTCGGCGCTTGTTTGTTCGCCCGCCGCGAGGTGCTCGAGCAGGTCGGTCTGATGCCCGAGGACTACTTCTTCTTCCTCGAGGAAACGGATTGGTGCTTCCGGATATCGGCCGCCGGCTGGCGAATCGTCCACGTTCCGGACGCGCGGATCGTCCACATCTTCGGTGCCAGCACCAAGAAAAAGATGCCGACGGCGACCCGCATCGAATTTCACCGCTCGCTCTATCACTTCTTCGAGAAGAACCGGGGTAGCGCGCGCTGGGCCGCAGTCGTGGCGTGGCGATTCCTGAAGGCGATCCTCTACGTGATCGTGCGTGCCCCCGGAGCGTTGGTTTCCGAGGCTGGCAGGGTGCGCTGGCAGGGCGATTGGAAGATTCTCGAGTGGCACCTGCGAGGCCAGCCACTCGAGGGCTACGGGATTCCGCGCAAGGGCCGTAGTCTCGGAGAGAGCAGTCCGCGCCTCGAAAGCGTCGCGGTAGAAGACTCGAACAGGAGGGATGCGTGAACATCCTGGTAACGGGAGGAGCTGGTTTCGTCGGCTCCCATCTGGTGGATTCCTTGATCGCTTCGGGGCACGCGGTGCGCGTCCTCGACAACCTGGATGCCCAGGTCCACGGCGAGGCGCAGAAACCCCCGAGCTATTTCAATCCAAAGGCCGAGCTCCAGATCGGCGACATCCGCGACCGCGCCGCCGTGGACCGGGCTCTGGACGGGATCGAGGTCGTGTTCCATCAAGCGGCCGCGGTCGGCGTCGGGCAATCCATGTACGAGATCGAGCACTACTGCTCGGTGAACACCATCGGTGCGGCGGTCGTTCTCGAGGCGATCATCGAGCGCAAGGATCAGATCCAGAAGATGTTGGTCGCGTCCTCGATGTCGATCTATGGCGAGGGCGGCTACCGCACGGGAAAGGGGGACGTGATCTTTCCGTCCCTGCGTCCTGAGGCCGCGCTCGCGGCCCAGCAGTTCGAGCACATCGGTCCCGACGGCGAGGTCCTGGTGCCGGTCGGAACGCCTGAATCGAAACCGCTGCTGCCGACCTCGATCTACGCGATCACGAAGCGCGATCATGAGGAGATGTTCCTGGCCACCGGTGCGGCCTACGGCATCCCGGCAACGGCACTCCGCTACTTCAACATCTACGGGACCCGGCAATCGCTCTCGAACCCGTACACGGGCGTTGTTGCCATTTTCTCCTCGCGATTGTTGAATCGGAACCGCCCGATGATCTTCGAGGATGGCCATCAAAGTCGGGATTTCGTCCACGTCTCGGACATCGTTCGTGCCAACGTGATGTGCATGGAGAGCGACGCCGCGAACGGCCAGATCTACAACGTCGGAACCGGTCGGGCGACCTCGGTGCTTCAGGTGGCCGAAACCCTGGCTGACGAGCTCGGCTTCGACGAATCGGCAGAGATCGTCGGGAAGTTCCGCGCCGGCGATATCCGCCATTGTTATGCAGACACCTCGAGGATCGAGCAAGCGCTGGGCTATGCACCGAAGGTCTCCCTCGAGGACGGCATGCGCGAGCTGCTCGATTGGCTCCGCACCCAGGAGGCGACGGATTCGGTCGAGGCAGCGGCCGCCGAACTCGAGCGCCGAGGCCTGACGCGCTGATGGCGACGCCCCGCCTCGAAACCCGACGGCTCGAACGCATCCTGCGCGGCTTCTCTCAGCTGCGTGTCCTCGTTGTCGGCGACGTGATGCTCGACGAATACCTGTGGGGCGATGTCGAACGCGTCAGTCCTGAAGCGCCGGTCCCGGTCGTGCACGTAACCAGGGAATCCACGGCCCTCGGCGGCGCCGGAAACGTCGTGCGCAACGTGATCGCGATGGGCGCCGAGTGCTTGTTCTGCGGCGTGGTCGGGAACGACGCAGCCGGCGATACGATCGTCGATCTGTTGAAGGATCTGGGCGTCGACCCGTCGGGCCTGGTTCGGGTCGATGATCGCCCGACCACGCGCAAGACGCGGATCGAGGCCCGCTCTCAACAGATGCTGCGCTTCGATCGTGAGACCGACGAGCCGATCAGCAAGGCCACCTCGAAGCGGCTGCTCCAATCCATCGAGGGCTCCATTCCGAGGGCCGACGCAGTCGTGCTCGAGGATTATGGCAAGGGCGTGTTGCCGCCCCAGGTCTTGCGCGGTGCCATGAAACGCTTCGGCGCGGCATCGCTGCCGGTTTCCGTCGATCCGAAAGACTCGGTGCAGCCCTATCGCGGGGCCGCCTTCTTCAAGCCGAATCTGCGCGAGGTCGAGCAACTCACCGGGATCCGGCAACGCAGCGACGCGGATCTCTCCCGCGCGGTCTCGAAGATCAAGCGCCAACTGCCCGGCTCCGATGTGGTGGTCACCCGTGGCGAGAAGGGCATGACCATCTTTCCGGAGGGAAAGCCCGAGATCGACGTGCCGATCGCGCGCCATGAGGTCTTCGATGTGCAGGGGGCTGGCGATACCGCGATCGCCGCGCTCTCGCTGGCGCGCTGCGCCGGCGCCAGTTGGGTCGAGGCTGCGGTGTTGGCCAATGCGGCCGCCGGCGTCGTGGTGGGCAAAGTCGGGACCCAGACCGCGCAACCCGAGGAAATTCGCGCGCGTCTCGCCGAGGCCATCGCTGCGGTTCGAGCGGGCGGGCGGGACTCATGATCCGCAGCATGACCGGCTTCGGGCGAGCGATGGCAACGGTGTCCGGCACGCCGTTGACCGTGGAGATCCGCACGGTCAATCATCGGCATCTCGACGCAGCGGTTCGCCTGCCACGCCTCCTCTCGGGTCTGGAGCAGCCCCTCCGCAAGGCAGCGCAGGCCGCATTCCTGCGTGGCAAGGTCGATTGTTCGGTTCAGCTCGGCGCCGAGAGCCGCTCGCAGAGCACCGTCGAAATCGATCGCGTCCTGGCTGCAAGCTATGCGGCCTTCGCGAAGGAGTGGTCGGCGGAGTCCGGCGCCAGCGGAGAGCTGAGCGCGGCACAGTTGCTGGCCTTGCCCGGTGTCGCGCGAGTGGTGGATACCAATGTCGACGAGGACCAGGCCCTGCCTCTGGTGTTGGCCGCGGTTGCGGAAGCTTCGGCTGCGGCCCTGGCGATGCGTAGCGCCGAGGGCGCCTCGATCGAAGCGGATTTTCGCGCTCGACTCGAGACGGTCGACGCCATCGCGAACAGGGTCGGGGAGCAGGCCGGCGTGATCGCCGACGGGGTGCGCGAGCGCCTGCGCAAGCGCACCCAACAACTTCAGGAGGAGACCGGAATCCTCGATGAGGCACGGCTGCACCAGGAAGTGGTGATGGCCGCGGATCGGCTGGATGTCACCGAAGAAGTCGTGCGGCTCCATAGCCACGTCGAGCAGTTCCGCGCCGCGCTCGACGCCACCGATTCCGGTGAGCCCGTCGGACGCCGGCTCGATTTCCTCGTCCAGGAGATGGGTCGCGAAGCCAACACGATCGGCTCGAAATCCGGTGGCGCCGCGGTCTCGCATCTCGCCGTCGATCTGAAGACCGAGCTGGAACGAATCCGAGAGCAGGTGCAGAACGTTGAGTGATGAGCGCGACCTGCGCATGCTCAACATCGGCTACGGCAATCTCGTCATCGCTTCACGGGTCGTCGCGATCGTGTCGCCCGCGTCCGCTCCGATGAAGCGCCTGCGCGACGAGGCCGCCGACCGGGGCAAACTGGTCGATGCGACGCAGGGGCGTCGCACGCGCTCCATTCTCGTGACGGACAGCGACCACGTCGTGTTGTCGGCGGTGAACCCCGAGACGATCGCTGCGCGGTTGGCAGGGAGGGAGGAAGGTTGAGCGGCCGCGCCGTCGGCATTCCGTTCGTGGTGTCGGCACCTTCGGGAACCGGCAAGACCACGGTGTGCCGGGCCATCGTCGATGGGGATCCGGACATTGCCTTCTCGGTTTCGCATACCACACGCCCCCCGCGTCCTGGCGAACAGGAAGGCGTCCACTACCACTTCGTGAGTCGCGAGGGTTTCGCGGCACTCGTGAAGAGCGGCGGATTCGTCGAGCATGCCGAGTACGCGGGGAATCGCTATGGCACCAGCTGGGATGCCATCGATGCGCCCCTGCTGCTCGGACGCGACCTGTTGCTAGAGGTCGAGGTGCAGGGTGCCCGGCAGCTCCGTGACCGACGCGCCGACGCACGTTTCGTATTCCTGTTGCCGCCCTCGATGGAAGAACTCGAGCGCCGGCTGCGCGGCCGCGGCACGGATTCCGAGGCCGCCGTTCAGGCCCGGCTGGCCGCTGTCGAGCGCGAACTCGCGGCGGTTCATCTGTTCGACTACGCCGTCGTCAATATCGAGATCGAGACGACGATCGCGGCGGTGCGCGAGATCATCGCCGCCGAGCGCGAGGGCGTGACCGAGGCCGCACGGGCCCAATGGGATCGCGCTCGGGTGGTCTCCGGTCTCAGCGGCGTTCTGCCGATCCCGGGGCTCTAGCCGAAGCGTCCCGCGTTGCACCCACGCTGGCCTCCGGTAACCTGCCAAATACCCGTTTTTCCTGGAGTTTCGCGAGCTTGTTGCGGTTCAACGACATCGCGGACCGCGTCCTCGAGTACGACGCGGAGTGTGACCTGGAGTTGCTCCAGAGGGCCTACGTGTACACGGCGAAGGTTCACGAGGGCCAGGAGCGTCTCTCCGGCGAACCCTACCTCGTCCACCCACTCGAGGTGGCCGGGATCCTGGTGGATATGCGGCTCGATGCCGTGACCATCGCCGCCGGTCTGCTGCACGACACCGTGGAGGACACCCTCACCACGATCGACGAGATCAAGCGCTTGTTCGGCGAGGACGTCGGCTTCCTGGTCGAAGGGCTCACGAAGATCGCGAAGGTGGAATTCAGCTCGGTCCGCGAACGCCAGGCCGAGAACTTCCGGAAGATGCTTGTCGCGATGTCCCAGGACATCCGCATCCTGTTGATCAAGCTGGCTGACCGCTTGCATAACATGCGCACGGTGCACTTCATGGTCGAGGGAAAGGCGCAGCGGGTGTCGCAGGAGACCACCGAGATCTATGTGCCTCTGGCGCATCGCCTGGGCATCCATTGGATGAAGCGCGAACTCGAGGATCTGGCGTTCAGGACCAACAACCCGACGGTGGCGGCCGAACTCGAACACAACCTGCACGGGCGTCATGCCGAAAGCGAAGAGTACATCGACGAGGTCAAGGGGATTCTCGACGCGCGGCTCCGCGACGCGGGTCTGGTCGCCGAGATCACTGGCCGACTCAAGGATCTCGCCTCGATCCACGCGAAGATGGAACGCCAAGGCACGGGCCTCGACAAGATCTACGACGTGGTCGCGTTCCGAATCGTGCTCGATGGTGAAACAGGCTCCGTCTACCACGCACTGGGTCTGGTCCACTCGATCTGGCCGCCGGTGGCGGGTCGCTTCAAGGACTACATCGCACTCCCCAAGACCAACGGATATCAGTCGCTTCACACGACAGTAATCGGCCCCTACGGCGAGCGAATGGAGGTTCAGCTCCGCACCAACGTGATGCACATGGGCGCCGAACTCGGGATCGCCGCCCATTGGAAATACAAGGGCGGAGACGCCGGCAAGGACGAACAGAAGTTCGATTGGCTGCGCCAGTTGATGGAGCGCCAGGGTGAACTCGACGATCCCCACGAGTTTCTCGATGTCGTGAAGGTCGACCTGTTCCCGGACGAAGTCTTCGTGTTCACCCCCCGCGGAGACGTGATCAGTCTTCCGGAGGGAGCAACGGCCCTCGATTTTGCCTACGCCATCCACAGCGAAGTGGGCGACCATTGTTCTGGCGTGCGCGTCAACGGCACCCAGCGCCCGCTGTCCCATCAGCTCCAGAATGGCGACACCGTCGAGGCGCAGACGCAGACACAGCAGTCCCCGAAGAAGGACTGGCTCGAATTCGTCGTCTCCGGCAAGGCGCGGGCGCGAATCCGTCACTCGGTACGCGAGGCCGAGAACGCACGTAGCCGAGAACTCGGTCGGGGAATCCTCGAGCGGGAGCTACGAAAGGCGGGCTTGTCGTTGGCTCGCGTTCTCGAAAAAGGCGAACTCGACGATATCGTGCGCCGTCAAGGCCGCGGCAACGTGGACGAACTGTTCGCCGCGGTCGGCTATGGCCGCGTCGCCGCCAAGGATCTGGTGCGCGCGTTGCGTCCAGAACTCGAGCCCGAGGCACCGGCACCCGAGCCCACTCGCCGACAGCGTTTTGGCGAGATCTTCCGGCGCGACAAACGGACTTCGTCCACGGGGATTCGCGTGGATGGTCATGGCGACGTCATGGTTCGCTTCGGTCAGTGTTGCGCGCCGCTTCCCGGTGACGAGATCGTGGGTTTCGTGACACGCGGCCGAGGCGTGACCATCCATTCGCGGGAATGTCGCTTGACCTTCGAACTCGACTCGGACCGCATGATCGACGTCGAGTGGGAGTCCGGGGGGATCGAGCGCCGCGTCCGAATCCGGGTGACCTCGCGTGACGAGCCCGGGCTGTTGGCCAACATCACGCGGACGATTTCGAGCGCCGGGATCAACATCTCCGGCGCCGACATCGATACCCATGAGGGGGGCACTGCGACCCAGAAATTCGAACTCTGGGTCGAGGACTCCAAGAAGCTCGCTGCCTTGATGAAGGACATCGGCCGGATCAAGGGCGTGCAGTCCGTCGAGCGGGTTCGCGGGTGAGCCGACCGACCATCTCCGCCGTCGTCATCTGCCGCGATGAAGAGCGACACATCGGAGCCTGCCTGGACAGCCTGGCCTGGTGTGACGAGCGGATCGTGGTGGATTCGGGCAGTGCCGATGCCACGCTCGAGATCGTCAAGGCGCGTGGTGCGAAGGCCCTGCACCACGATTGGCCCGGCTACGTCGCGCAGAAGAACTGGGCGTTGGACCAGGCCACGTCTGATTGGGTGCTCTCGCTGGATGCCGACGAGCGTTGCACGGACGGACTGCGCCAGGCGGTCGAAGCGACGCTGGCGGAAGGGCCCGCGGAGAACGGCTTCGGCGTGCGCCGCCACGTTTTCTATCTGGGACGCTGGATCGATCACGGCGGCTGGTACCCGGACTGGAAGATCCGCCTGGTTCGTCGTGGCGCCGCGCGTTGGGGCGGGATCGATCCTCACGACAAGCTCGAAGCCGAGGGAGCGACGCGCCGCCTCGACGGCGAACTCGTCCACTATACCTACCCGGATTTCTCGGGCCACCTCCGGACGGTCCAGCGCTTCTCCGATGTGGTGGCCGCGGAGTGGGCGCAGGCGGGAAAGCGCTTCTCCCTGGCACGGGCCGTGAGTCATCCGCCGGTGAAGTTCCTCGAATGTTACGTGTGGAAGTCAGGCTGGCGCGATGGTTGGCCCGGGTTCGTGATCGCGGCGACTTCCGCGTTCTACGTCTTCGCCAAGTACGTCAAGTTGTGGGAACTCTGGCGCGAACCCACGGCGGGGTCCGAGGCCGACTGAGTGCGGATCCTCCAACTGACGAGTGATTGGAAGTGGACCGGGCCCGCTGAGCCCATGGTGCGCCTCGCCCTGGGGCAACGCGATCGGGGCCATGAGGTCTGGCTGGCGTGCCCGGAAGCGCCGGACGAATCCAGTCGCTCGGTGGGAAACGAGGCGCGGGAACAAGGGATTGCCCCGGCTTTCTTCGTTTCGCGGGGGCGGGGCGTGCGCCTTCTGGGCGATCGCGCGGGTGTCATCGCCCTGGCCGCGTTCTGTGATCGGGAACGGGTCGATGTGATCCATGCCTGGCACACGCGGGATCATGTGTTGGCGCTGCGGGCCGCCCGGCGCGCCAGCTCGAACCCGGCCGTCGTGCGTTCCTATCGAAATGCCGAGAGAATCTCGCGCGCACCGTGGAGCCGCCTGCTATTCGGCGGGCGTACTGCGGGCCTGTTGTGTGTTTCGCCGGAAACCGCACGGATCAACGCGCCGCTCCGCGAGGGATGGCCCACCCGGGGTGTGTTCGGCGCCGTCGACGTCGACCGATATGCGCCGGTTCCCGAGAACGCCCCGGAGCGCCTCGAGACGCGAGCCTCGCTCGGGCTTCCCGCCGAGGCGCTGGTCGTTGGCATCGTGGCTCGTGTGCAAGGCCACCGTCGCTTCGATCTGCTGCTCGAGGCCGCGCGACAGACTTTCGAAGCCGAGCCGCGGGCGCGCCTGCTGGTCGTGGGTCGCGGCACGAATCGGGAACGACTCGCCGAGGAACCGGCCAGGCGCCTGGGGATCGACGATCGCGTCGTCTTCGCCGGCTATCGCGGCGAGGATTACGCGCGTGTGTTGCGAGCGATCGATGTCTTCACGTTCCTGGTCCCCGGAAGCGATGGAACCTGCCGCGCACTGCTCGAAGCGGCCGCCTGCGGAATTCCGGCCGTGACCACGCGGCGCGGCGCGCTGCCCGAGATCATCGAGGACGGCAAGACGGGGATCCTCGCCGACGAGTCTGCAGCGTCGCTTTCGGCGGGCTGGTTGAGCCTGCTCCGCGACGAGGATCTGCGGCGCCGAATGGGTGTCGCGGCGCGAACGCGTGCCGAGACGACCTTCACGCCAAAGCGCTTCGCAGCGCAAGTGCAGGCGCTCTACGACGAGGCGATTGGTTGACCACGCTGTTCGTCCCCGGTCGGCTCTGTCTCTTCGGCGAGCACTCGGATTGGGCGGCCGGCTACCGCTCCACGCATCCCGAGATCGAGACCGGGCATTGTCTCGTGTCCGGCACGGACCAGGGCCTCCGCGCGGAATTCGAGCGCAACGAGGACCGGCTCGAGATCTCGAGCGTGCTGCCCTCGGGCGACGAGATCGGCCCGGCACGGATCGCGTGCACGGCGGCTGATCTGGCGGCGGCCGCGCGGGGAGCGGACTTCTTCAGTTACGTCGCGGGGACCGCCGCCGTCCTGGGCGAGCGATTCGGCACTGGCGGGCTGCGGCTTCACATCGAATCCGATCTTCCGGTCCGCAAGGGGCTCTCGTCCTCGGCCGCCGTCTGCGTCCTCACGGCTCGCGCCTTCTCCAGGGCCTACGGGTTGGGTCTCGATCTGGAACAGGAAATGGCGCTCGCCTACGAGGGAGAACGTCGCACGGGTTCGGAGTGCGGTCGGATGGATCAGGTCTGCGCCTACGGCCGCCGGGTCACGGCGCTCCACTTCGACGCCGAGGCATTGGAGATCGATGAGGTATCGGTGGGCGGTCCCCTCCATCTCTTGATCGTCGACCTGCGGCGAGGGAAGGACACGCGACGCATCCTGGCGGATCTGAACGCATGCTTCCCGGACGCCGAGGGGCGCATCGCAGAGGGCGTTCGCCAAGCCCTCGGTTCGGCGAATCGAAAACTCCATGCACGGGCGCGAGCCGCCATCGAGGCCGGCGACGCCCGGGAACTCGGCAGCTTGATGACCGAAGCCCAGGCGCTGTTCGATTCCGGGGTCGCACCGGCATGTGCCGAACTCGAGTCGCCCCGGCTTCACGAAGTACTGGCCCACCCGGCGCTCGCGGAGCTGGCGCATGGCGCCAAGGGTGTCGGTTCCCAGGGCGACGGCTGTGCGCAACTCGTGGCGCGCGGTCCGGAGGAACGCGAGGCCCTGGCGCGAAGCCTCACGGCCGATCTCGGCGTGCGCCCCTACGGCCTGACACTCGGGCCGCTTGCGTTGACGTCCCCGGAAAGTGCGACCTCGTAGGTGGCGACCCTTCGGATTGGCGCCGCGCCCGGCCACTCGAGCTTCGGCGCTGCGATCAACTCGACACGCATGCGCTCCGGTTCGGTGGCCAGGATGGCGACGCGGGCGAAGCCCCGACTCTCCTCGGCGAAGACACGGTTGCCAGGTCCCGGATGGATCTTCCGGGCGTTCGAGCCTCCGCCGGCGATGATGGCCAGTCCCTTGCGGTCCTCCAGGACGAAGGCCTGGAGGTTGTGCTCATGTCCGGCCAGGGTGAGTTGCACGGGTACCCCGGATCTCGCAATCGCCTCGGTTACCCCGTGAATCGCCTCGGTCACCCCATCCCGTTCGCCATAACCAGCGACGAGTGGAATGTGGGCCACCAGGATCCGCCAGGGGCCCGGGGCTTCGGCAACGGCACGAGCCAGCCGAGCCGGATCGCCGCGCAACAATTCCTGGGAGTCGACCAGGATCAGCTGAATGCCGGCTGCCAACGATCGGACGGCCACGCTCTCGGCGGGCACATGCCAATTCGCGACGAAGTCGCCGACCACGGTGCGCTGGAGCAACGCGCTCTCGGGGTCTTCGTGATCGTGGTTGCCGAGAACTGCCCAGATCGGTCCCCGCTTTCGGGTGGGTGAGCAGGACGTGTCGAGCTCCGTGGATCGCGGGCCTAACGAGACGAAGCGGCAGTACGGAGACACCAGGTTGTGTCGGATGCGCTGGGCCAGCTCGCCGCGTTCGAGTCCACGGGGATAGAAATTGTCGCCGAGCAGCACGAGACTCTCGACCGGCCGCAGCTGGTCCTCGAAGGCGAGCGCAGAGGCCACCGCCCGCTGCCCATCGTGAGAACTCGGGGGGAGGCCGGTGTCGCCCAACGCCAGGAAGGCGTAGCGTTCGTCGCCGCGCGGTCCGGGATCGTTACCGCAACCGATCGCGAATGCGGCCAGCAAGGCTCCCGCGAGACCGAACCCGCGCCTAACTTGCGGGCTCACTCTGTAGCGCCATCAGTTCGGAGTAGAGCCCGTCCTGGGCCATGAGCTCGTCGTGGCTCGCACATGCGGCAACAGTGCCCTGGTCGAGCACCAGGATCTTGTCCGCGTTTCGGACGGTGGAGAGTCGGTGCGCGATGATGAAGACGGTGCGCCCGCCAAGCAGCGACTCGATGGCCTCCTGGACGAATCGCTCACTCTGGGCATCGAGGGAGCTGGTGGCTTCGTCGAAGATCAGGACGCTCGGGTCTCGCAAGATCGCGCGCGCGATCGTGATGCGCTGGCGTTGGCCGCCCGAGAGTCGGGTCCCGGCATCGCCGACATCGGTTTCCCAGCCGTCCTCGAGCCGTTCGACGAATTCGTCGACATGGGCAGCGCGGGCGGCGGCATCGATCTCCGCATCGCTCGCCTCCGGGCGGCCGTAACGCACGTTGTCGCGGATCGATCCACTGAACAGGAACGGCTCCTGGGTGACCACGGCCACCTGCTCGAGCCAGGAACTTCGCCGTACCTCGCGCAAGTCGACGCCGTCCACTTCGATCGAGCCGGCCACCGGGTCGTAGAAGCGCAGCAGGAGATCGGCCAGGGTCGTCTTGCCGCTGCCCGTGCGGCCGACGATGGCGACCACTTCACCGGCGGCAACGTCGAGGGTGATATCCTGGAGCACCGGCTCGCGCCCGTAGGAGAACGAGAGCTTGTCGATCCGGATTCCGCGCTCGACGCCCGTGATGTCACGAGCAGTCGCTACGTCCACGGCCTCGGCTTCCGTGTCCAGCAGCGCAAAGAATCGCTCTGCCGAGGGGGTCGATTCCTGGAGCTTGGTCCAACCCTTGGTGATCTCCTTCATGGCCTTGTAGCAGGAGCCCTGCATCACCATCACGAAGGCGAGGACCGAACCCATCGTGAGCCCGCCCCAGCCGGCCACCACCAGACCGAAACCGAGTAGCAGGAAGCTGACACCGAGCGTGTTGGTGAGCGCTTCGACGGCCGTGCGCGAGAAGGCCCGGTACTTGACCACCTTCATGTTGCGGCGGAAATAGCGGAGGTTCTCCCGCTCGAAGGCCGCTTCCTCGACCGCGTTCGCACTGAAGGCCTTGATGACCTTGATCCCGGCCAGGATCTGCAGGAGCCGGTGCGTGACGTCGGCTTGGCTCTCCTGGCGCCGCATCGCGTTCTTACGGATCAAGCGCCCGAAGTACCAGATGGTACCGGCCACCAACGGGCCGACGAGAACCAGGGCGAGGCTCAGTTGCCAGGAGATGAACAAGAGCGTTCCGATTCCGGTCGCCAGCATCAGGACGGATGGAATCATTTCGGAGAAGACGAGTTCGAGGGCGACGTGTGCCCGTTGCGCGTCGTTCGTGACGCGGGAGAGTGTCTCTCCTCGACTCCCACTCTGGTGGAAACCGAGCGGCAAGGCCAGGAGCTTGCTGCAGAGCTGTTGCTGGATGTCGACGAGGATCCGGCCTAACAAAAACTGATTGACGTAGACCTGTCCGAAGTGGGAGGCGGGAAGCAGGAGCAGCAGCAGGGCGGTCGCCCAGAGCAACTTCGGCAGGGTCTCTCGGACCTGCTCGGTCAGGGCACCATCATCGAGCGGCGCGCCTGGCTCCGTCTCGGCCTCTGCCGCGGGGATGCCGATGGCATCGCCCCAATCCGCCCAGGAGGGTTTCTCGGTCGCGGCGAGCTGGGGTTCGACGATCTCGTTCCAGAACGGCAGCACGAGCACCTGGCGCGCAGTTCGCGCGCCGGCGTAGATCAGCGAGAAGACGAGGGCGAGGGCGAGCAAGCCCAGATACGGGCGGACGTAGCGGAGCAGGCGTCTGAAGCTGCGCCCGCTCGGCGGCGGCGCAATGTGGTCGGAATCCGAAGACGTGGGATCGTCCCTCCCAGGAGCGCCGAGAGCTTAGCCACCCCAGCCGCACGGGCTGCGCTGGCTGGAGGTCGGCCTAGCGCAGGCCCTCGCGGATCGCGTCGCCGGCGCGCCAACCCAACAGCAACTCGCCCTCGACACCGAGGGGCCCCACCTCGGGGCGGGGAATCTGGAAGACGGCCTGGCGGCCGGGCGTGCGGAGTTCGACGGCCTCCGGCCAGCCACTCCCGTCGGGCGGCTCGGACCGCGCAGTATCGTCATCCCAGAGTGGCCGAGGGGCCAGCGGCCCGAGCTTGGCCTGTCCCTCCTCGTAGGGGATCAGGCTCTCCACGGCCTCGAGCATGCGCGCGGCTTCATCCGCATCGCTCGCCGCCCAGGGAACCTTGCGGGCGAGCACGAGTTCGGCGAAGCGGCTGCCTTGGCCCGACGGATACTGTGCAATCTCGACGGGGGTCTCGTCGTCGCCCTCCCAGAGGATGGCTCGCGCGGCGAGCGGCTCGGGGATCGATTTCTGGGTGGTCCGAAGATGGATGGCCAGCCGACGATGCGTCGGCGCTTCGGCCTTCAGCAAACGCGGAACGTCCTGATTCCAGCCCCGCATCGCCTCGGCCAGCCGGTGCATCGGTGCATTCAGCACCAGGGCGCGACCCAGCCAGGCATCGTTCGGCCCGATCCGCGCGATGCCCGGGGCTTCGCCCAACTCCACCATCCCGAACGGACAGCCGAGGGTGCGAATCTCGCCGTGCAGGGATTCCAGACGCCGCCGCAGGAGCGATCGCAGTGTCGTCCCCGGCTCATCGAACCGGGCCCCACCGGCGAGGCTCGCGCCTAGCAAGCGAGCGAGCGCTTCCGGAGCCGGCTTTGAACCGGTACCGCCAGCAAGGACGCGCCATTGGGCCTCGAAGAAACGGGCGAGATCGCCTTCGGCCTCGCCGACGTCGCGTGGCAACCCGCGCGCGTTCGGGCTCGCGGCCTGTCCGAGGCCCAGCCGCAGTGCGCCGCGCTTGACGAGATCGGTCTCGAGCAGGCCTTCGCCTTCTGCGCGGCCGGCCTCGGCGAGACCGCGGAACAACTCACCGGCCCGGTCGGGTTTGGCGAGTCCCCAGGCGACGAGTTCGTCCGCCGTGAGGGAGACCGAGCCAACGTCCAGCCGCGCTTCAGGTAGCAGGACTTGATAGGCGAGCTCGTCGGTCTTCAGGCTGCGCCGCTCGATCAAGGGAAGGCCCAGCGCGCGCAAGCAGCCCTCGACGACGGGCCCACCCGGCAGGAAGAACGGCTCGCGTAGCAGGTCGGAGGTACGCGCCGTTGCGTCCTCTTCGGCAACCAACACGCGAAGGCCGCCCATCGCCATCCGGACGGCTGCGGCAAGGCCCGGGAGCGCGCTTCCCAGCACGAGGACGTCCCAACGTCGGGCCCGCAGCTGGGCGCTCGAGGGAAGGCCCCGTGCCATCAGTCCGCGGAGCTCCCTTCGGAGCCGGGCGCGAAGACCAGGGCAGGGTCATCCGCGGCCTTGGCTTCGATTGCGCCGATCCGATACGCCCGCTCCCCCATCGCCTCGAGGCGCTGGGTGATGTCGTCGGCCTCGTCGCGGCGAGCCACGACCACCAGGCCGATGCCGCAGTTGAACACGCGACGCATCTCCGTTTCCGGAATTTCGCCTTGCTTCTGCAGGAAGCCGAAGATCGGCGGCCGGGGCCAGGCATCCGGATCGAGCCGGGCGCGCACGCCGTTGGGCAGCACCCGGGGGATATTGCCTTCGAACCCGCCGCCGGTGACGTGGACGATGCCGTGCAGGTCGAAGTCGCGGACCAGGTTGAGCACCGGTTTCACATAGATTCGTGTCGGCGCGAGCAGGGCCGCGGCCAGCGACGTGTTCAGCTCTGCAGGTGCGTCGCGGTAGTCGAAACGTTCGGCCGCGATGCCGGCGTCGACGATCTCGCGGACCAACGAGAAGCCGTTCGAGTGGAGCCCACTCGACGCCACACCGATCAGCACATCGCCGACACCGATGCTCGAGCCATCGATGACCTTGTCACGCTCGACCACGCCGACGCCGAAGCCGACCAGTTCCAGCTCGGATTTCGGATAGAAGCCGGGCATGCTGGCGGTCTCGCCGCCGAGCAGTGCGCAGCCGGCTCGCTTGCAGCCCTCGGCCACGCCGCGCAGGGCCTCGGCACCGATCTCCTCATCGAGTTCGCCCATTGCCATGTAGTCGAGGAAGACCAGGGGCTCCGCGCCTTGCACGATCAGGTCGTTCACGACCATGGCGACACAGTCGATGCCGATCGTGTCGTAGCGGCCGAGCAGGGCGGCGAGCTTCAGCTTCGTGCCGACGCCGTCCGCGCCGGCCACGAAGACCGGGTCCTTGTAGCGCTCGGGCGCCTTGAACATCCCCGCGAAACCGCCGATCGAGGAGAGCACTTCCGGACGGAACGTGCTCTTGGCGATGGTCTTCACCTCGTCGATGAAGCCTTCGTCCTTGTCGAGATCCACGCCAGCCCGCGCGTAGGCAGGGGCCGTCGGCTCGTCGCTCTTGGGGGGCAGAGTCACGGCGCCGTTGATAGCAACCGCAGTGCCTCCGCGCCGCTCACCCGCCTGAGCGGCCTGAGCGGGGACGGACTCCTCAAAGTTTCAAACTTGCAAGGTTCCCAGTGGGGAACCTTGCAAGTTTGAAACTTTGAGGAGTCCGTCCCCGCTCAGGCGCCGAGGATGACGTCGGCGATCTTCTGCAACTGCTTCTTGGCCTGGGCGAAGACCAACAGGTGGGTGACCGGCGTGTCCTTCCAGGCCTGGAGGCGATCACGGATGCGCTCGGGCGGGCCGACTAGCGAGATCTCGTCGCAGAACTCGTCGGGCACCATGGCGATGGCCTCGGCGCGCTTGTTCTCGAAGAAGAGTTCCTGGATCTGGTCGGCTTCGGCCTCGAAACCCATGCGCGCCATCAGTTCCTTGTGGAAGTTCCGCTTCTTGGAACCCATGCCGCCGATGTAGAAGCCGAGCGAGGCCTTCATCGGCATCAGCCCTTCCTTCACGTCGTCCGTGATGTTGACGGTGCAACCGACCATGGTTTCGAAGCCCGGCTTCGCGGCCTTCAGGGACTCGGTATAGACCTCGGGCCGGAAAGGCGAGTAGTAGAGCGGGAGCCAGCCGTCACACACCTCGGCGGCCAGTGCGACGTTCTTGGGGCCTTCGGCACCGAGCAGGATCGGGACGTCCGGGCGCAGCGGATGCGTGATCGGGCGCAGCGGCTTGCCCATGCCCCAGGAGCCCTCGGCGTCGGCCGGATAGGGCATCGGATAGTGCGGGCCGTCATTCTGGACCGGCGCCTCGCGCGCCAACACCTGGCGGATGATGTCGACGTACTCGCGCGTGCGCGAGATCGGCTTGGCAAAGGGCTGGCCATACCAGCCTTCGACGACCTGGGGGCCGGAGACGCCGAGGCCGAGCGAGACCCGGCCCTTCGAGAGGTGGTCGAGGGTCAGCGTATGCATGGCCGTCGCGGCCGGGGTGCGCGCCGAGAGCTGGACCACGGCGGTCCCGAGCCGGATGCGCTCGGTGTGGGCGGCGATCCAGGTCAACGGGGTGAAGGCGTCGGAGCCCCAGGCCTCCGCGGTGAAGGCGATGTCGTAGCCGAGCTTCTCGGCCTCCTGGGCCATCTCGACGAAATTGGGGTGGGGCTGGGCTCCCCAGTAGCCGAATTGCACGCCGAGCTTGAGATCCTTGGCCATCGATTCCTCCGGGCTCCCGCTGGCGAGATCCAGCGGGCATTCGGGGTGAGAGATGCGGCAGGATAGGATGCCGACGCGGAGGCGCCACGCGATGGATCCGCGCAGTTGGGTGATCACGCACTGAAGGAATTGCCGGTCCGCTTGACGCGATAGCGCGGAATCGGAAACAGGAGACTCAAGATGGATCACGTAACGGTTGGAGCCTGGCCTCGCGGCGCAGCGATTGCGGCCATCCTACTGGCCGGCTGGGGCTGCACGCCCTTGGCGACCGAACCATCGGATTCGCAGGGCGCCATGACCGGCGACCGTCTCGCGCTACATCTCCATGCCATCTCCTCTGGGCCCGTAACCGTCTCGCCGAATCGCCTGGGCTTCGAGTACGAGGGGGTCGAACTCGTCTGTGTATTCGATCCGACCCATGACCGCATGCGCCTGTTCTCACCCATTGCGGCTGTCGCCGATCTGACCGGCGCCCACATCGGGAACATTCTCGAAGCCAACTTCCACACCGCCCTCGACGCCCGCTATGCGACCAGCGACGGCGTGCTCTACGCGGCCTTCGTCCATCCCCTCGGCGCGCTTTCGGCGGGGGAGCTCGAGTCCGCGGTGCAGCAGGTCACCAGCCTGGTGCGCACGTTCGGCACCAGCTACTCGAGCGGCGCGCTCCAGTTCGGCCCGGGCTCTGGCGAGGGCGCCCCGGACGCCACAGGGGATCCCTCCGAGGTGCCGCTCTAGCCAACGAGGCGCCCGCCTCACCTGAAGGCGGGGCGCATGCGCTAGCATCCGCGCCGTGCGGATCGCGGTCGTGATCCCCGCGTGGAACGAGGAAGACCGTATCGCTGCGGCCGTCGCCTGCGCCCGGGGGACAGAGTCGGCAAGCGCTGAGGTCGTCGTCGTGGACGGCGGGAGCCAGGATTCGACCTGCGAGCGGGCGCTCGAGGCAGGGGCACGAGTGGTGTCTTCGAAGCCAGGTCGCGCTCGCCAGCTGCAGGCCGGGGCAGAGGCCACCGACGCGGACGCCATCCTTTTTCTCCATGCTGATACTCGTCTCCCGGAGGGCCATGCCGATTCGATCCGCCAAGCGCTTTCAGACCCCGCGGTCGTGGGCGGCGCATTCGGGTTTCGCTTCGAGGAACCGGGCTTCGGTCTGCGCGTCGTCGAGTGGGGTGTCCGCATGAGGCTTCGCTTCGCGCAGCTTCCCTATGGCGATCAGGCTCTCTTCGTGCGGAGCTCGGTGCTCGACGCGGTCGGGGGGGTTCCCCAGGTGGCGATCATGGAGGACCTGGATCTGGTGCGCGCCCTCCAGAAGGCGGGCAGGATCGTGTTGCTACCCGAACCCGCGACGACTTCCGCGCGCCGCTACCTGCGTGACGGCATCGTCTATTCGGTCATGCGAAACACGCTCGCGTTGGCAGCACGTTCGTTAGGCGTCGACCGTGCGCGCATTGCAGCCTGGTACCGCGCATGAGCGCCGTGGCGGATTTCGTCCAGGCTCGGGAAACGATCGCGAGTAACCGCCGCGCGATGTTCCGCCGGCTACGCGGCTACGTGCTGCGCAACTGGCGATCCTATCTGCTCGGCATCGCGGCCACGGTGGTCTATGTCGGGTTCTTCGCGCTGTTCCCGAAGACGGTCCAATGGGCCATCGAGGCCCTGATCGCCGGGGTGCGCGGGCCCGATCTCTGGGGCGCTTGCGGCCTCGTCGCCGCGGTCACCCTGGCGCGCGCATCGGCACGCTTCTTTTCGCGGGTGACGATCTTCAATGCCGCTCGGGAGATCGAGTACCAACTGCGAAACGATCTCTTTGCACACCTGCAAAGGCTGCCCCAATCGTTCTACTTCACCTGGCGAACCGGCGACCTGATGAGTCGGGCGGTCAACGATCTGACTGCGGTGCGGCTCATGCTGGGTGTCGGCCTGCTGCAGGTGGCCCAGACCCCGTTCATGATCGTTTCGGCGGTGGGCATGATGCTGTGGATCGACCCGGAGCTCACCGTCTGGGTGTTGGCGCCGCTGCCGATCTTCATCGGCATCGCGCGGCTGTTCGGCCGCGCCATGCACTCGACCAATCTCGCCGTCCAGGTCGGCCTCGCGGACATGTCCAACCACCTGCAGGAGTCGGTCTCCGGCATCTCGGTGGTGAAGGCCTACGCGATGGAGGAGACCACCGACCGCAAGTTCGGGGAGCTCACCCAGAACCTCTACGAGCGCTGGATGCACGCGGTGCGCATCCAGGCGGGGATGCCCGCGATCACCGGCCTGCTGCCGAACATCGGCATGCTGATGTTATTCGTGGTCGGTGGCGGCAAGATGATGGCCGGGGAGTTGAGCGTCGGTGAGTTCTTCGCGTTCTTCTTGTTCAACATCGAGCTGACGATGCCGCTCTTCTTCATCGGCTGGATGTTCAATCTCATCCAACGCGGTACCGCCTCGATGCAGCGGATCGACGAGGTCCTCAACGTCGAGCCGTCGATCGCCGACCGACCGGACATGCTCGACGTTCGCGAGCTGCACGGCGAGATCGAGTTCAAGGGCCTCAGCTTCGAGTACCCCGGTCCGGACGCCCGCGGGGCGGCGCTCTCGGATATCGAGCTGCGGATCCCGGCGGGCTCGGTGGTGGGCATCGTCGGCCCGGTGGGTTCGGGCAAGACGACGCTGGCCTCGTTGATTCCCCGCCTCTACGAGGTCGAGGATGGATCGCTGTTCCTCGACGGCAACGACGTGAATCGAATCCCGCTCGGAACCCTGCGAACCTCGATCGCGGTGGTTCCCCAGGATTCGTTCCTGTTCTCGATGAGCTTGGCGGACAACGTGGCCTACGGATTGCCGGAGACGGATCCCGCCCACGTGCTCGCGGCCGCTGATCGCGCGCAACTCGGAAAGGATGTGGTCGAACTCCCCGAGGGCTACGAGACCCTCGTCGGCGAGCGCGGCGTGATGCTCTCTGGCGGCCAGCGCCAGCGCGCCGCGTTGGCCCGGGCATTGGCTCTGGATCCGAAGATCCTGATCCTCGACGACACGCTCTCGGCGGTGGATGCCGAAACCGAAGCCGCCATCCAAGAGGGTCTGAGTGCGGTCTTCGAAGGCCGCACGGTCATCGTGGTCGCGTCGCGGGTTTCGACCGTGCGTGACGCCGACCTGATCGTGGTGATCGACGAAGGTCGCATCGTCGAGCGCGGCCGACACGACGAACTCGCGGCCTCGAACGGTCTCTATGCGCGCCTGGCACGAGATCAGGACGCCGAGAAGACGCGCGAAGGCGGCATCGCTGCGGTGGGAGGCGGTGAATGAGCGCCAGTGCCTCCCCGCCGAAGAGCAGCCTCGATGCCCTCCTCGAAGAAGAAGAAGACCTGGGCAAGGCGATCGACCGCGCCCTGCTGACGCGCCTCTGGCAGTGGATCTCGCCCTACACCGGGCGCATGGTCCTCACGCTGGTGATGGCCGTGCCCATGTTCTTCTCGCAGATCACGCCGACCTGGATCGTGATGACCGGCCTCGATCAGCACATCGTGCCCGTGCTCGCGGATCAGGGAATCATCGAGCAGTCGCCCCGCAGCGACCTCGATCTCCCGTTCCTGGAGCCGCTGCTCACCCCGCCGAGCGGGTTCCCCGTGCTCTGGTGGCTGGGTGGGCTGATGGTGTTCGGTTACGTGTTGTTCGCGGGCCTCCAATACCTGCAAACCCTGGTCATGGTGAGCACCGGTCAGTCCGCCATGCGCGACCTGCGCCGCGAGGTGTTCGCCCACATCCAGAAACTGCATCTCGGCTTCTTCGATACCTACCCGGTGGGTCGGCTCGTGACGCGGGCGACCAGCGACGTCGAGCACCTCGCGGAAATGTTCAGCGCCGGTCTGGTGCTGTTGATCACCGACCTGATGAAGATGGTCGGCTTCGCCGCCGTACTCTTTTGGGTAGACCCGTACCTCGCGATGTGGACCTTCGTAGTCGTGCCGCCGCTGGCCCTCGCGATGGTCGTCTTCCGCTTCAAGGTTCGCGAAGCGTTTCGTGCCACGCGGGTCTTGATCGCCCGCATCAACGCGACCATCCAGGAAACCGTGACGGGCATGAAGGTGGTGCAACTCTTCGCCCGCGAAGAGCGAAACCAACGTGAGTTCGAACGGCTGAACGGCGCCCACAAGGACGCCTGGCTGAAGAGCATCTGGTACGACTCGGCA
Organism: Deltaproteobacteria bacterium; assembly: GCA_029261795.1. Taxonomy (GTDB): domain Bacteria; phylum Myxococcota_A; class UBA9160; order UBA9160; family UBA6930; genus JAJDAP01. The sequence goes on from JAJDAP010000037.1 coordinate 25,808, forward strand.
CTCTTCTCGGTGGTCGACGTGGGTGCCGGCGTCATCGCCGCACTCGTGATCTCCCAGGCCACCGAGTCCGTCACCGCCGGCACGATCTTCTTCTTCCTGCGCATCATGGGCATGTTCTTCATGCCACTACGCGATCTCTCCCAGAAGTACTCGGTGATGCAGTCGGCCATGTCGAGTCTCGAACGCATCCTGCAGTTGCTCGATACCGACCCGGAAATCCAGGACCCGCCGGAGCCCTGGGCGCGTCACGTCGGGCAACCCGGTGGGACCAGGGTTCGCGGCGAGGTGACCTTCGAGAACGTCTGGTTCGCCTACAACGATGAAGAATGGGTGCTGCGCGATGTCTCGTTCCGGGTCGCCCCGGGCGAGAAGGTCGCTTTCGTCGGTGCCACCGGCGCCGGCAAGACCACCATCATCAACCTGCTGACGCGCCTCTACGAAGTGAAACGCGGGCGCATCCTGCTCGATGGCGTGGACATTCGCGAGATTCCGCAGCGCGAACTTCGCGGTCGTGTCGGCATGGTGCTTCAAGATGTATTCCTCTTCACCGGGACGATCGAGGACAATCTGCGGCTCGGGCGTAGCGATATCGACGAGGAAGGAATCCGCCGGGCCGCGTCGGCGGTCGAGGCCGATCGCTTCATCAACAACCTTCCCCATGGTTATGCCACCGAGATTCATGAGCGCGGCACGAACTTCTCGGCGGGACAGCGCCAACTCCTCTCGTTCGCGCGCGCACTGGCCCACGGCGCGGACGTTCTGGTCCTCGACGAGGCGACGAGCTCCATCGACACCGAGACCGAGGCCCTCGTCCAGCATGGCATCCATGTGTTGATGGAGGGCAAGACCTCGTTGGTCATCGCGCATCGGCTCTCGACCATCGAGGACGTAGATTGCATCTACGTGCTGGCGAAGGGCCAGCTCGTCGAGCATGGCAGCCATCGGGAGCTGCTGGCACATGCGGGTGTCTACGCACGCTTGCACGCGCTCCAGTACTCGGGCGAGGGCGCTGCAGCGCTAGCGGCCGGACGCTAGGGAAACCCCGCACAGGCGCCCTGCCGGCGTCGCATCTGCGACCGGAGGCTGTTGTGGGGGCAATGCGGCTCGCTGCCAGGTAGATCGGTGCATGGTCGAGGGCGCGGGCCAGGGGCGGCTCGAACGATGTCTCGAGGAAGATGTCGGTCCCTCTCCAGCGGAGCTGGGTCCCGGAGGGGCTGTTGAGGGGTTGGTTCGCATGGATGTTAGGTAGATCGGGTCAGGGTCGACGGCGCGAGCGGGCGTGGGCGAGTTGAACGATGTTTCGGGGGTGCGATGTCGATTGTTGTGGATTGTTAGTTTATTATCGCTATAATCAACACTATGCGGCGTAAGTCATCCGGAATCCAACTCGAACTGCGACACGCCGGATGGGGAGGGAAGCGGCCGGGGGCTGGGCGAAAGCCGCGGGCGGGTTCCGGCATCCCGCATCTCCGCCTAACCGGACTGGCTTCCCGGTTTCCCTGCCACGTCACCTTGAAGGTGCGCGATGGCGTGCCCTCCCTTCGAACCGTCAAGCTCGTACGCGAACTCGAGCGATCCTGGGCCAAGGCCTGTGATCGCGGGGACTTCCGGCTCGCGCACTACTCGATCCAGGCCAATCACGTCCACCTGCTCGTTGAAGCAAGGGATGCGGACGCCCTGGGGCGTGGGATGAAATCGCTGGGTGGGCGCCTGGCTCGTGTGGTGAATCGCGTGTTCGCGCGCTCTGGACCGGTCCTGAAGGACCGGTATCACCACGTGGTCTTGAAGTCACCGACCCAGGTGCGCAATGCACTGCGCTATGTCCTGATGAACGCCAGGCGGCACATGAAGCGCCCGCCCAGCAGCGTGCGCATCGACCCCGCCTCTTCCGGTCGCTGGTTCGGGGGCTGGAAGCGCTCCGCGCGCGATCTCGTGATCGCGGCAAGAGGAAGACCCGGAACCCGGGCCGTCGCATTCACGCACACCTGGCTCCTCAACGAAGGCTGGAAGCGGGCCGGTCCTCTCCTCGACCCCGCTGCCGCTCCGGGCTGAACCGACCTCACCGCCCCTGCCCGGCATCCCCTCGTGCAGGCACCGCTAGTCCGCACGTCCTCGATTCAAGACGCCGGCCCACAAGAGCAACCTGCGAGCCCCCTCAGAGCGTCGAGAGCCACCCCACCCCTCAAGACCTTTCGCCGGGATGCGAAGGCCGCGGGACGGACCGGCGCCGCGTCGCTCAACCGGGGCCTTCATACCCCCGGAGGCTCGAGGCCAACCCCTGAGCTGTGGTCGGCGCATAGGTTCCCTGGGCAAACATGGGCGGGATCGCGGCTCCCCTGCGCTCGGGCGAAGCCGGCCACTGGTAAGGCAACGGTCAAGTTCGTCTGAGCTGTTGCGGCGTAGGATTCCTCCAGCGGGTGCCTGGAAGAGGAGTTGGATCGATGCGCAGTGGGATCATTAGCTGGATTGGCCTCGGCCTGTGGTTGGCGATCGGCCTGATCTGGGCGGCGTTGCCGGCCAGTGCCAACCCGGTCCTGACCGGCGACTTCCTGGCAGCTACGGCTGTCGGGTCCGGTCCGGTGGTTCTGCTGCCCCTGGCCGCAGCCGCATTGGCATGGTTCAGGCGCCGCCCCGCCAGGTGACGATGGCGTCGCACCAAGCCGTCGCGCCGGCCCCCGCAGCGAGCTGATACGCGCGGTCGAAGCAGGCTGCCGCCAGGGCGTCTTCCTGCAACAAGGCGTGCAGGAGGCCCATGTACGCCTGCTTCGGCCCGTAGCCGATCATGTAGCCGCGGCGTAGGACATCGACCGGGAGCGACGTGAGTTGTCGGAGCAGGGGTTCGGCGAAACGTGTCTCGCCGAGCGCTGCGGCGACTCTCGCAGCCACGGCCGCGTTGAAGCGCCAGCTCTCGTCATGACGAAGGTCGCCAAGACCGGCCTTCATCCACCGCTCGAAGATGGGTCGTGCCTTCTCGGGCTCACCGGTCTCGCAATAGAACCAGGCCGTCTGCGCCCAGCTCGTCGGATTCGCCGAGCGCGCCAGGTGTTCGGCGACGAGGAATCGCAGTTCTTCGCCGCGCCCCTCGAAGACCCGTAGCGCCATCATCTGCGAGTTGAAGTGCGGATACGCCAGGGGCAGTCCGATGCGTTCACCTAACGACAGGGCAGCTTGGCTATGCGCTTCGGCCAGGCCGAATTCGCCGCGCGCCATCGCCAACGTGGCAGAGACAAGCGCCACCCAATAGCCCGCGAAGGGCTCCTCGTGCGCGTCGGCCCGCTGGCCCAGCGCGGCCAGTTCCGACTCGACGCCGGCGAGGTTGCCACGGTCGAGCGCCGCACCGATCCGGAGCAGGCGAACACGGACCTCGGTCGCGAGGTCGCTTTCCGCGAGCAAGCCATCCGTCAGCGCTTCGAGTTCGGCAGGCTCGAGGGCCAGGCCTATCCCGGCATAGGGCTCGACCAGGACCTCGGCGAGCAGCCCGGGCTGGCCGATGTTGCGCGCCAGGGTCAGCGCTTGATGACGCAGAATGGCTCGCTCTTCCTGCGCAGCAGGCTCGCTGAGGCTGGCAGCAAGACGCATCGACAAGCGCGTTCGCAGCGCGACAGAATCGGGGTGTAGTTTGGCGAGGGCCTCGCGGAGGAGGGGGTTCGGGTCCGGGCTCGCGTCGGGCCGATAGGGCATGGTGGGACCCGCCGCGAGCCAGGCGGCTTCGCCGAAAGCGTCGGCACGGCCGCGATCGTCGGCCAGGCCGCGATCGTCGGCGGGCTCCGCCATGGCAGCGAGCGCTGCTCGCGCGGACGAGACGGAGGTCCCCCAATCTCCGGCAGCTCGGGCGTTGCGGGCTCGGCCGAGATTGGCGGCGACGACGAGGGCGGGGTCCGGGCAGTCGGTTTCGCCGAGGAGCCGTACGGCATCCGCATAGAAGTGGCCGGATCGCCGCATCTGATGGGCCGCCTCGGCCAGTCTTCCGGCGCGCAAGCAGAATTCAGCAGCGAGGCCGGCCGGCGCGATCGGGGCCGCGCGACTCCAATGGAGGGCCAGCGCTTCCAGAACCGGGCCCAGGGCTTCCGCGTGGCTGCGTTCGAGCCATTCTGCGATTCGCCAATGCCGACGCGCGCGCTCCAGCGGGGGAATCGCGTCGTAGACGGCCTCGCGGACCCGGTCATGGCGGAACGCCAGTGGCGCCCGCTCGGCTGTCATGCCGCCACGCGCGGGCTGGAAGAAGCCCGCCGCTTCCGCCGGTCCGCGTAGTTCCACGACTTCGAGCGGGGTGATCTCGGCGGCTTCCGCGACCAACTCGGCAGCGCTTCCGTCGCCGGCGATGGCGGCCCATTCCACGAGGTCACGGGCCGACGTGTCCAGGGAGTTCAAGCGTGCGCTGACGAGGTCTTCGAAGGATTCGGCGATTGCGGTGAAGCGCTCGCTGACGGCCTCCGTCGTCAGCGCCAGGAGATCTCGCAGATGCAGCGGATTCCCGGAGGCGTGCGAATGGAGTTCGCGGCACAGCCGGTCCGAAAGCGGCCTTCGATGCGCGCGGGCAAACCCCGGAACATCGGCGACCTCGAGACCCGCAAGGGCGTGGCTCTCGATGCGCGCCTCGCTTTCGGGCTGCGGTGCTCGGGTCGGCGTGCGCGAGGTCGAAAGGATCGCCCAGCGGCCGCGCCCGCTGGCCTGGCCCAGAGCGTCCAGGAGTTCGAGGTTCTCGGGCCCGCCGAAATGGAGATCGTCCAACGTGATGAGCAGCGGGACCTCGCGGGTCGAGGCCCGCAGGAATTTCTGGAGCATTTCGAGATGGGACACAAGATCAGCCCGGGGAGCGCCGAAGGCCTCGCTCGCCTGGGCCGCGTCGGTGAGCCGGTCCCAACTCGCGAAAGGCGGATCCGTCACGCGGACCTGCTCCTCGCGGATCTGGAAGCCCACGCTCTCCGCCCAGCTGGCGATCTCTCGCACCGTCCGGGTCTTCCCGACCCCGGCCTCGCCATGAAGCAGGATCAGCTTGGGGCCGTGCCCGGACGCGACCGCGTCCAGGCTTTCGCGAATTTCCGCCAACAAGGCGCGACGGCCGATGTACGCCACATCTGCGGGCAGGGGATGGCGGTTCGCGTCCGTCTCGACCTGGGCTACGAAGCGGAATCCGCGTCCGCGGAGTGTCTGGATCGTGGCCTGACGCCCGCCATCATCGCCGATCGCCCGTCGGGCGGCATGAACGGCCCGCGAGACCGAGCCCGGGGTCACCCGCACGTCCTGCCAGACCTGGTCCAGCAGCTCCTCGGTCGGGATCACCCGTCCGGAATGCCGGGACAAGTACACGAGCACGTCGAGTGCTTTCGGCTGCAGGCTCACCCTGCGACCCGCCCGGGTCAGGATCCGTTCGCCGACATCGATCTCGCACTGAAGGAACCGCAGCCGCAAACTCATCTCCTCGGCGCAGGGTATCGAAGTGCGCTGAGCCAGGGGATCCAGGGTCGCGGGCCATCCGGGGGGCTTTCTCGCCTCGCCTCCGGCCGGGCGACCCCGGAGGGAACTGAAAGTGATGGTTGCCAGGGCCGCAGGGGGGGTGTTACAAACTGGCCACCCCCCATTGGCCTGGCCCAACGCTGATCTCCCTATAGGTTCCGCCGATCCTCCTCGGTAGTTCCCTCTGGGGACCGAGGATGCATTGCGGATCAAGTCCCTCCAGATCACGGGGTTCAAGAGCTTCGTCGACAAGACGGCGTTCTCCTTCGATACCGGTATCTCCGGCGTCGTCGGACCCAACGGCTGCGGTAAGTCGAACGTCGTTGATGCGATTCGCTGGGCGATGGGTGAACAGTCGCCTCGGCGCCTGCGTGGAAAGGGCATGGACGACGTGATCTTCGCCGGCTCCGACGCCCGCGCGCCGGTCGGCCTGGCCGAGGTGATGCTGACCTTCGACAACGCCGATGGCATCGCGCCGCCGGAATTCGCCGCCTACTCGGAGATCCAGGTCGCGCGCCGCCTGTATCGGACCGGCGAGAGTGAGTACCTGCTCAACAAGACACCGTGTCGGCTACGCGACATCCTCGACTTCTTCCGCGATACCGGCATCGGGACCAAGGGCTACACGATCGTGGAGCAGGGTCGGATCGCCGAGATCGTCTCGGCCAAGGCCGAGGAGCGCCGAACACTCATCGAGGAAGCTGCCGGCATCAGCAAGTTCAAGGCACGGCGTCGCGAGGCAGAGAGCAAGCTCAAGTCGACCGACCAGAACCTGTTGCGCGTCAAGGACGTGTTAGGCGAGATCCGACGGCAGATTTCGTCGATCGAGCGCCAGGCGCGCAAGGCGGCACAGTTCAAGCGATTCCGCGAGCAGCAGCGGGTGCTCGAACTCTCGCTGGCCAGTGAAGAACGCGTAGAACTGTTAGGCGAACTCGAGAGCGGCCGCGGACGGCTCCAGGGTTTGCGCGACGATGCGATCGCTGCCGAGACCCGACTGGCCGAGCGCGAGGCAGGCCTCGAGCAGCGCCGCCTCGATCTGGCGGATCGAGAGCGAATCCTCTCGTTGGGCAACGAGGCGCTCTTCCAACTGCGCACCACGATCAAGGAACTCGAGAGCCAGATCTCCTACGAGCGCCGTGAGCGGGCGTCCCTCATCGAGCTGGGTGAGGCCCGAAGTCGAGAGCGCGAGCAGCTTCAGGCCCAGCTTCAGGCTGCTGAAGAAGAGGCGGCCCAGCTCGGGGACGAACTCCAATCCGTCGCCGCGGCCCTCGCAGAAGAAGGCGCGGCCATGCGTGCCGCCGAGAGCGAATCCTCCACGGCGGCCGAGGCGCTCCGCACCGTCGAGCGGGAGCGCGACTCGGAGAGTCAGGCCCTCGTCGAGGTCCTGACGCACATCGCGCGCACCGAAGATCGCGTCTCGACCATCGGCGATCGCCGCCAGGATATCGATCGTCGACTTCGCAGCACCGATGAGCAACTGGAACTTCAGCTGAACGAGGGCGCCCAGGCCGAGGCCGAGCAGGAAAAGCTCGAGCAGGGGCTGCGCAACCTGCTCGCCGAGCGCGATCGCCTGATGGGGTTGCTGCGCGACGCGATCGGACGCAACGAAGAAGCCGGCGTCACCGAAAAGCGCAGCGCCCAGGAACAGCGCGGCCGCCGTGAGCTACGCGAGACGCGGCGCGCCCGCCTGGCATCGCTGAAGGAGCTGCTCGAGAGCCGTGAGGACGTTGGCGCCGGTGTGCGCCATCTGATGGGGCTCTCCGACGGAGAACGCCAGGCTTTCGGCGTCCGCGGCCTGGTGCGCGACGCCTTCGAAGTGGGCGCGGCCCATGAGCGTGCCGTCGAAGCCGTGTTGGCCGACCGGGCGGAAGGCGTGGTGCTTGCCCAGGGCGCAAGCCCGCTCGAGGCGCTCCAGGCGCTGCGCGGCGCCAACGCCGGGCGCGGTGTGCTCGTGCTCGAGCGCGGTGAAGAGCTGACCGCCGGCTTCGTTCCGCTCGGTACGCCGCTCCTGGATCATGTCGAGTTTCGCGCAGGCTTCGAGAGCGTGGGCCGCGCGTTGCTAGGTGACGTCAACGTCGTCGAGAGCCTGTCGGAACCGCTCGAGGCGTTCGGTCGCGGCCGGATCCCCTGCACGTTCGTCACACCGGCCGGCGACGTACTGACGCCGGAAGGAGTCGTTCGTGGTGGCGGTGAGACCTCCCAGGCCGGAATCCTCACCAGGGTCCGTGAGGTTCGGGAACTCGAGGCGGAAGTCGCCCGCCTCGATGCCGAAGTCGAACGCCTCGAACGTGAGCACACCCGTGCCGAGGCGGCCTTCGCACATTCGAGCGACGAACTCGACAATCTGCGCAATCGACATCACACCGCCGCGCTGGCGGTGGCGAACCACGAGAAGGATCTCGAGCGTACCCTCGAGCGGGTCAAGGCACTCGGTGAGGCCCAGGAAGGTCGCGTGGCCGAACGTAGCGAGTTCCTGAACGAAGCCGAAGGGATGGAAGCTGCTCGGGAACGGCTGGGCGCCGAGCTCGTCGAGGCGCGAGATCGCCGCGTGCGGCATCAGCGCCAACTCGACACGCTCGGACTCCAGGTTGGCTCCAGCGGTCGCGAGCTTTCGCGCCTGGAAGCGGTCGTCACCGAGCGGCGCGTCCAGCACCAGGGGAGAGAGGAAGTCCGCGATCGCCTGCAGGGATCGTTGGATCGTGCGGCCAGCGCGGTAGAGGAGACGCAGACCTGGATCCAGCAGCGCGACGCAGAGATTTCGACCGGCGAAGAACGCCGCGAGGCGCTGGCGCACTCGATCGCGGCGGCAGAGGCCGCGCTCGCAGAGAGGCTTCGCGACGAAGAGGGCTCCCGTCAGAGCAACGAGCAGAAGCGGGTGGCCTACGAAGGGGAAGCGCTGGCGGTGCGCGAGCTCGAGGAGGCGGCTCGCGAGGTCCGGATCGAACTCGAGAGCAAGCGCGACGAGGCGCAGCAAGCCGAGCTTGGCCTGCGCGAGATGGAGCTGCGCCTGCAGCACCTCGACGAGCAGGTGCGCGACAAGTGGAATCTGGAACTGGTCCACTGGAAGCCGCCGATGCCGGTGGCGGACGACGAGGAAGAAACCGCTCCCACGCCCGCCGCCCTCGCGCAGCCGCTGCCCGAGGCCGCGGCCGACGATGCGGACGGCGAAGCCAGCCTCGCCCAGAGTGCGGCGGGCGCTGATCGGGATGCCCGGCGTGAGGCGCGCGAACTGGCCGAACTCGTGGCCCTGGATTCCAAGGCCCGCAAGGAACGCCTGACGCAGATCCGCAAGCGCATCGAGTCGATCGGAGATGTGAACCTCGGTGCGATCGAAGAGCACGAGGAACTTCGCGAGCGCCAGCGATTCCTGGACGAGCAACGCACGGATCTCGAGACCAGTGTGAGCCAACTGCGGGAAGCGATCTCGCGCATCAATCGCACCAGCCGCAAACGCTTCCGCGAAACCTTCGACCAGGTGAACGAGCGCTTCCAGAAGAATTTCCCGCGCTTGTTCCGCGGCGGGAAGGCCGCGCTGAGCCTGACCGAGAGTGAGGACGTGCTGGAAGCGGGCATCGAGATCATGGCCCAGCCTCCCGGCAAGCGGCTCCAGAGCGTCAACCTGCTCTCCGGTGGCGAGAAGACCATGACCGCCATCGCGCTGCTGGTATCGGTCTTCCAGGTGCGCCCGTCGCCGTTCTTCCTGCTCGACGAAGTGGACGCGGCATTGGATGACGCCAATGTCGGCCGCTTCAACGAGATCGTGAAGGAGATGTCGGCGGATTCGCAGTTCCTGCTCATCACCCACAACAAGCGCACGATCGAGATCGCAGACGTGCTCTACGGGGTGACGATGGAGGAGCGTGGCGTCTCGAAGCTCGTGGCGGTCGAACTGCACTGAAGTTGCTCGACCTGGCCAGGTGTTCCGCCAAGCGGGTTCCCCGCCAGGCGGTATTCTCGCGCGCATGATCCTGGATGAAGCGCAGCGCGCGGCCTACCAGCGGGACGGGTTCCTGGTGCTCCCGGGTTTCGTCGACGAGGGCTGGCTGGCCCGGCTCCGGGCAACGACTGCCGAGTTCATCGAGCAGAGCCGCGCGCTCACGGAATCGACCCGCGTGTTCGATCTCGAGCCCGATCACAGCGCCACCAAGCCGCGCTTGCGTCGTCTCGTTTCGCCGGCCGACCTGTCGTGCGGGGCAGTGCCCATGGGAATCAGCTGATTCGCGGAGAGGCCGCACGTTGGGCACGCCACGACCCGAGACCCTGCCAGGTCGGTCCGAGTCGCGCACGCACGATCTTCGAGGTGCAGCAGCGCGAGGTCTAGCGCGGCCCGGTGTCGGTGGAGGCTGCCCGTCTGAAGCGCTCGAAGAAGGCCCAGACTTCTTCTGATGCATCGATCACGTGTGTCTCGGGGCCGACGATCCGCTCTGGCAGTTGACGGCGGCCGCCGGGCCAACCGTGGCCGGCCCCGGTGAGTTTCCAGAGCGCGACCTCATTGCCCTGGGCGCAATCCCGCCACGCATAGAGGGCCGCGGTGTGCCCCTGCCACTTTCGCTCCTCCAGAAGTTCACGGGTCTGCTGGCACAGGTTGTTCGTCCGCCATCGCTCGAGCTGCGCCGCGACATCGCGATGGGGAATCACGAAGCGCCCGGTCTGGTTCAGCCCACCGCGGTAGGGAGCGCGCGGATCGTCGACGCTGTGGATGTGTAGGACCGCAACCGGTCCGGCCGGAGCGAACCGAGCCACGTTCATCGAGCCCGCCACCGGAGCCACCGCGGCAAACCGTTCTGCCGCCTCTGCCGCGACGCGATAGGTCATCATCGCGCCGTTGGAGTGACCGGTCGCGTAGATGCGATCCCGATCGATCGGGAGCCGCTCTGCGCTCTCGTCGATCAGGGCGAGCGTGAAGCCGACGTCGTCGCTGTCCTGCTGTTGGGCCGCTCCGCAACAGTCGCCGGCGTTCCAGGTCAGGAACCGGCGACTGCCGGTCCGCTTTCCCGTCCCGTCCGGGTACGCCACCGCGAAGCCCGCGCGGTCGGCAACACGATCGAGCCCAGTGGATTTCTGGTAACCACTCGCATTGCCACCCCCACCGTGAAAAGCGATTACCAGCGGGACGGGTGCCACAAGCTTCGCCGGCACATGGAGCAGGAAACTTCGCGTGCGCGCGCCCACCTGAATTTCGATCCGTTGATCGCCGGGTTCGCCTGCCGAGACGCGACCCGTGCTGCAGCTGAGCCCGAGGCCAGCCAGGACCAGGATCAGAACCGATGTCAGGCGATCGAACATCGGGAATCGATAGCAGCTGACTTTTGCCCCGCCTCCCGGCGGCTATCCTCGCGCCCCGAATCCAGGGAGAGGGAGAATCTTGAGCGTTTGGCTGCAATGGTTATCCGAGGCGGTTTTGGCGAGTCCTGGTGTCGGGGTCGCCTCGATCGTGGGAGCGTCACTGGCGTTTGCGGCATTGAGCTATGCGTTGGCCGAAGCGCGCCCTCGATCCCGAGCGCTCGAAGCAAGCCAGCCGTCGGCTGCTGATTCCGAGTCGGTACCGGTCCCGCAAGCGGGCTCGGCCGCCGTCGCAGCGGAGGCGGTTCCGGTTCCGAGGCTGGAAGCCGCGCCCGAGCCCGAGGCCGCTCCGAAGGTGGACGCCGCACCGGTCTCGCTGAGGGATCGGCTGCGTCGAACCAGTGAAGCGTTGGTCGGGCGCCTCGAGGGGTTGCTCGGCCGCGATGCCGATGCCGCACTCTTCGACGAACTCGAAGCATTGCTGTTCACCGCCGATCTCGGCGTCCGCACGGCTGAAGATCTTCTCGAGCGAGCCCGCCGCGAAGCTGGCGGCCAGGACGGCGCCGCGGTGAGGGCCGTGCTTCGCAACGCCATCGCCGAGAAGCTCGCCACGATCGAGCACGTGGGAGAGCCGCTCGCCACCACCGGCCAGCCTCACGTGATCCTGGTTCTGGGCGTCAACGGCTCCGGGAAGACGACGACGATCGGCAAGCTGGCGGCGCGCTACCGGGCCGCTGGAAAGACGGTGTTGTTGGGTGCGGGAGACACCTTCCGCGCCGCCGCCCGCGAACAACTGCAGACCTGGGGCGAACGCGCCGGTTGCGACGTGATCGTGGGACCGGACGGCGGTGATCCGGCTGCCGTGGCCTTCGATACGGTGAAGGCGGCCCGAGCGCGCGGTGTCGATGTCGCCCTGATCGATACGGCGGGTCGGCTCCAGAATCAGGCGCCGCTGATGGAAGAACTCTCCAAGATCGCGCGGGTCCTCGGTCGTGACATCGAAGGCGCACCGCACGAGACGCTCCTGGTGCTCGATGCGAACACCGGACAGAACGCGTTCTCGCAAGCGCGCCAGTTCGCCGAGGCGGCGCCGCTGACCGGCCTGGTGCTGACCAAGCTCGATGGAACGGCGAAGGGCGGCGTCATAGTGGGCCTGGCGGACGAACTCGCCATCCCCGTCAAGCACGTCGGTGTGGGCGAGGGAGTCGACGATCTGCGGGACTTCTCCGCGGACGAGTTCGTCGACGCACTCTTCGCCGACTAGCTTTCGGCCTCAGCAGATTCGCTCTCGGTGTCGGCCGGGTACTCGATCAGCTTGAAGCTCGCCCCGGGCTCGCCGAACACGAAGACGTCGCAGGCACCCCAGGGTTCCGGGATTCGCCACGCCTTGCCTTCGCCAGGCTTGGTGGTCACCCGCTTCCACGGACAGCGCAGTTCCACGCGGTCGAGAGAGCCTTCGATGTCTCGCAGCCCTGGCATTCGGCGCAGCAGCTTGTACTGCCAGATGCCTTCCGTGTTGGCGTCGTCGAGCGGCGCGGGAATCGTTGCGGCGACCGAGAACGCTCGATCGGAATCGCGAAGCTCGAGCAAAGCGATCTGGGCCTCGCACAGTTCCTTTGGGACCTCGGACGTTTCGCCCTCGGCGGCGGCGAGCCGAGCGCGCATCAGCGCGATGCGGGTTCCCTCGTAGCGGTTGAGTCCCTCTTCTTGGAGAGCTCATCCAGCCTGGTCCGTGTGGCGGCAAGCTCACCGTTGCCGAATTCCTCGATGATGGCCATGTACTTCCGTTTGAAGCTCCGGATCGCGCCATGCGCGTACCCCTTCGGCCCGTCGAAATCGATGACCACCTGGGTGTGGCACTGTTCCACCGGCTCGCCAGCTACGGTGGCGGGCTCGTAGGTCCAAGCCTTCGCGGCGCGGAGTGCGGCACGATCGAATGCGCGGACACCGCTCGAACCGGGGCGGGCGGCGCTCTACGGCTTTGGCCGAGATCCGCACGATCGGCTCATCCGAGACCGGGTGTTCCGCCAGGGCCGGAAGCGGCGGCAGGAGTCCGCAGACGAGTACGAGCCAGAGTCTTCGCATGCCGTATTCTGGACCCTTCGTGGGCGGGATGGCAAAAATCTCCTGCCGGCACCCTGTCCGCTCCTACGGAGGCTCCGATGGCACGTTATGTGATGGCGCTCGATCAAGGGACGACATCGTCCCGGGCGATTCTGTTCGACGAGGCCGGAGGCATCGCTGCGCTCGAGCAGGCCGAGTTCACCCAGCACTTCCCGCAACCGGGATGGGTCGAACACGATGCCAGCGAGATCTGGGAAACCCAGCTCGCGGCGGCGCGCGGCGTGCTCCAGAAGGTCGGAGCCAGCGCCAGCGATCTCTCGTCGATCGGGATCACGAATCAACGCGAGACCACGGTGGTCTGGGACCGCGCAACTGGCGAACCGATCCACTACGCGATCGTCTGGCAATCTCGCCAGACCATGGCGATCTGTGAGGAGCTGCGAAGTCGCGGTCTCGAGGACGAGGTGAAGCGACGGACCGGACTGGTGATCGACTCCTATTTCTCCGGGACCAAGATCCGCTTCATCCTCGATGCAGTACCGGGCGCGCAGGAGCGAGCGGCCCGCGGCGAACTCTGCTTCGGGACCATCGACAGTTGGCTGATCTTCAAGTTGACCGGCGGCCGGGTCCATGCCACAGAGCCTTCCAACGCCTCGCGCACGATGATCTACGACATTCGCGCTGGGGCCTGGGACGATCTGTTGCTAGGCGAGCTGAACGTTCCGCGGGAGATGTTGCCCGAGCTGCGAGATTCGTCAGGCATCTTCGGCGAGACCGATGCCGAATGGCTCGGGGCGCCAGTGCCCATTGCCGGGGCCGCCGGTGATCAGCAGGCGTCGCTATTCGGCCAGGGTTGTTTCACGCCCGGGAGCGCCAAGAATACCTACGGAACCGGCTGCTTCCTGCTGATGAATACCGGTGACAAGGTGCCGAAATCGGAGACCGGACTGCTCTCGACGGTGGCTTGGGGACGGGACGGCCAGCTCGAGTACGCACTCGAGGGCAGCATCTTCGTCGCAGGCGCCGCGATCCAGTGGTTGCGAGACGGCATCGGACTCGTGCACCAGGCCGGCGAAAGCGAGGCGCTGGCACGCTCTGTCGAGGACACGGGCGGGGTCTATTTCGTGCCTGCCTTCGTGGGCCTCGGCGCCCCCTACTGGGACGAGCGTGCGCGCGGCACGCTCGTTGGGCTGACTCGAGGGACGACACGTGAGCACATCACCCGTGCGGCGCTCGAAGCCATCGCCTATCAGAGCCGAGATGTCGTCGATTGCTTCCAGGCCGACGCCAACCTCGCGCTCGACTTTCTCCGCGTCGATGGAGGCGCCTGTGCCAACCAGTTCCTGATGCAATTCCAGGCCGATATTCTCGGGGTCCCGGTGCATCGCCCGCCGATGCTCGAGGTCACCGCTCTGGGAGCCGCCGCGCTCGCTGGCCTGGCGACGGGCTTCTGGTCCGACGAGAACGAGCTCCGCGCGGCGACGACGGTGGGGGCGACCCTGTTCGAGCCACGCATGAGCGCCGACCAGCGCGACGCGCTCTATGCCGATTGGCAACGCGCCGTCGAGCGGTCGCGGGATTGGGTGAAGGGATGAGCCGTCCCGAACGCCCGCTCGTCATCGCCCATCGCGGCGCCTCTGGCTATCGGCCGGAGAACACCCCGCCGGCCTACGAACTGGCGATCGAACAGCATGCCGACATGATCGAGGTCGACCTGCATCGCACCCGGGACGGTGCGATCGTGGTCACCCACGACGAGACCCTCGGGCACCTGGGCGGGAAGGGCGAGATCGCCGATGCCAGCCTCGCCGAGGTCCGCGCGCTCGACGCCGGCGCGGGCGAGCGGGTGCCGACGCTCGAGGAGCTGATGCGCGGCTTCGCCCGAAGGATTCCCCTGAACCTGGAGATCAAGCGCGGCGCAGCAGGCCCTTATCCGGGCTTGGAGGCGTTGGCCTGGAGCGCCGTCGCTGAATGGAAAATCGAGAAAGAAACGCTGTTCTCTTCCTTCTTCGACCCGGTCCTGGAGGAGTTGCGCCGGGTCGCGTCGGCCGCTCGAATCGCCCTGCTGGTCTCGCCTCGACACCCCGAGGGGTGGCTGGCCCGCGCACGCGCGGTGGGCGCAGAGGCCGTGAACCCGGAAGCACGCCTGGTGGATCGAGCTTTCATGGAAACCGCGCATGGCGAAGGCCTGGCCGTCTACGTCTACACCGTGGACGCGCTGAGCGAGATGGAGCGCCTGCTCGAGCTGGGAGTGGACGGGCTCTTTACCAACGTTCCCGACCGGATGCGCCGACTTCTGCACACCCGCTGAGGGTGCGTTCTGCTTGACATGGATTGGGCCTTCGCTTAGCCTGCCCGTTCGCAAAAAATCCAGGTCTCTCGCGCACTTCCGCGATCAAGGGCGAAGGAATGGAGTGGTTTTCCGCCACTCGTTTCGACTACTCGAGCCGCCGCAGCCGAGTGAATCCCAACGGTCGCAGTCCGGCGCGGGTCCGGTTCCGGTCGCCGGGCATTCGCCCCCAAAATACTCGGCTGGCACCACGACCCTCTTCACGAAGGTTGGCCCACCGCCAGAGGTGGGCTCGCGGGAGGGGCCCGGAGCCAGGACGAGAACCCACCACGACGATGCGAAATCCGGGACTTCCCCAGAAGCAAGGCCTCTACGACCCCGCCAACGAGCACGATGCGTGTGGCGTCGGGTTCGTCGCCAACATTGCGGGTACCCGGTCTCACGACGTGGTCGAGAAGGGGCTCGAGGTCCTCGACAATCTGGAGCATCGCGGCGCCTGCGGCTGCGATCCGGATTCCGGCGACGGCGCCGGTCTGTTGATCCAGATCCCCGACGCGTTCCTGCGCCGGGAAGTGGCCCAGCTCGGCATCACCCTTCCGGAGCCCGGGCGCTATGGCGCCGGCATGGTCTTCCTCGACACCGACGCCGCGGCGGCCGCGCGCCAGGTCGCCTTGCTCGAAGAGAGTGTCCGCGCCGAGGGTCAGGAAGTGCTCGGTTGGCGCGAAGTGCCGATCGACCCGCAGGCGATCGGCTGGCAAGCCCGCAAGGGCCTGCCGCAGATCCGCCAGCTCTTCATCGCGGCGCGGGGAGCCAGTGCGGACGACGTGCAGACGTTCGAGCGCAAGCTGTTCGTGATTCGGCGGCTGGCCGAGCGCGCCATCCAGCGCGAGCACGAGGGTCACTTCTTCTTCTACGTCCCCTCGCTTTCGGCGCGCACCATGGTCTACACGGGAATGTTGCTTTCCCGGCAGATCAAGCGCTTCTACACCGATACCGCCGATCCCGCGTTCATATCGGCCATGTGTCTGGTGCATTCGCGCTACTCGACCAACACGATGGGTGCCTGGGATCTCGCTCATCCGTTCCGGTACCTCGCGCACAACGGTGAGATCAACACGATCCAGGGCAACCAGAACTGGATGCGGGCGCGCGAAGGCACCATGCAGAGCGAGTTGTTCGGCGACGACCTGCAGAAGGTCTATCCGATCATGCGCGAGGACGCGTCATCGGATTCAGCACGCTTCGACAACGCGCTCGAGTTCCTGTGCCTCGCGGGGCGCGAGCTCCCCGAAGCCGTCCTGATGATGGTCCCCGAAGCCTGGGAGAACCGGGACGACATGGACCCGGATCTCCGGGCGATGTTCGAGTACCACTCGTTCCTGCTCGAGCCCTGGGACGGGCCGGCGTCGCTCGCCTTTACCGATGGTCGTGTGATCGGGGCCGTCCTCGACCGCAACGGCTTGCGGCCTTCACGTTATGTCGTCACCAAGGACGGTTTCGTCGTGATGGCGTCCGAGGTCGGCGTGCTCGACATCCCGGCAGCGAATGTCGCGGTGAAGGAGCGCTTGCATCCGGGGAAGATCTTCCTGATCGATCTCGAAGCGGGGCGCATCATCGAGGATGAGGAGATCAAGCGGAAGTACGTCACCGGCAAGCCCTACCGGGAGTGGGTCGACGGCAATCGCCTGATCCTCGGCGAACTGCCGAATCCGCCGGTACCCCCGGACAAGACCAACGGCGAGAACCGACTCGAGCTGCAGCAGGCCTTCGGATACACGACCGAGGACTTGAAGCTCCTGCTCGCGCCGATGGCCATCCAGGGCAAGTGGCCGACCGGCTCGATGGGCGAGGACGCCGCGCTGGCGTGTCTCTCCGACCGACCGCAGATGCTCTACCGCTACTTCAAACAGAAGTTCGCCCAGGTTTCGAACCCTGCGATGGACTCGATCAACGAGCGTCCTGTGATGGCGCTCTACTCGCCGATCGGCGCCGAGGGCAACCTGCTCGACGAGACGGCCGATCACGCGCGCATGGTCCGCATCGAGCACCCGGTCCTCAGCAACGAGGAACTCGAGGCGTTGCGCGGCCTGCAGGCGCCCGGCTTCGAGGGGCGTACGCTCGACTGTCTGTTCAAGCCGGTGGAGGGTGGAGATGGGCTCGTCTCCGCGCTCGATCGGTTGTGCGCCGAGGCGGAGGCTGCGGTTCGCGCCGGCACCAACATCCTGATCCTCTCGGATCGCGGCGTGTCGCCCGATCTCGCACCGATCCCGATGTTGCTCGCGACTGGCGCCGTGCATCACCATCTGATCCGTCAGGCGCTCCGCACCCAGTGCGGCATCGTCTGCGAGACCGGCGAGGCGCGCGAAGTGGCGCACATGGCCCTGCTGATCGGCTACGGGGCTGCCGCCGTGAATCCGTACCTGGCGCTCTCGACCATCGAGCAGATCGTCTCGGAGGGAACCTTTGCACCCGAGGGTCTCGATCTGGAGTCGGCCCGCCGGAACTTCGTGAAGGCGAACGACAAGGGCCTGCTCAAGACCTTCGCGAAGATGGGCATCTCGACGCTGCAGTCGTATCACGGCGCCCAGATCTTCGAGGCGGTTGGACTGGCCGATGACGTCGTCGAGCGCTGCTTCGCGGGAACCGCGTCCCGGGTCCAGGGGATCTCCTTCGACGTGATTGCACGCGAAGCAGCAATGCGGCACGCGCGCGCCTTCCCCGGCGACGATTACCAGTACGCCGAACTCGATCCGGGTGGCCTCTACCAATGGCGGGCACGCGGTGAGCGCCACACCTTCAACCCGGACACGGTCTCGAACCTGCAGATCGCGCTGAAGCGCCGCAGTTACGACGATTACAAACGCTTCTCGGCGGCCGCGGACAGCCAGGCGGCCGAGGCGTGTACCCTGCGCGGCCTCTTCCAGTTCAAGAAGGGGCTTCGCGAGCCCGTCGCCCTCGACGAGGTCGAGCCCGCCAGCGAGATCGTGAAGCGCTTCTGCACGGGTGCCATGAGCTACGGATCGATTTCGCTCGAGGCCCACCAGACCCTGGCGGTCGCCATGAACCGGCTCGGCGGCAAGTCGAACACCGGCGAGGGCGGTGAGGACCCCGATCGCTTCACGCCCGACGAGAACGGCGACCTGCGGCGCAGCGCGATCAAGCAGGTGGCCTCGGGACGATTCGGTGTGACCAGCTGGTATCTCGTCAACTCCGACGAGATGCAGATCAAGGTCGCCCAGGGTGCCAAGCCCGGCGAGGGCGGCGAACTGCCGGGCCACAAGGTCAATCACACGATCGCGAAGACCCGACACTCCACCCCGGGCGTCGGGTTGATCTCGCCGCCGCCGCACCATGACATCTATTCGATCGAAGATCTGGCGCAGCTGATCTACGACCTCAAGAACGCGAACCGCCGCGCTCGGGTCTCCGTCAAGTTGGTTTCCGCGACGGGCGTCGGCACGATCGCGGCCGGCGTCGCAAAGGGCAAGGCCGATGGCGTGCTCATCAGCGGCATGGACGGCGGTACCGGTGCGTCGCCCCAGGCCTCGATCAAGTACGCGGGCATGCCCTGGGAGATCGGTCTGGCCGAGACCCAGCAGACGCTCGTGTTGAACGAGCTGCGCAGCCGCATCCGGGTGCAGACCGATGGTGGCCTCAAGACCGGACGTGACGTCGCGATCGCCGCTTTGCTAGGCGCCGACGAGTACGGCTTCGCCACGGCACCCCTGGTGGCGATGGGCTGCATTCTGATGCGCGTCTGCCACCTGAACACGTGCCCTGTCGGCATCGCCACCCAGGATCCGGCGCTGCGTGAGCGCTTCGCCGGTACACCGGACAGCGTGGTGCAGTACCTGCTCTGGATCGCAGAAGAGCTGCGCGAGATCATGGCCGAGCTCGGCTTCTGCAGGCTCGACGAGATGATCGGCCACACCGAGTTCCTCGATGTCGGCATCGCCGCGAACCACTGGAAGCAGAGCGGGCTCGATCTGACGCCGCTCTTCCACCGCCCCGATGTCGATCACCCGATCTCCCAGTGCGAGCCGCAGAAGCTCGCCGACGAGCTCGAAGAAACCGTCGACATCCAACTGATCGAGCTGGCGCGTCCGGCGCTCGATCGCGCGGAAGCGGTGGTGATCGAGCGCGTCACGCGCAACACCGAACGGACCCTGGGCGCCATCCTCGGTTCGGAGGTCTCTCGCGCGCACGGCGAGAAGGGGCTGCCCGACGACACCATCACCATCAAGCTCGAGGGCAGCGCTGGCCAGAGCCTGGGCGCTTTCTGCCCGCGCGGCATGACCTTCGAGGTGGACGGCGATACCAACGATTACTGCGGCAAGGGACTCTCCGGCGCAAAGATCATTGTGCGCGTGCCCGAGGGCTCGAGCTTCGATCCCTCGCAGAGCATCATCACCGGAAACGTCGTGCTCTACGGCGCAACCAGCGGAGAGGCCTACTTCCAGGGCCTGGCCGGGGAGCGATTCTGCGTGCGGAACTCGGGCGCCCTGGCCGTGGTCGAGGGCGTCGGGGATCATGGCTGCGAATACATGACCGGCGGGACGGTCGTCGTTCTGGGACGGGTCGGCCGCAACTTCGGCGCGGGCATGAGCGGCGGCATCGCCTACGTGCTCGACGTGGACGGCCACTTCGTCACGTCCGCAAACACCGAAACGATCGATCTCGATCCGATGAGCGACGAAGACTACGAGACCGTGCAGCGAATGCTCCGCAACCACTTCAAGTACACGCGCAGCGCGAAGGCCGACGAAGTGCTGCGCAAATGGGACAAGTACGCGCCCAAACTTGTGAAGGTCTTCCCCAAGGACTACAAGAGGGCGATGGGCGATCGCATCGTGGCGGAGAGCGGCAATGGTTGATCCGCGCGGTTTCCTGAAGCACGGCCGCGAAGGCACGGCGTATCGGGACATCGAGACGCGTACCCACGACTATTCGTGCGTTGTCGAGGACTTCCCGCCGGAGAAGACCCACGAGCAGGCTTCGCGTTGCATGGATTGCGGCATCCCGTTCTGCAACAACGGCTGTCCGCTCGGCAACATCATTCCCGACTTCAACGATCTCGTATTTCGCGACAAGTGGGAGGACGCCCTCGCGCGACTCCACTCGACGAATAACTTCCCCGAGTTCACCGGGATGGTCTGCCCCGCGCCCTGCGAGCAGGCCTGTGTCCTGGGGATCAACCAGGACCCGGTGACGATCAAGCAGGTCGAGTGGGAGATCGTTCGCAAGGGCTGGGACGAGGGCTGGGTAAAACCCGTCCGGCCCGAGCGGCGAACCGGTCGCAGTGTCGCGGTCGTGGGTTCCGGCCCTGCGGGCCTGTCAGCGGCGCAGCAACTCACCCGCGCCGGCCATACCGTGACGCTGTTCGAGAAGAACGATCGCGTGGGTGGCTTGCTCCGTTACGGCATCCCGGATTTCAAGATGGAGAAGTGGCTGATCGACCGACGCGTCGATCAGATGCAGGCCGAGGGCGTGATCTTCCAGCCCGGTGTACACGTGGGCGTCGAGTACACGACCGCGGATCTGCGCAAGAACTTCGACGCCGTCCTGCTGACCACCGGATCCGAAACACCCCGGGATCTCGACGTCGAGGGACGTTCGCTCGACGGCGTCCACTTCGCGATGGATTTCCTGCCGCAGCAGAACCATCGCGTAGCCGGGGACACCGTGCCCGAAGGGGACGAAATCCTGGCGACGGACAAGCACGTCGTGATCCTCGGTGGAGGTGACACAGGTTCGGACTGCATCGGCACCTCGCACCGTCAGGGTGCGAAGTCGGTCACGTCGATCGAGCTCCTGCCGCAGCCCCCGGTCGGCCGCCACGAATCCGAGCCGTGGCCGAGCGCCAAGAAGTACTACTTCAACGTGTCCTCCTCACACCAGGAGGGCGGCGAGCGGCTCTACGCGTTGTCGACGACCCATCTGGAGGGCGAGGGCGGGCGCGTCAAGGCGCTCCACGCCGTCGAGGTGTGCTTCGAGCGCGATGACCTGAACCGTCCGACGTTTCCCCCGAAGGAAGTCGCTGGAAGCGCACAAGCGATTCCGGCGGATCTCGTGCTGCTGGCCATGGGGTTCGTTCATCCGACCCACGCGGGCCTGGTCGAGGGGTTGGCTGTGACGCTCGACCCGCGCGGCAACGTGAAGGCCGAAGTTGCAGGCAGCTCTGCCTTCGCGACCAGCGAGCCCGGCGTATTCGCCGCGGGCGACTGCCGAAGAGGCCAGTCCCTGGTGGTGTGGGCGCAATGGGAAGGTCGTGAAGCCGCTCGCGCCGTCGATCGCTACCTGCAAGGCACCTCGCGCCTACAAAGCCGCAACGCCTTCGTCTAGGACTGCGACGATCCGGCTTTTGATTCCGAATTTGGTTCCCGGATGGTGTGGGTCGGTACGGCGCGTGGTAGGATCGCCCCATTGGAGGGTGACCTGGCCGAATGAGCGATCGCAAGCCCGAGCATGCGGACCTCGCGCACTTCGAGCGCCTCGACGGCTTGGTCCGCGAGTTGGTCGATCGACTCCAGGCGCTCGGCAAGGAGAACGCCGCACTGCGGGAGCAACTGGGCGAGCGCGGGACGCGGGTGCGCGAACTCGAGGAGCAAGCCGCAGCGTGGTTGCAGGTTCGCGCCAACGCGACGCGCGGAATCGATCAGCTCGTCGAGCAGATCGATGCGCTGGAGTCGGAGCTCGATCGCAGGGTAGAGCCGGCTGCCGAGGGCTGAGATGGCGACCAAACGAACGATCCCGGTAATGATTCAAGGGCGCGAGTACCGCATCCGCGCGGAGACGACGCCCGAGGCGGTGAGAGCCGCTGCCGAACTCTTGAATGAGACGATTGACCGCGTTCGTACCCGAGCGGGCACCGTGGATTCCGTCGACGTGGCCGTTCTTGCTGCGCTCAACATCGCCAATACCCTCGTTTCAGTGCGTCAGGACGGTGCTCCTCCCGATTTGTTAGGTCCCCGGATCGAAGAGTTGGTAACGCTCGTCGAATCCGCGCTGGCTGAGCCAACGGGCACGCACTAGGCGCGGTGCTGCGCTGCCCGTGAGCGAAGCGAAACGCGCGGTCCGCGCCTCGATGGCCATTCGAAGAAGGGCGGTCCCGGTGCGAGAAGCGCAGGCCTTCGCGGATCAGGCCGCAGCGAGGCTTCTCGAAACAACGGCCTGGCGGGAAGCGCAACGTGTCGCGTTGTACGCGGCGCTTCCAGATGAGTTGCCGACGGCGCCGCTTCAGGCTGCCGCGCGTTCAGCGGGTCTGGCGATGCTCTGGCCGCGGGTCGAGGGTGCTCGCCTCGAATTCGCGCTCTGCGGCGCGGACGCCCTGGTCCCGGCACGTTTCGGGGTCCGCTGCCCGCCCGCCGAGATTCCCGCCTCCAATCTCACAGCCGGCGATCTCGTCGTCGTGCCCGCGGTCTCGTTCACGCGTGAAGGTGGCCGCCTCGGGCGGGGAGGCGGGTACTATGATCGGGTTCTAGGCTCGCTCCCGATGCGGGCGTGTTCCGTCGCCATCGGGTACGACTTTCAGCTCGTGGACGAGCTCCCGATCGAACCACAGGATATGCCCGTGGACATGGTGGTGACGAACGCGGGGATCTGGCGGAGGGTTGCAGCGTGAGCGTGGAGCAAGAGGTCGGCGAGCAAGTCGACGAGCAGCTCGAGCGCATGGCGGCTGGGAGCATCGACTTCGTCGGGTTGCAGGAGCTGCGCCCGCGTCTGACGGAAGCGCTCAATGCTGGTCGGCCGCTTCGCGTCAAGCTTGGCATGGACCCCTCGGCGGCGGATCTGCACGTCGGCCATAGCGTCACCCTCGAGAAGCTCAGGGTCTTCCAGGAGCTGGGTCACACGCCGATCTTCCTGGTCGGCGATTTCACGGCGCGCATCGGAGACCCTACCGGCAAGAACAAGGCGCGGCCGCCGCTCGAGCCGGAGCAGATTCGCGCCAACGCGCAGACCTATGTCGACCAGGTAGGCAAGGTCCTCGATGCCGACCGCGCCGAGATTCGTTTCAACAGCGAATGGATGGACGCGATGTCGCCGACGGACTTCGTCCGGCTGTGTTCGCGTTATACCGTGGCCCGGATGCTGGAGCGCGACGATTTCGCCAAGCGCTACCGCGAGGGCACCGCGATCTCGGTGCACGAGTTTCTCTATCCGCTGGTCCAGGCCTACGACTCGGTGGCTCTGCAGGCCGATGTGGAACTGGGTGGGACGGACCAGTTGTTCAACCTGCTCGTCGGTCGTGAGATCCAACGAGACTACGGCCAGCCGCCTCAGGCGGTCATCACCCTCCCGCTCCTGGTCGGGACCGACGGCAAGGAGAAGATGTCCAAGAGCGTCGGGAACACGATCGGACTCACGGAACCGCCGCAGGAGATCTATGGCAAGACCATGAGCATCTCCGATTCCCTGATGGCGGACTGGATTCCGGTCCTCAGCTTCGGCCGTTGGGACGATCTCGAGGCCAGCGTTTCGGGAGGGGCCGAAGATCCCCTCTCCGTGAAGCAGGAATTGGCACGTCGGCTGGTTGATCGCTTTCATGGCGAAGGTGCCTCGAGCGGGGCTGAGGCTCACTTTCGGCAGGTCATCCAGCAGGGCCGCGCGCCGGACGAGGTACCCGAAGTCGAGATTCCCCTCGGTTCGGATGGTGATGCCGGCCTGTTGGATGTGATGCGGCAGGCCCTCGGCCTGGCGTCCAACGGAGAGGCGCGGCGGCTCGTCAGCGGCGGCGCGGTGCGATTGGACGAGCAGCGAATCGACGACCCGAAGGTACGGCTACCGGCCGGCGAGTACCTCCTGCAGGCCGGAAAGCGGCGCTATGCTCGCGTTCGACTCACAAGCGAGCCGTGAGAAGGCGGATTCCCCAAGGGAATCGTTCGAATTCCCCGCGGGAAGCTAATCTTCTCTCTCCGCGCTCTTGACGGACCGCGCTGCTCTGCTTAAATTGCCGACCCGCTTCAGCACACGGCGAACGGTCCTGCCAATCGCTTGAAGCGAACTCCTCCCCTCCTTAGGGGAGGTCTGTCCGATGGGCCCAATACAGGCCCAGAGCACTTCGTGCGGTCTTTGAAAACCGAATAGCGTGCGGTCTGAGTCGAGCCTGCAAAGCTCGGCCAGACGGTAAAGGGTTTATACAAACCACTGCCGGATCGATCCCCTCGGATCGAGAAGGCGCGGTCGGATCTCGTTTGCAGCGAGGTTGCGATCGCAATCCGAACAACCCCCGAGGTCAGGGATACGAAACGTTATGCGTTTCGCCTCTGGCGGAGGGGTGCCAAGTTCAAACTGGAGAGTTTGATCCTGGCTCAGAACGAACGCTGGCGGCGTGCTTTAGACATGCAAGTCGTGCGAGAAAGTCACCTTCGGGTGGCGAGTAAAGCGGCGCACGGGTGAGTAACGCGTGGGTAATCTACCCTGGGGTCTGGAATAACATCGGGAAACTGGTGCTAATGCCGGATAAGACCACGATGACTTTGGTCGATGCGGAAAAAGGTGGCCTCTTCTTGAAAGCTACCGCCCCTGGATGAGCCCGCGTTCCATTAGCTTGTTGGTGGGGTAAAAGCCTACCAAGGCGACGATGGATAGCTGGTCTGAGAGGATGATCAGCCACACTGGAACTGAGACACGGTCCAGACTCCTACGGGAGGCAGCAGTCG
>JAJDAP010000038.1 GCA_029261795.1 Deltaproteobacteria bacterium
CCATCTCCGCCGCCAGCTTCTTGCGCCGCGCAATCTCATCGAGTTCAGGCTTCCAACTCATCGCGCCGAGCATGTGCCAGCACCGACGCCTCTGCAACTGAGCGGGGACGGACTCCTCTGCAACTGAGCGGGGACGGACTCCTCAGGTTTCAAGATTGCAAGTTCAGAGAACTTGCAATCTTGAAACCTGAGGAGTCCGTCCCCGCTCAGTTGCAGAGGCGTCGGTGCTGGCACATGCTCGGCGCGATGAGTTGGAAGCCTGAACTCGATGAGATTGCGCGGCGCAAGAAGCTGGCGGCGGAGATGGGGGGCGAGGAGCGGGTCGCCCGCCATGTCGCTGCCGGACGCCTGCCCGTGCGCGAGCGTATCGATCAGCTGCTCGATGCCGATTCGTTCCGTGAGATCGGATCGCTCGCGAGCAAGGTGCGCTACGACGAGGACGGCAACATCGAGAGCTTCACGCCCTCGAACTTCGTTACCGGCCGCGGTGAGATCGACGGGCGCCCGGTGGTGATCGGCTGCGACGATTTCACCGTGCGGGGCGGCGCCGCTGATGGCGCCGTCGGCAACAAGATGGGTTGGAGCGAGCGCACCGCCCACGAGCAACATCTACCGGTCGTGCGCCTGGTCGACGGCACCGGTGGTGGCGGCAGCGTCAAGACCAACGCCGAACTGGCGCGCTCCTACGTCCCGGCGCTTCCCGATTGGGATGTCTCGACGGCGCTCATGTCCGAGGTTCCCGTGGTGGCGGCCGCGCTCGGTCCGGTGGCCGGCATGGGCGCGGCGCGGGTATCGGCTTCGCACTTCTCCGTGATGGTGCGCGAGAGCAGTCAGCTCTTCGTCGCCGGGCCCCCCGTGGTGGCGCGTGCGTTCGGGCGAGAGGTCGAGAAGGAAGAGCTGGGTGGCTCGCGAATCCATGCGCGGGGGAGCGGCGCTGTCGACAACGATGTCGAGAGCGAGGCTGAAGCCTTCGCCCAGATCCGTCGGTTCCTGTCGTATCTCCCCACCTCGGTCTGGGAACTGCCTCCGCGGACGACGCAGAGCGACGATCCGGAACGGCGCGACGAGTCCCTCTTGTCCATCGTCCCCCGCGATCGCCGCAAGACCTACGACATGCGCAGGCTGATCGGTCTGGTCCTCGATGAGGGCTCGTTCTTCGAGATGGGCCGCTACTTCGGGCGCCCCTTGATCGCGGGTCTGGCGCGCATCGACGGGATTCCCGTCGGCGTGCTGGCGAACGACAATCGCATCGGCGCCGGCTCGATCGACGCCGACGCTTCCGACAAGATGGTGCGGCACGTCGACCTCTGCGACAGCTTCCATCTGCCGCTGGTCTACTTCGTGGACAATCCGGGCTTTCGCGTGGGTGTCGAAGCCGAAGAGCGCGGCACCATTCGCAAGGGCGTGCGCGCCCTGATGGCCCTCTATCAGACCAGCAACCCGTGGTGCTCGGTCATCATTCGCAAGGCGTTCGGTGTGGCCGGTGCGGGTCACACCAATCACCGCCGCGCCAGCCCACGTTATGCCTGGCCGTCCGGCGAGTGGGGTTCGTTGCCGATCGAGGGCGGCGTCGAAGCGGCCTACAAACGCGTCATCGCGGCGGCGCCGGATCCGGACGCGAAACGCGCGGAACTCGAGGCGAACCTGTCGTCGTTGCGGGATCCGATCCTGACCGCGGAATCGTTCGGGGTCGAAGAGATCATCGACCCCCGCGAGACGCGCCCACTGCTCGTCGATTTCGCGCGGCGCGCATTCGAGATCATCCAGCACGAGCCCCGTGGGCCGAAGCAGCGCGGGATGCGTCCGTAGTTTCGGTCGAGACTGCGTGGAGGCTTTCGCGATTGGTACACTGCGCCCATGTCCATCGTCAGCGCTGCCCGACGCCTCGTTGAAATCACGGACCTGGTCGCGCGTTTCGGCGCTGACATGGGCTCGCGGCGCGGGCTCCTCCGCGCCTATCGCGAAGCGCTCGCCAACCCGGCGAGCGCCGAGCTCTACGAGTTCGAGGTGAAGATCAGGGGAGAACGCTGGCCGCTACGGCTGCGCGCTTCGGACATCTTCACCCTCGCCGAGGTTCTTCACGAGGGCCAGTACCGACTCGAGTCGAAGATTCCGGAGCGTCCGGTGGTGATCGATGCCGGAGCGAACGTGGGTGTGACCGGCGTCTGGTGGCTGGCCAATCATCCCGGCGCGACGCTCCACTGCTTCGAGCCCGAGCCCGGTAACGTCGAATTGTTGCGCGCCAATGTCGGCGATCGACCCAACGTCGGCGTGCATGGCGTGGCGCTGGGTGCCGAGGCCGGTACCGCCGAGTTGACGTTAGGCGAGCACAGTGCGGTCCATAGCCTCGTGATGCAGGATGTCGGAACCCGAACCATCACGGTACCCGTCTGGCGCCTCGATACATTCATGGCGGAACACGAGATCGACCGGGTGGATCTCTTGAAGCTCGACGTGGAGGGCTTCGAGGTCGAGGTACTCGAGGGCTTCGGAGATCGCCTCTCCGACGTCGCCGTGATTGCGGGCGAAGCGCATCTCGACGTGGTCGAGGCAGATACCTTCTACGGGCTGCTGGCGGATCAGGGCTTCGAGGTGCTCTGGCGCCGACCCGCCTCCAACCCCGAGGAGAACGTCGAGCTCTTCGAAGCGGCGCGGCCGTAGCAGCGACCGGGTTCCATGATGGCGATGACCTCCGACCTGTCCGAGGCGGGTCCGACCGATCCGGCCAGGATCGAAGCGTATCGACGCGACGGTCACGTCATCCTGCGTGGCCTGGCATCGCCCGATGAGATCGCGGCCTTTCGTCCGGCGCTGCTCGGTGCGGCCGAAAAGACGCGGGTCGATCGAAGGCCCTTCGAAGAGCGTGATACCTACGGCCAGGCCTTCCTGCAGATGTTCAATCTCTGGCGCCAGAACGAAACGGCCAGGGCCTTCGTCCATGCGCGCCGCTTCGCTCGTGCCGCAGCTGAGCTGATGGGTGCCGAGGCGGTCCGGCTGTATCACGATCAGGCGCTCTTCAAGGAGCCTTTCGGCGGCATCACGCCGTGGCATCAGGACCAGTTCTATTGGCCCCTCGAAACGGAGCAGACGATCACGATGTGGATGCCGCTGGTGCCGGTCACACCTGAGATGGGACTGATGACCTTCGCCTCGGGCTCCCACAGCCTGGGTCATCTCGGAGATTTCGCGATCGGCGACGAATCGCAAGCCGTCTTCGAGCGTCTCATTGAAGAGCGCGGGCTCGTGCGGGCGGCAACGCCGGCCCTGTTGCCCGGAGACGCCAGTTTTCACTCGGGTTGGACCTTGCACGCGGCGCCCCCGAACGAAACGAATTCGATGCGCGAGGCCATGACGATCATCTTCTTTGCAGACGGGACCCGCGTCGCGGCGCTCGACCATCCGAATCGGGTGTTCGATCGGGATGCCTGGTTGCGGGGCTGCGAAGTCGGTGAGCTTGCCGCCGGGCCGCTGAACCCCGTGCTCTACGCTGCAACAGACAGCGGGGCCTGAGATGCGCCGCGTGCTGCTTACCCTCGGCGTGCTGGCCGGCCTTCTCGGTGTCGCCGGCATCGTGCTGGTCGTCGGGCTGCGTTGGGCCAACGGGGGGTCGCCGAGCTTCGCGATCGAACACGAGATCGCGATCGATGCCTCGGCCGATGAAGTCTGGGAGGTGCTGACGGATTTCGAAGCCTATCCGGAATGGAATCCCTACGTGCTCGCGCTGGAGGGTGAGGCCACGCCCGGCAGCGTCGTCAAAGTCACGATCAGCCAGGAGAACTGGCCGCAGCCGATCACCCTCGAAGAAACGATCGTGTCCAGCGAGCCTCCGGCATTCTTCCACTGGCATGGCAGCGTCCTCACCGAGGGTCTCCTCGAGACGGACCACTCGTTCCACATCGAGCCGCGCAGTTCGAAGCAGGTTCGATTCGTCCAGCGCGAAGAGTTCCGTGGGCCGATTGCACGCTTCCTCGAAGAGGACGCCCGGGTCTTTACCCTGCAGGCCTTCCAGGCCATGGACGAAGCGATCGCGGAGCGGGTCGCCGAGCTTCGCAAGCGCGACTAACGAGGGAGACTGGCGACCTCGTCGCCACAGCCGTGGCCCTCGATCCGGGCCGCCCAGGCGATGGCCCCTTCCAGGAGTGCCTGGAGCTCGGGTGTCTCATAGGCTTCGGCAGAATGGCCCAGGGCGGAGTAGAGGGTCCGCCCCCGGCCGATGCAGCGCGTCCACAGGATCGGGTGGTCGCCCATGCGCAAGTCGCTCTCCATGCCGAGCATGCGTGCGTAGGGCTCGTAGCTGGATTCGTCCACGGTCGCGAGCACATGGAAGCCTCGCTCTCGAGGGTTCGCGTCCCACGAGTACCACTCTTCAGTGTGCTTCCACTCGGCGGGAAGGGCTTTCGTGGCCGGATGCGTCGGGTCTTCGACCTTCACCCGCGCCTCCTGGAACTGGGGCCCCATGATGTGCGCGGTGAAGAGCGCGCCGATCACTTCGTCGATGTACCAGTCCCAACTCTCGTGGGAGGCGTCACCGGCAGCGTGGGTGCCGACGAAACCGCCGCCGGCTGCGAGGTAGCGCTTGAAGGCACCCTCCTGGGCTTCGTTCAGGAGATCGCCACTGGCGTTGTGAAAGACGACGGCCGCGAAGCGCGCCAGTTGCGCATCGTTGAAGATGGCACCGTTCTCGGTGTGGAATAACGACCAGCCGCGCCGGGCCGCGATCTCCTGCAATAGCGGCACGCCCGCCTCGATCGCTTCCGTATGACGGAAGCCGTTGGTCTTCGTGAAGACCAGGATGGCCGGCGCCGAGAGTCCCGCCGGAAGCTCCGGCGCCTCGATGTCGTGATCGCTACTCGGGAAGAACGCACCCCAGGCACCGGTTACCCGCAGCAAGACGACGCTCGCCACGGCGAGGACCGCGATCGCGGCAGCCAATCCGATGGTGATTCGGCGCATCATGCGAGTTTCCCCTTCCGGGTCAGTTCGAAGCTTGCGGAGATTTTCAGGTCGGCACTCGAGCGCCCGACGTGAACCTCGAAGGTACCCGGTTCGAACACGAAGGCGTGTTCGGCCGGGTCCCAGAAGGCGAGGGCGCGGGGAGCGATCTCGAGTGTCACGGTGGTGCCCTCGCCGGCTTCGAGCAGGGTCTTCTGGAAGGCGGCGAGTTCGCGATCTGGGCGCGGCAGACGACAGGAAAGATCCGACAGGTAGAGCTGGACGACTTCGCTCCCGCCGCGATCCGAGCTGTTCCGGAGGTCGACTTCGATACGGACCGGCGTGGAGCCGTCGACGCTCTCGGGTACGCGGAGCGCCTCGATCTCGAAACCCGCGTAGGAGAGGCCGTGCCCGAACGGGAAGCGCGGGGCGATGCCTGCGGCCTCGTAGTGGCGGTGTCCGACCAAGAGATCCTCGCGGTAGTGAACCTGGCCCCCCGCGCCCGGGTAGCTGGCGATGTCATCGGTCTGGCAGGGCACGTCTTCGGCGCGCATCGGAATCGTGGTGGGCAGTCGACCGCCCGGGTCGACGTCGCCGAACAACACATCCGCCACACCGTTCCCGGCCTCCTGGCCGCCGTACCAGGCGTAGAGCAGGGCGGGGACATCGTCCGCCCATTCCATTGCCAACGGGGCACCCGCGTTCAGCACGACCGCGGTCCGTGGGTTGGCCGCCGCTACGCGCTGGATCAGCTCCGCCTGACGTCCGGGCAGCGCCATGTCGGTCTTGTCATGGCCTTCCGTTTCCCATTCCGCCGAGAGTCCGACCACGACGACGGCGACATCGCAGCGCGCGGCCGCGGCCTCCGCGCGCTCCATCAGGTCGCCCTGCAGCGCGGGAAGGAAGCCCAGGCGGAGACCGCGGAAGCCACGGGCCTCGCCGGCCGAGTATTCGACGACGAGGTCCACGCGCTTGCCTGCTTCGAGCGGAATCTGTTGGCGCTCTTCGCGGGTTCCGAAACCGAACCAGGAATCGCCACGAACCGGATTCGTCCAGTTGTCGATCACGAGTTCGCCGTCGACGAAGAGCCGCGAGATCCCGGCGCATTCGAGGGAGAACAGATGCGGGGCGGTCGCTTCCGGTGTGAGCGTGGTGCGCAAGCGCGCTGAGAAACGCCGCAGATCGACCCCGTCTGCCGGTGGCCCACTCCAGGTGTGGTTGACGGCTTCCATCGTTCCCGCCGCAACCACAGGCCCACTGCAGTCGAGCGAGTCGAAGTACTCGACGGCGAAGCCCGGCTCTCCGTCCGCGCGCCGCACCACGTCCGGTTCGATCGCGGGAACCAGCTTGAAGCTGGTGCAGCCGAGCTCATGTTGCAGTTCGAAGCCGGTCGCCGCAGCGCGCGCTTCGAAGGCCTCGAGAACCGACACTTCGTAGTGTGGACTCACCCGGGCACTGCCGCCGCCCAGCACACTCGTGCGCGCGGCGTTGGGGCCGATCAGGGCGATCCGCCGGGCTTCTTCTCGAAGCGGAAGCAGCCCGCCCTCATTCTTCAGCAGAACACAGCCGGCAGCCGCAGCCCGGCGCGCGAGGCTCCGGTGCTCGGGTCGATCGTCGGCGCGCTCCGCGGCTTCTGCCTCCATGTCGAGTGCACCGGTCCATTCCATCACTGAGAGGATCCGCCGCACCTTGTCGTCGAGCTCGGACTCGAGCACCGATCCTTCGCGTACCGCATTTGCCAGTGGCTCACCGAAGTGGCGCGCGGGCCCGGGCATTTCGAGATCCGTGCCGCCAAGCGCGGCACCTGGCGTATCGCGTACCGCGAACCAGTCGGAGACGACCAGCCCCTCGAAGCCCCATTCCTCCTTGAGCACGTCGACCTGGAGTGACCGATGCTCGGTGGCCGAAACCCCGTTCACGCAGTTGTAGGCGGACATGATCGAAGTGGGCGCCGCTTCGCGCACCGCTGCCTCGAAGGGCTGCAAGTAGATCTCGCGCAGCGCGCGTTCCGAGACTTCCGAGCTGATCGTCATGCGTTCGAACTCCGAATCGTTGCACACGAAGTGCTTGACCGAGGTTCCGACGCCGCGGCTCTGGACGCCGCGGACGAAGCCTACGGCCATGCGGGCGGTGAGGAACGGATCTTCCGAATAACATTCGAAGTGACGGCCCCCGAGCGGAGAGCGGTGCAGGTTCACGGTCGGGCCGAGCACCAGGTGCACGCCCTTGCTCCGGGCTTCGTCGCCAAGCGCGCCTCCGACAGCCTCGATCAGCTCTGGGTCGAAGCTCGCCGCCAGGCACGTGGCGTTCGGGAAACAGGCCGAATGGACGCCACCGCGATCACCGCTCAGCGCCTCGGTCCCTGCGCCGCGCACGCCGATCGGGCCGTCGCTCAGCTTCATGCGTGGGATGCCGAGGCGCGGGATCGCGGTCGTGTGCCACATGCCGGAACCCGCTGTCAGCGCGGCCTTCTCGTCGAGGGTCAGTTGTGCGAGCAGGGCATCGGTTCGTGCGCTCATGGCGTTCCATTCGGGCTCGGGACGCCGCCGAGCCTAGCCCGCCAACGGGGTCGCGGGCACGGCGCCATCGACCGGCGCGCGGGGCTGGGCGATCGTGGTGTTGTGAAGAAACTGGCCGATGAAGACCTCGCCACGATCAGCGAGCGCACACGCGCACACTACCAGCAGACCGCCGATTCGTTCTGGGCCGGCACCCGCGACCATGATGTCTCCCAGAACATCGATGCGCTGCTCGACGCGATCGATGCGAGCAAGCCGTTCCGCATCCTGGATCTTGGTTGTGGGCCGGGGCGCGATCTCCAGACGTTCGTCGCGCGCGGCCACGCGCCGATCGGTCTCGACGGCACCGCCGCATTCGTCGAGATGGCGCGCTTGCACGCGGGCGTCGACGTCTGGCACCAGGATTTTCTCGATCTCGATCTGCCGTCGGATCGATTCGATGGCATCTTTGCCAATGCCTCCCTGTTCCATGTGCCGGTCCAGGAACTCCCCGAGGTCTTGCGCCGACTGTTCGCGAGTCTGGGCCCGAACGGCATCCTGTTCGCTTCCAACCCACGCGGCGACAACCACGAGGGTTGGAACGGCGAGCGCTACGGCAGCTACCACGATTTCGAGACGTGGAGCGCGTTCGCCACGGCCGCCGGCTTCGAGGCGCACAGCCACTACTACCGCCCACCGGGCCTGCCGCGGGAACGACAGCCCTGGCTGGCCACGCTCTGGCGCAAGCCCGCGACCGGGCGCCCGGCCTGATGGCTGGGCGCCCGCTTCGGAACTCGGGGTCGGACTGGCGCTACTTGATGCGCTCGGTCGCTGCGCTGAGCGTCTCGACGATCCGGCTCGCGACCTTGTACGGGTCGGCGTTGGAGGCGGGGCGTCGATCTTCGAGCCAGCCCTTCCAGCCGGCCTCGACCGTGGCAATGCCGATGCGGATCGAGGCGCCGCGGTCAGACACGCCGAAGCTGAACTTGTCCATGGCCTGCGTCTCGTGGAGGCCGGTCAGGCGCTGATCGTTGTGCGCGCCATACACGGCCATGTGCTCGGCAACCACGGGCTCGAACGACTTGCAGATCTGCTCGTACACGTCCTGGCTGCCGCAGGTGCGGAGCAGGGTGTTGGAGAAGTTCGTGTGCATACCCGAACCGTTCCAGTCGCCCTTGACCGGCTTCGGCTCCCAGTTGATCGAGTAGCCGTACTTCTCAGCCGTGCGCTCCAACAGGTAGCGAGCCATCCAGCACTCGTCACCGGCCCTGGCGGCGCCCTTGGCGAACACCTGGAACTCCCACTGGCCCATCATCACTTCGGCGTTGATGCCTTCGACGTTCACGCCAGCGTCGAGACAGAGGTCGAGATGCTCGTCGACGATCTGACGACCGACGGCTTTCTGTGCACCCACGCCGCAGTAGTAGGGACCCTGGGGACCCGGGTAGCCCTCGGCCGGGAAGCCGATCGGCTTGTCCGTCTCGTTGTCCCAGATGCAGTATTCCTGCTCGTAACCGAACCAGTAGTCGTCGCTCTGGTCCGAGATCGTGGCCCGACCGTTGGACGGATGCGGTGTCTTGTCCGCGCTCAGGACCTCGGTCATGACGAGCCAGCCGTCGCGGCGTGCAGGGTCCGGATGGATTGCGACAGGCTTCAGCAGGCAGTCCGAATGGCTGCCATCTGCCTGCTCTGTCGACGAGCCGTCGAACGCCCAGATCGGTGCGTCTTCGAGCTTGCCGGAGAAATCTTCAACGACCTTCGTCTTGCTTCGCATGCTCTGGGTCGGCTTGTAGCCGTCCAGCCAGATGTACTCGAGCTTCGCCTTGGTACCCACGGGTTCAGGTCCTCCTGGGGGAATGAGAGAGAGATTTTCTTGGTCTGAGCGACGCCCGTGACCACGGAAGTGGCCGAGCATACACGGATCTGGCGGAAGTCCGCCGCGCCGGAGTTTCTACCGACGGGGAAGAATATCAGCAAATCGCATGCCATCAGCCTGAGGGCCCGCCGACGGCTCCTGGCGTCGTTTCAGCCAGGATTCCCCAGAATGCGTGGAACTCGCTGCCCGATCCGTGGGCAAAGCGGTGCCTCAATGATGGGCAGATATTCTCGCGATCGGGCCGATCAAGGCCTCTCTGGGCCGGATCCTGTGCTCCGCCACTCAGGGCGCCGCGAGCGCATCCAGGGCGGCTTGGATGGCCGCATCCTCGGGCCCGCCGATTTCGAGCGCCTGCTCCAGGGCGGTCACCGCTGCTGGCCGTTCGTCTCGTTGCAAATGGGCCTGGGCCAGCAGGAACAACTCGATCTGATGCGGGTCCTCGAGCGCCGACAGCCGCTCGACCTGGTCGTGCGCCATGGCCCGCACGACGCTGCGCACCTTCGGATGCGCCGCGTGTCGTCCGATCTGGGGATTCGCGAGCAGGGGCGCCACCGAGAGGAATCCGCGTGCGCGGAGTTTCTGCATCGCGTCCGCGACGCCGGCCGCATCTCCCCGGCGCCCCGCGTCCTGGGCCCGCCGCATCCAAGCGGGAATACCATCGGGGTAGTTCCTGGCGGATTCGATCTGGAGCCTCGCCTCCGATTGGAACAGTGGAGCCCGAATCACGGTCCGCCAAGCGAAGCCGACGCCGACCAGGGCCGCTACCGCCAACAAGATCGAGATGATCCGGCGCGAGTCGGGTTCAGGATCGAAGCGTTGATAGGCGGCTCGGCCCGCGAGGCAGCAGCCACCGAACAGGCCCGGGAGGACGGCGTAGAGGTAGCGATCCGCCATCGGGTAGACGAACGGGAAGATCTGCGAGATCGGCAGGAACGAGGCGAAGGCCAGCGCCCAGTACCCGACTTCCTCCTCACGGCGAAGCAACGCCCGGATCGAGCGCCAGCCCAGTAACACGAGCCCGGCGAGCCCCAACAGGAACCAGGGATCCGACCACGAGCCGGTCGCCGCCACCTGATGATAGGCGGAGACGCCGAATGACGTCGCGGCCATCCACAGGTAGCGGCCCGCGATCGCCACGATCGAACGGAACAGCTCGGGGGTGCTGTCGCCCAATGTCGGCACGTACTCGCCGGTCCGTTGGAAGGCGGCCAGCTCCGGCACGGCGACTGCGGCAAGGACCAGGGCCCAGGCAACCAACCAGAGCGGCGATGGAACCTCGCGGTCCGGCGCGCCGTGCCGTGTATGGCTCCAGAGCAGGACCACGGGAAACGCGAACAGGGCCGACAGCTTGGTCAGCATGGCCGCCGCGAACAGGGCGATGGACGCTGCGGGATGCCTCCAGTAGAGAAGGACCGCGGCCAGGCCGAGAGCGGTCGAGAGCAGGGTCTTCGTCTGGAAGATGTAGGCGACGGCCTCGACGTTGGCGGGGTGAACGATGAACAGCCCGCCCACCCCGGCAGCGACGAAAAAGGGCAATCGCGACGAGACCAGGAGCCGCGCCAGCAACCAGCCCGTCGTCGCGTGCAAGATGATGTTGGTCAGGTGGAAGACGAGCATCGACTGGCCGAACAACTCGATCTGGATCGCGTGGACCAGCAGATGGATCGGTGCGTAGTTCATCGCGTGGAGCACACCCGGGCCGAATGGATCCACGATCTCGCGCAGGTTTTCGAACGAGAGTCCCTGGACGTAGGGGTTGTGCGCGATCACCTGCCAATCGTCGGAAAGGAAGCCGGCCTCGACGACGGACCGGAACAACATCAGGCTGAGCAGCAGGTAGCCCAGGTAGAGGGCCGCGAGCATTCGATGCGTGGGCGCGGTCTGGGTGGGAGCCTTCGCTTGGGACACGCGGTGCGTTCTCCGGTTCGAAAGTGGCGTGAGCCGGCGCTGGCTAGCGACCCCGTTCCGGGAGTGTGGCGGGCGGGCGGCGGCGGTGCACCACCACCCTGGGTCCTGAAGTCGCGGTCCGGTACAAGTGCTGCTCCGGATCTTCGCGGTTCTCGAAGCCCGTATCGACACGTTCCATGATCACGGGTTGGTAGTCGCCCTTCAGGATGACACGACGCAAGGCCTTCCCCACGGCGTCGTCGCGGACGACGTGGCGGCGCACGATGATCCAGTCGGCCTCGTTGGCCAGGGCCAGGCCTTCCCCGGTCAGTCCGCCCAGCACCCGGTAGTCCCCGTAGAATTTGAGCGCCATGTCGCCGTAGGTCGTAGCGATGATGTCGTCGGCTTCGGCGTGCTCGTCGAGGTAGCGAATCAGTTCTTCCACCGGGCCTTCGAAATCATGGGTGAGTTCGTAGACGAAGGGCCCGACAGGGCCCCAGGCAATCAGTCCGCCGAGCAGTACGACCTTGAGCGGCCAGGGTCCGGCGAGCGGGGCCGAAACGATTCTTCCCGCAGCGAGCGCGAGCACGGGGATCAGCGGCATCAGGTATCGGAAGAAATAGGTCGGGGCGACCAGGGATAGAACGATCAGGTGTGAAACCACCAACAACGCAACGAGCGTGCTCCCCCGCAGCAGCGTTGCATCCAGGCCGAGGCGAGGTGATTTCCGAATCGCGTGCCAGCCGATGACCGCGGCGATGAGGGCGAGCAGCCCCACCGGGAACACGAAGCGAAGCAGTGCGTCCGAGAAGGTCAGGAAGACACCGATTCGGTGCATGCCGTCGGCGAGGGTTTCGCCGTAGGCCTCGCCGTAACGGATGCCAGCCATCCAGATACCCCAGGGCAGACAGGCGAGACCGGCCACGCTGGTCCAGACCGCGCCTGCCTTGAAGCGATCGCGGTGGAATAACAAGGCGTGGACGACCAACGAGCCCACAAGGGGCGGGATGTAGACATAGTGGGATTGGAACAAGCCGACCAGGGCAAGTGCGAAGAGCGGTCCGGCGCCCCGCCCGCGCTCGATGAGCCTCAGGTAGGACCAGAGGGCCAACACCGTGAAGAACGCCGTCATGCTGTAGTAGCGGCACTGGCGCACCATCAGCAGGAAGGGCACGGACGTCGCGAGGGTGAGCGCCCCGGCGGCGGCCGCCCAACGATCGGCCCAGAGCCGACGCCCGAGTGGGTAGGCCAGGAGCAGGGTTGCAAGACCGAACAACGCGAAGGGAGCTCTGGCGGCCCAGGTGGTTTCGCCGAACAACGCGAAGGAGCCCGCGACGAAGTAGAAGGGCAACCAGGTGTGCCAACGCCAGACATATCCCTCGGCATATTCGGCGCCGTATTCCTGGGAGAAGAAGTTCAGCCCGTCGGTTCCGAGCGGGATTCCATGCTCGAGGATCGTCCGGCTAACAACCGCGGTCTGCGCTTCGTCCTGCCACAAGACACTCGCATCGAGATTCATGAAGCAGGCGGCGACGCCCACCAGCAGGACGACGCAGCTGACCGCGATCGCGCTGCGGTCCTGAGAGAAAGGGGCTCGCAAGGTCGGAAGTCTATCTATTGGCTCCGTCGCGGACAAAGGAACACGCAGGAGCCCCGATCACGGTTCTGGTCACGCAAGGACGGCACCGGATCAGCGAGTGGCAGTTTGGCGTCGACCGTGCGCAAGCGTCACGTAGCCGCCAGGCAAGCCGCGCGGATTCGTCTGTGCGCGGTGTTCTTCGCACTCACGTCCCCGAACGCCGGCACCGATAGGTGAAGATCGAGGGGAAGGAGGCGCGCGCAGAATGATCTCGGATCGTTCGCAACGTCGATGGCTGGCCCCGATTCTCTTCGGGCTGCTCTGCAGTTCGTCCGCTCACGCGGACGATCTGGCGCCGCCCGCCAAGATCGCGCCCGAAGCGGGCTTGACCCTGCCGGCCGGACTCTTGACGATTCCCGACCTCGATCGACCGCAGCCGCGACGTGGCCTCGAGCTGCCGGCTCGCTCGGCCCCACCCGCAACCGAGCCGAGCCCGACGACCTACATCACGGTGGATGCAGATCGAAGCCGCCCCAAGGTCCCCGCGGTCACGGACGGGGATCGCGATCTTGCCTTGCTGCTGCGCCTCCGGGTGCCGTTCTAGCCCTCGCCAGCGCTCTCGGCCCCGTCACTGGCACTCGTCAATGGAACTCCCCATCATCGGGCTCCACTGAGGAGACAGCCGTGGCGACGACACAGAGCGGGCGCGAGCCGCGTTTCGCGATCCTTGGGGCCGGGATGTCCGGAATCCTGGCCTCGGTCAAATTGCAGGAGGCCGGGCTCGGCTTCACGCTGTTCGAGAAAGCGGAGAAGGTGGGCGGTACCTGGCGGGAGAACACCTATCCGGGCATCGCCTGCGACGTTCCGTCGCACGTCTATAGCTATTCCTTCGAGCTGAACCCGGAGTGGAGCTACCTGTGCTCCCCCGGCGCCGAGATCCAGGCCTACTTCGAAGGCGTGGCGGCTCGGCACGGGATCGAGACCTCACTGCGCCTCGGCGACGCCGTGGTTCGTTGCGAGTGGAAGGGCGTTGACTGGGAGGTCGAGACGGCCAGCGGTTTCAGCGATCGCTTCGATTGGGTGATCGCGGCGACCGGCATTCTCCATCACCCGAAGTATCCGGAGATCGAAGGTCTGGACAGCTTCGAGGGTGCGAATTTCCACAGCGCGCGCTGGGATCACGACGTTCCGCTGGACGGCCGACGCATCGGGATCGTCGGAACCGGTTCGTCCGGGATCCAGATCACCGGCGAGCTCGCCTCGCGGGCTAGCAAGTTCTCGCTGTTCCAACGCACGGCGCAGTGGGTCGTCCCGGTGGAGCAGACCGCGTACACGGAAGAGGAGCGCGAGAAGTTCCGGACCGACGCAGACCTGCTTCGCAACCTCCATGAGGAACTCTCCCAGAACTTCAACGACGGCTTTGGGACCTCGGTGCTCGACGGAAACTCCGAGATGGTCCAGGGCATCCAGGACACCTGCACGGAGCATCTCGATACCGTGATCGAAGATCCCGAGCTCCGCGAGCGCCTGCGCCCGAACTACCGCGCGGCCTGCAAGCGGCTCGTCGTCTCGCATAACTTCTATGAGGCGATCCAACATCCGAACGCGGAGCTTGTCACCGACGACATCGTGCGCATCGAGCCGACCGGAGTCCGCACCGCGGATGGCCGGCTGCACGAGCTCGATGTGCTGGCGCTCGCAACGGGCTTCCAGGTCGATCGCTTCATGCGGCCCATGACGATCCGGGGCCGCGACGGCGTCCTGCTCGACGACGTCTGGAAGGACCGGCCGTCGGCCTACATGGCCGTTGGCGTTCCGGGCTTTCCGAACTTCTTCATGCTCAATGGCCCGAATAGCCCAGTGGGGAACTTCTCGTTGGTACAGACCGCCGAGATGCAGTTCGGCTACGTGATGGACCTGGTCGAGAAGGTCCGCACTGGCGAACTCGGTTACGCCATGCCCACTGCCGAGGCGGCGCATCGCTTCGAGGAGGAACGGGTGGAGGCGGCCAAGAAAACCGTCTGGGCAACCGGCTGCCGGAGCTGGTACCTCGACGACCGCGGCATCCCGTTCGCGTGGCCGTTCCCGTTCTCGCGTTTCCGAAAGGAAATGGCCGCGCCCGTTCTCGCGGATTTCGAAGCCGCCTAGCGTCTACGGATGCCGCCTCCGGGCTGTCCTGATGCACCTGCTCGACGGAAGTCCGCCCGAACTCAGGCGTTCGCCAGCACCATTCGAATCTTGAGTGTCAGCACCGCGTTCCCGAGGCCCGTTGGCGCCTCCGTGACACCGGCCGTGATCTCCCGTTCGTCGACGACGGGCTCTGCCCCGACCGCCGGGCAGATCATGCTGAACGTGACGGACTTCTCGCCGGTATCGTTCTTCAGGAAGTCCACTTCGCTCGCCATCAGCTTGAGATCG
The DNA here is from genome assembly GCA_029261795.1 of Deltaproteobacteria bacterium. Taxonomy (GTDB): domain Bacteria; phylum Myxococcota_A; class UBA9160; order UBA9160; family UBA6930; genus JAJDAP01. The sequence goes on from JAJDAP010000038.1 coordinate 15,191, forward strand.
ACCTTGATCTCGGCGCCGTTCTCGCCGGCCGGGATCACCGCGGCGGCCGGAGGTCCCGGAGGCTCTTGCGTCGTCCCTGAAGTCAGGCTGTGCTTCTTGACGTCGATCGTGTCCTGGCCTTGGAGCGCGCCACTGTAGATCTTGGCTTGCAGGCTGTACTTCCAATCGTCGCCGATGTCGCCCTCCTGGCTCTCGGACAAGATGGACATGGTCATGGTGCAGGGCATGCGGGTTCCTTCAAAGATGGTGGAGGCCCGAGAAGTCTAGAACGAATGGGGGCGCCGGGCCCGGCTCATCGCCCCGGGTTTCCGTTCCTGCGGTACTCGTCGAGCCCGGCCTTCAGCCAGGCCAGGTCGTCACTGGCGGCCGTCAGGCGCGCCTGTTCGAGGTCGATGCCGTAGACGCGGGCCGCGTTCCCGCCCAGGACTTTGGCCTTCAGCGTCGGGGTGAGTTTGGGGTAGCCGAATCGCTCGCGCATCTCGGCCGGGATCTGGAAGGCGCGAAACGCGTCCAGGGCGACCTGGCTGGGCCCGTACCAGATGGCGTCGGTGCCCCAGAGCACATGGTCTTCGCCAAGCTCGGCCAGCAGTTTTCCGAGCACGTGGGCGGCTTCCTCGGGCCGGCGCAGCAGGCAGAACCAGGTCGTGCCGAGTTCGGCGTAGACGTTGGCCGGCGGCGTGCCGCCCTGGCGGAGGCTCTGGATCAAGCGATTCACGCCGCGCTCGGCGGTCGCTTCGGTGTAGGGCCCCTCCTCGGGGGCTTCGCCCGTTGGGAACTCGTAGCCGGAGTGGTAGATCACGAAATCGATCTCGGGGAAGGCGCGAGCCGCCGGCCCGACGTCTCGCGGCGAACCGGTGGGCACCATCTGACTGATGCCCTTGTGTGCGCAGACCAGCCGGACATCGAGTTCCAGGGCCCGTTCGAGAAAGGGGACGCCGGTCGCCTCGTCGTCCAGATACCAGCCGCCGCGGCTGGCGCCGGACGCGTCGGTGGCACCCATCGTGTAGACCTTCCAACCGACGGGTCGATATCGTTCGCGTTCGCGCTCCATCCCGTCGAGTTCGCTGGCTTCGTTCGCGTGGATCACGCAGTGGTTCAAGAGGCGGCCGTTCGCGCCGAGCCGATCGAGCAATTCGCGTGCGCCGGCCAATTCGCGGTTGAATAACATCCGGTCGGCACTCAAACCCGGGCCCGACGTGAGTACGGCGACAGCCGTCTCGCTCTCGAGGAACACGCAGCGCAGGTACTCGGCCATGTCATAGGCCGTGAGTGGATCCATGCCCCTCCACCAGTCCGGCCGCACGCTCTCGTACATCGATCGGATCGCCCCGGTCCAGGTGCCGGCGGCCTCGCTGCGATCCGACAGGAAATGGGTCTGGACATCGATCACGACTTCGTCGCCGGCGAAGGCTTCCCGCGCTGCCTCCGGGTCGTCGCCGGCCTCGTCCGGGAGGACGTAGTATTCGGCCCCCGCGGCCTGGTTCACGGCGAGTAGACCCGCGGCGGTTCCCATCCTTCCCGACCAGTAGTCGGCGAGGGAGGTTGCCTGCCGTTTCGCGCTCTCCGGGCCTCGCGTGATCACCCGCCCGATCGCTTCGCGATCCCTCCGCGTGTAGGGCGGGGGCGCGAACTCGTCGGTGTGGCGGCGCTCGAGGAAGCTCGGAAGTGCAGGGCGGCGGCGCGGGACCCTCACTGTGCGTGCGGGGTGGGCGAAGGCGGCTTCCTCGCGAAGTAGGAAGACGCGCGGGTCTGTGCGTTGGCGCGAATGTTCATGTGGAACAGGCCGTAGTCGTAGACATGGAAGTCGCTACTCCGGACGAGCGTCTGCCAACCTTCGCCTTCGGGTGTCGGGGCGATCCGGAGCCAGCCGTCGCGACACTGCCCGCCGACGATTCCGGGTGTTGCGGCTGGCAGCGAGGTACGGGTGTTCTGGCCGAGTGGCAGCGCGCCCAGGTTTGCGGCTGGTGCCACCCGCAGGCCATCGCGACGCCAGGAGAGCGGATTCACACAGAGGTTCGCGGCGACCTCTTGTTCCTCGTCGGCCCTGGGGCCGGTCTCGTCGCTCACGGTCCTCCAGCCGATGATGCATCCCGTCGATGTCGGTTCCTGGCAGGCCGGGAGCGGCAGCTCCTTGCCGAGCTGGGCCTCATCGATCCAGCCTCCGACCAGGTAGGCGGCCACGAGCCGCTCGCGCAGCGGGCGACCGGCCTCGCCGGCGAAGCGCTTGGCCAGCAATGTCTGTGCGTGTCGCGAACCCTGACTGTGGCTGGCCAGGATGAAGGGTCGTCCGCCGCTCCATTCCGTGAGCCAGTGGTCGAAGGCGCGCTCGACGTCTTGATAGGCGAAGGCGAGCCCGCGCTCGGCGTCAGCGGTGAAGTAGCCGCCCAGCGCGATCTGTCGGTAGTAGGGCGCGAAGATCCGGCCGGCCCCATTGAAGCTGCTGGCCTGGATGGCCATCACGCCGGTATCGGTGATCTCGCCCGCGCTCGGCTCGTCCCAGGGCGCGTTGAAGTGATCGCTCTTGTAGTAGGTGGTCGGATGGATGAAGAAGACATCGACGGCGGCTTCGCTCTGGCGATCGACGGCGCCGGAACCCGGGGGGACCAGATCTGCCGGATCCCTCTTGTCCGGATGGGCGGCCCAGGTGGCGAGCTCCGCATAGTCCGGTGCCGGTGGCGGCTCGTGGCTGTCAAAGGGTTCGGGCGTCACGTACCAGCGGAACACGGTGCTGCATCCGAAGGCGGCGAGTGACACGAGGGCGACGGCGGTCAGGGCGGCGAGTCGCAGCGAAGCGCGGGACATGGCGGGCCTCCAGTTCGTCTCGCTGGCAGCGTACACGGCCCGAGGCCGGATGGCCCCGTTCGCTGGTAGGCGTCCTATCGTTGGCCCGGGACCGGCCTGCCGCGACCCGACACATCGAAGGAGAGCTCGTGAAGCTCGGTGTCTTCAACACGTTCATGTCTCCTCACAGCACGCCCGACAGCGTGGCCGCATTCGCGACGGACAAGTGAGTGCACTGCAAGGCATTCGGGTCCTCGATCTCTCGACGGGACCGGTAGGCGGCGTTGCGACCACGGTGCTGGCGGACTTCGGTGCCGACGTCGTGAAGGTCGAGCCGCCGGATGGAGATCGCTTCCGCTCACTGGCGGCGAGCCCTTTCTGGTTGCGAGGTAAGCGCAGCATCACCCTCGACTTGAACGCCGTGGACGAGCGGCCGACCCTTGCGAGACTGATCGATGCTGCGGACGTCCTGGTCGTGAGTGGGCCGCCGGCGCGGGCACAGGCCTGGGGGGTGGACGCGGATCGGCTTGCCGTGAGCCATCCCGCACTGGTCCACTGCCAGATCACCGCATGGGGCGGCAAGGGGCCACTGGCCAACGCGCCGGGCAGCGATGCCCTGGTGGCGGCAAGGTCCGGTCGCATGCGCACCTTCGGTCGGCAGCTTCCTGGGGAGGCACCGGGCTACTCGGCGCTTCCCGTCGCGAACCACGCCTGCGCGATGGGGGCGGTGCAGGGCGTCCTGGCGGCGTTGCTCGGCCGCGAACGAACGGGTCGCGGCGACCGCGTCGAAACGAGTCTCCTGCAGGGCCTGCTTCCCTATGACCTGACCGAGTTGCTGCTGGTTCAACTCCTCGACCGGGGTGCGATCGACCTGCCGGATCCAAGCGCCGGGGACATGCCGACGCTCAACTATCATCCGGTACGGGCCCAGGACGGCCGCTGGATCCAGTGCGGCAACCTGATGGAGCACCTCTTCTACGCGTTCCTCGACGCCATCGATCTGTTAGGCGAGTTGATGACGGATGAGCGCTTTCAGGGAAACCCTGCCAGTTGGGAGCCTGCGAACCTCGAAGAAGCCCGGGATCGCATCCTGCTTCGCGTCGCCGAGCGTCCGGCGGCAGAGTGGATGGAGCGCTTCCGCGAGAACGGGAACGTGGCCGCGGAGCCGTTCCTGACCGCCCAGGAAGCGCTCGAGCATCCGGATCTCCGGGCGAATCACGAGATCGTGAGCATCGCGGATCCCGTGCTGGGGCCGATTCGCCAGGTCGGGCCGATCGCGCGGCTGTCCTTGACTCCGGGGACGGCTGACCGCCCGGCGCCAGCGCCGGGGGCGGACGCCGACGCGATCCTGCGCGACTGGAGCCCGCGGCCGGGTGCTCCCGCTCATGCGGCCGCGCCAACGATCCCAGGCCAGCCGCTGGCCGGAATGATCGTGGCCGACTTCTCGACGATCATCGCGGGCCCGTTGGCGACCTCGATGCTCGCGGATCTCGGTGCTCGCGTAGTCAAGGTGGAGCCGACCACGGGAGATCCCAGTCGCCATATCATTCCCGGTGGGGGCCTGGCGCTGCGCATGAACGCGGGCAAGGAATCCATCGCCGTCGACCTGAAATCCCCGGAAGGGCAGGCCATCATCCATGATCTGTTGGTTCGGGCAGATGTCGTGTTGCATAACTTCCGCCCGGGCGTGCCCGAGAAGTTGGGTGTCGGCTTCGAGGCCTGTCGGGATGCCAATCCGGACGTGATCTGGGTGGCCGTCCAGGGCTATGGCCTTGAAGGGCCCGACGCTGGGCGCCCGGCAACCCACCCGGTGGTTGGTGCCGCGATGGGGGGTGTGACCCTCCAGGCCGCCGCCGCACTGACCGCGCCCTGCGACGGAATCGATGCACTGCGCGAAGCCTCGCGTCAGATCATGCGCGCGAACGAGGCAAACCCGGATCCGAATACATCGAGCGTGACGGCTGCGGCGGTATTATTGGCCGCCTTCGCGCGTGCTCGCGGAGCCGGCGGCCAACGGATCGACGTCAGCATGCTGGTGGCCAACGCCTGGGCGAACGCGGACGACTTCCTGTCCTACGAGGGGAAGCCGGCGCGCTTCGAACCCGACTCCGAGCTCCGCGGACTAGCGCCAGGTTACCGCCTGTACCCGGCGCGCGAGGGCTGGGTGATGTTGGCATTGACCGGTGAAAAGGAATGGGAGCGCTTCGCCGCGGTTGCCGGGACCGATTCCCGGGACACAGAGGCACTCGCGGTCAGTCTCGCGGGAGACAGCGCCGAGGCCTGGGAGGCGCGGCTCCTTGCGGCCGGCGTTCCCTGCGTCCGCGCAGATGGGCCGGGGCCGGGCCGTTTCTGGCAGAGCGATCCGCAGGTCGCCGCGAACGCGTTCGCCCCCTCGACGACCCACGCTCGCTTCGGCGAGATGCAGCGCTGGGGCCCGATCGTGCGAGTCGGAGGCTCGCCAGAACGCTACGGGGCCGCGCCGCTATGCGGTGATTCGACGGAAGCGCTGCTCCGCGAGTGGGGCCATGGTGATGGTGAGATCGCGAGCCTGCGCGAGCGACGGGTCGTGGCGTCCGAGCCGGTTGATCCCGCCTAGCGAGCTAACCGTGGAAAGTCCGGCGCGCGGCGTTCGACGAAGCTTGCGACGCCTTCCTTGAAATCGGGTCTCCTGAGGCTCTCCGCCATCAGTTGGTTCGCTTCGCTCATGGCCTCGCCGAGCGGCTGCATCAGCGCGCGGTAGACCTGTTGTTTCATGATCATCAACGAAGTGGGCGAGCAGGCGGCCGCGATCTCCTCGAGGTAGCTGCGCGCCTCGGCGAGCAATCGGTCGGCGGGGACGACGCGATTGGCGAGTCCCATCTCGCGTGCCTCTTCGGCACTGACCTTGCGGGGATGCCAGAGTAGATCGAGTGCGCGGGAGGGCCCCAGGATGCGCGGCAGGATCCAACTCGCGCCGTGTTCGGCGATCAGGCCGCGCTGCGCGAAGGCGGTGCGGAAGACGGCGGTGTCGGAAGCGAAGCGAAGGTCACACAGGGACGCGATGCACAGGCCGAGCCCGGCGCAAGCGCCGTTGACCGCTGCGAGCAACGGCTTCCGGATCGAGAGCAGATAGCCGAAGGTCACCTGGAAGTCTTCGCCCATCGATGGATCCCCGGGGCTGGCCTCGAGTTCCTTTGGGAGACGCGTGCGCTCCATTCCCCTCTGGTTCGCACCCGCTTGCAACGCGTCGGCGTCCATCCCGGCGGAGAAGCCCCGGCCCGCGCCCGTGAGAATGATCCCGACCACGCGTTCGTCGGCCTCGGCTTCGGCCAGGGCATGCCGCAGTTCCGCCATCATCCGGTCGGTGAGGGCGTTCAGCCGATCGGGCCGGTTCAGTGTCAGCGTCGCGACCGGGCCTTCGACTTCGTAGAGAATCTCTTCGTACATGCGCGAGTACCTCCGGCGAGAAGCGTACCGCGGGCGGAGCGACTCCGAAGCCTCGCTCTGGTCAGTTCACGGCGTCGCGACGTGCCCGCTCGTCGAGTTCCCGACGGATCTCCAGGTGCACCTTGTGTGTCAGGGCGAAGCGCGCGAAGAGCGCGATGCCGGCGGCGTAGGTCAGCAACGGAACGATCGACATCGTCGCGCGAATGGCGAGTTTCACTTCGTCGCTCTGGACCACGTTGGGCACGAAGCCGGTGGCCTCGAGGGCGACACCCGCGACAATGGCCGAGATGCCGGTGGCGGTCTTGGCTGCGAAGTGCCAGGACGCGAAGTAGACGCCCTCCTTGCGTTCGCCGGTCGCGAGCTCGTCACCGTCGATGACGTCCGCCTGGAGCGACGGGAACAGCACATCGAGCCCACCCACCGCGATCCCGGCAATGCACCCGACCCCCCAGAGCAGGGCGCCATCCCCTTCGCCAAGAAAGCCGAGCGACGAGAGCGCGGCACCCACCGTCGTCATGGCCACGAGCAGCAACGTCTTCTTGTCGAAGCGCCTGCCGAGCCAGACCCAGAGCGGGATGGAGATCACGGAGCAGACGAATAACGTGCCCATGATCCGGATGAAGGCCCCGGGGTCGAGCAGCACGTACTCGGTGTAGTAGGCGGCCATCATCGTGACACCGCCGGTCCCGATCTGCTGCAGGAAGAACACGCCCAGCAGAAGACGCGCGTGGGGGTTCGCGAGAACGTTTCGCCAGGCCGTGCCCACGCTGAGACTTCCGCGGCCCTGATTCTCGGGGCGCTCGCGGACGCTGAAGCCCGTAAAGAGGATGGCCAGGCTCGTGGCCACTCCGGCCAAGGTGGCGATTCGAACGGCATGCGCGCGCGGGTCGACCGCATCCAGGAAACCGTCGAGGGCAACGAACACGAGGATCGCGCCAAGACCGAAGAAGCCGCGACGAATCCCGAAGAGCCGATTGCGATCGTGATAGTCGGTCGTCAGCTCGGCGGCCAGCGAATCATGCGGAACCCCGAAGGCCGTGCGGCAGCTGTAGAAGAGAAGCACGGCCGCGCCCACCCAGAGCGTCAACTCCGTGCGCGATAGGCTCGCGGGTGCCGACCACATCAGAGCAAAGGTCAGGCCCACGGGGATTGCGGCCGCCAGCATCCAGGGGCGACGCCGGCCGAGTCGATGCCGGGTCCGGTCCGACCAGAAGCCGACCAGGGGATCGGAGACGGCATCCCAGACCCGGGAGACGAGCAGGATTCCGCCCATGGCAACCGGCGCCAGGCCGAGCACATCGGTCGTGTACTTCAGCAAGTACAGACTCATCAGCATCTGCATGAAACCTTCGCCGGCGACCGGGAGCGAGAACGAAAGGACCGTACGCAGCGGCATTCGCGCAGTGCGGGTGTCCGCGACGAGTTCGAGGGGTCGGTCGGCGCCGATGGGTTCGCGGCCCGTCAGATGGACGGGGAGCTCGCTCATCAAAAGTGGATCGGCAGCGAGGCGAGTCCGCGCAGAACGAGCCCGGGACGCCGCGGCGGCTCCGGATCTGCGAGTTTGAATTCCGGGAGCCGCTCCACCAGGCGTCGGAGGGCGATCGCGCCTTCGAGCCGAGCGAGCGGTGCGCCCAGGCAGAAGTGCGTGCCAAGGCCGAAGGAAAGGTGGCGACCGGGTCGGTTGGGAGCGGCGAAGCGCGTGATGTCGAAGCGCTCCGGGTCTTCGAATTCCGCGGGGTCGCGGTTCGCGGCGCCGATGGAGAGGGTGACCTCGATGTCCGGGAGGATCCGCGTGCCGCGAATCTCGACCGCCTCCCGCGGCTTTCGCGCGGTCAACTGGACCGGGGGATCGAAGCGCAGGCATTCCTCGACGGCGGCTTCGGCGAGCGAGGGTTGGCGACGCAGGCGCTGCAGCTCTTCGGGATGCTGAAGCAACGCAAGTATGCCGTTGCCAATCAGGTTGGTGGTGGTCTCGTGTCCGGCCAGCAGGATGAGGATCGCGTTGGCGATCAGTTCGTCGTCCGACAGCGCACCCTCCTCATCGCGCGCCGCGATCATGGCGGACAGCAGATCCTCACGAGGCTCGCTGCGACGTTCCTTCACAACGCCGCGCAGGAACTCGGCGAGTTCCCCGGCGGCGTCAGCAGCCTGGGGGAGGCCCGCGGTACGGACCGAGCCATCGAGGACCACGGCGATCTGGTCGGACCACTGTTTGAAGCGGGGTTGCTCCTGGGTGGGGACGCCTAGCAACTCGGCTACGACCATGACCGGAAGCGGCGTGGCGAGTGCCGCGATCAAGTCCATCTCGCCGCGTCCTCGGCTGCAGGCGGCGCCGATCAGCCCGTCCGCAATGGATTCGATCCGGGGCTCGAGCTTCTGGACCATGCGCGGCGTGAAGGCCTTGTTCACCAGACCGCGCAGGCGGGCGTGATCCGCGCCGTCGCGAAGCAGCATCATGTGATCGAGGAGCTGACCGAGGCGCCGAAACTTCTCGGGGATGCCGGCTTGCTGCAACTCGTCCGGTGCTGCGGGACTGTAGAAGCGGGGATCGCGCAGCACGCCGACCACGTCGACGTGACGTGTCAACCAATAGCTCTCGAAGCCGTCAGACAGGCGGTGCGCGATGGGTTCGTGGGTTCGCAGCGCGGCGTAGGTGGGGTAGGGGTCGGCCTGGAACGCGGGGTCGGCGAAGTCGAACGCGATGGGTGCTGCCGTGCTCGGCTCGGAAGTCTCGGCGTGGCGCTCGGTGGGTGCGGTCATGACGGTTCCTTTCGGGATACGGGTGCGCAACTGGGTTGTGCAAGGTGCAGGCCAAGGCCGGCACGCGCTCTCGGCGAGCAAGAGCCGCTTCGGCGCAAGCCACGCACTGCACCCTGAAGGTCGAAGGCTGCACTCGCCGAACCCCAGAACTCGCCGTTCCGGTCCGATGGATTCGGCTTCAAGGATCTGGCGAAGCGCTCTACCATGCGCGCACCATGCCGATCGCCGACACCGACCTCCCGCCCTACGACCCCGCCGAGATGCTCGCTCGGCCCTATCCGGAGCGGATGCGGCTGTTCGCCCGCACCTGGGCCGCGCAAGTGAATCCGAACCCGTTCATCGTGCTCGCGATGTACTGGCTCAAATACCTGCTGTTGTTCGCCGGCGGCTGGGCGTTCTTCTGTTCGTTCTCTGCCGGGTATCCGGGCTTCTCGTCGCTGGGGTCCTGGGCATTCACGGGTGTCGCCTTCCAGAAGGCCATCCTCTGGGCGCTCTTCTACGAGTCCGCCGGTTTCGGCTGCTCTTCCGGGCCGATGAACGCACGCTTCTCACCGCCGATCGGCGGCTTCCTCCACTTCTTGCGTCCCGGTACCACGAAGCTGCCGCTCTTCCCAGGAATTCCGATCTTCGGCGGGCATACGCGCAGTTGGTTGGATGTCGCGCTCTACGGTCTGAACCAGTTGTTGTTGCTCCGAGCGCTACTCGCGCCAGAACTTACACCTGAGCTGCTACTACCGAGCTGTTTCCTGATTCCGCTGCTCGGGGTAACGGACAAGACGCTCTTCCTGGCTGCCCGCTCCGAGCACTACTGGGTCGCGCTCATCTGCCTCGCCGTTGCCAGTGGCGGTGACACCTGGATCGCGGCGTGCAAGTGGATCTGGGTCTTCATCTGGTTCTGGGCGGCCACCTCGAAGGTCAATCATCACTTCCCGTCGGTGATCATGGTGATGATGAACGGGGGGCCGTTCTTCCCGAAGTGGCTGAAACGACGACTCTTCGCCTCGTACCCCGACGACATCCGCCCTTCGAAGGTCGCGGCGAGAATGGCCCACATGGGCACTTTCGCCGAGTACATGATCCCGGTCATCCTGCTCTCGAGCGGGAGCGAGTTCGTCACGGCATTGGGGCTGATCCTGATGTTCGGTTTCCACGGCTACATCGCCGTGAACAACCCGAGCGGGATGCCGGTCGAGTGGAATATCCTGATGGTCTACGGCGGCTTCTTCCTGTTCGGCTTCAACCCTGATGTCAGCGTGCTCTCGCTTGGCGCGATGCCGCTGCTGGCGCTCTTCCTGTTCGTGATGTTGGTCTGCATCCCCCTCTACGGGAACTTCGTTCCTTCCCGCGTCTCGTTCTTGTTGGCGATGCGTTACTACGCCGGGAACTGGGCGTACAACGTCTGGCTTTTCCGCGGTGACAGTTCCAGAAAACTCGAGAAGCTCGTGACAGCCTCGGGAACCATGCGCCAACAACTCGAAGGGATGCTCGATAACGAGCTTGCCGTGGACACGGCCGTGGCGATGTCGACGGGCAGCCGGTTCCTCTACCTGCAGGGCAAGGTGCTCTACGACGCGCTTCCCCATGCGATCGAGGGCCATATCAGCGACTACGAGTGGTTCGAAGGCGAGGTGCTCGCGGGCCAGGTCCTCGGCTGGAACTTCGGCGACGGACATCTGAACGACGCCAATCTGCTCGACGCCATCCAGCCCCAGTGCGGCTTCGAAGAGGGAGAGCTGCGGGTCGTGAGCGTGGAGTCGCAGCCCCTGTTCGGACGCACGATGGCTTGGAAGGTCATCGACGCCGCGAGTGGCGTGATCGCCAGCGGCGAGACCGAAATGGCGCCCATGCGCAACGAGCAACCCTGGCCGACCGGTGAGATCGCCGCGCGCTTCGAACGCCGCAACGAACCCGCCTCGAGCTAGGCCTGAGCGCGAGCGGCATGCCCCAGGAGGAGTTCGATGCCATCGTGATCGGCTCCGGGCCGAACGGCCTGGCCGCGGCCGTTGCCTTGGCTCGCGCTGGCAAGTCGGTTCTCGTCGTCGAGGCCGAAGACGAGATCGGCGGCGGGACCCGGAGCGCCGAGTTGACGTTGCCCGGCTACATCCACGACGTCTGTTCAGCAGTGCATCCGATGGGAATCCTGTCTCCCTTCCTGGGTCAACTGCCGCTCGCCGAGCACGGGCTCGAGTGGATCCGACCGCAGGCTTCGGTTGCGCATCCACTCGACGAGGGCGATGCGGTGATGCTCTATCGCTCCCTCGAGCGAACCTGTGAGGGGCTGGGCGTCGATGGTGCCGCCTACGCGCGTCTGGTTCGGCCGTTCCTCGATTCGCCCCACGAACTCCTGGCGGATCTGCTCGCACCGCTGCGGATTCCCTCGGGCCCGGTTCAGATGGCCCGCTTCGGATTGCGGGCGATGTTCTCGGCGAATCGCCTCTCGCGGATGCTATTCCGAGAAGAACGGGCACGCGCGTTGTTCGCCGGCTGTTCCGGGCACTCGATCCTCCCGCTCACTAAGCCCCTGTCTGCGGCCCTCGGCCTGATCTTCTCCGTGACCGGGCATGTCGAAGACTGGCCGGTGGCCAAGGGTGGCTCTCACGCCATCACGCGGGCGCTGGCGTCCTATCTGGAGAGCCTCGGTGGGAAGCTTCGGACGGGCACCCGGGTGCGTCGTCTCGCTGATCTTCCAGGTGCGCGGGCCATCCTGTTCGACACGTCGCCGGACCAGCTGAGTCGCATCGCCGGCGAGGCCCTTCCCGCCGGCTATCGCCGCCGTCTCGAGCGCTACCGCTATGGGCCCGGTGTCTTCAAGCTCGATTGGGCGCTCGACGGCGCGATCCCGTGGCGTGACCCGCGCTGCCTGGAGGCATCGACCGTGCACGTGGGTGGAACCCTCGAGGAAATTTCTGCCTCCGAGCGGGACATGTACCGGGGACGCCACCCGGCGCGTCCCTTCCTGATCCTGTGCCAGCAGAGCGATTTCGACTCGACACGGGCACCAGAGGGGAAGCGCACCGGCTACGCCTATTGTCACGTTCCCCACCGTTCGAGCGAGGATATGACCGAAGTGATCGAGTCCCAGGTGGAACGCTTCGCCCCGGGGTTCCGTGACCGCATCCTGGCACGCCACGCGATGAACACGGTTTCCTTCGAGGCCTACAACCCGAACTACGTGGGGGGCGCGATCACGGGGGGCGTGGCCGATGCGTTCCAGCTCTTCACGCGCCCGGTGGCACGTCTCGACCCGTACCGGACGCCCAATCCGAAGCTCTACATCTGTTCTGCATCGACGCCGCCTGGCGGAGGCGTGCACGGCCAGTGTGGCTACTGGGCGGCACAGTCGGTCCTGAAACGACTCTAGATCAAGAGCATCGAACGTATTCGATGGTGCGCTAGTTTCCGTCGCTCGCTTTCTCGAGGAGGGCCGATGCCCCGGTTCCTGATCGCTCTGCTGGCGCTGTGCGTGCCCACTGCGCTCTACGCGCGAACCTTCGAGTTCGAGTATGCCGTGACGGTCGACGCCGTCGAACCGGGCGCTGGCGATGTCCAGGTCTTCGTTCCGTTGCCGGCCGAAGACGCACGCCAGAGGGTTCTCCACCAGGAGATCGAATCCTCCGTGCCCGGAAGGATCGAATCGGAGCCCGTCTACGGGAATCGCTACTTCCGTGCGAGCGCGCCGCGCGAGGGTAAGCCGATCGAGGTGACGGTCCGCGTCACCGTCGATCGCCAGGTCTCGCATCCCCGTGCCGGGGTTCCGAACGAGGATCTGTCGGCATTCCTCGGACCCAACGACCGTGTCGCGATCGGCCATCCGGTGCTCGATCCGATGTTGGGTGACGTCCGCGCGAGCGCAGGGGAGGGCGGCGGAGAGAAGAAGGCCCGAGCCATCTACGACTGGGTCGTCGACAACGTCGAATACAAGAAGGTCGGCACCGGTTGGGGAAACGGCGACACTTTCTGGGCGTGCTCCGAACGTTATGGGAACTGCACCGATTTCCACGCCCTGTTCATCTCCCTTGCCCGCACCGAAGGAATTCCCGCGCGCTTCGAGATCGGTTTCCCGGTTCCCGAAGATCGAGCCGAGGGGGAGATCGGCGGTTACCACTGCTGGGTCGAGTTCCATACCGAGGAGACCGGCTGGTTCCCGATCGACGCGTCCGAGGCCTTCAAGCATCCCGAGAAGCGCGAGCTCTTCTACGGGGCACACCCGGCCGATCGAATCCACTTCACGACCGGTCGGGATCTTCGCCTCGGGCCGCATCACCGGGGGCCCGCGCTCAACTACTTCGTGTATCCCTACGTCGAGGTGGGGGGCGTCCCGTTCACAGGCAGGATCGACAAACGATTCCGCTACCGTGAACTCGCGGAGCCCGCTTCCCATGCAGCGAACTGAGGATCATCAGTTGCTAGGCGGTTGTGCGAAGAAGATCGCCTCGATCTCGGTAATCAGACTCGCAACGACGCGAAATCGTTCGGCGATCAGAACCGGTCGATCCGACGTCGTGACTTCGAGTTCGTAGAAGGCCACAGCCTGCTCGCCCTCGACGGTCCAGCGGATGTTGTGGACGCCCGCGATCATGCCCATGCCAACGTTCGAGAGGACCGCGATCAAGGCTTCTCGGCCCTCCCCGGTGTTGCGGCCCTGTTCGATTCGCACGACGCCCGGCGCGAGTGGGACCCGGCTCCCATCGTGCTCGACCAGGCCATGGAAGAGGTACTTCTCGGCTGCTTCGATCACCGCAGATCGTACTTTCATGGGGACTCCAATCCGGTCAGTCCTCGCCCATCATGCGTTCGGTCCACCACTGATTGAACTGCCAGATGGGCTTCTCGAGCATGGACAGTCGACCGGATGAGAACGAGCGAGACATGAGCCCGGCCCAGGTGGCTTCGCAGGCGGCGATGTCTTCGTGGTGGACGTGTCTCGTGAAAGCCTGAACGCCCTCGACCGTTTCGCGATGGCCAGTGTCGTCGAGCGTCTGCTTTGGGAAGCACGAGAAGATCTTCAAGGTGAACTGATCGACGCCTTCCGGGAGGATCTGATACCAGGTGAGGAGATCCCCGGCGGGTACGAAGAGGTGGAACGGGAAGACCGAAACCGCGACGAGCCTCGCCTCTTCCTCGGCATCGAGCTCTCCCAGTTTCGGGAGAGGGGAGATGACATTTTCGGCACCATCGGCTCCGCTCCTCGCGGGCATGTTCAAGACCGCGTAGGGGCCCTCGTTGTCGGGTGCGAAGGAAGCCGCCCCAGGGAAGATGGGCTCGAAGGTATCGCGATGGATCGCAATATGGTGATAGGCCTCCATGAAGTTGTCCGTGAGCACCTTCCAGTTGTAGGGCGAATCGAAACGGGCCGTCTCGACGGCGATCATCTCGGACATCCGATAGTTCGACAGCAGCTTCGAGAGCGGGGCCAGGCGAGGACCGAGCGGTGCCGCGTCGGCATCGAAGTTGACGAAGATCCAGCCCTCCCAGATTTCGCAACGGAGCCGCGGGAGGCGGCAATTCGCGCGGTCGAAACCCTGGACACCCTCCATGTGCGGTGCACCTAGCAACTTCCCATCCAGTTGATAGGTCCAGGAATGGTAGGGACACTGGAACGAGCGCGCGTTTCCCGAACCCGTCGCGAGTTCGGCTCCTCGGTGACGGCAGATGCGAGAGAGTGCGCGGATTTCCGTATCCTTCCCGCGAACGACCACGAGCTTGTCGCCGAGCAGATCCAGGGTGAAGTAGTCGCCGGCGTCGGGAACCTGGTCGCTGCGGCCCGCGCAGAGCCACTCGCGCAGGAACAGTCTCTCGACTTCTCGCTCATAGAGCGTGGCGGACGTGAACGCGTCGGCAGGAAGCGTCGCGGCCTCGCGCAGGGGCTTTCGGGCATCGGAGTACGGGTCCATCAGGGCTCCGGAGTGGATCGGGGGCTGGCTGCGCAGGCACGGAGCCTCACCGCGAATCTCGATCGAACTCACGGTGGCCTCCCGCTTCCAGTCTACCGGAGCCCGGGCAGCGAAGATTGCTACAACTGCAGCAGCGATCCGGGTGCGTGGTAGATCGAGGGGAACAGTTGAAGTGAAGGTTGCCCAGGGGGAGGAGACGAAACGCCGGACCGCGCCGGCATGGCTGGCCGCACTCGCCGCCTACTTCCTGGTGGTCGGCGCCTTTCTGGCGCCGGTCATTTTCCGGCTCGGTACCGCGGTGATGGGCAGGGCAGACGCCATGCAGTTCCTCTGGGGCGCCTGGTGGATGGATCAGAGTCTGTTCCAGGGGCGCAATCCCTTCTTCACCGATGTCTTGTTCGTGCCCGTGGGTTCTCCGCTCGTCTTCCACAGCTTCGCACCGCTGCCGAGCGCGGGCGTCGCGCTGGCAGCTGGGTTGGTCTCGACCGAAGGGGCACGCCTCGTCGGCCGGGTTGCCGAGCCGGTCCCGACCCAGGCCGTGATGGCGACGATTCTCGATCTCGTCGGCCGCCCAGTGGCTCCCCAACCCGGTCAGGCACCCTCGCTGGTAGGATTGTTCGATCCCTCTCGAGACAAGCCCGCCCTGGAACCGATCGTTTCGAGCGGCCTGATGTACTTCGAGAATCGGGTGGGTCTGCGCTTCCGGGATGTGAAGTACGTTCGTTATGTGGAGAGCGGGAAGGAGGTCGTCTTCGACCTCGTGGCCGACCTCGAAGAAGTCGAGCCGATTCCCGGAACCGAGTGGGAAGGGATCGAGGCGCTCCGACAGGAATACGCTCTTCAGCTCGAAACGGCGTCGAGTGTCCGCCGCGCGCTAGAAGTGGTCTCAAAATCCTCGACCGAGCGATGTGCGTCGATTCGGCCCGAGATCAAGGCGCGGAACCGGAGCCGTAGTGGCCCTACGGCGAGGTTTCGCAACGATGAGATCGGGCCGAAGCGGCGTGCAGCGCGACCGAGAGGGTTTTCGAGACCACTTCTAGGCCTCGCCCCATGAACCCTCGAGGTGGAGTGTCCCAATGCAACGAATGAACGAGTTGGCCTTCTACACCCTGGCAGGAGCGCCGCGGACGCCGCGAGAGCTGATCGCCGAGGTCCAACAAGGGGAAGCACTGGGCCTCGGCTCGGCATTCATTTCGGAGCGCTTCAACGTGAAGGAGGCAGCGACGCTCTCGGGTGCGGCGGGCGCGGTCTCGAACGAGCTTGGGATCGCGACGGCGGCGACGAACCACAACACCCGGCATCCCATGGTGACGGCGGCCTTCGCGATGACGATGCACCGTTTGACCGAAGGTCGCTTCTCGCTCGGGCTGGGGCGGGGCATCGGTCCGATGTTCGACGCCTACGGACTGCCTCGCATCAAGACGGCCGAGATCGAAGACTTCGTCGGTCTCATGCGGAGAATCTGGAAGGGCGAGGTGATCGTTGGCCACGACGGTCCGGCCGGGAAGTACCCGCTGCTGACGATGGGGCCCGACTACGACGAGCACATTCCCATGACGTTCACGGCATTCGGTCCGAACTCGCTGGCGCTAGGCGGTCGCGCCTTCGATGCCGTCGTGCTGCATACCTTCTTTACCGACGAAACCACGGCTCGATGCGTCGCGGCGGTAAAGCGGGCAGCCGAGCGCTCGGGGCGGGACCCGGCTTCGGTCCGCGTCTGGTCCTGCTTCGCCACGATCGGTGATCACCTTCCCGAGGAACTCCGGATCAAGAAGACCGTCGGACGAATGGCGACCTACCTGCAGGCCTACGGCGATCTGATGATCGAAACGAATGGTTGGGATCCGGAAGTGTTGCGCCGCTTTCGGGAGGATGAGTTCGTCCGCGGCTTCCGCGGAGCGCTCGACGCTAGCGCGACGGCCGAACAACTCGAACATGTCGCCAGCTTGATCCCCGAAGCGTGGTTGGCGGCGGCAGCCAGTGGAAGCGCCGAGCGCTGCGTCGAGAAGATCCGTGGCCAGTTCGAGCTGGGTTGCGACGGCGTCATCCTGCACGGCGCCAGCCCGGAGCAGCTGGCGCCGATCGTCGCGCAGTACCGGAAGGCGCGACCAGCGGACCGGTTCGCGGGCCTCGCCGCGAACCCGGCAGGTCAGGTCGGGGGATCGCAGTGATTCCGACCCCCGATACGATGACCGCGGCCTGGTTGACCGAGCGCCTTCGTGGTGCGGGACACGAAACCGCCGAGGTGCTCTCGTTTCGTGGCAAGCGGATCGGGACCGGCCAGATCGGTCAATGCATCCGGTACGAGCTTGAACTCGCGAATCCGGACGATGCAGCGCCGCTACAGCTGGTCGGGAAGTTTCCATCCGACGACGCGACCAGCCGCCAGACCGGCGTGCAGTTGCGCAACTACCTGAAGGAGGTCTCCTTCTACCGCGATCTCCAGGCACGCGTCGGGATCCGGACGCCGCGTTGCTATTTCGCCGAGATCGAGGGTGAGGGGCCCGAACACATGCTCCTGCTCGAGGATCTTGCACCGGCCGTCCAGGGTGACCAGTTGGGCGGCTGCTCCCCGGAAGTCGCGCGAGCCGCCGTCCTGGAGTTGGTCGGACTGCACGCACCGAGCTGGTGCGATGCCTCCCTACGTGGCATCGAGTGGCTCGGTGAACCGAACGCGTTCACGGTGCAGATCGGTCGCGCGCTCTACGGCGGGCAGCTCCCGGCATTTCTCGATCGCTTCGGACCGAGCCTCGAACCCGACGAGCGCGACATCATCGAGCGCGTTGCAGGTTCAGTGGGACCGCCCTTCGAGGCGCTACCCGAAGTCTTCAGTCTGGTGCACGTCGACTATCGATTGGACAACCTGCTCATCGATGAAGCCGCCACCCCACCCGGCATCGCCGTGGTCGACTGGCAGAGCGTGACCCTGGGCAACCCGCTCTCCGACGTTGCGTACTTCCTGGGCGCCGGCCTCCTTCCCGAGACGCGGCGTGACGTAGAACGCGAGATCGTGGCCGCCTACCATCGCGGGCTCGTTGCGGCCGGCGTCGAGGACTTCTCCTGGGAGCGCTGCTGGAACGCCTACCGGCGCGGCGCCTTCGCGGGCTTCGCCGTAACCGTGGTCGCCTCGGTGATGGTCCAGCAGACCGAGCGCGGCGATGAAATGTTCACGCACATGGCGAAGCGCCATGCCCGGCATGCGCTCGACCTCGGTGCCGAGGAGTTCCTGGCCGGCGACGCCTTGCTCTAGACTCCATGGGGCCATGGGTCGACTCCTCCTCTTGTTCGTCGTGGTTCCCGCCGTGGAACTCGCCTTGCTGATCGAACTCGGCAGCCGGATCGGTACCCCAGCGACGCTGGGCATCATCGTCGCCACCGGTGTGATCGGCGCCAGCCTCGCTCGTCGCCAGGGGCTCGACGTCTTGCGCAGGCTTCAGCAGGAAACGGATGCGGGCCGACTGCCCGCGGATCCGATCGCCGACGGTGCGTTTCTGCTCGTCGCTGGGGCACTGCTGGTGACGCCCGGCGTGCTGACCGACGCGGTCGGGTTCCTGTGCCTGGTACCCGCGTTCCGCAATCTGGTGAAGCGGGTGGTGCGAGGCCGGTTCGAGCGAGCGGTTGCAGAGGGAAGGGTGGAGATGCACGTCGCCACCGATGCGTGGCACGAGCCTCGCGAGGAGAAGGTCGTGCAGGGCGTGGTTCGGGACCGTCAGCCGACGGCGGACAAGCCGAAGGGCCCCGAGGACTGAGCGCCGGTGTCAGCGCCCGCGATTCTGCCCGGACCGCTTCTTCGGATCGTTGCTCATCTCGAGAGCGCGCTCGACCACCGCACGCGTGGCCTCATGGATACTCGCGAACGATTCGTCCTCGAGCAGACGCTTCGCGGAAACGAAATCTTCCTGACGGAAGCTCGTGCTCAGCCGCGGCCGCAACATGAAGACGTTGCCCATGTTGACCGCCGTCGAGGAGACGCCCGTCGGCGCCGTCTTCGCTGCCGGTTTCGCCGCCTTCTTCTTCTCAGCGGTCTCGGTCTTCTTCGCCGGCGCGCTCTTCTTCGCGGCGACCTTCTTGGCGCTGGCCTTCTTCGGCGCGGCCTTCTTGGTGGCGGCTTTCTTGGCCGGAGCCTTCTTTGCCGCAACCTTCTTCGCGGGAGCCTTCTTCTTGGTTCCCGCAGCCTTGGTCGTCTTTCGTACTGCCATGCCACGAGCCTAGCCATCCCTCGCGGGGACGCCCCCTGGGCAGGATGCCGGAGGCCGTCGAGCCTGAAGTGACGATCGTGCGGCGCGGCGGTTCCCACTCGGCGGCCGCCGTCCAGGGCCCCTGTGATAGCTTGACCCCGAACCATGCGAATCGGGATCCAGTTCGACCCGCGCGGGCATCGGGACCTCGAGCGATTGCTCGAAGATTTCGTGCGCGCGGAGGAAGAGGGCTTCGCCAGCGCCTGGCTAGGTCAGGTCTTCGATCACGACGCGCTTACCTTGTTGGCGCTAGCGGGCCCCCGGACCCGACGCATCGAACTCGGCACGGCGGTGGTGCCGCTGCCGACGCGACATGTCTCGGTTCTGGCGCAACAGGCGCTGACGACGCAGTTCGCGACGCGAGGCCGGCTGTGTCTTGGCGTCGGTGCCGGGCACGGGCTCATCCTCGACAAGAAACTCGGGCTTGCCTCGGACCGCCCGGTCGCGCGGACGCGCGAAGCCCTCGAGGTGCTACGTCCCCTGCTGAACGGCGAGTACGTGAAATACACCGGGACCTATCAACGGCTTCGAATGGCCACGCCGGTCGACGGGGTGACGGCGCCGGGCATCATCCTCGCAGCCCTGGGTCCGCGCATGCTCGAGCTGGCTTCCGAGCTGGCAGATGGCGTTGCCGTGGTCTTTGCGGGTGCCCGGTTCATCGCCGAAGAGGTTCGGCCGAGGCTGCCAGCCACGGCCCGGATCGTGGCGTGTCTCCCTGTCGCGCTGACGGAAACCCCGGAGCCCCTGATCGAGGCGATCGACGCCTACACCGCGCCGTCGATGGTGCTGCCGGCCTACCAGCGGACCCTGGCAGCCCAGGGCGAGGGCGGGGTCGGTGCGCTCTCGCTGGTCGGGGATCAGACACAGCTCGAGGCGGGCCTGTCGGAACTCGCAGAGAGCGGCGTCACGGATCTGAATCCGATCCTGATCTCGGCGCCGGCGGATTCCGGATGCGCCCGGCGAACCCGGGCATTCCTTGCAGAATGCGCCCGGAGCCGGACGAACCCCGCAGCGACCGCGTTCGAGGAGTAAGCTCAGCCTCGGATCGCAGAACGCGACCGAAACCTCTCAGCGGGAGATGAAGCCACGATGCGTCTCGGTATCAACGGTACGGGCCTCGTTCAACGAGCATCGGTCGACAAGGTCACGGAAGATGCCGCCCGCGCGGCCGCCGACGGATTTTCCAGCTACTGGCTGGCCGAGCACCCGACCGGTGGCTTCGATGCACTGACCGTGCTCACGGTCGTGGGCCAACAGGTCGCCGGGATCGAGCTCGGGACCGCCATCGTGCCGACCTTCCCACGCCATCCCCTGGCGCTCGCGGGTCAGCTGCTGACCGCTCGCTCGGTGCTCGAAGGGCGGCTGACCTTGGGGATAGGTCTCTCCCATGAAGCGATGATGGCTCAGCTGGGGATCGGCTTCGAAAAACCGATCCGGCATCTTCGCGAGTATCTCTCGATCCTGATGCCGCTGCTCACCCAGGGCAAGGTCGACTTCCAGGGAGAAACACTCTCCTGCCAGGCCGAGCTCTTTCGGCCGCCGGGAGAGCCCTGTCCCGTTCTGGTTGCGGCGTTGGGTCCGCAGGCGTTACGCGTTGCTGGGGCCCGAACCCAGGGCACGACGCTCGCATGGGTGGGTCCCAAGACGATCCGCGAACACATCGTCCCGACGCTGAGCGCGGCCGCCGAAGCCGCAGGCCAACCCGAACCCCGCGTGGTGGCGACCCTCCCGGTCTGCGTGACCGACGATGCCGAGGCGATTCGAGCAATGATCGCGAAAGGGCTCTCGATGTACGGACAGCTTCCCTCGTACCGCGCGATGTTCGACCGTGAGGGCGTGGAGGGTCCGGGCGATGTGGCCCTGATCGGCGCAGAAGAAGAGGTGAGAGACGCGATCGCGGGCCTTGCCGAGGCGGGCGTCACCGACTTCGCCGCGACCGAGTTCACGCCGAGTCAGGCCGACCGCGAACGCACACGCGCGCTGCTGAAGTCGGCGCTGCAAGGTTAGGCGTGGGGGACCGTCGATCAGGCTCGCCCGAACGTGATCGAAGCTCTCGGGATGGTCGGGCATTTTAGGGGCTCCTGTCTGAGCGGCGGCGTCCGGATCGCGCCGATCGCGTTATTCGGACAGCTCCGCAGCGATGGTCCGCCACAGCGAAATAGCGATCTGCCCGTTCTCGAAATCGTCTTTCTGGAAATCGACGTCGGCGGAGTTCTTGGCGATGACCAGATGTTTGGCGGGATCTACCCAGATGTTCTGGCCATAGACGCCGAGAGCCGTGAACTCGCCTTGGGAACCGCCCGGGATCCACCACTGGTAGCCGTATCCCATCGCCGAGCCCGGTTCGCGGCCGGGCTCCAGGTGCGGGGCCGAGGCGGTCACGGACGCTTCGACCCAGGCTCTCGGCACGATCTGGTGGCCATGGCGCGAGCCGCCGTGGGCGTAGAGCCAACCGAACCGGGCGAAATCGCGCAGGCTGGCGTTCAAGCCGCCAAAGGCCCACTCCCGGCCCGCCCCATCGAGCAGGAAATACGCGTCGAACTCCATGCCGAGCGGTTGCCACAGCTTCTCGGCGGCGTAGCTGGCGAGATCCTGTCCGGTAGCTCGCACCAACATCTCGCCCAGGACCTGCGTGTCGACACTGACATAGTGAAGCACGGTTCCAGACGGCTGTTCGGTTTCGAGGGTCGCGGCGAAATCGAGCAGCGAACCGGCGGCCATCGCCGGACCCATGCGATTGATGTCGGAGAACGGGTCGCCGTAGTCTTCGTTGAATCGAACCCCCGAACTCATTTCGAGCACGTGTTCGATGGGCACGCCATCGTAGCCAGAGCCGACGAGTTCCGGCAGGATTTCGGAAACCGGCTGCGACAGATCCGGAAAGTGCCCTTCGTCGACCGCGATCCCGAACAGGGCCGAAACGAACGACTTGCTCACCGACCAGGCGATGTGCTGACCCGCGGGCTCGTGGCCGTGGGCATAACGTTCGTAGAGGATCGTGTCGTCCTGCACGATGATCAGCCCCGTCGTGACCAACTGCTCGAGGAAGGCCTCGGTATCGTAGGAGCGCCCCCGGTGCTCGAAGCTCGTGGGCAACGCGTAGTGGCCCCGGTCGAACTCGAGGATGTCATCGCTTCGCCCAATGACGCGCGCGTCGAACAATTCGTCCATGTTCTGGAAGTTGTGGACGATCCGGTCTGGCTCGAAGAGGTCGGCCGCGGCGGAGAGCCGGGAGATCTCGCCGCGATAGAGCCAGGCCGCGAGGGCGAGCAACGCGAGGAGGGCTGCCACCCAGCGGAGAGACCCACTGCGAGGCGTTCTGGACTCGGTCATCGATTCTCCTCGACCCGCGTCGCGGGGCAGTTTCCGCTGGCTCCTGGCCCAGAGAATCCTAGGGCAGTTCCCGGCTGGCATCGTGTGGCGGTAGACTCCCGCCTTCAATCGAAGGGGGACCCGCCATGGGAATGGAAGCCAAGGGCAAGATCCACGCGCTGTTCGAGACACAGCAGAAGACCGAGCGGTTTCGCCTGCGCGAGTTCGTGCTGGAGCTGGCCGACAATCCTCGCTACCCGCAGTACGTCCAGTTCCAACTCACCGGGGACCGCTGCGAGAGCCTCGATGGGTTTTCGGTTGGCGATGAGGTGCGTGTCGAATTCAGTCTCCGCGGCCGGGAATGGAACAGCCCCAAGGGCGAGGTTCGCTACTTCAACTCGCTGGACGTGTGGACCATCGACGGGTTGAGTGCCGGAGCGGGCTCGGGAGCGTCGGATGTCGACCCGTTCTCGCAGGAGCCGCCGCCCCCTGGCGACGACGACATTCCCTTCTGAAGCACGGTTCAGACCACGGGATCCGGCGGGTCCAGTTCTCGTCGGAGCCCGCCTAGCATCGATGCCGGCGCCCGGACCCGGATGTGTGCGCCATCTTGTTCGTAGCGCTCCTCCAGCACACGACAGCGCGCATGGAGAAGGCCGACCTTGGCCTGTTGGTCGTAGGGGATCACGAACTCTTCCTCTTCCATCGATCGTTCGAAGAAGCCGCGGATATGCTCGTGTAGCTCGCTGACGTCCTTGGCGGAGCGTGCAGACATCAACACGGCCTCGGAGAATTCGATCGCGAGCGCTTCGCGTTGTTCGGCCGAGAGCAAGTCGCTCTTGTTGAGAATCAGCAGGCGCGGGTGGTCGTTGGCGCCGATGTCTGCGAGGACCCCGCGCGTGACATCGTGTTGGTCTCGGAATGCCGGGTCAGAGGCATCGACGACGTGCAAGTGCAGGTTGGCGTCTCGGGCTTCTTCCAGCGTCGAGCGGAACGAGGCGACGAGATCGTGGGGCAGGTCCTTGATGAAGCCGACGGTATCGCTGATCAGGATTCGCGGTCGTGTCTCAGGGACCAGAGCCCGGACCGTCGTGTCGAGTGTGGCGAAGAGCTGATCCGCCACGTACATCGCGTCGTCCGTCAGCGCGCGCATGAGCCGCGACTTGCCAGCGTTGGTGTAGCCCACGAGCGTAACGGATTGCGTGGTGTTGCTGCTGCGTCGACTGCGCTGGACGTCGGCCTCGCGCTGGACGACGACGAGGGCACGTTTCAATTCCGCAATCCGATCTCGCGTGGCTCGGCGGCCCAGCTCCAACGCCGACTCGCCGGCTCCCTTGCCGCCGACCCCGCCTCGCTGCCGCTCGCTCCCGGCATTCGCTTCCCGAAGTCTGGGGGCCATGTAGAGGAGGCGCGCGATCTCGACCTGGATCTTCGCTTCTCGGGTTCGCGCATGGCGCTGGAAGATCGAGAGAATGACCATCGAGCGATCGAGCACCTCGACCCCGCTGGCCTTTTCGAGGTTTCGCATCTGGGTGGGCGACAGATCCTGGTCGACCAGCACGGTCACGGCTTCGGTCGTGTCCGTCGCGTCCTCCTCCAACGCCGAGTCATCCTCGCGGTCTGCTTCGTCGCGAGCCGTTCGAGCGCCAGGTGGCGCGTAACCCGGCACGAATCCGGGTCCGCCGGTGTAGCTGGCCAACTCCTTCAGCTTGCCCGCGCCAACGACGTTGCTCGCACCGAGGCCCGCACGTTTCTGGGTCACGCGCCCGATCAATCGCAGCCCAAGGGTCTCTCCCAGGCGCTCGAGCTCCTTCAGGGAGCTGTCGAAGGCCTCGTCGGAGACGCCCTGGAGTTGCACGCCCAGTACCACAGCCGGCGGGCGCTCGGCTTCGGCCGTATCGCGAGGAGGAACCGAACTCATGCGGCGCAGGCTTGCAGCATCTCGGCCCTGTGGCAATCGTCCCGTGCCAGCGAGGTACGATCCGACCGGGCTTCCGGTGCTTGGCGGATCCGCGACCGGGAGGGAGCAGACAGGACACCATGGCGACAGTGCTGGAGCGGGTACGAATCTGGGACGGCGAGCGATCGCTCGGCGAGGGCAATCTCCACATCGAGGGCGCCTCGATCACGGCGCTCGATCGGGCAGCTGGCGCCCGCGATCGCGTCATCGATTGCGCTGGGGCGACCGCGATACCAGGCCTGATGGACGCGCACGTTCACATGGAACTCGACCCCGAACGTCGCGAACCGCCCACGCACCCGGGGAGCGGGGTGGTCGCAGAGATCGCCGAGCGCGCCGCCCGCATGGTCGCCGCGGGCATCACCACCGCGCGAGATCTCGGGGGCGGCTCGTGGGCCGAACTGACGGTGCGCGATCGGATCTCGGCGGGCGAGCTTCCGGGGCCGCGCCTCCTCTGCTCCGGTCAACCGGTGACCTCGGTGAAGGGCCATTGCCACTTCTGGGGCGGCGAGGCGGCCGATCTCGAGGCGGGCCTCGACGTGATCGCGCGCCAACACGAGCGCGGGGTCGACCTGATCAAGATCATGGCGACCGGTGGAAACCTCACCAAGGGATCGAAGCCCAAGGATTCGCAGTTCGATGGCCCAACCATGAAGGGCCTGGTCGAGCGTGCTCGCGAACTCGGCTATCTGACCGCGGCGCATTGTCACGGCACCGACGGGATCCACAACGCCGCCTGTGCGGCCATCACCACGATCGAGCACTGTTCATGGGTCGGTGAAGAGGGTTGGGGCCTGGACTTCCGGCCCGAAGTCGTCGAAGAGATTGCGGCGCACGGTTGCTTCGTCTCGCCCACGGTCAACAAGGGATGGCAGCGCATGATTCGCCCCGACAGTGAAATGCTCGCGCGTAAGCGCAAGGAATTCGCCGCGCTGAAAGCCGCCGGCGTCCCGCTCATCGCCTCGACGGATTCGGGAATCCCCGGCGTCATCCATCATGAGCTCCCGGAAGCGCTGGCCGTCTATTCGCAGATCGCGGAGCTGACGCCTGAAGAGACCTTGAAGACTGCGACGAGCACGTGCGCCCGCGCCCTCGGCATCGCGCAGCAGACCGGGCGCCTGGCCCCGGGCCTCGCTGCCGACGTCATGCTGCTCGACGGCGATCCGCTCTCCGATCTGACGGCGTTGACGCGTCCGATCGGGGTCTGGGCGCGGGGTCGCGAGATCCGTGCGCCGGGTTAGTTGGGTCGTTCCAGACTCTTCGACGAGCGCGGGCTTGCCGGCGGATGCCGGTGGTAGTGTCGGTCCATGAGTTCCGATGCGCCGAACCGAGAGGCCCGACCCGATGCCGCTTGGGTGGCCTTCTGCGAACAGCTGAAGGAGGCCGGCGCCGTGCTGCGTCGGCCTGCCATCGCCGGTGCCGAGCGGGCACCGCTTCGCGTGTGGTTACTTCGAACTCGATGTAGAGGAAGCGCTCGTGGTCCGGTTCCGTCCGCCGAAAGAGGCGCCGTACTGGGGACTCCACCTCGACAACTACTGGTACAAACCCTTGAGTTGGGGTGACCGGCGCTCACAGTTGAACGACCGTGGCGTCGCCTTGGACGCGAACGGGATGGCGACCGTCGTCATTTCTACGACGCGGCCCGAAGGGGCCGGAAACTGGCTCGAGACCCAAGGCCACCGCCAGGGCAGCATCGTCTTTCGCTGGTCCCGCAGCGACGAGCCCTGTCCCGTTTTCGAGTGTCAGGTGGCTCCGGTCGCCAGGTGGCAAGACGTGAGTCCGTCGGAGTGAGTGAGCAGCGCCGCGATCGTTTCGTCGTTGGTACGGGCCGCTGCGGCTCGACGCTCCTCTCGAAGATGCTGGCATGCAACCGCGAGGTGCTGAGCCTGTTCGAGTTCTTCTCCGGTCTCGATCAGTTCTTCCGCTTCCGCACGGATCCCGTGCCGGGTGCGGAACTCGCCGGGCGCCTGGAAGAGGACCACCCGATGCTGACGATGGTCTTGAAGCGCGGCTACGAGGTCCCCGAGGTCGCCTATCCGTTCGGCAAAGCGCGGCTTCAGCGCAGTGACCCGATCCCGTGGACCCTGGCCATCGCCGTGGCCAGGGTCTCCGACGAGCCGGACGCGCTCTTCGCCGAAATGATCGCGGTCGCGCGCGAGCAGCCCACGCAAGTGCTCGCGAGCCACCATCGCCAATTGCTCGACTGGCTCAGCGAACGCACCGGCAAGACGCTCTGGATCGAGCGGTCGGGCAGTTCCATGGACTACGCCGCCGACCTGAAGGCCTTCTTCCCCGGCGCCCGCTTCGTGCACATTCACCGCGATGGTCGCGAGACGGCTCTCTCGATGCGAGAGTACGCCGTACTGCGACTAGCCGTTCCGGTGATGTATGGAATGTTAGGCCCCGTCGAGTATTCGCATGATGGGCTGGTCGCCTTCGAGCGCGAGAATACCGCGGCCATCGACGAGACCCTGGCGTCCCGCCCGCCGGTCGAACTCTACGGACGCTATTGGAGTGACCAGGTGGAACGCGGCCTCGACGTGCTCGAGCGTCTCGACCCCGCTGACGTGATGGAAGTGCGCTTCGAGGAATTGGTAACCGAGCCGCGGCCGATCCTGGCGGCGATGGCGGCGTTCTTCGAAATGCCCGGCCCAGAGACCGGTTGGATCGAGGACGCATGTGGGCTGGTCAAGGGCCTGCCGCCTGGGCGAGTGGCCAAGCTATCGGAAGATGAGCAGGACCGACTGACCGACGCCTGCCAGCGCTCGATGTCGAGGCTCGGGCAGGCCCTCTAGGCCTGCCCTGCGAGTGCGCCGGATCAGCCGAACTCGCCGAGTACCGTCCGCAGGTCGTTGACCAGGATGCGGAGGTCGAGAAAGCCCGTGCTGTAGATGTTGCGGACGGAACCGTCTGCGTCGACGAGGAAGAGCTTGAGGACATGGCGCAGCTTGGCCGGGGCATGGCCGTCGCGTTCGGGAATCCAGACCGCGTCCTGCCCGAAATCGGCGAGCACCGGTGCGATTTCAGCAGGGTCGTTTGCCGTCAGAAAGCGCCAGCGGCCCTGGGGTGCGAGCCCTTGGCGCAGTGTGGCGAGGGCTTCCGGAGTATCACGTTCCGGGTCGAAGCTGACGCTGACCAGCTGCACGCGCCCCGCCAGCACTTCGTCGCGCGCCAACGTCGCGTCCAGCTGGTGCAGGGTGGCCGTAGCGAGTGGGCAGGCCTGGCCACACGAGAGGTACACGAAGGAGACGATGGCAGCTTCGCCGGCTACGAGACCCAACAATGGAGCTACCGTGCCATCACTCGAGACCAGCTCGTATTCGTCCACATGCTGGATCGTGGGCAGCTCGTAGCTACCGACGGGCGGCGGTTCGAACCGCGGCACTTCCGGGCTCGTTGCAACGATGGGGGCGGGGTGGACCGCGTGGGCCGTGGGCTCGTGCCCGCTTTCTGCGCCGCAGCCGACCAGCAGCAGCGCCAACACGAGGATCCGAACCAGCATCAGGGGGTGCCGGCGAGTGTCTCGGCGGTGCCGACGTCGCGGCCGGCCCAGAATCCGATCTGGCCGAAGCGCATGAGGTGGGGACGACCCAACTTCTCGGCCTCGAAGTCGATCTCGAACGTGGGTGTGAGTTCCTCTCCGTTCCAATCGAAGGCGCGCAGGAACTGCTCGTCCTCGTGGCCGGTGCCGTCCCAGTTCGCAAGAAGAGAGGAGGTAAAGTAGATCCGCTTTCCGTCCCAGGATTGCGAGACCATGTTCACCTGGGCGCCGATCTTGCGTTCGTAGATCTGCTTGGCGTTGCGTGGGTCGGATACATCGTAGACGCGGACCTTGCCGTCCATGAAGGTATCGACGAACAGGAAACGATCGTCCGACGAGATGCTGATATCCACGGCCAGAAGTGGCTGTTCCTCTCGCGTGCCGATCTCGCCACTCTTGACGGCTTCGTAGCTGCCATCCTCGGTGCGCAGCACGGTCCAGAGTTCACCGGTCAGCGCGGCTTCGATGAATGCGTAGTCGTGCTCGGGCTTGATGGCCCAGCGAATCTCGAGCGGAGCCACCGGGATCCGCAGCGTCTGGAGGGGTTTGCGCGCATGGAAGTCCCAGATGATCACGCTGTCGCCGAAGTTCTTCATGGCTTCGCTATCGCCCATCAGATCGGCGAGGTTTCGCATGTAGTTGTTGTGACCTGTGAAGCTGGAGGTCAGCAGCCGGTTGCGATTCGCGTTGATCCGGGCGTCGTAGCCGTAGGGTGCATCCTCGGGCAGCCAGTGGGTGACGATGTGTTCGCCTTCATTCGAGTACTCGACCAGGGCTGCCTGGCCGCCGTAATCTTTCGCGTTCGACAACGTGGGGATCAGCATCCTGCCCGGCAACGCGTAGAAGCCGTGGGGGCCGACGGCACCCCCGCTTGCCTCGACGAAATCGTCGATGGTCTTGACCAGCTTCGGATGCGCCGGGTCCGTGGCGACATCGAAGACGTAGATCATGCTGTCGTCGAGACCGCCCACCCAGAAGTGCCGACGGTCATCGGTGAAGCCGCCGTGGTGCGCCTCGTGGCGTCCGCCTACGGAAACGGAATCCACGACCTTGCCGTAGTCCGCGCGATTCGGGTTCGCGCCGACGGTGACCACCTTGTCGGAGCCGTCGCCCCAACCCTCTACACCGAGCGTCCAGACGTAGACATAGTCCTCCTGCCCCTCGATCTTGGGCAGGTAGGGCGATTGACAAGTCTCGTCGGCGATGGCCGCAGGGCCCAACGCGATCGCGAGTATCCAGATGACCACCACGCATCGAAACATCGGCGAATACCTCCGCGGCGAGCGTACCACGCAGCTCGCTTCGAAGGCGCGAGTCTTCTCAGATGTGGAGCGCGCGGCCATCGACGGCCAATGCAGCTTCCCTGAGTGCCTCGGTGACGGAAGGGTGGGCGTGGCAGGTGCGTGCGATGTCTTCGGAGGAGGCGCCGAACTCGAGAGCGATCACGGCCTCGGCGATCAGGTCGCCGGCCAGCGGTCCAAAGATGTGGACGCCTAACACACGATCGCTTTCGGCATCTGCCAGGATCTTGACCATGCCGTCGGTTTCGCCGCTGACGCGCGCCCGACTGTTCGCGGCGAATGGGAACTTGCCCACCTTGAACGCGATGCCCTCGGCCTCGAGCTGCTCCTGGGTGCGGCCCACTGCCGCTACCTCCGGCGAGGTGTAGACGACGCCGGGTACGCGCTCATGGTCCACGTGGCCGCGCTGGCCGGTCAGGGTTTCGGCGAATGCGACGCCGTCCTCTTCGGCCTTGTGCGCGAGCATGGGCCCGGGTACGCAGTCTCCGATCGCGAAGACATGGGCGACCGTCGTCTGGAAGCCGCCGTCGATCTCGATGAAGCCCCGGTCATCGCGAGCGACGCCCAGTTCGTCGAGTCCGAGGCCCTCGGTGTATGGACGCCGACCCACGGCCACCAGGACGACATCGGCTTCGCGTTTCTTCTCGTCGCCGCCGCTGGCGGGTGCAGTCCGTAGCGTGACACCGCCCGGATGGAGATCCGCACCCGCAACCCGGGTCTCCAGTTCGAAATGGAAACCCTGCTTTCGCAGGCTCCGCTTCACTGCCTTGCCGATCTCGCGGTCCATGCCCGGCAGGATGTGGTCCAGGATCTCGACCACGGTCACCTCCGCGCCGAGTCGGGACCAGACCGAGCCCAATTCGAGACCGATCGCACCTGCGCCGACCACGACCATCTTGTCCGGGACCCGTTCGAGCGTGAGCGCACCCGTGGAGGTCACGATCTGCTTCTCGTCGATCGGCAGCCCCGGGATCGCGATCGGCTCCGAGCCGGTCGCGATCAGGATGTTCTTCGCGCCGAGGTTCTCGAGCGAGCCGTCGGCGAGCGTCACCTCTACACGATCGGCAGCGAGAATCCGACCCGTGCCTTCGATCCGCCTGATGCCGGCCTTCTTCAGGAGCGAGGCCACGCCGCCCGCCAGCTTTCCGACCACGTCCTGTTTCCGCGCCATCATCGCCGGAAGGTCCAGGCGGACATCGGAGACCGCTACGCCGTGCGCGGCCAGGCCATGCTTCGCCTCGGCGTAGAGTTCGGAGGAACGCAGCAACGCCTTCGAGGGGATGCAGCCGATGTTCAGGCAGGTCCCGCCCAGGCTCTGGCGCTTGTCGACGCAGGCCACCTTCATTCCGAGTTGGGCGGCTCGAAGCGAGGCCACATAACCGCCGGGACCGCCGCCGATCACGACGACGTCGAAGAGATCGGGTTCCGTCATGCGTCCACCCCTTGTTGTGGTGCCTGGTGCTAGACGTCGAGCATCATGGATTGCGGATCCTCGATGCTCTCCTTGACCTTCACCAGGAAGGTCACGGCGTCGCGCCCGTCTACGATTCGGTGGTCGTAGGAGAGCGCCAGGTACATCATCGGCAGGATCTTGACCTCTCCGTCCACGGCCATCGGACGATCCTGGATCTTGTGGAGACCCAGGATCCCGGATTGGGGTCGATTCAGGATCGGTGTCGAAAGCAGTGAGCCGAATACCCCGCCGTTGCTGATGGTGAAGGTGCCACCGGTCATGTCGTCCTCGCGGAGCTTGCCGTCACGCGCGCGAGCCGCGAGTTCTGCCAATTCGGTCTCGATCTGGGCGAACGACTTCGCTTCGCAGTGGGGGATGACCGGAACCATCAGGCCCGTCGGCGCGCTCACGGCCATCGCGAGATGGACATGGCGGTTGTAGACGATCTCGTCTTCCTCGAAGCGCCCGTTCACGGCAGGAACCTCTGCCGCCGCAGCGACGACGGCCTTGGCAAAGAACGAGGTGAAGCCGAGGCGCACCCCGTGCTTCTTCTCGAACTTCTCCTTGTAACGTTTGCGCAGCGCCATCACCGCGCTCATGTCCACCTCGTTGAAGGTGGTGAGGATGGCCGCCGTGTTCTGCGCCTCCTTCAGTCGGCGCGCGATGGTCTTTCGGATGCGCGGCGTTCGAACGCGTTCTTCGCCGGAATCCTCGGCCAATACACCCGCCGCGGGCGACGCTGCCATCGGAGCAGTGCCGACAGCGGGGGGATTCGCCAGGTGGCCCTGCACGTCGCCCTTGGTGACGCGGCCGCCCGGACCGCTGGCGCGCACGTCGCGAGCGCTGAGGCCGCTTTCTTCGAGGAGCTTGCGAGCCGCGGGCCCCTCGCCATCGGCGACCGCCCGGTGCTCGCCGAGGAATTCCCGAAGATCATCCCCGGTGATCGAATCGTCCGGACCGCTGCGGCGAACCGTGGCCGGGTCGAGTGAGCGTCGGGCTCCGGGTTCGGGTACGGCTTCGAGCTGAGCTTGACTGGGCGCGATGTCAGTCGGAACGCTAGCCGCGGCGCCGGCCCCGGGCGTGAACTTCGCGAGTACCGTGCCCACCTCGACCGTGTCGCCTTCGGCGACGAGAAGCTCGGTCATGACGCCGGCGCTGGGCGCGCCGATCTCGACCGTAGCCTTGTCCGTTTCCAACTCGACGAGCGGCTCGTCGACGGCCACGGGATCGCCAGGCTGCTTCAGCCAGGCGGCGACGATGGCCTCGCTCACCGATTCTCCCAAGCTCGGAACGACCACGTCCGTCATGAGTTCTTCTCCGCGCGACGCTCGGCGGCGTCACGTCGCGAAGCGATGCGGGTCAAGCCCTGGAGCCCCACGGTCAACGCTTTGTCCACGAGTGCGGCCTGCTGGGTGCGATGCACCTGGGCCGACCCGGTCGCAGGCGAAGCCGACGTCGGGCGTCCCGCATAACGAGGCACCGGGTGGGCGCAGCCGATCTGCTCGGCGACTTCGTGAACGAAGGGTCCCGCCGTCGCCCATGCTCCCATGTTGCGCGGCTCCTCCTGGCACCAGACCAGATGGCAGTGCCGATAGGGCTCCATCATTTCTGCCAGGGCATCCTCGGGGAACGGGTAGAGCTGCTCCAGCCGCAGGAAATGCACGTCGTTGGCTGCGCGCTCGGCGCGCTCGGCCACCAGGTCGTAGTAGACCTTGCCGCTGCAAAGAACGAGTTGACGCGCCTCACTCGGCTCACTCGGAAGCACGTCGCAGTGGAGCACCCGATGGAATCCGCTGCCCGGCGCCATGTCCGAGAGTCGCGAGACGCAATGCTTGTGACGCAGCAGGGACTTCGGCGACATCACGATCAGTGGCTTGCGAAACGCGCGGTGCATCTGGCGTCGCAGGACGTGGAAGTAGTTGGCTGGCGTGGTGCAGTTGACCACCTGGAGATTGTCCTCGGCGCAGAGTTCGAGGAAGCGTTCGAGTCGAGCGGAGGAGTGCTCGGGCCCCTGGCCTTCGTAGCCGTGGGGCAGCAGCATCACGATCCCCGACATCCGTAGCCACTTCGATTCCGAAGCGGCGATGAATTGATCGATGATCACCTGCGCCGAGTTGGCGAAGTCGCCGAACTGGGCCTCCCACAGCACGAGGGTGCGCGGATCTGCCAGCGAATAGCCGAACTCGAAGCCCAGCACCGCCGCCTCCGAGAGCGGACTATCGATCGCTTCGAGCCGTTCCTGATGCTCGCGCACGTGGTTCATGGGCACGTAGTGCTGTTCGTCTCCCTGGTCGACGAGCACGGCGTGGCGGTGGGAGAACGTTCCGCGACAGCAATCCTGCCCCGATAGGCGGACCGGGCTCCCTTCGATCAGCAGGCTGCCGAAGGCCAGGGCTTCGGCGGTTCCCCAGTCGATCCCTTCGCCGCTCTCGAAGTTCTTCTTCTTCGCCTCGAGCTGCCGGGCGATCTTTCTGTGGAGCTGGAAATCGTCGGGTACCTGAGTGAGCGCGGCACCCACTTCGCGAAGCGTGCCGAGGTCCACGGCGGTCTTGCCGCGGCGGGCGTCGTAGCCTTGCATCTGCTTCAGGCCCGACCAGGAGCCTTCGAGCCACTCGGCGGCGTTGGGCGTCTGTTTCCCGGCGCGGTCGAACGCCGCGCTCAACACGGCATCGCACTCGCGAGCGATCTCCTCGACCTCGCGGGTTTCCAGCACGCCGGCTTCGATGAGCCGCCGTGCGTACACTTCGCGTGTCGAGGGTCGTTCGGCGATGCGCCGATACATCAATGGCTGGGTGAAGAAGGGCTCGTCGGCCTCGTTGTGGCCGTAGCGGCGATAGCAGAACAGATCGATGACCCCGTCGTTCTTGAACTTCTGGCGGAACTCGGCGGCAAAACCGGCCGTGATCACGACCATCTCCGGATCGTCCCCGTTCACGTGCACGATGGGAGCCTGGAGCACCTTGGCCACGTCCGAGCAATACGGCCCCGAGCGCGCCTTGACCGGGTTCGTGGTGAAGCCGATCTGGTTGTTCACGATCACGTGGATCGTGCCGCCAATGCGGTAGCCATCGAGATGCGACATATCGAGGGTCTCGGGCACCATCCCCTGGCCGGTGAACGCCGCGTCGCCGTGGATCAACAGCGGGAGCACGCGCCCCCGCTCGGCGTCGCCGCGCTGGGCCTGCTTGGCCCGCGCCTTGCCGAGGACCACGGGATCGACCGCCTCGAGGTGCGACGGGTTCGCGTTGAGCGAGAGGTGCAGGGGCCGGCCGGCAACCTCGCGGTCCGACGAGGTGCCGAGGTGATACTTCACATCGCCGCTTCCCAGATCTCCGGGTGTGGACGGCAGACCCTGGAACTCGGCGAAGATCGCCTCGTACGGCTTCCCCATGACGTTGGCGAGGACGTTCAAGCGACCCCGGTGCGACATCCCGAGCACGACCTCTTCGACGCCGTAGTCGACCGCGTTGGTCAGGATCGCCTCGAGCGCGGGAATCATGGACTCGGCTCCGTCGAGACCAAAGCGCTTGGTGCCGACGAATTTCTTGTGCAGGAAGCGTTCGAAGGCCTCGGCCATCGTTAGTTTGACGAGGATGTCGCGCTTCACCTCGGGCTTGAGCAGGAAGCGGGCGTTGCCGGCTTCGAGCGTGTCGAGGATCCAAGCCTTCTGCTCCGGGTCCTGGATGTGCATGAATTCGACGCCGGCGTTGGCGCAGTAGATGCGCCGCAGCCGACGCACGATCTCGCGAGGTGTCGCGGTATCGAGCCCGAGTTCTCCGTTGACGAAGACCGGCCGATCGAGATCGGCTTCGCTGAAACCGTACGAAGCCGGGTCGAGGTCCGGATGGCGGTCCACGGTTCGAAGCCCCAATGGGTCGAGGTTGGCTTCGAGGTGGCCCCGGGTCCGATAGGCGTTGATGAGCGCCACCGCGCGGATCGAGTCGTACGCCGCGTCTCGGGCATCGCCACTCGTCGGGGACTGTACCGTGGGGACGCTCGCCTGAGCCGGCGCGCCTGGCATTGCCCCGCCACGCAGGCCCTCGAGAAGCTGGCGGGCGCCCTGGTCGAGCGCCCCGAAGAATGCCTGCCACTCCGGCTCGACGCTGCCGGGCTCGCTCGAATAGCGTGCATAGAGCTCGGCGAGCCGTTCGGCATCGGCGTTGCGAATCAGCGGGCTGGCCATGAGCGGTCCTTCCAGATCACGGGGGGGGGCCGATGTTACCGCGCCACGACCGCGCGGTGTGGAATCAGCGATCGCCGGTGGGTGGCGCATCGAATCTGCATGGAGTCGGAGCCCCGATCCGTTTCGTTGCGTAAGCTTGCGCGAGTCCCCTTCTCGAGAAGCTGGAGTCGCCTGTGGTCCGCCTGGCCGACGTTCCCGCGGTCGATCGCCCGTCTTCCAACAACCCCTACGAGAATCCCGAGCTCTTCCGCTTCGTGGGCGGCATGGAGGGTGTGCCGGAGTGGGTGGATCCGACGGAGACGCCGGCAGAACGCGCTGGCCGCCACGGTTGGCGTGGCCGGGGACACGAACTTCTCGAGATGGCGGGCCAGTTGGTGCCCGGCCTGGCGCTCGCGATCGTCCTCGCGCTCGTCGGGCGCGAGTTGTCGATCTGGCTCGGAACGAGCCTCTTCGAGTTCGCCGCCTCACCGATCTCGCCGATCCTGTTGGCGATCTTCATCGGGCTCTTGATCCGGAACACGATCGGTCTTCCCGCGGTCTACGAACTCGGTCTCCAGCTCTGCTTGAAGCGGATCCTCCGCTTCGGTGTCGCCCTGCTCGGCATTCGTTTGAGTCTCGCCTCCGTCGGCGCGATCGGTCTGTCGGCGGTTCCCGTCATCATCTTGTGCATCGCAACGGCGCTGTTGTTGGTGGACTGGGCCGCGCGAGCCTTTGGCCTGCCGCGCCGTCTCGGCGTGCTGATCGCCGTGGGCACCGCGATCTGCGGGAATACGGCCATCGTCGCCATGGGCCCGGTGATCGGCGCCGACGAGGACGAGATGAGTTATGCCGTGGGAACCATCACCGTCTTCGGGCTCCTCGGACTGGTCGCCTATCCATTCCTGGCGCACGGCCTGTTTGGCGGTGACCCCACCAGCGCGGGTCTCTTCCTCGGGACCGCCATCCACGACACCGCCCAGGTGGCCGGCGCCGGTCTGCTCTACGCCGAACAGTATTCAGCGCCGGACGTGCTGGACACGGCGACGGTGACGAAGCTCGTGCGCAATCTGTTCAT
Organism: Deltaproteobacteria bacterium; assembly: GCA_029261795.1. Taxonomy (GTDB): domain Bacteria; phylum Myxococcota_A; class UBA9160; order UBA9160; family UBA6930; genus JAJDAP01. The sequence goes on from JAJDAP010000038.1 coordinate 51,094, forward strand.
GGTCGGCGTGATTCCCCTCGTCGCGATCCTCCACCATCGCGAAGCGGCTTCCTCCTCCTCCGCCAAACGCCCGAGCTTCCGGGAACTCGTTCCGCTGTTCGTGTTCGGATTCATCGCGATGGCCGCCCTGCGCACGGTGGGCGACCTCGGCGATGCGCCCTTCAGCGGCCGGCTCGAGGCTGCGACCTGGGCAACCATGATCCAGTGGACGGGCAACCTCTCGGGCTGGTGCCTGACCGTGGCCATGGCCTCCGTCGGGCTGGGCACGAATTTGAAGCGGTTGCGCCGCCTGGGCCTGCGGCCTCTCGGAGTCGGCCTGGTTGCCGCGCTCGCAGTCGGAGCCGTCAGTGGCGTGTGGCTCGGCTTCGTGGCGTCCTCCTGATTTCCCTCGCCCTGACGCACCGGGCTTCGCGTTCCGCAGATTCCTGCGGAAACGGGGCGCGAAGTTCGTATCCTGTCTGGCCTCATGAGTGAAGCCAGCGAGTATCCCGAGAAGACGTGCACGATCGACCGCCTGGTCCGACACAAACGGCTCGTCTCAGCTGCCCGCGACGGCAAGAAGACCGAGCAGCGCCGCGACGGCATCTACGGCTATCCCGGCGAGACGTTCGAACTCGAAGGCCAACGCTTCGAGATCGTCGGGCTCAGTCACGACCGTCTCGGTGACATGTCCGAGCGCGACGCGCAGTCCGAGGGTCATGCGACGCTCGACGATTACCGCGACCTCATCCTGCGCATGCACCGCGGGATGGAATGGGACGTCGAGCACCGCGTCTGGGTTCATCGGTTTCGCCGGATGGACTGATTCGCGGGCTGAGGGAGAAGGTCCATGGATCCTGGCGACGCCGCAACGATGGCCGGCTACTCCGTCCTGATCACGGGCGCTTCTCGGGGAATCGGCCGGGCGACCGCGCTCTACCTGGCCCGGATGGGTCTGAGTGTCTTCGCCGGCGTTCGGAGGCCCGAGGACGGAGCCCGTGTCGAAGCCGAGAGCGATGGGCAAGTTCGCCATGTGCTGCTCGACGTCAGCGACGACGCGTCGATCGCACGGGCGCTGGAAGAGGTCGAAGCAGCAGTCGGCGCCGCCGGCCTTTCCGGCCTGGTAAACAATGCCGCCGGTGGCTTCGGTGGACCGCTCGAGCACGTGACGCGCGCCGAGTTGGAGCAGATCTTTGCCGTGAACTTTCACGGCGTCGTTCTCACGACTCGAGCGTTTCTTCCGCTGCTGAGACGCGCAAAAGGGCGGATCGTCAACGTGGGTGGCGGGGGCGCGGGATGTCTCGCAATCCCGCTCATGGGCGTTGGCTGCGCCTCGAAGTTTGCGATCGAAGGCATGACCGATGCTCTCCGCATGGAGCTACGCCGGACGGGCGTCCGTGTCTCGCTGGTCGAACCCGGGATGACCTACGCCGACGCCGACAAGCCGATCTTTCGTGCCGCCATGAACGCCGACTTCGATCGTGCGCTTGCTCGCATCCCTGACTCCCAGAAGAACCACTACGGTCCGGCGCTCGATCGCCTACGGAGTTTCAATGGCTCGTTCCTGGATCGTGCAGCGCCGCCGGAGGTCGTGGCCCGGCGGATCCACCACGCGCTCACCGCGCGTCGACCGCACTCCCGCTATTGGTGCGGCGGCGAGACGTTGTTAGGTGCAGGGCTCGCTCGGCTCGCGCCGGCAAGGGTTCGCGACGCGATCTGGGGCCGGATCACGGGCCTTTGACCGGTCGCGGAACGCAAGCTGGCCCGGGCTACCAGGGATGGACGCGGACGGGCAACTCGGCGTAGCCCTTCACGAAGCTCGAGCGCACCCGAACCGGCTCGCCGACGACTTCGACCATGCGGAAGCGCTTCATCGTCTCTTCCCAGGCGACCCGGAGTTGCATCTCGGCGAGGCGGCTGCCCATGCAGAAGTGCGGGCCCCAACCGAAGGAGAGGTGCTGACGGGCGTTCTCCCGATCGATCAGGAACTCGTTGGCCCGTTCGATGACGCTCTCGTCGCGATTTCCCGAGACGTACCACATCAGGACCTTCTCGCCCTTCTTGATCGATTTGCCTCCGAGCTCCGTGTCCTGGGTCGCCGTCCTTCGCATGTAGGCGAGTGGCGTCTGCCAACGGATGATCTCGCTGACCATGTTCGGGATGAGGTCCGGGTTGTCGCGCAGCTTCTGGTATTCGGCGGGATTCTCGTTCAGCGCCACGACGCCACCGGAAAGGGAGTTGCGGGTGGTGTCGTTGCCGCCAACGATCAGCAGGATCAGGGTCCCCAGATACTCCATCGGCGTCAGGTCCTGGGTGGCGGCGCCGTTGGCAAGGGATGTCACCAGGTCGAGCCGCTTGCCATCGGGACTGTTCTCGCGCTCCTTCCAGAGTCCGGTGAAGACTTCGAGGCACTCCAGGAGCACCGCCTCGCGGTCGTCCTCGGTCATGTTCAAGGCTTCCAGTTGCTCGGGGCCGGCGGTGGCCAGGTCCGACCAGAAGGTGAGCTTGCGCCGCTGCTCGTACGGGAAATCGAAGAGGGTGGCGAGCATGCCCGTGGTGAGTTCGATGGACACCTTGTCGACCCAATCGAAGGTTTCGCCGATGGGGAGGCCATTGAGGATTTCGTTGACCCGTTCGCGGATCAAGGGTTCGAAACGCTTCAGGTTCCGCGGCCCCACCGCGGGCTGGACCACCTTCCGATGGGCCTGGTGCCGCTCGCCGTCCATGGTGATGAAACCGGCTTCCAACGGGAACTCCGGATCCGGGTCGCTGACCACGATGCTCCCGGCGGACGAGAAGATCTCGTCGTGCTTCTCGACGTGCACGATGTCGTCGAAACGGGTGACGGACCAGAACGGCCCCTCGAGGCTCTCGGCGCAGTAGTGAACGGGGTCTTCCTTGCGGAGACGTTCGAAGTAACCCCACAAGGTGTCGGTCTCGAAGAGCTCGGAGTCCGAGACATCGATCCGCTCGAGGGGAATGGCGTACGGGTCAGCACCGGCCTGGCCCAGCGACGGGATCGGGGTCGATTTGATGGCTTCGCTCATGCAGGTCTCCTGGGTCCACGAAGTTTCGCGGACGGTTCTGGGGGGCTGGTGTTCAGGCTGCCCCGAGATAGGCGAGGTAGTTGCGGGCGAGTTCGGCGGCGAAATGTTCGCTCGAAAGCGAAAGATCGGACGAACGGACCTCGTCGCATAACACCGCGTTGTCGAGCGCTGACAACACGATCACGAAGCCGAAGCGGATTCCGAGTTCCGGCTGCGGATGGCGGATCTCGTCGCGGCGTTCGAGCAGGAGTACGGCGAGGCGGGAAGAGACCTCGTCCGAGAGCCGCTCGCTGCGAAGCTTGAACTCAGAGTCGACGGATCCCCGAGCGCCGAAGGTTCGCAGCAGCCCGCTCCGCTCCCGGTAGATCTCGACGAGAAAACGCACGACCTCGGAGAGCAGCTCCGGGATCTGCGCGCCCCTCCAGCGCTCGGGATCGAGGGCAGTGTTCGCCGTGGCAATGGCCTGCTCGTAGTAGCGGTCGTACAGGGCGTTGAGGAGCGCATCCTTGTCTTCGAAACGGGTGTAGAAGGCACCCACCGAAGATTCCGCTCGCCTGACGATCTCCGAGATCGGCGTTTCGTCGAAGCTCTTCTCGAGGGTGAGCGCCTCGGCCGCATCGAGGATGCGCTCGAGCGTGGCCTGACTCCGCGCCTGGCGGGGCGGGCGGACCCAACGGAGATCGTCAGTGAGTTCAGACATGGCCACCCGGTTACAGAATCAGAATTCTTATTCTGAATATAGCCCGAGACGAAATAGAAGTTCAACACCAAAAAGACGTTCCATTTCGAGTTGGCGCTAGGCCTCGCCGCGAGCCGCAGAACCCGTTCGGAACCGCGAGGGCGGCTCGCCAACCGAGCGCTTGAAGGCTGCCGAGAACGAGAAGGCGCTGGCGTAGCCCACCTGGTCGGCGATGACCTCGATCGAATGTGGGCTCTCGGACAGCAGGCGACGTGCTTCCTCCATGCGCAGGCCCTCCACGACTTTGCCCGGAGACGTACCGTGGCGGCGCCTCACCATGCGGTACAAGCTGGCGCGGGAGACACCGAGCGCGGAGGCCAGGTCTGCGCTGTCCCAGGGGCCCCTCGGCCGTTCGCGTACCCGAACCCAGAGGCTCGCCAGGGCGACCCCCTCGTCGCCGGCTTCCGCGGGCTCCGAACCGCCGCGTCCGGCGAGCATCCCTTCGAGCTGGCTCCTCAGGATCGTCGCGTGCAGCTGGAACGCGTCGGGGTGCGGCGTCTCCTGTCCCTCCTCTTCGCCGGCCAGGGCGAAGCGGTCCGCGTAGCGCGAGGCCAGGTACTCGAGCGGGTTCTCGCCGCCCGGCTGGGATGTCTGCGTATGGGCGTCGACGGCCCCACCGAGGGGGTGTTCCGCCAGCATCCCCTCGATGGGCGCGATGATGCGCTTCAGCCAGTGGCCTGGGAGCGCGTGGCAGCCCCGCGCATGGAGATGTTGCCAGCGCGCTTCGTCGGCGAGCCGGATCGCCAAGAACTTCCAGTGGGCGGCGCGGGTCGCGTGGCGCCTCGGGATGCCGGCCGGTGTCAGCACCAGATTGCCGGGGGCAAGCGTTCGACGCTCTCCCGCAGCTTCGAAGAACCCGGTCCCCTCGATCGTTCCAAGCAGCAGATGCGTCGCGGCGGGGCCTGACCAATCGTAGCCCTTCCGCACCTCGCTGATCCCGACGACGCGGATGCCCCCGCCACGAAGCGGGCGGGCGCGAGGGTCCGCCAGCGGCAGGAGCCAATCCCGGCTGCCGGATGGGACGCGGACTCCGCGAGTCGCGTGGGGCTCTGTCATCGCGCGAGCATGACACGAATTCGTATGGATTTGAAACCTTGCCCGATTCCATCGGGCGGGCTGCCGGGAGATCCTCGGGGCCATCGGAGGGGGTCGTCCATGGTCCGCCTGGCTGACATGTCCGAGGTCGAACGTCACCACCTGATGCTGAAGGCCTGCGAGCCGTTCGATGCGCGGCCCTTTGCAGAGGGGGCGCCGCTTTCAGAGCGCCGGGTGGCCATCGTGACGTCGGCGGGTCTCCATCGGGTAGCGGACAAGGCGTTCTCGATGGTGGACTTGAGCTACCGCGTCATCCCCGGCAGCGTCGAGGCCGACGAGCTGACGATGACCCACAGCTCGGTGCACTTCGATCGCACCGGCTTCCGCGAGGACGTGAACCTCGTCTTCCCGATCGACCGCCTAGGCGAACTCCAGGCGGAAGGCGTGATCGGCTCCGTCGCCGATTACCACTACTCGGTGATGGGCGCGGGTTGGCTCCCGCAGCAGATCGAGCCCACGATGCGCGAACTCGCACGGCTGCTTCGCGAGGACGCCGTCGACGCCGTCTGTCTCGTCCCCGTCTGACCCAACTGTACCCGCGCGGTCGGCGCGGCCAGTCACTACCTGGAATCCGAAGGGATCCCCACCACCGGCATCAGCCTGGTGCGTGAACACACGGAGCAGATGCAGCTGCCGCGGTTCCTATGGGTCCCGTTCGAGCTGGGCCGTCCCTTCGGTGCACCCGACGAGCCGGAGTTCCAGCGCCGCGTCCTGCGCTCCGCGCTGGAGTTGCTCGAGCGCAAGGACGGCCCGGTGGTGCTGGAGGATTTTCCGGACGACGCTCCCGCGTATACACCGAGCGAGGCCGAGGAAGCGAGCTGGGCGTGCCCGATCGCGTTCCACCCGGCGGCAGAGGAGCACCCCGAACTCGTTACGGCGACGCTCGAAGAGATGAAACGGCTCGCTCCGTGGCACGCGCTCTATGTCGAACGCCGCGGGTCCGCGGCGCCCGGCGCAAGCGGTCTCGCCCGGGAGCGGGTCGCGGGTTTGCTAGGCGAACTCGCCAACGGTGAGGAGGCTCCTGAAGTCGAGACGGCATACGCCATCCAGGAGTGGCTCCGGCTCGGCTGTGACGACCTCCGCACCTGGTACCTGGAGGCGGCCCAGGGCCAGCCCGGCCGCGGTTCGGCGAGCGAGCTGCGCGATTGGTTCTGGCGTGACACGGCCGCCGCTCGGCTGATCGGTTCGGCAGCGACGGCACTGCTCACGCATCCAGATCGCATCCTCCAGGTCCTCGCCGGCCGGGCCCTCGTGCCGCGCGACTACTTCCCCGTCCTGATGCCCAGCAGCGACCCGTCGTTGTGGGAAACCGAAGGAGCTTCACGATGACGACCCCGACGACCGAGACGATCGTGCGAACACCCATCACCGGTCGCGGCGCGTGGATGGGCGCGGAGCTCGCCCGCAGCGACGATTGGTTGGTGCCGCTCAGCGAGGAACACCAGCACGAACTTCGCGGCTTCATCTCTCGAGCGAAGGCAAAGGGTCTCACTCCCCAGGACATCGGTCCCGAAACCTTCCCGCTGCGAACGCTCGCACCCGTGGTCGAAGCCGTGGAGGACGAGATCGAGAACGGACTCGGCCTCGTCGTGCTGCGCGGTCTCGATCTCACGGGACTTTCGGCCGAAGACGCGGGCATCGGGTATTTCGCGATCGGGGCGGCGATGGGCCGACCGATCCGCCAGAACGCGAAGGGACACATGCTCGGCCACATCCAGGACACCGGCTGGGACATCATGACCGACCCGAATGTCCGGGGCTACCAGACGCGCATCGCGCTCCCGTTCCACACGGATACTTCGACGGACTTGTTGAGCCTCCTCTGCTACCGGAAGGCGAAATCCGGCGGGAAGAGTTCGCTCGCGTCACTGCTCACGATCTACAACCGTGTGCTCGAGACCGCGCCCGAATTGATCGACGCCCTGTACGAGCGCTTCCACTACGACTGCCGCGAAGAAGGCCACACCGACGGCACGCCCTACTACAGCCGGGCCGCCACCAGCGTCTGCGAAGGCAAGTTCTCGCTACGGCACAACTCGGGCTACGCAAAGACCGCCGCGCGCCATGAAGGCTGCCCTCCCCTCCGTGGCGCACAACGCGAGGTGATGGACCTGATCGACCGCCTCTCGTTCGATGAAGAGATCCGCTTCGACGTGCAGCTCGAGGAGGGGGACATGATCTTCATCAACAACTACCAGGTGGTCCACGCACGTTCGGCGTTCGAGGACCACGAGGAACCCGACCGGAAGCGACATCTGATGCGCCTCTGGTTGTACCTGCATAGCGGGCGAGCGCTCGCGGCCGACTTCGACAATCGCGACACCATCGTCACGACCGAACGGGATGGGTCTGGCCGATGAAGTGGATCTGGCGGACGCTAGGCGTGATCCTCCTCGCGCTCGTGGGGCTGGGATCTTTCGTGCTCTGGCTCTCGCAGCCGTGGTCCGACCGGCGCCCGTTGCGAACCTGGGGAGAGACACTTGCCGTCCAGCTCAGCGGCACTAGCGACCGCGAACCCCTGGCGGAGACCTTCCGGAACTGGCACCGCGATCTGCCATTCGGAAAGCTGACGGCGGCGCCTCGTCCCCACGAGTTTCCCCGTGCGCTCCGGCCTCTGGACGTTCACTACGAGTTCGATGCCGAGACCCGCTCGCTGACCGCGTATTTCGATCGGGCGAAGGTGGAAGGCCTGCTCGTTCTGCACGGCGGCGAGGTGGTGTTCGAGGAGTATCCGGGCAACACCACGGCCGAGAGCCGCTACCACCTGTGGTCCGCCTCGAAGAGCTTCACCGGCACGCTCGTCGGGATGGCGCTTCACGATGGCACGATCGAGAGCCTCGGCGACCCGGTCGAGAAGTACGCTCCGCAGTTCGAGGGCACCGCCTACGGCGAAACCGCGATCCGCCACGTGATGATGATGTCCTCGGGCGTCGACTTCTTCCACTTCAAGGGCTTTCCCGACCGGAACTGGATGTACCTGCGGATCTTCCGCCTCGGCCACGACCTCGACGACTTCGCTTCGGAGTTGGGTCGGCGGGTGCCCGGCGGCACGGATTTCAACTATCTGGCCACGGATACGCACGTGCTCTCGGCGGTCCTGAGCGGGGCCTACGGCAAGCCCTACCTGGACATCGTCCAGGAGAAGCTCTGGAACCGTCTCGGAATCGGCGGGGACGCGATCCGGTCGCTGAACGTCCCGGGACCGGAGGGCGTTCCCTTCGGGCACTGCTGCCTGGCAACGCGGTTGATCGATTTCGCCCACCTCGGCGAGTTCTACCTGCAGGCCGGAAGCTGGGATGGGCGCCAACTCGTCCCCGACGGCTGGGTCGAGACGGTCGGCGCACCGAACGCACCGTTCCAGGAACCGACCGCCGATGCATCGGGTTACGCCATGCAGTTCTGGGTCCCGCCCGGTTACGACGGCGAGTTCTACGGCGCCGGCGCCTTCGGCCAATACGTCTGGATCGACACGCGCCGAAAGGTGGTCATCGTGCAGTTCGCAGCACAGGCTCCGGGCGACACCAACGGGCTCGAACGAGACGCGGCGTTTCGCGCGATCGCTTCGACGCTGGCGGTGCGGTCACGCGAGAATGAGTAGAGAGAGAAGGGCAGGGCGCAAAGTGGTGCGCCGGGTCAGCTGACCCAGCCCATCCGCTCGGCCCGCTTCGCGTACCAGACCAGGAACGCCCCGACGATCAGCTGCATCATGCCGCCGGCCAATGCCTCGGTGGGGAAGCCGGCCATGCCGAGGAAGGGAATCTGCGCGCCTGCGGCACCGACTAGCGACGCGATGAACACAGGGTAGGCCGCCGACCTCCTGAGAAGCAGCAGAACTCCGCCAAGCGCGCCGCCAAAAACGGCGATTGCAAAGGCTCCGGTGGCCCATGCGGGCCGGCTCTCTACGATCGCGCGATACGCCTCGGGCATCGACGCGACCGTTTCTGCGTTCATCTGCGAGAGGAAATTTGCGCAGCCCATCAAATTGAAGAGCAGGCCCACCACGGCGATGGCCCAGAAACTCCAGTGCGCGCCACCAGCGTCCGTACCATTCATCAGTATCTCGCTCCTCCACCACCTTCGACCTCGGCGGAAACTCTGGTGCCTGTCAGGAAGCGCTGCCGCCGAAGCTCCGCTGATCTATCTTGGGCATCCGCGGGTGCGCACCCAAAGGAACGCGGCTCCTGACATCAACAGGGCGGAGAGTAGGGGCTCCGGTGTGACGGTCCATCTGGTGATCCGCCCGGAGAGGGAGGCGACGCGAACGTCCGAGCCATCCTCGCCCGCCGCCAGGCCCCGGCAACTGAAGCGCGGCTGGTCGAACGCCTCGAGGTCGAGCGGCACGAAGAAGTCACCGGACAGCGCGCTCGCGCGGGTATCGACCAGGGCGAGGCCGCAGGTTGTGAGGGGGACCGCGATGAAACCGGGGTCGCCGAAACCCGGCGGCATCCAGACATCGTGAACGCCATCCGGCTCCAATGGGAAATCATCCAGGACCGAGATCACCTGCGGCGAGGCCAGGAACCGGTGCACGGTCGCGACGCCCCCGATCGTTGCCCCGGTAAAGATGGGGAAGAAGCCACCCCCGCCGATGAAACCACCAAAGACCCAGCTGCCCTTGCGGAAGCCGAAGGGCTCTCCGTCGACACCATCTTCAGGATCGAATTCCAGGAAGCCACGAAAGTCGGTCCCGACGCCGAAGCCGTCTGCGATGACGCCCTGGGGATCTTCGACCCGATCGATCTCTCCAGCGAAGTCGATACGGAGCGGCGTTGCGTGAGAGACGATGGGAAGCCAGAGCCCGAGGAGGGCGGGCAGAACGCCAAGGAGAGACGCCCGGCAGTGTTTCGCCGCACCTCGAATCGCATTCTGCATCGACGCCGAGGATACACGAACTCCCGGCACTCTGGCGGAGGTAGATCCTGTTAGTCAAGTGATTCAGGTGGGGTGGCGTCTCGGCTCCAGGCGGGTTCCCGTTCGGAACTCCAAGGGCCCGGCCCCGCGAAGCCCGAACGAGGCTAGGCTCCGCCCCACACTGAACGAGGTTCTGCCATGACCCGATCGTTGATCCCGTGCCTCGCCGCGGCTGCGTTTTGCGTCTCGCTCGGCTGCGACAGCGAATCCCGCACAGCACTCGAGCGTGGATTCGTCGCGGGGACGCCGGGCGTCACCGATGGCTATGTGCTCTACAACCCGCTGCTCTCGAAGGTGACCTACCTCATCGACAACGATGGGCAGGTCGTCCACACGTGGCGGGGCGAGTTCGTCGCGAACAGCCCCTACCTGCGGGACGATGGCGGCCTGGTCTGGATCGCGCGCGACCCCGCCGGGGTGGGGTTCAAGTCCGGCGGTGTCGCCGGTTACATCGAGGAGGTCGGCTGGGATTCGGAGCTGCGCTGGCGTTGGCACTACGCGAGCGAACAGGCGATCAACCACCACGACATCGAGCCGCTTCCGAACGGCAACCTGCTGGTGATCGGCTGGGAAGCCAAGCGCCACGAGGAGGCGCTCCGCGTCGGCCGGCTGCCGGAGCTCACGCCCAAGCAGGGGCTCTGGCCGGACTTCCTGCTGGAGATCGAGCCGATCCTTCCCGACGGAGCGAACGTCGTCTGGGAATGGCACGCCTGGGACCACCTGATCCAGAACCGGGATCCCAAGGCGCCTAACCATGGGGAGCCGGCCGAGAACCCGGGGCGGATCGACATCAACGCTCACGGAGGTGGCGCCGCCATGACTCCGGACAAGCTCGCCCAACTGAAGGCGCTCGGCTACGTGCCGGCCGACGCGACGATCGAGGACCTCGAGTCCGACTTCCTGCACGTGAACGCCGTGGACTACAACGAGCGGCTCGACCAGATCGCGATCTCGGCGCCCGAGTTCGGAGAAGTCTGGATCCTCGACCATTCGACCACGACGGAAGAAGCCGCGAACTCCGAAGGCGGACGCCAGGGCAAGGGCGGCGATCTGCTCTATCGCTGGGGCAACCCGCACGCCTACGGTCGCGGTGGGCGGGACGACCGCCAGCTCTATTACCAACACGACGTCCGCTGGATCCCCGACGGCTGGGCGGGCGCGGGAAACCTGACGATCTTCGACAACGGCCCCCAGGGCCCGGACGAACCCTGGTCGACGGTGGTCGAGATCACGCCACCGATGACGGAGAGTGGGGCCTATCTCATGGCGGGAGGCGAGGCCTTCGGGCCCAGCGAACCCGCGTGGGTCTACACGGCACCCGAGCCCACTTCCTTCTTCGCGCCCTTCGTTTCGGGCGCCGAGCGCCTCGCCAACGGAAACACACTCGTGTGTCAGGGGCCGGCCGGTCGCATCTTCGAACTCGACGCGGACGACCAGATCGTCTGGGAGTACCTCAACCCCTACAGCGAAGGAATCGCAGAGGAGGACGGCTGGGTCCCGGCCGGCGCTGCCGACAACCCCTACGGCGTCTTCCGAGCGGCCCGGATCCCGAGCGACCACCCCGGCCTCGCGGGCCGCACGCTCGTTCCGCTCGATCCCCAGCCGAAGCGGGGGATCTACAGGCCGTAGGCGCGCTGGGCTCGAACCTGCAATCCGGTGCGAAGAAGATAGGTTAGGCGGGCCGGGGACCCGGGCACCAGAGGCTGCTGTCATAGAAGCGCCAGCCGCCTGCAGCCGCATGCCCGATGCAGGATTTGCTACGCAACGCTCTGGGAGCGGACGCGCGTTCGCGTCGCCCGTGTCGTCTATGCTCACGCCATGTCACACCCCAACCACGCCGACGAGATTGCCAGACGCGCCAAGCGCGGGGAGACCGGGAGCGAACCCATCGCGGCATCGACCGTCATCCTCGTGCGAGATGCGGCCGATGGTCTCGAGACCCTCATGCTCCGCAAGAACTCCAAGATCGCTTTCGGAGGCATGTGGGTGTTCCCGGGTGGACGCGTCGATCCCGAAGACGCGGCCGGCCTTTCGCAAGACGACGATCTGGGCGCGGCTCGCCGCGCTGCCGCCCGCGAGGCGATGGAAGAATCGGCCATGGTCGTTGCCGAGCGTGACATGGTGACCTTCGCCCATTGGACGCCGCCCCCGATCCAGCCGCGCCGCTTCCTGACCTGGTTCTTCCTGGCGGCCGCGCCGCAGAGCAAGGTCGTGATCGACGACGGGGAGATCCTCGAACACGCCTGGATGGGGCCGGCCGAAGCGCTCGCGCGGCGCGACGCCGGAGAGATCGAGATCGCCCCACCCACGTTCGTGAGCCTGTTCGAACTTGGCCAGTGGTCGACCGTGGACGAGGCGCTTGCGGCTGTCCGGGTCCGAACGCCGGAGAGGTTCGCGACGCGCATCTCCGTCCAACCGGAAGGCCCGGTCGCCCTCTGGCACGGGGATGTCGGTTGGGAGGCTGGCGACGCCGCGCTCCCGGGGGCACGACATCGCCTCACGATGGCCAAGGTCGGCTGGCGCTACGAGCGTGTTGACTAACATCCAAGAACGGGCGACCACCAGGTTGCGGTGTCGAACAGTTGACCAGCCGCCTGCGGAACTTCAGCGAGGATCCAACCGCAGGAACTTGCTCGGTGCGAAGCCGCAAATGAAGCGCAAGATGAACCCCATTCTGTAGGCGTCGGCGATTCGATCCCGTTCTCCACCTTCGATGGGAACCGCTTCGTAAGCCCCTCGGACCCCATCCACGTCCACGAGGACATCGGGGTTCGCCAGGGCACGGTTGTACCAGCCACGTAGCCAGTGGTTGGACGCGATATAGAGTTTCCCCTCCAGCCTTGCGCCAGCAAGCCGCTGGCCGGAGGTTCTTCCCTTGGCATCCGTCGTGGTCAGCATGACGCCTTCATCCATCTGGGGCTGAAAGAAGCCGATCAGCGCTTCCATCAGGGCCACGAATCCTACGTAGACCAGCACGACGATCAACGAAATCTGGATGATCTCCATTCGTACCTCCTGGGCCGAATCTTCGCGCAGGTACCGCTCGAAGCCATTTCGTATCCCGTCAGAGAGTTCGGCCCCGGCCCCGAAGTGCTATCCAAGGAGGGAACATGAAGCAGCGGACTTTCCAGGTTGGGCTCGTGGCCTTGCTCGTGGTGTTTGCCTCGGGTTGTGTGGACCCCAAGGACCGTCGGCCGGGGCTGCGCCTCAGCGGCGAAGTGGTGACCGAGCCGATCCACGATTGGTCGTTCGCGGACGAGTTTCAGGAGATCTATCTCGAGACCCGGACCTGGTACTGGATCCCCCACTCGGTCACGACCGTGTGCGCGGGAATCGGCGAGAAGCTCTACGTGCCATCGATCTACTACGAAGGCGGCGAGTGGCCAAACAAGTACTGGAACTCGAACGTGTCCGCCGATCCGCACGTGCGCCTCGAGATGGGCGACAAGATCTACGAACGCGAGGCGGTCGTGGTCGAAGATCCGGCCGAGTTCCAGGCCGCCCTCCAGGCGCTCGCGGCCAAGTACCCATTCTGGCAAGAGGTTCTGGCAAAGCCCGAGAGCGAGCGGCCCGACATGTCGCTGGTGCGAATGGATCCGCGCGGCAGCTGAACAGAACCCCGAGTCTCGGTCTATCGCGAGCCATGAACGATTCGATAGAGCGCTGGAAGTACGAGCAAGGTCAGCAGCGTCGAAGAGATGACGCCCCCGACGACGACGGTGGCGAGCGGGCGCTGCACCTCGGACCCGATTCCCGAATTGACGGCCATGGGGACGAATCCCAGCGCGGCGACGAGCGCGGTCATCATCACGGGCCGGACTCGGATCAAGGCTCCTTCGATGATGGCCTCTTCCAATGGTCTTCCGCCGATCCGGAGCTCTCGGATGAATGACACCATCACCAGCCCGTTGAGCACCGCAATCCCAGAGAGTGCGATCAGGCCGACTGCAGCCGAGATCGAGAATGGAATTCCCCGCATCGCCAGCGCGAGGACACCGCCGGTGAGCGCCAGCGGTACTCCGGAGAAGATGATCGCGGCATCTCTCAGCGAGCCCAGGGCCATCACGAGCAACCCGATGATCAGCACGAGTGTCAGGGGAACGACGATCGCGAGTCGGCTCGCTGCGGATTCGAGCTGCTCGAAGGTCCCTCCGTACTCGATCCAGTAGCCGGGAGGCAGCTCCACCCGTTGGTCGATGGCCTTCCTCACGTCGAGAACGAAGGACGCCAGGTCGCGTCCTCGAACGTTGGCGCCGACCACCACGCGGCGCTTCCCGTTCTCGCGATTCACCTGGTTGGTACCGTTGACGACCTGCACGCTCGCGACCTGGCTGAGCGGAACGTACTCGGTCTCGTCGACGAAGATGGGGAGCCTCGCGATGAGGTCCGTGTTGGAGCGCAGGTTCTCGTCCAGCCGAACGACGATGTCCCAGCGGCGGTCCCCTTCGTAGAACTGGCCCGCGAGTGTGCCACCCAATGCGGTCGAGACCAGCTCCTGAAGGGTCTCGATCGGTATCCCCAGGCGGCCGAGATCCGAGCGGCGCGGCGTGATGGTGAGAACTGGCAGACCCGTCGCCTGCTCGACGGCGACGTCGGCTGCGCCCGGGACCTCCTGGATCGCTGCTTGAAGTTGGTCGCCGAGTGCGACGAGCTGATCGAAGTCGTCGCCGAAGACCTTGACGGCGAGCTCGGACCGGATGCCGGCGAGCAGCTCATTGAACCGCATCTGAATCGGCTGCAGGAACTCGTACCGGTTCCCGGGCACCGGCAGTACAAGCGCCTCCAGCTCGGCGACGACCTGGGTCTTTGGCTTGCGAGGGTCGCGCCATTGCTCACGAGGCTTCAGGATCACGAATGTGTCGGCGACATTGGGAGGCATCGGATCGGTCGCCACCTCGCCGGTCCCTATCTTCGAGAACACCCGCTCCACCTCCGGAAGCTTCTTGATCTCTGCCTCCAGGCGGGTCTGGAGCCGGATCGCCTGGTCCAGCGAGGTTCCCGGGATTCGCAGGGCGTGCATCGCGATGTCCCCCTCGTCGAGGTTCGGGACGAACTCGGCCCCGAGGCGTGTCGCCAGCACGGCGTGGCCCGCCACCCAGAGGAGCGCGGCGATAATCACGATGTGGCGCCAGCGGAGCACGTGGTGCAGCAGCGGCCGATAGACGCTGCGAACGGCATCGACGACGAGATTGCGTTTTGCCTTCAGGGGTTTCCGGAAGAGCAACGCGACGCAAGCAGGGACGAAGGTGAGGGAGAGAATCATCGCGCTTACGAGGGCGATCACCACGGTCTTTGCCATCGGGTGGTACATCTTCCCCTCGACACCCGAGAGGGCGAAGATCGGGATGTAGACGACCGTGATGATCAACACGCCGAAGAGCGCCGGCCGGATGACTTCGCGCGTGGCTTCGATCACGATCGGAAGGCGATCGGTGAGCTTGTCAGCCGCGGTACCTGGCTCGCTCAGGCGGCGCAGGCAGTTCTCGACGATGATGACCGCTCCATCCACGATCAGGCCGAAGTCGAGTGCCCCGAGGCTCATGAGGTTGGCGCTGACGCCCGCCTCGACCATCCCCGATATGGTCATGAGCATCGCGACGGGGATCACGGCCGCCGTCAACAGCGCACCGCGTACGTTGCCTAGCAAGAGCAACAGCACCGCGACAACGAGGAGTGCCCCCTCGAGCAGGTTCTTCTGGACCGTCTCGAGCGTCTTGTCGACGAGGCGGGTGCGATCGTAGACCGCGGTGGCAGTGATTCCGGGCGGCAGACTGCTCTGGATCTCGCCGAGCCTCACGGCTACGGCCTGCGCCACCCTACGGCTATTCTCGCCGATCAACATGAACACGGTGCTCATGACGACCTCGTGTCCGTCCTGGGTCGCTGCACCCGTCCGGAGCTCACTTCCCGGGCCCACCTCCGCAACGTCGCGAACGCGCAGCGGAACCCCGTGGCTCTCGCGGATGACGATGTCGGCAAGCTCCTCGATCCCGCGCGCCTGACCCTCGACGCGCATCAGCCACTGCTCCCCGTTGTGGTCGATGAACCCGGCGCCGCGGTTGTCGTTGTTGCGCCGCAATGCGTCGAGCACGTCGGTATGCGTGAGACCATGGGCGAGCAGCCTGGCAGGGTCTGGGGCGACGAGGATCTGCTTCTTGAATCCGCCGATGGGATTCACCTCTACGACACCGGGAACCTGCAGCAGCTGGGGACGGATGATCCAATCGTGGACGGTGCGGAGATCCATCGGGGTGACGGGGCTGCCGTCCGCATTCCTCGCGCCGGGCTCGGCATCCACCGTGAACATGAAGATCTCGCCCAGCCCGGTCGCGATCGGGCCCAGCGAGGGGTCGAGGGAAGGGGGAAGGCTCGAGCGCGCCTCCTGTAGGCGCTCGCCGACCTGCTGGCGCGCAAAGTAGATGTCGGTGCCGTCCTCGAAAACGACGGTGACCTGCGACAGTCCGTATCGCGAGACAGAGCGCGAGTCGACGAGCTTCGGAAGCCCCGCCATGGCGTTCTCCACGACGAAGCTCACTCGCTGCTCCACTTCGAGCGGCGTGTATCCCGGCGCCGCTGTGTTCACCACGACCTGCACATTGGTGATGTCGGGCACGGCGTCGATGGGGAGGCGCGTGAAGTTCCATGCACCAAGGCCCCCGATCAAGACCACGAGCGAGAGAACCAGACTGCGATGAGTCGCCGAGAGTTTGATGATCCAGTCCAGCATGTGGGTCCTCAGTGGTCGTGCGATGCGCCCGACTTCTCGATGTCGGCCTTGATCAGGTGGCTGTTCGAGGTGACGTAGCGGGTCCCGGGCTCGAGCCCGCCTAGCACCTCTGCCCATTCGCCGACCTCGCGGCCGAGTTTCAGCATCCGAACCTCGTAGGCGTCGTTCACCCGCGCGTACACCACGCGGAAGTCTCGGAAGGACTGGATGCCGAGCTGCTTAACGGCGAGCGGGACCTCGTACTCCCCCACCTTGACCTCCGCCGTGACGAACGTTCCGGGTATGAACTGCGCGTCAGCTCCCTCCAACTCGACCCGGGCGACGACCGATTGATCGTGCGGATCGCTCGTGGTCTCGAGCAGCGAGACGACACCTTGGACTGTCGAGCCTCCCAGGGCAGGCGAGATCGCGACTGGGCTTCCTACCACGACGCCCTCGCGGTCGACCGGGAAGATCGATAGGTCGACCCAAACCGACGAGGTATCCGTGATCGTCAGGAGGAGTCGGCCACTCGTCTGCTCGCCCTGGTTGGCGTTGCGCTGCGTGACGACTCCCGAGATCGGCGCGACCATGGTGTAGGAGATCAGGCTTTCGTTGCTCTCGATGGAGACGATCTTCTCTCCCTTCCGAATCGGGCTGCCTACCGACGCATGGACTCCGCTGATCGCGCCTTCGAAGCGCGCTCGGATCTCGCGAACGCGCTCCGGGTTGGCGCGAACCCGGCCGTAGACGGTCACCGTACGCGTCAGGGTGGCCGGTCCCGCGACCTCGGTTTCGACTCCGAGGGATTCCGCCATCAGCGGGTCGATCCGAGTGCGACCCTCGAAGCTCTCGAACGCCCAGGCGTATCGCGCGCCCTCGTGGACCGCCTCGATCGACACCTGGAACGAATGGGGCTCCGCGATGCTATGCGTACTCACGAGGTAGTCGCCTCGTGGCGCGAACGCGATGGCGTCGACTCTCCCGCCCAGTCTCGTGAGCGCTACCTCGAGCGTGACGTCGCCGGGCAAGATCTCACGCCCGTCCTTCGACGCCCAGGCGCGATACTCCGGTGGCGTACCGCGCTCGAAGATCCCGAGCTCGAGTTCGAACGCGCCAGAGCTCAGCAGCCTTCCTCCGTTGGGGCCCTGCGTCTCCGAGTCCCCATGTTCCGCGTGGGAGATCGCTGCGCCGGGCTCGGGCTCGACGTCGGCTCCACCGCAGGCCACTGACAGGGCGGCGAGCACCAGTCCGACCGATGCCAGGGTTCCTCTCGCACGCTTCATCCACCCGGTCATCTCGCTACCCTTTCGCCTGTTAGTCTCTCCAGCGTGATGACGAGCCGATGCGCGGCAGTGCTCGCCTCGACCTGGGACCGCCTCGCGGCGAGCAGATCCGCCTGCACCGCGCGAAGCTCCGAGTAGGGGTAACGTCCCCTGTCGTAGCCGCGCTGTGTCTCGTTCGTCGCTTCCTCGAATCGCGGAATCACGGCGTCTCGCAGCACCTCCACGCGGTGCACGCTGTGCTGCATCTCCTGGTAGATTTCGTACAAGCGGGTGTGGATGCGGATGCGTTCGGCGCCGGCATCGGCCCGCGTACGAGACACTGCGGCGCGTGACTCGGCCACCCGGCCTTGATTCCGATCGAAGAGCGGGAGCGAAACGCTTGCCCCCGCGACGAGCGCCCAATCACCCGTAGTCTCGAACCTCCGCACGCCGAGAGACGGCGTCAGCGTGGGCCAACGTCGTGCCTTGGCGAGACGCAGCTCGGCTTCCGCGATGCGCTGCTCCGAAGCCAGGCGCACAAGCTCGGGGTTTCGTTCGATCCGGACCGCGAGTGCGTCGAACGAAGCGACGGTGGGTAGCTCGAGGAGCTCCCCCTCGGCACGGGAGAACGACGGCGCGGTCTCTCCCCACTGGGCAGCCAGTCGATGATAGGCGACCGACTTCTCGTGAGTGACGTCGTCGCGGGCGAGGCGTGCCCTGGCGAGCTCGGCCCGAGCACGCAACAGCTCCGCGTTGGGCGCTTTTCCGGCCCGGACCCGACGTTCCACTGCGGCAACGGTGCGCTCACTGAGAGCGACGGCGTCCTCCCTGTCTCCTAGATGCGCCTGGCTCTCGAGGCAGCTCAGGAAGCGCTGGGCCGTTTCGGCGACGACATCAAGTTGAAGGATCCGGGCGTCGAGGCGCGTCTGTGCCGAGCGCGCCTGAGCGACCCCCGCGCGACGGGATCGCAATCCGGGCTCGATCGCCCAGCCGAGGCTGAGTGTCGTCTCTGCACTGTCGGTCCCGTGGAAGGCGCCCTGTCCGGCCACGTTCTCGGAGAGCACGTCGAGCCGGGGGTTGGGATGGAGGCCGGCTTGCCGGGTTCGGCCTTCCTGTTCCTGCATCCGGTAGGGGAACGCCGCGAGCTGCAGGTTCTGGGCGAGCGCATTCTCGAGCGCTCGTCGTAGGCTGAGTACTTCTGCCTCCGCAGACACCGCTCGCGGGGAGAGCGAGAGAGGGCCCGCCAGCGCCAGTGCCGCGGCGAGTACCAGCCGGGGTGATCGTCGCCCGGCTGACCGGGAATACGCCGACCGGAGACCGCGCGCGCGGCGCTCCACGTGGGGTCGGATGCAGCGTAGTGCTGCAATCCGAGGGGAGTTCGATTGCATTTTCCGAGTCCTGAGTTGACGCCGTAGGGCAACGCTTCGGCATCGGTCGTCGCCCTTGCCTCGGGCGACTTCACGACACCGAGGCGACGGGGGCACGCGCGAATCGCGTGGAACGGATGACCTGAACTAGGAGATCGGTGGAGCGCGGGGCCCCGAACCCGTCGCGGAGGCGCGGGTCGGGTTCCAAAGCGCGGCATCCCTGTGCCGCTGCGAGGTGGCGCTCGAGGCGTCGAACTCAGCCGCCCGCGCGACGAGCACGGACGTATCGAACTTCTTCGTCCCCTCGGGCGAAATCGCCGGAGAGGACTCCGGATGCGAGTGCCCGTGGTCGGGATTGCAGTTGATCCCAGTGATCCGATCGCCGCCGGGTGTCGCCATGTGGAGCTCGTCGTGTGCCGGCCCCAGCTCGTGCGCGAGGAGTTGTGCAGTGCACCACAAGCCCGGCAGCGTCCAGACGACGGCGAGGATCACAGCTCGAGCGCGGCGACCCCACTTCGACGGGGATTCAATCGTGAAGGCGGCAGCACTCGCCGTCATTTCAGGTAGGCCCTCACGACGTCGACGAGCTCGTCGGCAGCCTCGAGCTGAGCCCCGCTCGGTCTGCGAGCCGGGTCGATGACGTGCTCGCGGATGTGCCCCTCTGTCACCTCGGCCATCAGCCCGTTGAGCGCCCCGCGCGTCCCCGCAATCAGCTGAAGCACGGACGAACATTCGCCCTCCTGGTCGAGTGCCCGCTCAATGGCCTCAACCTGGCCGCGAATCCGGCGGATCCGGTTCATGAGCTTCTTTTTGTCTCGGGCCAGGTGCGCCATCCGGAGGATTATATACCCCCCCTCACTATCTGCCACCGAGCGTCGGCTTCGTCCGCAGGTTCGCTGGGAGGAGGCTCGGCCCCACGCTGTTGCCGCTGGTGCGCACTAG
>JAJDAP010000039.1 GCA_029261795.1 Deltaproteobacteria bacterium
ACACATCGAGAACCGACGGCTCGCCCCCGCGACCAGGTAGAGCGTCGGCCAGACCACCAAGCCGAACAGGGTCATACCGGCGACGTGCCAGACGTTGTCGACGAGCGACATGGTCGCCGAGCGGCCCTGGATCCAGATCAGGGCGAGGGGCATCACCGGAGCGAGAAGCGAACACGCGACCAGTCCCGAGCGGCGGTAGCGCCCGTAGCTCCCGAGGACGGTGTCGAACTCGCCGCTATCGAGAGCCAATGGGCGTAGTGCCTCCATATCCCGCCGCGAGGAGCGCAAGTTCTCGTATCCGACCCAGAGGGAGTAGCCCGTGATGGTCGTGAAGATAAAGAGCCGATGCGGTACGGAGGCCCAGTGCATGGCCGCGTCTGCTCGATACAAGGCGAGGAGCAGGCCCCCGTGGAGGACGGCGAGCCCAGCGACCACACCAAGTCCTACCCAGACGGGCGCCATCGGCGCCCGCTCGACGAGCAGGTGGAACCAGGGCCGGACGAGATCTCCCCTACCGTTCATTCGAGAAGTTTATCCGGGCGGCCGGCGCTGTGACCAGTTCATTGCAGGCCCCCGGGTACCGACGCGCCCAGCGGGACACAAAGCAGTAACGATCCCCCGGCTGAGCCGGGGGCTTTCGATTGTGAGCCGCTCAAAGCGGCAGTTGACGTGGCCGCTGCGCGACCACTGGAGCCCCCTAAAGGGGGCTTACTTCAGTTGTAGTCCGAGCTGATCCTGTCGTCGGTCCTCTCGCTCGTGCGCCTGGATGTACTCCCGGATCACCGCTTCGTCGCGGCCGACCGTCGACACGAAGTACCCGCGAGCCCAGAAGTGCTGGCCAACAAAGTTCCTCTTGCGACCCGCGAACTCCCGCGCGATATGAATCGCGCTCTTCCCCTTGATGTAACCCACCACCTGCGAGACCGAGTACTTCGGTGGAATCGAGATCATCATGTGCACGTGGTCCGACATCAGGTGGCCTTCTTCGATCCGGCTTTCCCGTTGTTCCGCCAAACGGCGAAACACCTCCCCAAGGTGACGCCGGATCTCCCCGAAGATCACCTTCTTCCGGTACTTCGGGATGAACACGACATGGTACTTACACTCCCACTTGGTGTGATTTAGGCTTCCGTAGTTCGTCAATGAGACTCCCCTCTCGTGATGCTTTGGCGGCTCACAGAGGGGAGTTCTCACGGCACTCCCGGAATTGTCAAACTGCTGATGCCTCCCCGGCGGAGCCGGGGGGTCTCCCGACTTCGTCTAGTCGGTTGCGAGCCACGGGGGAGAGCACACAACGGAGTCTCCCAGAAAACCGCGGCTGGATTCACTCCGACACAGCTTCGCGCGCCTCCACATGGCGCGGGGAACGCCGCTCGAGTGGATTCAAACCCTGGGCGGCTGCGCGAGGGCCAAGGTCCTACGCGGCAGCCACGGACACGATCTCGACGGGCTCATCGATGCTGCGGATCCAGAGTGCGCGAGTCCCTGGTCTCCAAGCGAAGAGTTGACGAATTTTCCCAACATGAGCTGCGGCCTCGGCCCCGAGCTGGCCGCCGTCATCCCGCTGCTCGGATGGCTGGCGGCTCGGCGCCGGGCGGGACCCGCGCGCAGGGTCTGAGGGGTCCGGACGAGCAAGGCGACAGAACCGCCCGCGTAACGGCTTCGCGCGTGTTCCGAACCGGCCCATCTGCTTTCCCCTGTGCGATCGGACTGCATTCGGCCATGAACGGCGTTCACCTTCCGCGGCGACACCTCGGCTCATTGACAGAGGGTGGGCGGATGGGCGTAAATAGCATCACTTGGCAGTAGCCGACGGGCGCAGTGGACCTCGACCTCGCCAGAGCTGAATTGGAGTTGTCATGCACCGCGCCCAGAACCGCGTTCTTCCCCTGACGATGCACCTCGATCCCGTGGCTCCCTCACTCGGTTGGGCCAGGTCCAGCAGCAAGGGCATTTTCTCCCGGCGCTTCCGGCGGGACCGATCCGAACAATGCGAGTTCGAAGCCCCGTGTCGTTCCGACCCTCCCGCCCTGGGGCGGGCCGCTTCTCGCGGCGCTGCTGCTGGGAGCCGGGGCGTGGCGGCTCCGAGCCCGGCGGAAGATCTAGGCGCCCGCCCTACGATGCAACCCGCCAGGTCACTCTCACATGATGGAGTCTCCGCTGTGACGCTACCCTCGGCCAGACGCTCTCACCCATTCTTCTCCCGAGCGCAGCCTCGCAGTGGCGCCCCAACGGACGGCTTCGCAGGAGCCACGGCAGGATCTCGTCGATCGATCGTGTGGTGCATGGAGCAACTCATTCGCCTCGTACCCGGCGTCGCATCCGCCGGAGGTCGTCTGGGGATCCTCCTGATCGTGGCCTCAGGCGGAGGAGCGGTTCCAGGAGCGGCCCATGCCCAGAACGCGATACCCGTCGTCACGGTGTCTCTTCCCTCCGTCGTGAACGAAGGCGATTCGATCTCGGGAGTGATTGCCTCGTTCACGGATGCGGATGCGACGGATACGCATACCGCGACAATTTCCTGGGGCGATGGAATCGTCGACGCGGGGGTCATCAACGAGGCCTCAGGGAATGGGAACGTTTCTGCGGCCCATGTCTATTCGTTCAGCGGCTCTTTCACCGTCACCATCACGGTGAGTGACATACAGACTGGGACCAGCCAGGAAATTGGTACTCTCGATGTCCTCAACGTCGAGCCCACGATCGTGATTCCGACTGGGCAGGTCGCGACGATCGGGGTGCCCTACAACCTGCCGCCTATCCTGTTCAACGATCCGGGCACGAGCGACACCCACGTGGGAGAGATCAACTGGACGGGCGACGGCGTCACCTGGGTTCCGGGCGCCATCACGGAGTCCCCATTCGGACCGCCGGGATCGACCGCGGGGCTGGACGGCACGCTCTCGGGGTCGAACACTTTTACCGAACTGGGATTCACGAGCGTAGGGATCAGGATCACGGATAGCGATGGATCGATTAGCCAGATCGCGTTCTCGGTGAATGTGGTCCCGCCCGACTCGGACGGGGACGGCATCGATGACGCCACCGAATCCGCCATCGGCACCGACCCCAACGATGCCGACACGGACGACGACGGCCTACTCGACGGCAGCGAAGACCTGAACGCCGACGGCCTGCTCGATGCCGGCGAAACCGACCCGCTCGACCCCGACACCGACGACGACCTGCTATGCGACGACACCCGTGCCGACAACGATGGGGACGGCATCGACCCCGTCGATCTTTGCTTCGGTTCCGAGGTCGTGGCGGGGACCGACCCCCAGGACAACGACAGCGATCTCGACACGTTCACGGACGGTGCCGAAGTTGCCTCGGGTTCCGACCCGAACAGCTCGAGCTCTACCCCGCTGAATGGCTGCGCGGACGGGATCGACAACGACGGCGACGGCTTCATCGACCTCGCCGACCCGGGCTGCGACGATTCGGGTGACGCCTCGGAACACACCCATTTGCTTCAATGCGACGATGGCCGCGACAACGATCTCGACGGGCTCATCGATGCCGCCGATCCAGAGTGTGCGAGTCCCTGGTCTCCAAGCGAAGAGTTGACGAATTTTCCCAACATGAGCTGCGGCCTCGGCCCCGAGCTGGCCGCCGTCATCCCGCTGCTCGGATGGCTGGCCGCTCGGCGGCGGGCGGGACGCGCGCGCAAGGCCTGAGGGATCAGGCGGTCGCTCCTTCGCCCCCGGGCATCACTTGGCCTGGATCGTACGTAGATGTTCCGCCAACGCCCGTGCGTCGAGGGTGGCACCGTAGATCGCGAAGGGCTCGCCCACGTGCTCGGCTGCGAAGACGGCGCCCCAGACAGGCATCTCCCGTGGGCCGTGTTCGGCCACGTGGAGGCGTCCGTCGATCACCATCATGATGGCGGACACGTCGAAACTGCCGCCCGAGCGGCGAGTCAGGGTCGTCAGGTCGCTCGGGGACTGGGCCAGGGAAGCGGCGAGCGGGCCATCGCCCTGGCCCGAGCTTCCGTGGCAGGGCACGCAGTGGCGCTCAAACAGAACCGCGCCGGCGATTTCGTCGCCCGGGGGTTCCGCACAGGCGACGGCCATGGACAGGATGACCCAGGCCCACGTACCGGACACCCAAGGAGTGCTATGCAGACTCACGCGACCTCACTGCGGAAACAATGAGGTCCAAGAGGGCCATGTCAAGCGGAAACCCGTCGCCCGCAGACTCGGGCCGCCCGTTAGTCGAGTCGAGTGGTACGGCGAGTCTCGAAATGACCCACTCTGCCCCGCGGTGTGACATCGATCCCTGCTCCGTGTCGCTGGAGTGCCGCGAGACGTGGGTTCGATTGGGACCGGGAATTGCAGTGAACGTCCACCATGGAGCGCGTTCGAAGAGGCCGTCGATTGCCGAGGAGATTCTCTGCCCTCGTTGTAGCCCTGCTCGGGTTCGCTGGGGCCGTGTCCCCGGGCTTCGCTGCCGAGTGGCAAGTGGGCGAGGCGACCGTGCGGGTCGATACGACCCTGTCCGTCGGTGCGTCGATCCGGGTGGAGGAGCGCGACTGTCAGCTGTCCTTCCTGGGTCACGGAGGCTGCAATCCGGACGTCGCCCCCGTCGATGACGGGAACCTCAACGACCAGAGGCGCTCGTTCGCATCGGTCGTAGAGGGGCGTGGCGGTCGCCTGGTCGTCGTCGGCGAGGCCGGAGCCGCGCTGCTCCCTGCCGCGAAATGCAAGCTGGGCCTGCCTGAACGCTAGTCGAACGGATCTTTGCATCCCAGAGATGGAGCGTGCGGACACGGCATCTCGGTGTGTCCGCTCGCCGTCCATCCAACCGGGTGTGTGCTCCGATCCCTGGTGGAGCGAAGTCCTCCGGCTATCGGCGTGCACCCTTGCGGGCTGTCTTCTTCCGGGCGGGCTTCTTTCGAGCTGCCTTCTTGGTCGTCTTCCGGACCTTCTTCCGCACCGTCTTCGGCGCAGCGCGCTTCTTTCCGGCCTTGGGAGCCTTCTTCGCGGAGGGAGCCACGGCCTTTTCCAGTCGGCGCAACGCGCTCACGGCATCCTTGCGGATCTGGTCCTCGAGCTTCTGCCAGCGATCCTCCCGCTCCTTGCGGGCCTTGTCGATCTGCTTCTGGACGTCGCGGAGGTTCTTCCGAAGCTCCTTGACGCCCCCGGCGAGATTCTTCGGTAGCTGCTTCTCGAGCTGCCTCAAGCCATCGTCGAGCGTATCGCCGGTGCGCTTGCGACGTTGGGTCTTCCTGGCAGACGTCTTCTTGCCGACACGTTTCCGAGCGGTCTTCTTCCTGGCAGTCATTGGGTCGATTCTCCTTGTGGAACTCCGCATCCGCTTCCCGGCTCGGAGGTTCGCCCCCTATTTCAACCGCTCGCGGCGTGAGATACAAGCGGAAATCTGCTCGACTCGGACTGAGCGGGTACAGCGATCGGCGAAACGCGGAGCGACCCTGCTATCTCGCGAGCTTGCTGGATGAAGAGCTGGTGCGCTTGCAGGGTCTGCATGAGGCGCGGCTCGAGAGCGCCTCATAAAGGACGTTATGATGAACAGTCAACCCGGGCGGAGGGGCCGTCTCGACTTGCATGAAAGCTCTGGGTCTCGAACCGGTTGATCGCGCGATCGTCGTCCACGTCGACGACCTGGGTATGTCTATCGCTGCAAACGAGGGCGGCATTCGCGCCATGGAAGCCACCGCCACCTGCGGAAGCGTCATGGTCCCGTGTCCCGCGTTCGAGGAGGTCGCCTCCGTCGGCCGTCGTCGCAGCGATCTCGATCTGGGCGTGCACCTCACGCTCAACGCCGAGTACGACGATTACCGCTGGGACCCGGTGAGCGACCAGGTACCGAGTCTGGTGTCGCCCGACGGCGGCATGTGGCGCAGCACCGCCGAGACCGTGGCCAACGCCACACCCGAAGATGTCGATCGCGAACTGCGCGCGCAGGTCGATGCAGCGCTCGAGGCTGGGATCGACGTGACGCACATCGACAGTCACATGGGAACGGTCTTCGACCCGAAGTTCGCCGAGATCTACTTCCAGCTTGCCCGTGACTACAAGCTGCCGGCTTTCGTGCCGCGACCGCGACGCGAGAACTCGCTCGAGCATACGCTCGAGGCGCTGCCCACCGACATGATCAACGCCTTCGAGGCGTCGGGTTTCCCGATCTTCGAGCATTTCGATTCCAACTCCCTGGAGTTCGAGCCGGGCACGGGCCTGGAACACAACAAGGCGCGGGTCGACGGCCTCGGGCCCGGCCTGTCCTACTTGATGACGCACTGCGCGCGGGGAGGCCCAGACCTGATGCAGATCACCGACGACTGGCGCCAGCGCGACGAGGAACACCTCATCTACTCCAACGGAAGCATGGCGGCGGCCTTCGAACACAGCGGTGCCAAGACGCTCGGCATGCGCGAGTTGCGAAGCCTCGTCCCTGGTCGATAGACGACTAGACTACACAGCGGGTCGGTTGGGTTGATGATGCCGACGCGATGGGTCGGGTCGGGGTGGTATTCAGGCCCAAGTGCCGTGGCTTCCGCCCGTCGTGCGGCGGACGGCGCAGCTTGAAATCGCCCCGCCGAGGGCTTTGGAGAGGTAGGACATAACGCCTGTACTCCGACCTTGGGCCGGAACGCAGCCTGTACTTCCTATCCGCACGACTCGCCGCTTGAGGAAACCCAGCCTCCGGGTGAGACCATTGGCGGCGAGAATCAGGCGCCCAGTCTTCACAGAACCCTCGCGACACTCCAGCTGAACTCCGTCGCCGACCCGCACCCGTTGAACTGGGGACTTCTCGAAGAGCTCGACGCTGGGTGGGAAGCCCTTGGCGAGGCCCCTCACCAGGGCCGCCGGCTGCACCAGAACTGTCCCGGGCGTGTGGATCGCAGCGCGGTAGTAAGTGGTCCCTGTGCGTGCCGCGAGCGCATTGGCGTCGAGCCACGTGTACGGCTCCTCCAATTCGCTCAGCCGCCGGCACCAGCGCTCGAGAGTCCGCACACCGCCTCTTCTGATCACGCCATGCAGGCGACCCTGCTCCGTCCAGTCACATTTGATTTGGTGCTTCTCGACTACTTCGCGGAGTTCGGAGATGCCAGCTCGACCGAGACGAATCAGTCGCTCGTGGGTGCCGAGGTTCTCGTGGTAGTGGCCGAGGTCTAGAAGGAACCCGGAGTTGCGGCCCGACGCGCCTTCGCCGACACGTTGCGCGTCGATCACGACGACGCGGGCCTCGGGGTGGAGCTCGGCGATTCGGCGCGCGGCCGCGAGACCCGTGAAGCCGGCACCGAGCACCGTCCAGTCGGCGTTGTGTACACCTGTCAGCCTGCGCGCGGGCTTCGGAGTTGGGAGCATTGAGTGCCACCCACAATATCGATCGTCGGTCGGGAATTCGTGGACGCGCATCTGATCTTGGCCTCACCGCTCTGCGGCCGGAGTCGGATTGCCAGCGGTTACTCGCTCCGCCGAACTCACATCGGTTCGAAGTCTCGTCCAAAGAGCCGGCGCGAGATCATGAGCTTCTGGATCTGGGGTGGACCGTCCCCGATCTGCCAGCCCGCAACATCGCGCAGGCGCTGCGCGATCGGGAGCGACTCGCTGTACCCGAGGTGCCCGCGGATCACCATGCAGTCGTTCAGAATCTCGACGCACTTCTTCGGGATGAACCACTTCGCCATCGCGCCTTCGAGCTGGTGGTCCGCGTTCTGTTGGCGCAGCCAGAGTGCCTTGTAACAGAGCAGGCGCGCCATCTCGAGGTACGTGGCAGCCTCGGCGACCGGAAAAGCAACCCCCTGGTAGCGCGCAATGGGCCTGCCGTAGGCCTCCCGCCGCTTCGCATACTCGATGATCTCATCGAGAGTCTGCTGGGTCGCTCCGATCGACATGAGTCCGATGTACGCCTTGTTCGTATTGAAGAACTCGAGCATGTGGCGGAAGGGGCCTGCCCGGTGGCTTGGATCGTCCCCCCGACCACCCCAGAGCTGGTCCTCGGGGGGCACGCGCACGCCGTGCAGTCGCACGACACCTCGGGGAATCGAGCGGCAGCCCAGGTCGTCGAACTCCTCGAACTCGAGCCCATTCGCAGTGCGCGGCACGGCGAAGGCCGACACTCCGCGCCAGCCGTCGCCGGGCTCACCCGTGCGCGCGAATACGATGAACGCCGGCGCGTTGAGGTATGAGACCGAGTTCTTCTCGCCGTCGAGCACCCAGCCGTCGCCCTCCGGTCGCGCGGTCGTCCGGATGCCTCCCAAGTCCGCGCCGGCCTCGGGCTCGGTCAGCGCGAGACCAACTTGGTCGTTGTCCCCAGTGATGTACTTGCCCAGCGACGATTCCGCGCCCGAGTAGAGGGGAGAGGAGCCGGCTGCGGCTTCTCCCCAGAACGCGCAGCTCAGGTCGCCACGTGCCAGCTCTTCGACCGCGATGCCAGAGCGGATAAAGTCAACTTCGGTCGGTCGGCCAATGAACTCACGAATCCTGACCTGGAGGTCAAGCGGGTAGGTCCGTGTGCGGTCGCGCTCCAGATATCCGGGCAAGAGCTCCTTCAGGGCGAACTCGCGTACGCGCTGCCGGAACTCCTGCTGATCGGCCGTGAAACCGAACTCCATCTTCGTCTCCTCGGTTTTCGTCGCGTCCTTCCTAGCCCGGAATCAAGCGTAGAATAATTATGAACTCAAGTCCACACTCAAGTACATTTCTGCTAGGATCCGAACATGGCTACAAGAAGGCAGCAGAATCGGTTTGAACAGCGGGCTCGGATCACCGAGGCGGCGCGAAAGCTCTTCTCGAAGCACGGCATTGAGGACGTGACTATGGCTGATGTGGCGGCCGAGGCAGGTGTCTCCCGCACGACGGTCTTCAACCACTTCCGCTCGAAACATGCGCTCCTCGAGGCAATCACCGAGGACGTTCTCGACTACTACCGGACCATGCTGGAGAACGCACTGGCTGCGGAGGAGGTCCCCGTGCCGGCCCTGATTCGCACTCTGTTCAGCCTGATGGGGCTTGGGATTGAAGAGGACCGGCGCTTCTACCGCCGCGTCTTCCGCGAGATTGCCAGGATTCAAGTCGGGCTAGATGAAGGCGAGATGGGCGAACGGGCGCGAAGGGGTTTGACCGAGCGCCTTGTCCGGTTGCTAGAGCGTGGGCAGGAACGCGGCGAGCTCGGCCGCGCCCATCGAGCCGGAGACCTCGCTAGCGCCTTCGTCAGCCTGGTCAACGGTACGATCACCCATTGGCTCTACGACGACGCTTCCGAGTCGCTGCAGCTCAGCATGCAGCGGGCGGCGGAGATCTTCTTGCAGCCGGTGGCCGAGGCGAGCGTACGAAATCCGCGAGACGTCCCCGATCTGCGGCCACCGCGTCGGAGAAGGAAGAGGAGAGCCGCGTGAGCGCCACCCTGGACGCAGACTTCGTTGTCGTGGGCGCCGGCGTGTCGGGGCTGACCGCGGCCTACGAGCTTGTGCGCGGGGGTGCTTCGGTCCGTGTGCTAGAGGCGTCGGACCGCGTCGGAGGGCGCACGTGGAGTGAACCTCTCCTGGGCACGGTCGTCGATCGCGGTGGCGAGTGGCTTTCCCCGGAGCACGCCAGAACACAGGCCCTGTGTCGTGACCTCGACATCGAGCTTGTGCCGACGACGCCGAGCAGAGGGGCGCGCCTCTTGAGGCGATCTGGAGAACTCTTGCGGTACTCGACCCCGTTCCCACCGCTCGGGGTACGCCCCCTCGTTGGGCTGGGCCGACTCGTGCTCGAAACGGAAATCGCTCGCCGACGCATTCGGATACTCACACCGGAATCTGCACGGGGCGCGCAGCGTCTCGACCGACTCAGCGTCGACGCATGGCTTCGCGCGCGCCTCGGCTCGGAGGCCGCCTTCGACCTCATGGAAACAGCGATGCGTGCGGTGTTCTGCGGTGAGCCCGACGAACTATCGCTTCTGTACCTGCGCTTCTTCCTGGCATCGCATGGCGGACTCTTGCACTTGACGTCGGCGGGCCGCGGAGCGCAGCAATACGGGGTCGTAGGCGGTGCTCAGGAGATTTCGTGCCGGCTCATGGATTCGCTTTCCGATTGCGTCACCCTCGCAGCGCCTGTCGAGTCGCTCCACTCGGACGACGGGGGCGTGGCGGTTGCGACGTCCAGCTTCGCGGTGCGCGCGCGTGCCGCGATTGTTGCTCTGCCGCCGTTGCTCGCCGCGAAGCTCGATGTGCGACCGAGTCCGGCGCCAGCGCGCTCGATTCTAGTGGACCGCCTGCGTCCTGGCCGCTCTCTCAAGATTCACCTTGTATACGAGAGGCCCTTCTGGCGCGACGAAGGACTGAGTGGCGAGGCCGTCTCCTGCGTCCCGCCGATCAGCGCGACTTTCGACTGCACGCCCGCCAGCGGCGCTCACGCAGTGCTGCTGGGCTTCGTACGTGGGCGCCAGGCGGACGCGATAGCCAAGCTCGACGAGAACGCGCGAAGAAGCGCTCTTCTCGAGGCTGTGGCCGTGCTCTTCGGGCCTGAAGGACGCAAACCGCTCGCTCTACTGGAAACAGCGTGGGCTCAACAGCCCTGGGCCGGTTGTTGCCATACGCTCTTCCCACCTGGGGCGTTGACGTCATCTTCGCTCGGCGCGCTCCGTGAGCCCGTCGGGCGCGTCCACTGGGCTGGCACGGAAACCTCGGAGCACCGGCATGGTTACATCGAGGGCGCTGTTCTAGCCGGCGAACGCGCCGCATCCGAGGTGCTCGCTCGGTTCTAGCGGCGGGCTGGACGCTGGTTCGTATGGCGCGAGCGCGCCAGGAGTGCCCGCCGAGGGCTTTGGAGAGGTAGGACATGACGCCTGTACTCCGACCTTGGGCCGGAACGCAGCCTGTACTTCCTATCCACCGGGGAGCTTCGGTTGGCCCCGTGGGCAAGGGCATGGACAAGGCCCAGTTCGTCGTCGATGCGATGCCTAGGGCGAGTTCTCACGGTGGGCGAAGCGCGGAGATCCTTTCGCAGCCGAGAGCGATTGGGGGTGCAGCCCGAATCTCGCCCCACAGCGGCGTAACCAAAGCACCCCCCGCGCGTATTCACCCTCAATGCGTCCGCCCGGTCTCACGCTCTTTCACTACCCGGGCTGTATGTATTGCGGTCGGGTGTGGGCGGCCGCAAAGGCGCTGGGCCTCGACCTGGACCACCGTAATATCTGGGTCGACGCCGAGGCTGCCTCTTCGCTGGGGGCCGCGACGGGGCGCCAAACGGTGCCCGTGCTTCGGATCGAAGAGCCGGGGCAGGGGGAGCGTTGGCTGTCTGAATCGGCCGACATCGTCACCTATCTCTACGCGACCTTCGGCAATGGCAAGCGCCCAGGCCTACTGAGTTCGCTGAACCCACAGGTCCTGCTGATGGTGGCGGCCGTGGCCGCGATCGCGGTCGACAATGTCGCGCAGCCCTCGTGGCCATGGCCCTGGCTGCTCCCGCTCGTGGCCTTTGGGGCCATGATGCGACGCGCGTAGGGGACTCGCGTTCGAGCCGAGGGCTGCTAGCCGGCGCTCGTGAGCGAGACCCGGGCGCCAACCCATGAGCAGGCCAAGTCCCCGCCGAGGGGTTTGGAGAGGTAGGACATGACGCCTGTACTCCGACCTTGGGCCGGAACGCAGCCTTTACTTCCTACCCGCCGCTTCGATAACGCTTGCTCGTGTGGACATGGCGCCTCCCGGGGCGTTCCCTGCGGTTCCCGTCGGGTCATTCCTTCACGACCAGGTGGTTGCGCAGCTCGTTGCTGTCGTCTTCGGCGATGGGGAAGTGGGGCGACAGGAGCTGGCCGCAACGCTGGACCGCGAGCGCCATCCCCCCGGCGAGGTCGCCTTGCTTCACACCCTGGATCATCAGATCGACCGGCTCCTGCCAGATCTTCGCATCGAGCTTCTCGGCAATCGCGCGGTCGGCCAGCACCACCGCGCGGTGCTCCATCAGGGACACGAAGAGCAGGACGCCGGTGCGCCCGCGCGTCTGGCCCATCTCCAATTCGTAGAACTCCACTTCGGCGCGCAGCTCGACCTGCTCACTCTGGTCGGTCCGGGGCGTCAGCATCCGTTGAACCGCGTCGAGGCGTGTGAGGGCCATCGCCAACAGCGCGGCGATCCCCCAGCAGGCTGCGAGCCAGGCCCAGTGCGGCCCACCGAGCCCGGCCAGGTATGCGGGAAGGTCGGAGAGGTAGACGCATAGCAAGAGCAGGGTGAAGCTCACCAGCGGCACGTGTCCCACGGTCGAGGAGCGCCGCACCAGGACGGGGACGATCTCGCCCGAGGTACTGGCCTCGGCCTCGGCGACCGCGGCTTCGATGCGCGTGGCACCGTCGGCGCCGAGCACGCGCTGCGCCCAGGGAAGGGCATGGCCTGTTCGTGCTTCCATCACCATCCCCCCGAAGCGCCTCCGCCGCTGAACCCGCCCCCGCCACCCGAGAAGCCGCCGAACCCGCCGCCACCGAAGCCACCCGATCCGCCGCGCGAACGGCCGCCGCCCAGGAACAGGAACGGCAGGAAGCCCATCCGCATCGAGAAGAGCGCAATCAGCAGCACCACGCTGAACAGCGTCTGCCACGGGCTCCTGGCTCCGCTGGGACGCGCGCCCCGTTGGCGCAGCTGCCCCTCGAAGTAGGGCCGCAGGTCGACGTCCGGATTGGTGATCCGGGCGATCTGGTAGACGCCGACGGTCACGCCCCCGTCCATGTCGCCGGCCCGGAACAGCGGCGTGATGCCCTCGTCGATGATGCGCTTGGAGTAGGCGTCCGTCAGCGCTCCCTCGAGCCCCTGCCCCACCTCGATGCGGACCCGGCGCTCGTCGCGCGCCACGAGCAGCAGCACCCCGTTGTCGGCTTCGGCGCTGCCGAGCTTCCACGCCTCCGCCACCCGGATCGACGCCTGCTCGATCGTGAGGCCCGCCAGGTTGGGCAACGTCAACACGGCCAACTGCGTTCCGCCGGCCTTCTGGAGCTCGCGAAGCGCCGACTCGAGGCGCTGACGCGTGACCGGGGAGAGGATCCCGGCCTGGTCCGTGACGGCGGCGCGCAGCGAGGGGACCTCGAATTCCGCGGCGTCGGCCCCGCCCGCGAGCAGCAGGAGCAACGCGAGCGCGACGAGGGGAGCCCACCGGAATGCCACCTAGAACTCGACCTCCGGTGCCTTCTCCACCGCCTCCTGCTCCGCTTCCGCGAGCGCCCACTGGGCCATCTTGTCGTGGTGGTAGAGGAGGCTGTTGGTCCAGCTGCTCGGCGGAACCGTAACCAGGTTGTTGAAGTCCTTGATGGCCTCGATGTGTCGCTGCCGCGCGATCGTGATGCGGTTCTCGGTCCCTTCGAGCTGCGCCTGGAGCTCGCGGAAGTTGCGGTCCGCCTTCAGCTCGGGGTAGCGCTCGGCGACGACCATCAGGCGGCCGAGCGCCTGGCTCAGCCCGCCCTGGGCCTGCTGGTACTGCTGGATCTGCTCGGGCGTGGCGTTGCTGGGGTCGATGCTCACACGCGTGGCGTTCGCCCGGGCATTGATCACGGCCTCGAGGGTCTCGCGCTCGTGGCTCGCATAGCCCTTGACCGTCTTGACCAGGTTGGGGATCAGGTCGGCCCGGCGCTTGTACTGGTTCGTCACCTCGGCGACGGTCGCCTCGACCTGGTTCTCGGCCGTCGGAATCGACTGGACCCCGCAGCCCGTGAGGAGCAGGAGTCCGATCGCAAGGCTCGTGATGCGGCGCATGACGCCTCCTTCGTGTGAGCGGAAGCGTAGCGGTTGCGTCTGGACCGCGACTAGATCCCTGCGGGTCCGGGTTCTCCTGCAATGAACCCGGCAAGGAATAGATTGAAGTCAGCGATCCCCACCGAGCCATCTTCGTTCATGTCCGCTCCGAAGCCCGGATCGACTGCGTTGATAAAGAACGCCAGAAAGAAGTTGAAGTCAGCGATCGTGCAGGTCAGATCCTGTGTGAAATCACAGTCACAGGTGTCGCCAATGCCATCGCCATCCGAGTCCTTCTGGCTCGAGTTCGCCACTTCGGTGCAGTTGTCAAAGGGGTCTGATGTTCCATCTCCATCAAGGTCAGCGAGAGGCGTAAGCACCACCCGCAGCTTGGCATAGCCTGCTTGTGACGCCCTGGGAACTCCCGACACGCTGACTACAAACGGTGTTACCAATGAGATTTGACCGGACAAGGAGGACCCACTGACCGCAAGCCCATTCGTTCCCTGAGCTTGACCCGTCGTAGGGAAGGTCGGACCACCTCCCGGATTCACGCTGATCACGCCGGTCGTCCACAGCTCACCAACGGCAGTAGCCGTGACAGCGTTCCCCAGGATATTCGCCATGCCCGTGTTCGTTGAACGCGACCCGATCGGAAGAGTCGCCCCAACGCTCCCGAACAAACCCGGCAACGGCACAATGCCCAGACCGATGGCTGATGGAACAGCGGTCCGCATAGCACCGCCAAACCCACCGCTCGGCCCCGCCCCCGCACTGAAGGAACCGCTCTCTTGAGTGCCAGTCGAGTTGAATCGGCGGAGCGCATAGATGGAGTTGGTAGGCGCAGCCGAGGTGAACCCAATCAGCGTGGTCAGCCTCAGTGGAGCGGGGTCTACTTGAGATGGGGGAAACTGAAATCCCATCGGCATCGAGTTCAGAACTCCTGAACTCGAGCTGGACATCCATAGAGGCAGGCCCTGCCCCGCGAAAATCTCCAGGTGGGCCTGAAAATGTGTCGCACCCGCGAGCGCGGAAGACGGCACGAAGAGGGCAACCATCGAGCTGAGGGCGAAGACGAGCGGGGCGGCAGGCAGGTGCATGAGCAGTTCCTCGCTCCCAACCCCCATCACGGGCCATTATGCACCAGCCCTTGAACCCGTGCGTTCGCAACTGCGGATAGCGCCCAAGGCACGCCCAGAATGCCCCGGCACTCCGGCCTGGAAGCCAGGAGGAACAGATTGAAATCCTGGATGCCCACGGGACTACGGCCGGGAGTGTTCCTGGTGGGCGCGCCCCGATTCGAACGGGGGACCCCCTGCGTGTAAAGCAGGTGCTCTAACCAGCTGAGCTACGCGCCCGGGGCGATCAGGCTAACGGCTTTCCTGGGCTGGGGCATCCGGGCGCGGGGCAATGGTCAGTCGTCGCCGCGGCGGCGCGCTCTCGAGCAGCGCAGGTTGGCCTGGTTGCCGGTGTGGTCCGAGGTCCAGCAGATCGGATCATGGGCGGCGCCGCAGCTTTCGGCGAACGGGTTGGGTTCGCTCGCGAAGAGGCCGGTGCCGGGGAGGCCGAAGCGGCCTTCGGCGCGGACCAGTCCACACTCGAAGGCGGCGCTCGGCGGCACCAGGAAGATGTAATCGATGCGTGCGTCGGTGTTGAACGCGGGGTCTTCGAGTTCGCCGATCTCTGCGTCGCGGCCCGAAGTGCAATTCTTGCCGCTTGACGGTTCGCACTCTCCGTTGCCGACCGCCAGGTGGGTATCGATCCAGGCTCGCGACGCGAACACCTGGTACTCGTTCGAGTCCGGCGTGGCATTGAAATCGCCGGTAATGAACGCGGGCGTCTGGACATCGTGGGTGGCTTCGACCCAGGCGGCGAGTTCCTTGGCCTGGCATTCCCGTGCCGTGTCGACACCGTCGTCGCACAACGCAGGGCACGGCAGGGGAAATATGATCTGGGTTCCACACAGGCTAGATGCCTGGTCCGAGCCGGAAGCCAGGTGCGTGGTGTAGATATCGACCGGGCCGAGCGGATGATCGATTCGCGCGTGCAGTGCGTGGCGATTGAAGAACGGCTCGAACGGGCTGTAGAGCACCCGCACCTCCGCCTCGAGGGCCGGATACCGGCTCAGGATCACTTCTTCGTCGATGCCTCGCGGTGCACCTAGCACCGTGACACCTTCGGGGTCGAAGATCAGGTGGTACGGGAAGCCGCAAGCTTCGGCGAGTGAGGGAAGCTCGGCTTCGAGTAGCGCTACGGTGGAGTCCAATGGCCCGCGAAACTGGTTCAAGCCGGCCAGGACGAAGGCATTCACGACGTTCTCTTGCAGCGTCACGACGTCGGGGCAGCCGGCATCGACGATGTGGTCGCTGAGCAGTCCGATGCGCTCCTCGACGCGGCATTGGTCCCCGGTCGCGGGTGCCAGCGGGTCGCAGGCGAACCCGTGCAGCAGGTTCAGGTTGGCGACCTCGATGTTCGTGTCCGGGCGGCAAGACCCGAATCCGATCGAGAGGGCGGCCAGCAGGGCAAGCCCGGCGCTCAGCAAGGTTCTCCGCATGGTCTACTCCGGCCGATCGCTTCGGCCACCCCCGGCTCGTCGACTCTAGCCTACCCCGAGCCCTGTCCCGCGTGGCACAATGGGCCGCGATTCCGC
Source organism: Deltaproteobacteria bacterium (assembly GCA_029261795.1). GTDB lineage: Bacteria > Myxococcota_A > UBA9160 > UBA9160 > UBA6930 > JAJDAP01. Next base: position 16,317 of record JAJDAP010000039.1, read on the forward strand.
TCTCGCAAGGAGAAGCATCGATGCGCTCAGCACTCTCGGAGAAGGTGGCCGTGGTAACGGGTGCCGCGCGTGGAATCGGTCGGGGCATCGCCCTGGCGTTGGCCGAGGCCGATTGCCACGTGGTCGTCTCGGATCTCGCCGGCGATCCTGCGAGCGCCAGCTACGAACTCTCTGGCCAGGCCCAGCTCGACGCGACCACGGCAGAGGTGAACGGACGCGGCGCTGGCCGGGCCGTGGCGATCCCCTGCGACGTCACCCGGTCCGACCAGGTCGAGGCATTGATCGGCAAGACCCTGGCCGAGTTCGGCCGCATCGACTTGCTGGTGAACAATGCCGGCATCGTGCACATGACGCCGATCGAAGAGATCGATGAAGCGCGCTGGGATCAGGTCTACGCGGTGAACGTGAAGGGCGTGTTCCTGGCCTCGAAGGCGGCGGTCCCGGCGCTCTGCGAGAGCCAGGGCGCGATCGTCAACATCTCGTCCGTTGCCGGAAAGCGCGGACACGCGGCGGGCAGCGTCTACTGCTCGAGCAAGTTCGCCGTGATCGGTTTCACCCAATCGCTGGCACTCGAACTCGCAGGACGCGGCGTGCGCGTGAACGCGGTGTGTCCGGGAATCCTCGATACCGCCATGTGGAGCCAACACATCACCTCCGAAGCCCGCGGTGGCGAGGCCGCCTATCAAGGTGCCGTCCAGGCGCTGATTCCGATGGGTCGCGAGCAGACTCCAGAGGACATCGCCGACGCCGTGATCTACCTGGCGACCGCGCCCAACGTCACCGGAATCGCACTCAATGTCGCCGGTGGCATGGAGGTCTGGTGATGAATCAGGAGGAAGTCTCTCCCCCGGTTGATGCGGGCTATCTGGACCCGGGTCGCCATGCGGAGATCTCTCCCCGGCCGGGCCTCGCGTTGTTGGTCGGCACTCGCAAGGGCGCTTGGATCCTGCGGCCCGACGCCACGCGCTCGAACTGGACGACGGATGGGCCGATCTTCTTCGGCAACGTGGTGCATCACTTCGTGCTGGATCCGCGGGACCGGCGCACGCTGCTCATCGCCGCGCGCGCAGGCCACCTCGGGCCGACAGTCTTCCGCTCCACCGACGGCGGCCAGAACTGGCAGGAGGCGACCCGCCCGCCGGCGTTCCACAAAGCGGAAGCCGGCCAGCGGGCGCGGAGCGTCGACCAGGTCTTCTTCCTCGCTCCGGGGCACGCGAGTGAACCCGATGTCTGGTACGCGGGCTCGGCGCCGGAAGGATTGTTCCGCAGCGAAGACGGCGGGCTCCATTGGCATAGCGTCGACGGCTGGAATGAACATGCGAACTACTGGGATTGGTCCGAGGATCCCGACGGCGAGACCACGCCGGACGGCTCGCCGTTGCATTCGATCCAGATCGATCCGCGCGACCCGGCACACCTCTACCTGGCCACCTCGGGCGGCGGCGTGTTCGAGTCGACCGACCGGGGCCAGGACTGGGCGCCCTTGAATCGCGGCGTCGAAGCCAACTTCCTGCCAGATCCGTACCCCGAGATCGGTCAGGATACGCACTGCCTGGAACAGCATCCCGCGGCCCCGGACGTGCTCTACCAGCAGAGCCACTGCGGCATCTACCGGATCGACCGGCCCGCGACGGATTGGGTTCGCATTGGCGACAACATGCCGAGCGAGATCGGCGACATCGGCTTTCCGATCGGGCTGCACCCGCGAGATCCCGACTGCGCCTGGGTCTTCCCGATGGACGGCACCGACGTCTGGCCACGCACCAGCCCGGGCGGCAAGCCCGCGGTCTACCGCACCCGCGACGGCGGAAAGAGTTGGGAGCGCAAGGACCAGGGCTTCCCCCGGGAGCAGGCCTGGCTCACGGTCAAGCGTCAGTGCATGGCCGTCGACAACTGCGAAAGCGTGGGCGTCTACCTCGGGACCACCAACGGAGACGTCTGGGCCAGCAACGACGAGGGAGAACGTTGGCAGTGCATCGCGCCGCACCTGCCCCACGTGTTCTCGCTCGAATGCGCGGACTTCGCCGAATGAAGGTCGGCGTTCCGCAACCCCTGATCGGGTACACCAAGTCGGACCTGGTGGAGGCCCATGGCACGACCATCGATGAGCTGGTGCACGATCTCGACCGTCAATTCCCGGGCATCCGCTTTCGCATGGTCGACGAACAGGACCGGCTCCGGAAGCACGTGCGAATCTTCGTGAATCGCGAACGCGTGCGATCCCTGGAAGACCCCCTCGGCGACGACGATGAGGTACAGATCCTCCAGGCGCTGAGCGGAGGTTAGGCGGCGGCCCTCGTGGACCGCCCCGCTCAGTTCACGCCGGCCGGCGTTCCCTCGCCGTGTTCGTCGACGCGGCCGGGAACATCGAAGATGGCCTCGACCACGTGATCGCCGTCTTGCAGGAAGGCGGCCACGTCATCGATGGCAAGCGCCGCCTTCAGTACCTCGTCCATGTGCTCGACCGGGATCAAGGTGAGCCCGCGCTTGATGTGCGGGGGGATCTCGGCGAGATCCCTCTCGTTGTCCTTCGGGATGACGACGGTATCGATGCCGCCGCGGTGGGCCGCGATCAGCTTCTCCTTGAGCCCACCGATCGGGAGGACCCTGCCCCGTAGCGTGATCTCGCCGGTCATCGCCACGTTCGAGCGCACCGGCACGCGGGTCAGCGCCGAAGCCACGGCCGTGGCGATCGTGATGCCCGCGGACGGGCCATCCTTCGGCGTCGCGCCCTCAGGCACGTGGATGTGGATGTCGACCTTGGAGTTGAAGTCGGCCGTCAGGCCGAGCTGCTTGGCGCGTTGCCGCACGTAGCTCATGGCGGCGTTGGCGCTTTCCTGCATCACCTCGCCGAGCCGACCGGTGATGACGAACTTGCCCTTGCCGGGCGTCACGGCGACTTCGGTCTGGAGCAGCTCTCCCCCCACTTCCGTGTAGGCCAGACCCGTGCAGAGGCCGACCTGATCTTCCTGCTCGGCCTTGCCATGGCGGAACTTCCGTTCGCCGAGCAGCTTCTTGACCCTGGCCGGTGTGATGCGCGCCTTCTTGTACGCCTCGCCTTCGCGAACCAGGTCGCGTGCGATCTTGCGGCAGACACCCGCGATCTCGCGCTCGAGGCTTCGCACGCCACTTTCGCGGGTGAAGAACCGGATGATTTCGAGCAGGCCGCCATCGGTGAACTCGATCTGCTCCGGTTCGAGACCGTTCGCTTCCAGCTGCTTCTTCACCAGGAAATCCCGGGCGATCTGAAGCTTCTCACTCTCGATGTAGCCCGGCAGCTGGATGATCTCCATGCGGTCCTGGAGGGGCCGCGGGATCTCGTGCAACACGTTGGCCGTGCACACGAACATCACCTGGGAGAGGTCGTAATCCATGTCGAGGTAGTGATCGTTGAAGGTGTGGTTCTGCTCGGGATCGAGCACTTCGAGCAGCGCCGAAGACGGATCGCCACGGAAATCCGTGGACATCTTGTCCACCTCGTCGAGCAGGAAGATCGGGTTGCCGGAACCCGCCTTCTTCAGGCCCTGGATTACCTTGCCCGGCAGCGCACCGATGTAGGTGCGGCGATGACCGCGGATCTCGGCCTCGTCGCGCACGCCGCCCAACGAGATGCGAACGAAGTCGCGCCCTGTGGCGCGAGCGATCGACTTGCCTAGCGATGTCTTCCCGACACCGGGAGGGCCTACCAGGCACAGGATCGGTCCCTTCATCGTTTCGACCAACGTCTGTACGGCCAGGAACTCGAGGATGCGATCCTTCGGCTTCTCGAGGCCGTAGTGGTCCTCGTTGAGAATGCTCTCGGCCAGCACGATGTCATGATTCTCGTCGGCCACGTCGTTCCACGGCAGCGCCAACATCCAGTCGATGTAGTTGCGCACGACCGTGGCTTCCGCCGCCATCGGCGACATCATCTTGAGCTTCTTGATTTCCTTGTCGCACTTCTCGCGGGCTTCGTCGGGCATGTTCTTCGCCGCGAGCGCCTCTTCGAGTTCGGTCACCTCGTTCTTGAACTCGTCGCGATCGCCCAGTTCCTTCTGGATCGCTCGCATCTGTTCGTTGAGGTAGTACTCCTTCTGGCTCTTCTCCATCTGGTTCTTGACGCGTCCGCGGATGCGCTTCTCCACTTCGAGCACTTCGATCTCGGCCTGCATCAGGCCGAAGACCTCTTCGAGCCGTTTGGCCGGGTCGGCTTCTTCGAGCAGGCGCTGGCGATCCTCGAGCTTCAGGTTCAGGTGTGTGGCCACGGTGTCCGAGAGACGCGCCGCCTCCTGGATCTGGCCCACGTTGCCCTGCACCTCGGCCGGTACCTTCTTGTTCAGCTTGACGTAGTTCTCGAAAGTGGCGTGGACCGAGCGCACCAACGCTTCGATCTCCGAGGTCACCGGCGTCGCCTCTTCGATCAGTTCGTACTCGCAGGAGAAGTACGGATCGTCTTCGACGAATTTCGTGATGCGCGCGCGGCCCTTCCCCTCGACCAGCACCTTCACGGTCTGGTCAGGCAGACGCAGCAGCTGGATGATCGAGCCGAGCGTTCCGGTGCGATAGATGTCGCCCTTGTCGGGCTCGTCCTTGGCCGCGACGCGTTGGGCGGCGAGCAACAGCTCTCGACCGTTCGCGACCGCGTCCTCGAGCGCCTTGATCGACTTCGGCCGCCCCACGAAGAGGGGGACCACCATCGTGGGGAAGACCACGATGTCGCGTAGCGGAAGAAGCGGAATGGCCCGCACTTCGTCCTCGGATGCCGGGGGAGCTCCTTCGGCGTCGTCATTCCGGAAGATGGCCATGTGCCGCTGATTCTCCTGAGTGTTGGGGTGCCGCCGCTCGCTAAGCGGATTCGGCTTCCTGCTTGTAGACGAGCAGGGGTTCTGCGCCCTGCTCGATCGTTTCTTCGCCGACCACGCACTCTTCGACGTCTTCGCGCGAGGGGAGCTCGTACATCAGATCCAGCATCGCCGTCTCGAGGATGGCGCGCAGTCCGCGGGCGCCGCTCTTGCGCTCGAGCGCCTGGCGGGCGACGGCGCGGAGCGCGCCATCGGTGAAGCGCAGATGTACGTTCTCGAACTCGAAGAGCTTCTGGTACTGCTTGGTCAGCGCGTTCTTCGGCTCGGTCAGGATGTCGACGAGGGCGTCCTCATCGAGTTCTTCGAGCGTGGCAACCACGGGTACCCGGCCGACGAACTCGGGGATGAGCCCGAACTTCAACAGGTCCTCGCCTAGCACCGAAGCCAGGATCTCGCCGATGCGGCGATCGGCCCGGGTGACGACATCGCTCCCGAAGCCGATGCCCTTGCGGCCGGTCCGGCGCTGGATCACCTCGTCGAGGCCGACGAAGGCGCCGCCGCAGATGAACAGGATGTTCGAGGTATCGATCTGCAGGAATTCCTGCTGCGGGTGCTTGCGTCCACCCTTCGGCGGCACGCTCGCCATCGTGCCCTCGATGATCTTGAGCAACGCCTGCTGCACGCCCTCACCGGAGACGTCTCGCGTGATCGAAGGGTTCTCGCTCTTGCGCGCGATCTTGTCGATCTCGTCGATGTAGATGATGCCGCGCTGGGCCTTCTCCACATCGTAGTTCGCGGCCTGGAGCAGGTTCAGGATGATGTTCTCGACGTCCTCGCCGACATAACCCGCCTCGGTCAGCGTCGTGGCGTCGGCGATCGTGAAGGGCACGTCGAGGATCTTGGCCAGCGTCTGGGCCAACATCGTCTTGCCGCAACCGGTCGGCCCGAGCAGCATGATGTTGGCCTTCTGCAATTCGATCTCACCGACGAAGCTCTGATGCTCGATGCGCCGGTAGTGGTTGTGCACGGCGACCGACAGGATCTTCTTGGCGCGCTCCTGGCCGACGACGTACTCGTCGAGGATCGCCTTGATCTCCTGGGGCTTCTTGACCTGGGAGGCTTCCGCCGGCGCGTCTTCCTGACCGTACTCCTCGGCGATGATGTCGTTGCACAGCTCGATGCACTCGTCGCAGATATAGACGGTCGGCCCGGCGATGAGCTTGCGGACCTCACGCTGACTCTTCGCACAGAAGGAACACGAGAGATTGGCGTTGTCGTCTTTGCGTTTCACGACGAGAGAGTCCCTCCATTGGCACCATTCGCTCCGTTCACGGCAGAGCGGTGCGAAGCCACGACGTCGACCAGACCGTACTCGCGCGCATCTTCTCCCGAGAGATAGAAATCGCGCTCGGTGTCCTCGGCAATCTTTTCGAGCGGCTGCCCGCTGTGTTCGGACAGGATCTCGTTCAACCGGTCGCGGGTCTTCAGGATCTCGCGAGCCTGGATTTCGATGTCCGACGCCTGCCCCTGCGCTCCGCCCCAGGGCTGGTGGATCATGATGCGCGAGTTCGGGAGCGAGGTGCGCTTGCCCGGCGATCCCGCCGCGAGCAGCACCGCGCCCATCGAAGCCGCCAGCCCGACGCAGAAGGTCGATACGTCCGGCCGGATGTATTGCATGGTGTCGTAGATGGCCAAGCCCCCGGTCACCGAACCGCCGGGCGAATTGATGTAGAGGTGGATATCCGCGTCGGGATCTTCCGCCTCGAGATAGAGCAGCTGGGCAACCACGAGATTGGCCATCTCGTCATAGACCTGGCCGGATAGGAAGATGATCCGGTCCTTGAGCAGCCGTGAGTAGATGTCATAGGCCCGCTCTCCGCGGTGATCCTGCTCAACGACCATGGGGATTAGCGGCATGGGTCCTCTGGGTTCGACGTCGGTCGGCTACCCCAGACGGCGACCCGGGCTCGGACTGCCGCCGAAGTACCCGATTTCCGAGTCTCCGATCCGAGGGTCATTCTAACGGGAAGCTGGCGTTCTCGGAGCCCCCCCAGAACTCCACGAACCCCACAAAGCACCGGCAGCGGTAACGCGCCTGCCGTGCGAAACGACGGCTAAGTGCCCGTCGTTTCTTCGACTTTAGCCTCGGAGAGAAGGAATTCAAGCGCCTTCTCCTCGCGAATCTGAGCCTCCAGACCGGACGTCAATTCGCGCTCTTCGTACATCTCGCGCAACCGATCCGGTGCGATTCCCTGATCCGAGGCCTGCTGCTCGATCTTGGCGTCGACCTCGTCTGCACCCACCTCGAAGGCCTTGGCTGCCGCGACCGCCTCGAGGAGCAACGATTCGCGCACGTCCCGCTCCGCGTCCGGCTGCCACTCCTGCTGCCAGCGGTTCAGCTGCTGATGCATCTCATCGTGGGGCATGAACTGGCCGAGCTGTTGATGGGCCATTTCCAGCCGCTGACTCAGGCGTTGTTGGACCATGCCCGGCGGCACCTCGAACTCGGAGCGCTCGATCAGCGAATCGACCACGCTGCGCCGCGTCTCCTGCTCCGCGCTCTTGCTGCGCTGGGTTTCGAGGTTCCCGCGCAACTGGGCGCGCAGCGCTTCGACGGTTTCGACGCCCTCGTCGCCGAGCCCCTTCACGAACTCGTCGTCGAGCACCGGGGTATCCTTGCGCTGGATGCCGCGCACGGTCACGGCGAAGCTGGCCTCGTTGCCGGCGACATCCTCCGCCGGGTAGTCGTCCGGGAAGGTGACGTTCACGGTCGGCTCGTCTCCGACCCTGGCGCCCAGGAGCTGCTCCTCGAAACCGGGGATGAAGCGACCGGAGCCGAGTTCGAGCACCGCGTTTTCGGCGCTGCCCCCTTCGAACAGCACATCTTCGATGGTTCCCGCATAGTCGATCGTGACGTGGTGTCCGTTCTCGGCACCCGCACCCTCTTCCGCATCGACGAATGGCGCACGCCGCTCGAGCAGGCTCTCGAGTTCCTTCTCGATCTCTTCCTCTGCCACGGTTACCACCGGGCGGGTCGCCGCGAGTCCGCTCAGTTCGGGAAGGTCGATCGTGGGCTTCACCTCGATCGCGGCCTTGTAGGCGAACGGGTTGCCCTGCTCCGGCGGCCGGCTCTCGATCGATGGCTCGGCGACCGGCTCGATGCCGCTCTTCTGGACCGCTTCGAGCAGCGTCTCGCTCACCAGGGTGCGTTCGAGTTCCTCGGCGAGGCCCGCGCCGTAGAGCCGCTCGAGCACCGAACGCGGGGCCTTGCCGGGCCGGAAGCCCTTCACGCGCACCTGCTTGGCGAGATCCTTGTAGGCGCGGTCGAAGGCCTTTCGAACGCGCGGCTCCCCCACCTCGATTTCGAGGGTTCGGAGGATGGGACTGGTCTCGGTGGTCGAGACGGAAACTTCGGCTTCGCTCATGCAGAGACTCCATCGAGGGACTGCGGGGGGCGTGGTGCCGGGGACAGGACTCGAACCTGCACGTCCACCGGACGGAGGCTTCTAAGGCCCCTGCGTCTACCAATTCCGCCACCCCGGCGTGGGACGCGGGAGGCTAGCAAGAACCTGTGGCGCGGGGCAGCGGCATGCGGAAGTGGCCGAATCCGGCGCCGGCTCCCTTGGAAGGCTGCTTGGCGCAAGTAGACTTCGCCCCATGAGAGTCGGTGTCCTCCAGTTCTTCTCGTGGCCCAACCGCGATGTCCCGCTGCCCCAGGTCTTCGAACGCGCGATGCATCGCATGCGGACGATGGACGCGAACGGCTACGACGCCGTCTGGCTCGCCGAGCATCACTTCACCGGGTACAGCATCTGCCCCTCCGTCCACGTCATGGCCGCCCACGTGGCCGGCCAGACCCGGAACCTGCGGATCGGAACCGCGGTGACGCTGGCGCCGCTCTATCACCCGTTGCGCATCGCCGAAGAGATCGCGCTGCTCGATGTCCTCACCAAGGGCCGCATCAACTGGGGCGTCGGGCGCGGCTTCGACAAGACCGAGTTCGATGCCTTCGACGTTCCCCCGGAAGAAAGTACCGACCGAATGCGCGAGGCCATCGAGATCGTGCTCGCCGCCTGGACCCAGGAGCGGGTCGACTTCCAGGGGCGCTTCCACCAGGTCGACAATGTCGAGGTGCTGCCGAAGCCGGTCCAGGTGCCGCACCCGCCCGTCTGGGTCGCATCGACTTCCGAGGGTGCCGTGCGTTGGGCGGCGGCCCAGGGGCATTCGATCCTGATGGATCCGCACTCGCCGCATAGCGAGATCGGGCGCAAACGCCGGATCTACGAGGAGGGGTTGCGCGCTGCCGGTCACGAAAGCAATGGCCGGAACCTGCCGATGGCGCGGCTGCTCGCCATCGATGAAACGGACGACAGGGCCGAGGCGGTCGCGCGACGCGGCGCGACCTGGACCACGGGCACCTACATCTCGAAAGAGGCGATCCGGAGTTTCCGCAACGATGACGAGGAGGTCGATCCGATCGAGCACTACTTGAGCGATGTCGTCATCCAGGGCTCTCCCGAGCGCGTCGTCGACAAGCTGCTCGAGCTCGAGGCCGAGATTTCGCTCGATTCCCTGCTCCTGTCGCCGCTCAGCGAGCGCAGCTTCGAGCTGTTCACGGATCGGGTCCTGCCGCACGTGGGGAACTAACGACCGCCGAGCCGGCTCCGGGGTGCGCGGTCGACCGTGACAGCGAGGCCGAGATCTTCGCCGGCAGCGCCCCCGAGGGTGCGACCGCCCCGAAATACCCGGCGCGAACCGGGGAAATGCGATCGCTGCTCCACGATCCCGAGCAGCCCTGGCTCTACCTCGCGGGCACGAGACGCGGCGAGACGATGTTGCCGAAGCGCTACGACAGCGGGTCGGCTGGGCTGCCTGCCAGACCACTCACTCGGCCATCGTCGCCCCGAGCACGGGCGCGGTTGCGACCCCGAGAGCGAGCATCGAGGTGCGGGCCCTCGCCTCCCTGCCCTTGCCTAACGCCAAAGCGGGTGCCTCCAGCGCCAATTTCTCGTTATTTTCGGATTTTCGCTTCTCACCGAGTGAATCCGACGGAGATTTTGCTATTTGACCCACTTCGTGAGAACTCAAGGGGCCTGTTATTCATGAGCAAACGCAAGAACTGGAACGCCGTCATCGAGCGGCTCAACGACAGCAAGAGTGGACAAACACGGATTGAAATGGGATCACCGGGCAGCGCCCAGGTCACCCGCGTCCGCCTGCTCGAGCGCTGGTCGAATCTCGAAGCCTGGACCGACGGTTCGGTGCTGCACCTGAAGGTCAGCCGCTAGGCAACCTTCGCGACGCGCGGCACCGGGAACCCCGGTTTTCGGTGCCGCCGTTCCTTCGCTCCGCGCCAACGCGGCGAAGAATCGGACTGGATCTGGGTCGAGCGTCCCTCGGGGGGCCGCGACGCTCAGGTTTCAGCGATCCGACGGTCTCCGAACCGGCAATACAGCCGTGCGTCGGCTGCATTCGGGCGCCTCCCGGTCGTTGGTGCAGGAATCCGCTAGGCTTCGCTATCGAGCGGTCTCCGATCGGTTCCCAGGCTGGCCTTGGTCAGCCTCTGCTTCCCGTCGAATCAACCCCTTGAAACCTGGTCCTCATCGTTGGCGAATCAACGCCACGAGGGAATCCGGTTTTTCATGCGACGGGACCTCGTCCGGATCGTCCGGGCCCGTGACCGGAGCCATTCGTGGCTGCGCAGAACGCGCATGCCACGAGGAATCACTTTCTTTGAGCAAGAAGATCTACTGCGGCAACCTTCCCTTCTCGGTCACGGAGCAAGAGCTTCGCGACCTGTTCAGCCCCCACGGCAGCGTGGATTCGGTCGCGGTCATCACCGACCGTGAAACGGGCCGAGCCCGAGGCTTCGCCTTCGTCGAAATGAGCGAGGCGAGCGCCGCGAGTGACGCGATCCGCGCCCTCGACGGCAAGGACATGGGCGGCCGACCGATGCGCGTCAACGAGGCCGAGGACAAGCGCCGCGGCGGCGGTGGCGGTGGTGGCGGCGGCGGCTACCGCTAGGCCAGTACCGATTCAGAAGGGGCGGAGGTGCCGCCACCTCCGCCCCCGTGCATTCCCGAGGCAGGGGTAGCCGCATCATGACCGTTCGCATCTTCGTCGCCTTCGATCTCGAACACGATCGGGACCTCTACGACGAGCTGCTGGCGAGTTCCGGCAGCAAATCGTCATTCGAGGTCTCGGGCCGCTCGGAAGCGGGCACGGTTCCCGAGGACTGGCAGCGCCGAACCGAGGGGCGCATCGCGGCCGCCGACCAGTTCGTGGTCGTCTGCGGCGAACACACCGGCGATTCGATCCCGGTCTCCGCCGAACTGCGCATCGCACAGGAACAAGAGAAGCCTGTCATCTTCCTCTGGTCCCGTCGCGACGCGATGTGCAAGAAACCCGTCGGCGCGTTGCCCGGCGACAACATGTACAGCTTCACCCCGGACGTCCTGCGCGAACGCATCGTCACGAACCGGCGTAGCGCCAAGCGAATCGCGGTGCCGGAGCGCTTGAAGCGCCACGCACCGTAAGCTGCGCGGGACATCGGCGCGTCGGCGCAACCGGCCGATCGATACTCGCCCACGGAATCCTTCGGCCTGTACGCCTGCGCGTACGCTTCCGCCACCACGCGGGAAATCTTGAGATGGGCGGCATGTTTGCCATCCTTGGTGGTACGACAACCCGGACGACAAATTGGCTCACCAACTCGAGGCTCGGTTCAGTGAAAAATCCCTTCGTTCCTAGACGGCTCCTCATCTGCGTGGCGCTGGCCCTCGTCGCCTTCGCGTGCAGCGAGAGCGAGAACACGGCAGATGAAGTCGTGGTCTACAAATCGCCGACCTGTGGCTGCTGCACCAAGTGGGAGAACCATCTCGCCGAGAACGGATTCCGCGTGCGGTCGGAGAAACGCGCCGACATGGCCGCCGTGAAGGATGCGAATCAAGTTCCGACGGAAGCGCGCGCTTGTCATACCGCCCTTGTGGGTGGCTACATCATCGAGGGACACGTCCCCGCAGCCGACATCGAACGTCTGCTGCGTGAGAAGCCGAACATTCGCGGTCTCGCGGTTCCGAACATGCCAATGGGTTCCCCGGGCATGGAAGGCCCGTACGCAGAGGCCTACGACGTGCTGGCTCTCCGCGCGGATGGAACCCACGAGGTCTTTTCGAGTTATCCCTGAACAGGAACAGGCTCGATCCGGGAGCCTGACAATGGAGATAGAGCATTGAACCGCGACCTCGGCCCGCTGGCCGGCCTCGAAGGTGTCTGGGAAGGCGACCACGGCAAGGATTCCGCCCCGAATCCGGGACGAACCGGAAGCGCCACGAGCGACTATCGGGAGCGGATGGTCTTCGCGCCCACAGGGTTGGTCGAGAACCACGAGCAGCGCCTGTTCGGCCTTCGTTATTCAACGACGGCGTGGCGGCTCGGCGCCGACGAGCCCTTCCACGAGGAACTCGGCTACTGGTTGTGGGACGGTGGTACGAGCCAGGCGATGCGCTGCTTCATGGTGCCCCGCGGCGTGACGATCCTCGCAGGCGGTACGACCACGGCCGACGCGACCTCGTTCGAACTCGCGGCCGAACTCGGCTCGCCGACCTACGGAATCTGCTCGAATCCATTCCTCGACGAGAAGTTCAAGACCGTCCGCTACGAGCTGAAGCTCGAGCTGCGCGACCCTGGAACGCTGCACTACTGGGAAGACACTGTGCTCCAGATGCCTGAAGTGTCCGAGCTCTTCCACCATACGGACGAGAACACGCTCACCAAGGTCAGCTAGCGATTCTCAGACGGTCAGAAGAAACGCCTAGCTTCCCAGTCGCCGGTGCCAACGGACGTCCGGCTCGCGGCCGCCCGGGCTCGAGCGCAGGTCGGCCTCGGAGACCCGTCCAACGGCGGACGCTGTCGTCGCGCCCTCCAGATTCGCTGTGACGGCGGTCGTCAGGCGGGAGGGCGCAGCGAGGCGAGCATCCTTGCCAGATCGGCTCGCAACGAAGTCATCCCGCGAAGTGAAGGCGTTCAACAGGATGTTGGTCGCGCGCTGGTCCCAGAGAGAACTCTCGCACTGAATCGCGCCGCGGTCGGTGCCGTAATCGTGCCCCATGAAGACGCGGGTTTGATCGGGGAGGTCTCGGTACACGCGGTAGACAGAGTCGAAGAGCATGTCCGGAGAGCCGCCCAGGAAGTCGCAGCGGCCGGTTCCCTGATCCGGCTGAAGCAGGAGATCGCCTACGAAGAGAGCATCTTCGACGAGGTAGCTGACGCACGCCGCGGTGTGCCCGGGCGTGTAGAAGACCGTGACCTCGAGCGGCCCCACCGCGATCCGCTCGCCGTCCTCCAGGAAGTCGTCGAACGCTTCCGGTGCGGACTCGCCGCCAATCGCGTCCGCGAGATCGCGGACCAGCGCACCGATCGCTACGCGCGCACCGTATCGGCGCCGCAGGAGAGGGGCGGCGGAAACGTGGTCCATGTGGAGGTGGGTTTCGAGAACGAAGGGCACCGCCAGACCCTGGCGGTCGATCTCGTCGAGGAGTCGCTCCTGGACACCCGTGCTCGGATCGACGACGAACCCGACGCGAGCCTGATCCTCCCACGCGAGGTAGCTCAGCGTCTCGGTCGCCTGACAGTAGAAATCTCGAACCTGGAGCCCCATCACCGATCCTCCTTGAAGAGGATTATCGTGCACTGCAGGCCGAATCTCTTTGCGTTGTTGGCCTCAATACGGTGAAATACGGAGATATTCTCCTCTAATATTCCGAATGGAGAGGATTTTTATTCTCTCCGGGTCGAGTCCAGCCAGCGATGGAAACCCTCGGCAGGCCGCAGCCACAATCGCGGCTGCGGTGCCACTCATCCCCATGAACCGAGGACACCATCGAGCGGGTGGTTTCGTGTGCGCTGTCGCGACTGGCCTGACTGGCCTTCTTGTCAGCACGGCGGCGAGCGCCATCAGCATCGTCGATCCGGGCCAGGGTCCCGTCGCGATCACGGGGATCGGCAACCCCGAGCTCTCGGGCATCACGCATCAGGCCGGAGACCGCTACCTGTCCGTCGCCGATAGCGGCGCGGAGCTCCACGCACTGGATATCGCGGTGGACGGAACCAGCGGCGCCATCACCAGCGTCGGTTCCCCGGGCTTCACGACGCTGAACGCGGGGACGGACCTCGAAGGTGTCGCGTGGAGCGCGAATCGCGGCACTATCTTCGTGTCGGACGAGATGGGCGCGGCGATTCGAGAATACGACCCCGTCACGGGAAACGTGCTTGGCGCGCTGGCGGTACCCGCGGTCTTCGCGAACGCGCATCTCAACCTGAGCCTCGAGTCTCTCAGCCTCGCGCCCGACGAGAGCATGCTCTGGACCGCCAATGAAGCAGCGCTGATGATCGACGGCCCGACCGCGCTGCCGACCGCGGGCACCTGGGTCCGACTCCAGAGCTTCGATTCCTCCCTCGCGCCTGACCAGCAGCTCGCCTACCGGAGTGAGCCGTTCGCTGGAATCCTCGGAATCACGGATCTGGCAGCACTCCCGGACGGCCGACTCCTGGTGCTGGAGCGCACGCTGGGAACTCTCGGCTTCAGCGCGAGCATCTTCGCTGTCGATCCCCGATCCGGCAGTGACGTCGCCGGCGTGGCCGATCTGAGTGCCGGCGGGTTCACACCCGTCGCCAAGCAGCTGCTGTGGAGCGAGGTCACGGGATTGGAGAACTTCGAGGGAATGACCCTTGGCCGCACCCTGGCAGGTGGCGAGCAGAGCCTGTTGCTCGTCTCCGACGGGGGTGGTAGCCGCCCTCCGACCCTGATCGGACTGCGGCTGCTCGTACCCGAACCCTCGACCTTCGTATTGCTGGCTGGCGGTGCGATCCTCGGCCAGGGGTGTAAGACCCGGCGCCGCCGACGCTAGCTGCGGGGCGGGGCTGTGCCTCCCGGCGGTTTCTTCCTTTGGCTACGTTTGGAAGTGCTGGAGGCTGCCGAGGATGTTGACCACCGTACGCGCAGGACTGCGCGATTTCGATGGGACCGAGCGCAGCTCCGTCCGCGCGCTCTACCGGGACAACCACGCCCTCCAGACCCTGGAGTGCGTGCGCGAGAAGCGGCGGGAGTTCCTGGCACTCGATCGTTCGCGCGTGAGCGTGTGGGCCGCGCTCGAGGCGCTCGACGAGATCGTGGACGAGAGCGACCCCGACCTCGCTCGTTCGCAGTTGGATCACGCGATTCAAACGGCCGAGGCCATCCGGGCCGCGGGCGAACCGCGTTGGCTCATCCTGACCGGGTTCATTCATGACCTGGGCAAGATGCTATGCGTGTTCGGCGAACCCCAATGGGCCGTGGTCGGCGATACCTTCCCCGTCGGTTGCCGCTTCGACGAACGCATCGTGTACCCGGAACTGTTCGCGGCGAATCCGGACGCCGCCCACCCTCTCTACTCGACCCGCCTCGGCATCTACCACGAGCATTGCGGCCTCGACCAGGTGCTCATGTCCTGGGGCCACGATGAGTACCTCTACCACGTCGTCGGCCGTCACCTCCCAGGTCCTGGCGCCGCCATCATCCGCTACCACTCGTTCTATGCCGCCCATCACGAGCGCGCCTACGACTACCTGATGGATGCCGTCGACGCTGAGCGCATGGCCTGGCTGCGCCGCTTCAGTGCCTATGACCTCTATTCGAAGAGCGAGCGACCACCGGACTGGCCCGGCCTGCGCGGCTACTACGAGGAGCTGGTCGCCGAGTTCCTACCCGAGAACCTGATGTGGTAGAGGCCCGAGCCCGGCCGGTCCGAGCAGATCCGATCCTCCGCACCCGATCTTCGACGAATGAGACGGACCCTTCGGAATGAGCGAGCGAAGACCGGCGGTCGCTCAGCCTCCGAGAAACGGCTCGAGCGCCGCGAGGCTCTCGGCTTCAGCGAGCAGCGGCGCATGCCCACGATCGGGAATGGTGGCCTGCTTCAGGCTCGGCTTCTCGCGCGCCATTCGCGCCAGGGTCGCTTCCGAAAGGATGTCACTCGTGGCGCCACGGAGGACGAGGACTGGCAGATCGCCGATGGCATTCCAGACCGGCCACAGGTCGGGCGCGGCGCTGTCCGAGGAGCCGGCGGCCTGGGAGATTGCCGGGTCGTAGTCGGGCCGGATCGCACCATCAGCTGCACGGACCGAGCCTCGTCTGGCCTGTCGGATCCATGCAGCATCGTCGAGGCCGGGAAAGGCGACCTCGTAGATCGCCCTCGCCGCGGCGCCGGCCTCCTCCCAGCTCGCCTGCGAGGTCCCTTGGCCGACATAGGATTGGATCCGTGCGAGACCCTTCGGATCGATCTCGGGGCCAACGTCATTCAACGCGATACGTTCGACTCGCGTCGGGTGCATCACGGCGAGCATCATCGCCAGCATTCCGCCTAGCGACGTGCCCACGATCGCGACACGATCCGCACCCGCATCTCCGAGCAACTCGATCAGGTCGTCGGCATAGCTTTGCGGGACGTAGCGCTCCGGCTTCGGATCGTAGGCGGAGCGGCCACGGCCGCGGAGATCCGGGCACAGCAGACGACGCGTCGCGGCGATCCGCGCCGCGAACTCGTCGAAATCCCGATGGTTCCGGGTCAAGCCCGGAATGCAGAGGACGGGCGCGAGTTCGCTCTCCGGCGGTCCCTCGAATTCCTGGTAGTAGAGCAGGAGTCCGTCGCGGTTGGTGAAGTGTCGATCGATGCCGGGCTTTCCCATTTCGTGAGGCTACAACGGGAAGGCCTCGAGGGACATGGATCCATGTCCTCGACCCGCCTGGCCCACACTGCTGACGCAACGGCCGCGCTTGAAGCCCTCCGATGCAGTCGGATACCATGCCGCCATGCGCGACTTGACCGCGGTGGCAGGAGGAGGGCTTCTCCATCGACGCGCGTTCCTGGGCGGCGCACTCGCGATCCCGGGCGGGTTGGTGCTCGGATCGGCGGCGCTTGCTGGGCCCCTTGTCGACCCCGTGTGGTCCCATCGACCCGGAGCCCTGCCCCGCGGCTATGGGATGCCGTCGCCTGCCGAAGGGCACGTCGCGCGCATTCCGTTCACGCCGTTCCCGGGCATCGCCCCGGGGGCGGCAGCCTCCTTCTCGCCGCTCTCTCGGTTGCGCGGTCGGATCACTCCCAACGGGCTGCACTTCGAACGCCACCATTCCGGCGTGCCCGCCATCGACCCCGGGAAGCACGTGCTCGCGATCCATGGACGAGTGAAACGGCCGCTCTCGTTTCGGGTCGAAGATCTGCTCCGCTATCCGACGGTGACAAGACAGCTCTTCCTCGAGTGCGCAGGCAACAGTCTCCTCCAGGCGGCGCCGGAGCCGAGCGAGAAACCCTGCGCGGTGATTCACGGACTGGTTTCGTGCAGCGAGTGGACGGGCGTGCCGCTCTCCGTGTTGTTGGACGAGGTGGGTCCGACGGAGGAGGCACACTGGGCGATCGCCGAGGGCGCTGACGCTGCGAGGATGAACCGAAGCGTTCCCATGGAGAAGTTATTCGACGACGCGCTGATCGCGCTCTACCAGAATGGCGAACGGCTACGGCCCGAGCAGGGCTACCCGCTGCGATTGTTGCTGCCAGGCTGGGAGGGAAACACCAGCGTCAAATGGCTACGGCGGCTCGAACTTGCACCTGGCCCCGTTCATTCCCGCGAGGAGACTGCGCGCTACTCGGATCGCCTGGCCGACGGCAAGGCGCTCCAGTTCACATTCGAAATGGGTGTGAAGTCGGTGATCACCCATCCTTCAGCAGGACTCGATCTCTCTGGCTCGGGCCTCTACGAGCTCTCGGGAATCTGCTGGTCCGGCGCCGGACGGGTTCGTCGCGTCGAGGTGAGCGCTGACGGAGGGGCGAGCTGGGCTGACGCAGAACTGGAGGCGCCGGTGCTCTCGCGCTGCCTGGCGCGATTCCGAATTCCGTGGCACTGGCAGGGAGGCCCCGCGTTGCTGCTCTCCCGCGCGACCGATGAGACGGGCGCAACCCAACCTTCGCGCGACGTCTGGCTCGAACGCTATGCGCCGGCGCAGATCTACCACTGCAACGCGATCCAGGCCTGGCAGGTGGAGCCATCGGGCCGTGTGCGGGCAGCCTTTACGTGAGACGGCCGGCACATCTCGCAGCCTTCCTGCTGATTGTGGGTTGCGCAACGGGCTCCGACCCTGCCGCGCGCGGGCCGGCTCTGGGCACGGACATCGACGAGGCTGACCTGGCCGTCTGGAACATCGACGTTCGACCCGATGGTGTGGGCTTGCCGCCGGGGAGCGGATCGGCGGCAGAGGGTGAGCCTCTCTACGCGCAACGCTGCGCCCACTGCCACGGCATCGACGGCACGGACGGGCCCGCCGGGCCGCTGGCGGGAGAGGACGTAACCGTCGGGACCTTCTGGCCCTATGCCACCACGCTATTCGACTACCTGCGACGTGCGATGCCGTACGAAGCGCCTGGCTCCCTCACCGACGACGAACTCTATGCCCTGACCGCCCACGTCCTCCATCTCAACGGGATCGTCGGGCGCACCGCGCGCCTCGATCGCACCACGTTGCCCGCTGTGGTGATGCCGAACCGTCAGGGCTTCCGGTCCGACTGGAAACCGCGCTAGCCGACATCCCGACTCGGCCGCGAGGCGGAAGCCAGCGAATCGATCGCGATTGCGCCGGCACCGCGAACCATGAAATGGAACAGGCCGCCGAACAGCGCAACGTTCTTGAAGAGCGGACCGATATGCGTCGGATCGCCGACATGGGTCGTTAGCGTGATCGGCACCAGGGTGAGGAACAATCCCGCAGCGGCGATTCGCGTCTGGAAGCCGAATGCCAGGGCGATTCCGCCCAACACCAGTGCGACGCCACTCATGGTCATGAGAACCTCCGGCGGTCCGAGGTAGCTCGCCAGATATCCAAGTGGCGCGGCTTCGAGTCTCGCGAGCATCACGTCCTTCTGACCGAAATGGCCCAACCCGGCCACGATGAAGATCAGGCTGAACAGGACTCGAAAACCGAGGTCCGAGGCACGACCGAACCTTGCTTCGAGTTGCGCCAGGATCATTC
The DNA here is from genome assembly GCA_029261795.1 of Deltaproteobacteria bacterium. Taxonomy (GTDB): domain Bacteria; phylum Myxococcota_A; class UBA9160; order UBA9160; family UBA6930; genus JAJDAP01. The sequence goes on from JAJDAP010000039.1 coordinate 35,154, forward strand.
GAACAACCGCTCGCCCATCGGGAACAACGCGAAGCAGCCGCCGGCGACTGCGCCCCCGATGATCTTTCCGGCCGGGTGCGACGGTCCGAGATCGAACCACAGGGTGAGCCCGGCACCAGCGATGGCCCCCACGAGGACGTAGGCCACCAGCAGGGGGCGCTCTTTACAGAACCGGGCGAAGGGTTCCAGGCGAACAGACATGTGAGACTCCTGTGATGGCTAGAGGCCGTGTTGCTTTCGTTTCCTCCAGAAAGTTGCACGACTCATGCCAAGCCTGTTCGCAGCCGCGTTGACCTTGCCCCCCTCGAGTTGGAGCGCCTCGCGAATCTTCTCGCGCTCGCTTTGGGAGCCCACATCCGCATGCAGTGATTCCGGCGGTTCGCCATCCTCTGCGAACTCGGGGGGCAACTCCTCCAGGCGGAGTTCCTCCCCACGCCCGACCGCGAACGCGAACTCCACGGCGTTGCGAAGCTCCCGGATGTTCCCCGGCCACGTGTGGTTCAGCAGGGCACGCATCGCATCCGGCGCGATGGTCTCGACGTGGCGCGGCCCCGCCTGATTGAACTGGCGAAGGAAGAAGCGAAGCAACACTTCGACATCGCCACGACGATCACGCAGGGGAGGAAGGAGGATCGGTACGACCCGCAGGCGGTACATCAGATCCTCGCGAAAGCGCCCCGCGGCCACTTCTCTCTTGAGTGCGCGATGCGTCGCCGCAACGACGCGCACGTCGACGGCGACTTCCTCGGAAGCGCCAACCGGCGTCACCACACGCTCCTCGAGCACGCGGAGGAGCTTGCTCTGGGTCTCGAGCGGCAGTTCCGCGACCTCGTCCAGGAACAGCGTACCCCCGTCGGCCTGTCGAAAGAGACCCTTCCTGTCCTTGACGGCTCCGGTGAATGCGCCGCGGACATGACCGAAGAGCTCGCTCTCCAGCAACCCGGGCGTCAACGCTGCACAATTCACGGCCACGAAGGGGCCCGCAGCGCGATGACTCTCGAGGTGAACGGCTCGCGCGACCAGTTCCTTGCCGGAGCCGCTTTCGCCGCGAACGAGGACGGTCGCGTCCGTCTCGGCGACGTTGCGAATCGTCTGAAACGCTCGCCGCATGGCGGCGTCCCGACTAACGATTCTGTGGAATTCCTCGGCGTCTGGCGGCAGCAGCACGGTCTCCGCGACCACGCCCTCTTCCAGCTGAGCCGGCCCGGTCGGGATGAGCACTTCGATGCCGCCGAGGAAGTCGCCTGCATCGTCGAAGAAACCCTTCGCGAATTTCTTCGTCGGAACCCAGCGCTCGTCCGCCCGGTACAACTCGAGTGGGAACCCGGACACCGCGCCGTACTTCGCGATGCCGCAGCCGATCATGCAGGTTCTGCACCGGATCGAACTCAGGCACAACCGGCCAAGGGCTTCTTCTCGCGAGAAGCCGAGCACCCGCTCGGCCCCCGAACTCCAGAAGATGATGTTGCGCTCGGCATCCACGGCAAAGACGGCTGCGTCCGGAAGGAGTTCGGCAAGGGATCGAAAAGCCTCCTCGAAGCCGACCGTCTGGAGAAGGCCTTCCAGAGCGTCTTCCATGCTTCCCTCCTTTTGCGTTTCACGATGTATCTCGTGATACTGAATGAAACGTAGTACGTTTCATATGAAACACCAAGTAGTCTGTGAAGTGGACGAGTCCGGTCGATATCCAGGCAATTTGAACCACACGGTTGCTGGCACGTGATGTGCAACGCCATGTCTCATGAACCCGCCTGAAATCGAGCCCTTCTTCGATCCAAGGACCTCGACCCTGACCTATGTCGCTCATGACGCGACGGAGCGGGTCGGCGTCGTCATCGACCCGGTCCTCGACTTCGATCCCGTAAGCGGGCGAACCTGGACCGAATCGGCGGATCGCGTTGCCCGCTTCCTCGAACGAGAACGCATCCGGGTGCCCTACGTCCTGGATACCCACGCCCACGCCGATCACCTCTCTGCGCTCCCGTACTTCAAGGAGCGCTTCGGAGCGCTCACCGGAATCGGGGCCGGAATCGTCCAGGCACAGCGTACATTCCAGGAACTCTTCAACCTGGGCGAAGACTTCGCCACCGACGGCAGCCAATTCGACGTACTGCTGAACGACGAACAGATTCTGGACGTCGGCGCCTTCGAACTTCGAGCGTTGCATACGCCGGGGCATACCGCGGCTTGCATGAGCTACCTCGCCGGGGACGCGCTCTTCGTCGGGGACACCCTCTTCCAACCCGACTACGGAACCGCGCGCTGTGACTTCCCGGGAGGTTCTGCCGAAGCATTGTACGCCTCCATCCATCGTCTGTTCGAGCGTCTCCCGGCGGACACACGGGTATTCACTTGCCACGACTATCAACCCGGCGGGCGAACGCTCGCGTTCGAGTCGACGCTATGCGACCAGCGAGAGTCGAACGTGCAATTGCCGGAAGGCATGGCGCTGGATCATTTCGTCGCGTTTCGCAGGGAGCGAGACGCGACGCTTTCCATGCCCTCGCTGATCCTTCCGTCGATCCAGATCAACATCCGCGGCGGCGACTTCCCCACGCCCGAAGCCAACGGACGCTCGTACCTGAAGCTCCCCCTCAACGCCTTTGGAGGAAAATCCTGATCATGCCGTTTCCTGAACTCGCTGCGAAAGACGCGCTCGCCGAGCTCGATCGATACCGGGTCATAGACGTCCGGGAGCCGCACGAGTTCCACGGCCCACTTGGCCATGTCGAATGCGCAGAGCTCGTCCCGCTCTCGACGATCGAAGAACACGCCGCCAGGCTCGACGGATCGAGGCCCCTGCTCCTGATCTGCCGTTCCGGGAAACGCTCCGGGCAAGCATGTGAGATTCTGCAAGGTGCGGGAATCAAAGACGTCACCAACCTCGCGGGAGGGATGATCGGCTGGAATCGCGGCGAGCTTCCGGTCCGGCGGTCGGAACCTGAGAACCTCGCCGCTCTGGTCGACCAGGTCGTAGCGTGGGTCGCCCAGGTCGGGCCCTTGTCGATCGACGCTGCCACCGACCAGGCCCGCGTGCGCTTCGATCGACAAGGCGTCTCAGCTACCGCACCGAGTCACGCTGCCGTGGAGGAACTCATCACGTTCTTTGGCGAGTCACTGGCCGCGGTCGCTCCCCCCGACCTCGAGCTGTGTCTGGCTGCGTTCCGTCGTTCCCTCGCCGTGCTCTAGCCCGGACTATTCATGAAGCCCGTAGCGAGGACGTCGATAGTGATGGAGATTCGCGGCCCTCGGACCGGAAGACGCCGACAACGTACTCGACAGTACGTCGAGGCGTCAGGAGGGAGAAGGCCGCGAATCTCCGTCGCTAGCGGCGTCCGCAGTAGGGCGCTCATGAATAGTTCGGGCTAGGGTTCTCGTGCTCGCACTCGGCCTCGCCCTCTCCATCCTGATCGGTATCTCCCTCAGCTTCTTTGGCGGCGGGGGGTCGATCCTCACCGTGCCACTGCTGGTGTACGTCCTCGGTCTCCCTCCCAAGGAAGCCATCGCGAGTTCCCTGCTGATCGTGGGCATCGCCAGCTCGTCGGGTGCCGTGCAGCATTGGCGCGCTGGAAACGTTCGCCCCCGGGAAGCCGTGCTATTCGGAAGCGCCGGGATCGTCGGCGCGTTCGCTGGCGGACGAGCAGGCGCCTTCGTCGACGGCGGCCTGTTGCTCCTGCTCTTTGCCGCGATCATGCTCCTCACCTCCACCGCGATGTGGCGCGGCCGCAAGGAGGTCGGCGAGGACCGCGTCTACGAACTGCGATCACCTGGGAAACTGGTTCTCCAAGGGCTCGTGGTGGGCGGATTCACTGGACTCGTCGGCGCGGGCGGAGGATTCCTGATCGTTCCCGCACTCGCCCTGTGGGCCGGTCTTCCAATGACCGCCGCGGTCGGCACATCGCTCCTCATCATCGTGCTCAACACCATGTCGGGCTTCCTGGGATCGCTTGGCCACGTAGAGGTCGACTACGCGCTCGTTGCCATGGTGTCCGGAATGGCGATCGGCGGCTCGTTCATCGGGTCGCGGCTTGCAACCTTGATCGAACCGGCGTCTTTGCGTCGCGCCTTCGCGGGCTTCGTGATGGCGATGGCTTGTCTGATTCTCGTCCGCGAGGGGACGCTGGTGGTGCAGACACTGAGCCCGGCGCTGCCGTCGACCTGGCCGCAGGTCTCCTTTGCCGCCGCGATGCTCGCCCTCGGGATTCTCGCCGGCCGCGGGTCGAAGCGCGCCGCAGAATCCCACTCGGCATTGGCCTTCAGCCAAGGAGCAGGAATATGAGTTCGCAGGACGTCGCGATCATCGAGCATTCACCACGGCCCTTGTGGACCCTCGTGGGAGGCAGTGCCGCGTGGTGTAATTTCCCCGGCACCGGGCTCCGGTGCTACAGGACGACAACATGACGGAGTTCACCCCTGTCGCTTCGATGTTAGGCGGACTACTCATAGGTCTGGCCGCGGCATTACTGCTCCTCGTGAATGGCCGCGTCGCTGGGGTCAGTGGTATCCTCGGTCAGGCGTTGTGGCCCTCGGCGGGCGAAGAGCGCGGCTGGCGCACCGCATTCGTGCTGGGCCTTCCGCTCGGCGCTTCGATCGTGGCCTACCTGAACGGCCCGTTGATCGTCGAGATCGAGACCCGCCCCACGATGCTCATCGTTGCCGGCCTGCTGGTCGGGTTCGGGACGAGGCTCGGGAATGGCTGCACGAGTGGGCACGGGGTGTGTGGGATGTCGCGAGGCGCTGCGCGCTCCATTGCTGCGACCTCTACCTTCATGGCGGTCGCCGTGGTGACGGTCTTCCTGGTTCGGCACGTCTTCGGTGGGATGGCATGAAGCTCGTCTTCGCTGCCCTCCTCTCTGGAACCGTCTTCGGTGCCGGGCTCGCGGTCGCGGAAATGACCAATCCGGCCAAGGTCCTCGGATTCCTCGATCTCGCCGGCAGCTGGGACCCGAGCCTGGCGTTCGTCATGGGCACGGCGCTCGCCGCATCGGCCGTGGCCTACCGCCTTCACCGCTCCCCGGCGCCAGCGGCCGGGAGCATCGATTCACGGCTGATCGGGGGCGCGTGCCTCTTCGGCATGGGTTGGGGAATCGCTGGATTCTGTCCCGGCCCCGCGGTCGCTTCGCTCGTGACCGGATCTGCTGACGTCGCGCTCTTCGTGGGCGCGATGCTAGGCGGGATGGGCCTCTTCCATCTCGTAGAAAAGACGGCGCCGCGGAAAGTTGCGCAGCATGCCGCCTAGAATCGCGCTCATTGGCGGAGGCCGCGCGAACGAGCCGGCGCGGGGTTCGTCGAAGCCGCAGCCGCCGGCTTCGAACCGCATCGACCGTTCATTCATGGAGAAATATCAATGAAACTTGGACTCTTGGCGCTCCTGCTCCTGGCGATGGGCTGCAGCGAGCCGGGCGTGACGGACATCTCAGCCGACGAACTTCTCGCTCGAACGACCGGGGACGCGCTCATCCTCGACGTTCGAAGCGCAGAGGAATTCGCCTCCGGCCATGTCCCGGGCGCCGTCAACATTCCCCACACAGAACTCGGCGCCCGTCTCGATGAGCTCGGGAACGACCGGGCCAAGCCGGTCGTCGTGTACTGCGAGCGCGGCAGACGGGCGGGAACGGCCGCCGATGTGCTGCTGGAAGGCGGCTTCGGGAACGTGCTGCACCTGGCGGGCGACATGAGTCAATGGCGAAGCGAGGGCAGACCGACCGTAGCGCCGCCTCCGGTCGTCGACGTTGCGGTCCTTCGGGATCAGGCGTCGGCAATCTTCGGTGCGCTCCCGGACGTCGCGCGGAGTGACTCGAACGCCGTCTCGCCGGAAAAGGTCCGGCTCGGACGCATGCTCTACTTCGAGCGGTGCCTTTCGAAGAATCAGGAGACCTCGTGCAACAGCTGCCACCCCCTCGCTGATTTCGGCCAGGATGGTGAGCCCACCTCTCCGGGGCATCGCGGCCAACGAGGAGCCCGAAACTCGCCGACCGTCTACAACGCTGCGCTCCATGTCGCGCAATTCTGGGACGGACGCGCGCCGGATGTGGAAGCGCAAGCAAAGGGCCCGATCCTGAATCCCGTCGAGATGGCGATGCCGAACGAAGACGCTGTGCTCGAGCTCCTGCGCTCCATCCCCGGCTACGTCACCGAGTTCGCGGCGGCCTTCCCGGCTGACGCAGACCCGATCAGCTACAACAACTTGGCGCTTGCAATCGGCGCCTTCGAACGAAGACTGCTGACACCGGGCCGCTTCGATGCGTTCGTCAGCGGTCAGGATGATTCGCTCGATGCTGCCGAACTCGCTGGCTTGCAGACATTCATCGAAACAGGCTGCGTGAGCTGCCATTCTGGTCCCGCGATTGGCGGTGGGATGTTCCAGAAGCTCGGACTCGTGAAGCCCTACGACACCGACGACCAGGGCCGCTTCGAAATTACGGGGCTGGAATCCGACCGTGGCGTCTTCAAGGTTCCGTCTCTTCGAAACGTGGCGGAGACCGCACCCTATTTTCACGACGGCTCCATCGCATCACTGGACCAGGCCGTCTCCCTGATGGCTGAGCATCAACTGGGGAGAGTGCTGACGCCTGAACAGAATGCGTCGATCCGTCGCTTCCTCTCGGCCTTGACCGGGGACGTGGATGGGTCCTACGTGGCGGACCCCACGCTCCCCGAGAGCGGGCCAACAACCCCGGCGCCGGACCCGACTTGATCGCAGGGCCATCGCGCGGATGGGCAACCGCAATCGAGATACGATCAGGGAAACAACGAGGAGAAGCATGCAAGCGGAAACCTACTACCGCGACCATTGGCTGGACGTCGATCCAGATCGCGTCGGGCAATACGAGGACATGTTCCGCTGGCGCCCGGAGATGGCACCGATGCTCGCAGCCGCCGAACTCGCGCAAGGCCAGACCGTGGTCGACTACGGCTGCGGCCCCGGCATGCTCTCGCTAGAGCTGGCTCGCCGGGTGGGCCCCACCGGCACCGTGCAGGGCGTCGACATCAACGAAACGTTCCTCGAACGAGCCCGGGCCAACGCAGCGGGAGAAGGACTTTCGGATCGGATCCAACTCCACCGGATCGAGACGGATGCATTGCCACTGGAGGATGGAAGTGTCGACCGCATCATCTGCAAGAACGTGCTCGAATACGTGGACGACCCCACTGGGACGCTGCGGGACTTCCACCGAACCCTCCGGCCCGGCGGACTCGTGCACGCGATCGACAGCGACTGGGGCATGCTCGCGGTCGAGCCGATCGGGCCCGAGCGCCTGGCCCGGATCTTCGACGCCGCCAGCATCGCCTACCGAACGCCCTTGATCGGGCGCAAGCTTCGAGGCTTCTTGCGCGACGCGGATTTCGATGACCCCGTCGTCTCGATCGTCGCGACGGCGGACACAACCGGACGTGCGGCCCCGATCCTGTTGAACATGGCCAAGTACGCACGAGAATCGGGCAGGCTCGACGAGCGCGAGATCGACGCCTTCGTCTCTAACGTGAAGACGTCCGTCGAGGAAGGCAGCTTCCTCCTCGTACTCCCGCAGTTCCTGGTGACCGCCGCAAGGCCGTAGTGAACCGCCCCGGTTTCCCCGGAGACTCTGGCCTGTCCTGGGTTTGACGGAGGGAGATCACTGGACTCGTGCTTGGGTATGCTCATCGCACGAGCCTCGACACCGCCCCGCCGGTGTCAACCGGCCCCGACGACGCGCGGGATCGTCGACCAGACCCAGTCGGACCGCCCCGCAACCGGCCGCTGAATCTGCTACCCCCACTTCTCCTCGGCGTGGGGATCTGGAGGCAAAGCTCGGCGTGTCGGGTCGGTACGGGGTGGTCTTGGTCGTGGTCGGCCTGCTCGCGGCGCCGGTGGCGGCGCACGAGGACGGTGGCCCGGTCGACGAGATTCGCGTCACCTCGCGGCCGGTGCTGACGGCCACGGCGCCGTTCCCGATCGGTGCGGAGGAATTCGAGCTGCGGCCACTCGAGAGCGGCGGCCAGCTCCTCGAAACAGTTCCAGGAGTGCTGACGGCCCAGCACACGGGCGGGGGCAAGGCCGAGCAGTACTTCCTGCGTGGCTTCGATGCCGACCACGGGACCGACATCTCTGTCTCGTTCGACGGCGTTCCCATCAACCTCCGCGGCCACGCGCACGGCCAGGGATACCTCGATCTGCACTTCGTCCCGATCGACGCGATCGAGCGCCTAGAGGTGGCGAAGGGGCCGTACTCCGTGCGCGCGGGAGACTTCGCGACGGCGGCCTCCATCGACTACGTGACCTTCCACGAGGTGGATCGATCGTCCCTGAGCTTCGAAGGGGGCTCATGGAATACTTGGCGAGTGGCCGGCGTGGGCTCCCCCGAACTCCCGTTCTTTGGCAATTCGACGGGCGAGCGAAACGGACTCGTGGCCTTCGAGGCCTACCACACCGACGGTCCCTTGCGGGACGACGAGGACCTGTGGCGCTTCTCCGGCCTCGTGCGCGGGGACCTGGACCTCTCGGAGGACCTGCGCCTCTCCGGCCACCTGCTCGCATACTTCGGTGACTGGAATGCATCGGGATTGGTCCCGGAGCGCCAGGTGGAGAGCGGCGCGCTCTCCCGTTGGGGATCCCTCGATTCGAGTGAGGGCGGCGACAGCTCCCGACTCCAGGGAAAGCTGCAGATCGAGTGGGAGGCGACGGACCACGCGCGCCTGGTCCTGAGCGGCTACGCGGTTCGCTATTCGCTCGATCTCTTCTCCAACTTCACCTACGCCTTGGGCGACCCCGCCCGCGGAGACGGCATCGTTCAGCGCGACGATCGATTCTATGCAGGGGGCCACCTGGCCTACGAGCACGTCTTCGATCTGGGCTTTCCCGGAACGGTGCGAGGTGGGCTCGACTGGCGCTGGGACGACTCCCGCGTCCGACTCGGCACTCAGACCCTCCGGAGCGAGACCGGAACCCTGGGAGACGACGACGTGCGCGAGCTCTCGCTGGCACCGTACCTGGAGCTGACCACCCGGCCGCTCCCGTGGATCCGGGTGGAGGGCGGCCTCCGCTACGAGCGCTTCGACTTCGATGTGAAGAGCCGCATCGGCGGGGGCGACGGAGAGGGAGACGACGCCGTCTGGCTCCCCAAGGCCAACGTCGTGCTGAGCCCGTTCTCGTCAGACGGGCCCCTCCCGAGCACTACTCCGGAGCTCCACGATCTCGAGCTCTTCCTCAACTCGGGCATCGGCTTCCACTCGAACGACCCCCGCTCGGGGGTCGGGGACGAACGGATCCTCTCCCGCGCGAAGGGCGCCGAGATCGGGATCCGCACCCGTGTAGGCGGCCGCGCGGACCTCGCGGCGACCGTCTTCTGGCTCTCCCTCGAGGACGAGCTGGTCTTCGTTGGCGACGCGGGAACGACCGACAGCTCCGGACCTTCCCGCAGGCTGGGCGTCGAGATCGCTACGCGGATCGACGTCACGGATTGGCTCACCTTCCGCGGCGATGTCGCCTACACGTCGGCTCGGAACGCGGGTGGACCGATCGTGCAAGCGCCCCGGTTCGTGGGGAAGGCCAGCCTCGTCGTAGAACGGGGTGGCTTCCGGGCCGAGCTCGGGGCGCGCTCCCTGGGTGAGCGATACGCGACGGAGGCCTCCCGATCGATCCGCCTCTCCGACTACACCGTACTCGACCTCGGGCTCCGGTACCGGGCCGGGGACTGGGAGGTGGGACTCAGCGTCGAGAACCTGATGGACCGCGATTGGCGTAGCTCCGAGTTTCTCTACCCGTCGTGTGCGCCACTCGAGGTGGGCACCTCGCTCGCGTGTCCCACGAGCGGTGGAGGTCCGGGCATCGAGGATCGCCACTTCACCCCGGGCAACCGCCGCAACCTTCTCGTATGGATTCGCTTCGTCTTCTAGTCGACCGACCCCCGGCGTCTACGACATCCCGGCCCGGAGACGGCGAGACGCGTACAGCGATGCCCATCGCCTGGCGCTCCTGGCGACGGCCGAGGACGAAGGGCTCTTCGAGGCTCGGGACATCATCTGGACGGCCTTCGGGACCGGAATCCGACTCGGCGAGGTGCTCGGTCTCCGGTGGTCGGACCTACGCTGGGACGCGCTCGAGATCCGACCCGAGTGGGCCATCGACGATCGCGGAACCCCAGTTCCCTTCAAGGCTGATGATGCGAACCCGTGGGTGCTCATGGGCGCGCCGGACCTCTTCCAGCTCTTCGCGGCGCGACACGCTGCGCGCCTCCACCGGCTCACGGGCCGGCGGAAAGGGAGAGTTCGAGTCGTTAATCATCTTGAGTCACCTTGCATCGCCCTACAGTAATTCTGGATGGGTCAGGTGTCTCATCGTTGTTGGCAGAGAGGGTTCGGGCTCCGATCGAGCCAAGAAAGGTCAACGAGAGACCCGCGTACCCCATCCCGAAGAGCAAAGAATCCGAAGCAAGATCCGCGAGTTCCACAGCCAGGGTTGGGGGTCGTACCGGACCGCCAGTGCTGTTACCCGAGCTGGCGAGATCAACCCCAGAACCGGGGGGCCGTGGACGCAAGGTACTGTGGCCTCGATTCTGAGAACTGCTGAGCGGCGTGAGCGGGCCGCGCACTATGGGTCGCGCTGAGGACTTGAGGCGGTGGGCTCCCGGAGAGGCGGCTTCAGGGTGTTTTCGACAAAGTCGAATCGTTGCCGGAGGCGGGTTTCCGATTCTTGATAGATGCGACGAGAAGCGAGCCGAGGCCGAACAATGCGAAACCGGTGGGCTCTGGAATCGCCGGCGCTGCCGCCAGCCCATAAAAATCGTTCCCAAGAAAACCGCGGTCAGTGAATTTGGTGATCAACGTTCGCTGACCTGTTAGTGGGTCAACTGAGTAGATCCCGGAATCCACAGAATTCCCTAGCGAGAAGTAGGTACCTGACAGTGGGTCGTACTCGATTGTGCGTGCATCAATACCCGTGAGGCTCCCTATGGGCGATTGCGAGCCGTTTCCAACGTCCACTTGGAAGAGGCCACCGCCCAATGCAAGCAACTCTCCCCCTGGGCCGACGGTCATCTCAAATCCCCCACCGGGTACAAGCGGGTTGGTCCCGATGAACGTTGTGGCGATCGTTGAAGGATCAATCGAGTAGAAAGAACTCGTTGTTGCGCCGGTGAACAAGTCGTCGATAGTCATCGCGTAAAGCAGGCCACTATTGGGGTCGATCGCGAGCCCCGTAACTGAATCGAGCCCAATGTTGCCAAGCGACGTGGCAACACCAGTTTTCCGGTCAATCGAGTAGAGATTGCCTGGGCCGGTCACGAAGCCATTGGGCGTGGTGATCGCGTCGGTACCGTATAGCGTGTCGGAAGCAGCGTCATACGCCAAGGCTCCAATGTAGGTGCCGGCTCCAAACTGGCCGACCTGGTTCCTAGTACCGTTGGCCACGTTGATGGCATAGAGGTACTGGTCCTGTCCCGGGGCGGTCGCATAGAGGGCGTTCGTTGCCACCGACCCGCTCGGTGCGAGGAAAGTCAGTGCGGCGCCGATCAGGATGAATTTCCGCATCATCTTTCCTACGCTCCACCGACGCCCGGGAATTGGGGCGTTCGGCCCCCGATATTACCATTCGCGTGGGCCTATCGGGGGAAAATGCACTTCGCAGGTTCTCCGGTGAACGCAGCTGGCCGAAGGATTGCCGTAAGGACCGAGGCGAGAGCCCCTTTTTCTAGAGCGCGAGTCGCGGGGCGTGGGTTCAGTCCGATTCCACCGTACTTGCCTTACTCATACACACCTATGCGTAGATCCTTCAACACCCGATCCGCTGCTGCATGAGGAGGTATGCATCGGTCGCATCACCCGACGCCCGCACCATACCGAGCGGGGACTTAACGCTTCCCTGGAAATAGTTCTGAGCGTTCAGTGTCTTCCTGGCCGCATCCCGATATGCCTGTCGGTCCCGATGAATCTCGAGGAGGCCGTATCGCTTCGCGGCCCTCCAAAGTCCCATGTGGTCCTTCAATCCGACCACCTTGGCGCATTCCCTGGCGGGGACTCCCTCGGCGTAGAGGATGAGCCCAGCACGTTTTTTGGGACCCATCCGCTTGGATTCCAGGACCTCGAGGAGGGTCTTGGCAGGGTCAGGGAGACCAAGGGTCTCCAAGGGTCGGCTGTTTCGGAGATCGGCCATGAACAAGTAGCCCCATGGTTTAGTTCGCTGACAGATGTCAACTCATCTTCGCATTCCCGCCGCGGGCCAGCAAATGGCCACAGGGTCGAGCACACTGGAGGAGCCCCTAACGTCGAGGGTCTCCATGCGCCCCGCAATGCTCCTCATTTTCGCCGCAGCCTGCCTTGCGTTGGCCAACACAGCGACAGCGCAGTCGTGGGTCCCGGCTTCCGGGACACCGGCCGCGTTAACGCTGCGACTCGCCATCGATCCGTCGACACCGACGACCCTCTACATGGCAACCCACGGGGGCGGGATTTTCCGCAGCACTGACAGTGGCACCAACTGGACCGCCATCAACCGCGGCCTCACGAACCTAGACATCTCATTCCTGGGGATCGACCCATCCACCCCCACCAACCTATACGCGGGGACCGGTCGGGGAGTCTTCCGTAGCATCAATGGCGGCACCACCTGGAACCACAGCGGCCTCACTAGCCTGACCGTCCACGCCGTTGCATTCGATCCTGCGACCCCCGAAACCCTATACGCGGCTACCTTCGGTGGCGGCGTCTTCAGGAGCACCGACGGCGGCACCAACTGGACAGGCATCAACAACGGCCTGACGAACCCGATCGTATATTCCCTGGGGTTCGATCCGTCGAACCCTGCGACCCTATACGCGGGGACTGATGGCGGTGTCTTTCGCACCAGCGACAGTGGCTCCACCTGGGCCTTCATCAACGGCGGCCTGACGAGCGTTGTCGGCCTGCCGATCGACCCCTCGACACCAACGACGGTATACGCAGCGAACTTCGGTGGCGGAGTGTTCCGCAGCACCGACAGCGGCACCACTTGGAACGCCATCAACAGTGGCCTTACAAACCTCGATGTCCTGGATCTGGCGATCGACCCGTCGAACCCCACGGTCTTGTATGCAGGGACCAGCTTCAGCGGCATCTTCCGCAGCACCGACGCCGGCACTACTTGGAGCGCGGTCAACAGCGGCCTCACGAATCTCAAGGTTGGCGCTGCCCTGAAGATCGACCCATCGACCTCGGCTACGCTCTATGTGGGGACAGAAGGCGGCTTGTTTCGCAGTGACGACAGCGGCGACACTTGGAGCGCCGTCACCAGCCGCCTGACAACCCTAAACGTCCGGGCTCTGGAGACCGACGCTTCAGCCCCAACGACGGTGTACGCAGGAACATCCGACGCTGGAATCTTCCGCAGCACTCCTGAGGAAACACCCGCGGGGCAGAGCGAATGGGTGTTTCCTGCCCGACGTTTCGCGGGTGCCAGCCGGGTGCGGAGCTAACAACGGAACCGCATGGAGTGCGATCAGCGATGGCCTCACTGTTCTTGATGTTGGCGCTCTCGCGATCGACCCGTCGACCCCGACCATCCTATACGCGGGGACCGAAGGTGGTGGGGTCTGCCGCACTACCGACGGCGGCACTACTTGGAACGCGGTCAACAGCGGGCTCGACGGCCAAGACATCAACTCCTTTGCGATCGACCCGTCTACTCCGACCACTCTGTACACGGCGACCGAGGATGGTGGGGTCTTCCGCACCACAAACGGCGGCGCCACGTGGAGCGCGTTCAGCAGCGGACTCACGGACCTGAGAGTCCGCGCTCTCGCGATCGACCTGTCGAGCCCAATCACCCTGTACGCGGGAACCCAGAGGGGAGCCTTCCGCACCACTCTCAGCGAAACCACTTGGTCCGCCTTGAATGGCCTCGCGAACCTCAGCGTTCTCGCCCTGGTGATCGATCCATCGAACTCAACCACTCTGTATGCCGGGACCAGATTCAGCGGCATCTTCCGCAGCACCGACGGTGGCACCACTTGGAGCGCCATCAACGGCGGACTCGGAAGTCTGAGGATCAGTGCTCTGGCCGTCGATCCGTCGACCCCGACCATCCTGTACGCGGGGACAGAAGATGGTGGGGTCTTCCGCACCACCGACAGCGGCACCACCTGGAGCGCCTTCAATCTGGGCCTCGCGAACCCAATCGTTCTCGCCCTGGAGATCGATGCAACTACCTCGACAACGGTGTACACGGGGACCGCACGAGGCGGTGTATTCCGTCTCAGCGCCGATTCTGACTCCGATGGCATCGGCGACGTCAGCGAATCCGCGATCGGCACCGATCCAACCGATGAGGACACTGACGACGATGGCTTGTTCGATGGCGCAGAGGATCTCGATGCAGACGGCATTGTCGATGTCGGGGAGACTGATCCGCTTGACCCCGATACCGATGCCGACCTCCTTTGCGACGACACTCGGGCTGACAACGACGGAGACGGCATCGCCCCGGTGAGCTTGTGCGGTGCCTCCGAGTTGGTAGCTGAATCGGACCCCCAGGATTTCGATTCCGACGAAGATGGGCTGCCTGACGGAGCCGAAGTACTGATCCACCTCACGTCTCCACTCGTGGCCGACACCGATGCTGATGGCGCTGACGACCCGAACGACAACTGCGGGATCGTCTCCAACCCCTCCCAACTCGACACCGATGCCGACCTATACGGGAACTTGTGCGATTGCGACTTTGACGGAGACGACGCTTGCTCCATCGCTGACTTCAATATCTTCCTGCCCGACTTCTTCGCAACTAGCGACGGTGGCTCTGGCACCGACATGGACGGCGATGGTTCGGTTGGAATCGGAGACTTCAACCTATTCCTGCCGGGGTTCCAAGCCGGAGCACCTGGGCCGTCGGGGCTGGTGCCTTAGGCGCCATTTCATAGGCAGACGCATGGGCTCGCCACTGGGGTAGAAGGACTACCGGGCCGTTGTCCGCCTTCACCTCTCGCCGTTCTTCGGGGAAATGAAGGCGCGAGAATTGAAGAAAGCCGACTTCTTCGCGCTCGGTAAACACATGCTCGAGAGCCTCAACCACGACGAACGCGTCAAGCGGTTTCGGACCTTCGAGAAGTCGCTCGTCTGCCTTCGCGCTGCTCTTCGCTGGTATTGGGACGAACACGAACTCACCGGAGGGAATCCGGCGCGGAATATCTCCCGCCAGATCAACCGTGTGCGGAAGCGGTTCGATATTCCCGCAAGACGCCGCCGAGAGGCGTATACAGACGCCCACCGACTCGCCCTGCTCGCAACGGCCGAAGACGAGAAGCTCTTCGAGGCTCGCGACATCATCTGGACCGCATTCGGCACAGGTGTTCGGCTAGGAGAGGTACTCGGCCTTCAATGGTCCGACATTCGATGGGACGCGCTGGAAATCCGACCGGAGTGGGCCATCGACGACCGCGGCGTCCCAGTTCCCTTCAAGGCCGATGACTCCAAGCCTTGGGTCCTCATCGCAGCACCCGATCTTTTCCAGCTCTTCGCTGCGCGGCGCCCTCACCGCCGCTCAGAGCGATGGATCTTCGCAACCAAGAACGGAACCCCCTACCGGCCCCGAAATGTTCAACGGTGGGTGCGTAAGGTGCGAGAGAAGGCACTGGAGAAGCACGGCGTGCCCCTCGACCTAACGCTCCACTCTGCGCGTCACACGTTCGCGACGATGGCACTCGAGAACGGCTGGAGCTACGAGGAAGTCGCTCGCCAACTGCATCACCACAGCGGCGCCTTCACCGCGAAACAGTACGCACACACCAGTGACCGACGGCCGCCGATGGCGTGGGCTCACCTGGCTGAGGTCCCAGAGGTCCCACAGAGGTCCCAAGGTCCCACAACGACACACGGTGTGTCGGAATCTGGTTTGGAAGTACTTGATTCTGTTGTGGGTTTGGTGAGCGCGGAAGGGCTCGAACCTTCGACCGGCGGATTAAGAGTCCGCTGCTCTGCCAACTGAGCTACGCGCCCACGATGCGCAACAGTAAGGACCGGTGACGCCGCCGGCAAGTCACCACAGGGGAATGCCGCCACTCAGCGGGCGCCGAAACCGCCGCCGCCCGGGGTCTCGATGCGCAGGCAATCACCGGCGGCGAGCGAGACGCGCGCACTGCCGGCGAGAACCTCGCGGCTGCCGTCGCTGCGCAGAACAGTGTTGCGCCCGCAAGCTCCAGCCCCGCCGCCTTCCAGGCCATAGGGCGCGCGGGTTCGGCGTTGGCTGAGCAGCGAAACCTCGACGGGCTCGGTGAACTCGAGCTCGCGCACCAGGCCGTTGCCGCCGCGCTCTGCGCCCTCGCCGCCCGAGCCTTCGCGCAGCGCGAACACGCGCACGATGACGGGCAGGCGTTGCTCCATGACTTCGAGATCCGTGATGCGCGTGTTGGTCATGTGGGTGTGGACGCCGGAGGCGCCCGGGGCGTTTGCGGTAGCGCCGGCGCCACCGCCGATCGTCTCGTAGTAGCCGAAGGCTTCGGTGCCGAAGGCGACGTTGTTCATGGTTCCCTGGCTCGCGGCAGCGCGCCCGAGCGCGCCCAACAAGACGTCGACCACGCGTTGGGATGTCTCGACGTTGCCGCCGACCACGGCGGCGCCGGGCGGAGGGTCCAACAACGATCCCGCAGGCACCACGATCTCGACCGGATCCAGACAGCCACCGTTCAAGGGAATCCGCTCGGCCACCAGGCAGCGGAGCACGTAGATCACGGCGCTCTCGACCACGGCTCGGGGCGCGTTCAGGTTCCCCTCGATCGCGTCACCGCTGCCGGTGAAATCGATGATCATGCGCTCGCCGGTGACGGTGAGGCGCACCTGGATCGGGGTGCCGTCGTCGAGGGCATCGGCGAAGACGTGCTCGCCATCGGCAAGCTTGCCGATCTCACGGGCGACCTTGGCTGCGGCAGCGCGTTGGAGCTGGCCCATCGTCACGGTGACAGCATCGAGACCGACCTCGCCCACCATGTCGCGGAGCAGCGCTTCGCCGGCGCGGTTCGCGGCGACCTGGGCTTCGAGGTCGGCGATGTTGTCGTCCGGGTTGCGCGCCGGGAAGCGTGCGCTGGTCAGCGCAGCGCGGATCCGCGCCTCATCGAATTCGCCGGCGCGCACCAGCGGGAAGGGGCGCAGCACCACGCCCTCTTCTTCCAGCGTGCGCGAATGCGCGGGCATCGAACCCGGCGTGACGCCCCCGAGGTCGGCATGATGGCCGCGGCTCGCCACGAAGAAGCGCAGCGCGTCGCCGATGAAGACCGGTGAGACCACGGTCACGTCCGGCAGGTGCGAGCCGCCGCTAGCCGGATCGTTGCTGACGATGGCGTCGCCGGCGGCGAGGTCGGGGATCGCGGCGCGCACGGCGCGCACCGTCGCGCCCATGGCGCCGAGATGGACGGGGATGTGCGGTGCATTCGCGACCAAGCCGCCGTCCGCATCGAAGACCGCGCAGGAGTAGTCGAGCCGTTCCTTGATGTTGGTCGAGACGGCGGTGTTGCGAAGCACCGCGCCCATCTGCTCGGCGATCGACATGAAGCGATTGCCGAAGACCTCGAGGCGAACCGGGTCGGCCTCTGCCAACGCGGCGCTCGCCGCCTCCGTCTCTGCCGCTCGCGGCAGCGCGGCTTGATCCTCGATCGTGAGCACGGCGTCCACGCCGACGCGGGCGTGGAACCCGGGCTCGAGGACGATCGTCCCCGTCCCTTCGAGGATCAGCGCAGGGCCTTCGATGAGCAGGCCCGCTCTCAATGCGTCGCGGTCGTGAACGGGCACGCGAACACGACCGAGCCCGGGAAACCAGGCCTCCTGCTCACTCGGCTCGACCGGCAGCTCGAGGGGTGCTTCGGCAGCTGCCTGGGAGCTTCCCTCCATGGCGCGGGCTTGAACGCGCACAGCCGTCACCTCGACGTCACGACCGCCTCGTTCATACCCGAATCGTTCCCGGTGGGCCTTTGCGAAGGCGCGGCGCCAATCGCCGTCGGCGGGCTCGGTGACTGCCAGCGATGTCTCGGCCCCCGTGTACCGCAGATCCGCGAGACGAACGATCTCGATCTCGGCAGGCGCGACGCCTTCCGCCGCGAGGGCCGCGCGGCCCGAGGCTTCCAGTTCAGCAAGCGATCGGGAACAGACCTCGGGCAGCGCCTGCTCTCCCTCCAGTCCGGCCTGCGCCGCGCGCTGCCCGTCCCAGGTCGCAGCGGCCACGCCCATCCCATACGCGGAGAGCAGTCCGGCCAGGGGATGCAGCAGGATCCGGCGAATCCCGAGGCGCCGTGCCACGGCACAGACGTGCTGGCCCGCCGCTCCGCCGAAGCCGACCAGCACGAAACCTCGCGGATCGACGCCCCGCCCCACCGACACTTCCTGGATCGCCTGGGCCATGCTCGCGTTCGCAATCTCGATGAAGCCAGCGGCAAGTTCATCTGGGCTGCGTGCAAGACCTTCGCTGGCCAGATCGCCGTGCAATGCCTCGAAGGCCACGCCGACGCGGGCCAGATCCAATGGGAACGGAAAACGCTCGGGGCGGATCCGACCGAGGAAGGCGTTTACGTCCGTGAGCGCGATCTCGTCGGCATCCGCGTCGCCATAACAAAGGGGTCCGGGCTTTGCGCCCGCGCTCTCGGGCCCCACCGTGAGCCTGAAGCCGTCGAAGCGACAGAGCGAACCGCCGCCGGCGGCGACCGTGTGGATCCGCAACATCGGCGCGCGCACGCGCACCCCGGCCACCATGCTCTCGAAGACGCGGTCCGTCTCGCCATCGACCACCAGCGAGACGTCCGTCGAAGTACCTCCCATGTCGAAGCCGATGGCGCGGTCGAAACCGGCCACGGCTGCCACCTGGCGCGCGCCGACGACTCCGCCGGCCGGCCCCGAGAGCAGCGCCCCGGGTCCGCGAAATCGCTCCGCCGAGGTGAGCCCACCCGAGGACTGCATGAAGCGGATCCGCGAGCCCGGCAACGCCGCGGCCAGGGCTTCGCCATGGGCCCGCAGCAGCGGCGTCAGGTAGGCGTCGGCGGCGGCCGTTTCGCCCCGCGCCAGCAGCCCCACTTCGTTCGCGGTTTCGTGGGAGCAGACGACCATCGGAAAGCCGAGCTCGCGCGCGATCGCGGCAACGCGCAGCTCCCAGTCGGGATCCACGGTCGCGTGTGGACCGAGCACGGCCACTGCCTGGAACCCTTGGCGCCAGGCCTCGGCCAGGGCTTCGTGGCTGGCGGCTTCGTCGAAGGCTTCGAGACTGCGGCCGTGTACATCGATGCGCCCGGCCAGTTCGATGGCGCGCTCGTGGAGGGGCGCCGGCTTCACGATCTCGAGTTCGAAGAGTTCGGGCCGCTCCTGGGTGCCGATGCGAAGCACATCGCCAAGGCCGCGCGCGGTGGCGACCAGCGTACGGACACCGCGCCGCTCGAGCAGCGCGTTCGTTGCCACGGTGGTGCCCATCCGCACGTCGCACGCGGGCGGCCGCGCACCCTCGCTCCAGACTCCCGCCTCTGCCAGAACCGACTGGATCGCCTCCACCGGGGCACGATCCGAGGACAACACCTTGCGCACCACGAGCGCGCCCTCGGGAGAGCGGGCGACGCAATCGGTGAAGGTGCCGCCGCGGTCGACCCAGAACTGCCAGCGCGCCTCGCTCACGCGCCGTAGAGCGCGGCGGCCAGGTCCGGCACGATGCGCGTGCCATCCAAGCGGACGTGTCGCGCGTTGAAGCCTTCGGCGTCGATCGTGATGCAGACCTCGCGAGCGGCGACGTCGGACGGTGTCGCAAAGCCGAAGACGCCGGCATGGTTGGTCTTGCCGCGGGCGAGTTCGAGGCACCGATCGTGGCGGACGGCCTCGACGACGACCTCGGCCCCTTCCAAGGCAGGGCGTTCGCCGGTCGGGAGCGCATCGTTCTCCTCGACGAAGACGCGGCCGGTCCGCTGGTCGGGTGCACGCTCGCAGCGGATCGCGAGATCCTTCAGCCAGATCATCGGCTCCGCCACGAACGCTTCGAGGCCAGCGTCGACGACGTGCCAGGTCGGGTTGGCGCCGAGCGCCACGTCCTGGGGGGCCATGCCATGGTCGGCGGTCACGACGAAGAGCGTGTCGTCGAGCGCGTCGACCGAGGCCAGCGTATCGAGCACGCGTCCGATGCGGCGGTCCGCCTCGTCGAGCGCGTCGCGAAGACCCGCACCGTGGGGACCGTAGACGTGTCCGGCGCCATCCGTGATCAGCAGCTCGTGGTAGACGAAGTCCGGCGGGGCTTCCTCTCGGGTGAAGAGATCGATCACCTGAGCGGTGCCGCGGGCGTCGAGCCGCGAGTAGAGGATGAGCTTCTTGTTGGCCTCCTCGTGCCAACGCCGGCAGTCGTCGCCGGCGAGTTCCGCGGTCAGGGCCTTCAAGCGATCCTTGTCTGGACAGGCACTGCGTCCCTCCCAGGGCGCGTGTTTCGCCGAGCGACCGAAGGGTGCGTGGACCGCCGCGGTGAGTGCGGCTTCTCCTCGCACACGATGAAAGGCCTCGTAGAGGCTCTCGACATCACTCGACGCATAATCTTCGGTCTCGAGTTCCTGGCCCTGGGGCGAGATGCTCTCGCGCTTCTCGCGCAGGTAGTAACTCGGGTTCACGACATCGTGATGGCCACACCAGGTGCCGGTGGCGAGCGCCGTGTGGGAGGGCCAGGTGATCGACGGGAAGTTGACCACGTTGCCCGACGAGATCACCGCGGCGCCCGCGCGCAGCCGCCGCAACGCTGGAAGCGCCTCCGGCTCTGTCGCCAGGCGCTGATCCAGCTCCGTCATGTGAAGCCCATCGAGAAGGAAGATGTAGAGCCTTTCCGGTGGGTTCGGAGCATCTTCGAGAATTTCCTCGACGACGCGTCCGTCCTGCCGGGCGAGGTAGACATCCGGCGCCACGCCGCGCTCGCTGGCGCTGCGGCCCGAGGCATCGACGCCATCGATCTTCGGGAAGCCCAGCGCGGCGAGGCAGGTCGGCGCGATGTCGACCTCGCGCATGGCGAGATCGTGCTCGCCGGACCGGACACCGGGGCCGCGGATCCAGAGTGGTGCACGCGCTTGCCGGACATGCAAGGCGCCGTGATTGCCAACCGCGTCACTCTGACACCAATCCCGCGGCGAGACCGCGAGGTCGGGCGCGTTCGGCGAATCGAAGAGCTGGGCGACGCGCTCGTATCCGAACGGGTAGCTCTGCGCCTCGGGCGCGATGAAGCGGCGCGCGTCGTCGGCCGCCGAGAATCCCGAGGCCACGGCGGCTTCACATTCCTGTTCGAGGGTCTGCAAAGCCCGGGCGTCCTGATTCGCCAGCGGGTTCTCGCCGCAGGTTTCGACGATCTCGTAGGAGAGCGAACCGTCGGGTTCGAGCACGCGCCGGAAGCAGACCATGCCGCGAGCGGCCCAGGCCTCATAACTTCCGGGCTTGCCGCCCTCTCCCTCGCGCCAGGTCAGCACCAGATCGACCTGGTCGCGCACGGCTTCATCGGCGAGCAGGGCATGGATGGCGCGCTGGCCGGATTCGAACTGCTCGGGGTCGAGGCCCTGGCCTCCGGGTCGTTCAGGACCGAGGTAATGCGGCATGGCGCCATCCTATCAGGTGCTGCGGTTCCGGAGGCGCGCCCATGCGGAGGCCAGCAGGTCCCGGGTCGGGGTGTCGCCGAAGCGTGCGATGCCGGGCACCGCGACGGCGGCAAAGCCGAGACCGCCGGCCAGGCATTGGATCGCGGCCGCCAGCGTTCCGCCCTGATCGGAAGCGAGTGCACTGGCGATCCAGTACGCGGCCGCGGCCGCGGGAAGCGCGACGAGCACCGCACGCAGGAGCGACGCGGCCAGCGCGCCGAGATGCGGAGCGCCGTGAAGACGCCGGGCGAGCCCGAGCGTGGCCAGTGCATTCACCGTGATCGCAGTGGCGCCGGCGAGGGCGAGGCCCGGCAGCCCGAGGCGCTCGGAGAACAGCGCATAGAGGGGGATCGCGAGCACCGCGATCGCAGTGCCGAGCAACATCGGCCGCCAGGTATCGCCGCGCGCATAGAAGGGCCGCACCGCGATGCTCTGGACGACCCAACCCGGGATCGCCGCGCAGAAGACCATCAGCAAGCCGGCCACCGCGATGCCGTCCGTCGGCGTGAACGCGCCGCGCACGTAGAGCAGTGCCGCCACGGGACCCGCCAGGGCTGCCAACGCCGCCGCAATCAGTACCGCGATGGACAGGCTCGCTTGCAGGGTTCGCTCCACCAGGGCGCCGAGTTCGGCGTTCCGGTTCCGTTCGTGGAGTTGGGAGAGCGCGGGCAGCGCCGCGGTTCCGACGGCCTGGCCGACCAGGCCGACCGGCGCCTGCATCAACACCCGTGCGTAGAAAAGCAGTGCAATTGCGCCAGCTTCCAGGAATTGTCCGAAGTAGCGGTCGAGCCATTCGTCGACCGAAACCAGCGTGACCCCCACGATCAATGGGAGCGCGACCCAGAAGTAGCGAACGAACTCGGGATCGAGCGGAGCGATCCGCATGCGCAGTGGGATGCGTCCGCGGGCGTCCCAGAGCGGCAGCGCCAGATGCCCCAGGGCGGCGCCGACCAGGGCGCCCCAGGCGAAGCCCTCGACCCCGTTCCCCACCAACCCGCCGCCAATGATGCCGAGGTTGTAGACGATGGGCGCCAGCGCCTGAGCGCCGAAACGCCCCTGGGCCATCAATACACCGCGCACGATGCCGCCACTGACGAAGAAGACCTGGGCCGGCAGCACGATGAGCGTCAGCCGCGTGGTAAGCGCCTGGACCTCGCTCGGGAAATCGCCAAAGTAGAGCGCGACGAAATCGTCGGCGGCGATGAACAACGCGGCGGTCGCAAGCAGTACCGCGGCCGTGATCGTGCCCCACACCGTGGCAAAGAACCGCTGCGCCGCGGCGTCGCCGCCCCGCTCCTTCAAGCGGTGGAACAGCGGAATGAAGGCCGTCGCGATGGCCCCCACCGCGAGGAAGTGATTCAGCAGGTCCGGCAGCTGGAAGGCGGCGCGATAGGCGTCGACCTCGGCGCCAGCGCCGACCTGGGCGGCCAGCACCATCTCGCGCACCACACCGAGCGCGCGCGAAATCAGCTGGCTCGCGCCGAGCAGCAACGCCGCAAAGCCGACCCGCTTCGCGACCGACGCGCCCTCACTCATCGCACCCGCCCCATCACAGCGGATTCTTCTCACGCCAGATGCGCCCATCGAAGCTCTCGACGACGATTTGGTCGCCCTCGCGGCCGCGCAGGTAGGGGTAGTCGAGGGGAACCTTGCCGTAGGGGGTATCGAGCACGTACTGGGGGATCGCATAGCCGCTGGTGCGGCCGCGCAGTGCGCGGAAGATCTCGATGCCGCGCTCGATCGGCACCCGGAAGTGGCCGGTGCCTTCGAGGAGCTGTGCCTGGTAGACGTAGTAGGGACGCACGCGCATGCGCACCAGGCCCTCGCACAATCGTTTCATGGTCTCGGCGTCGTCGTTGATCCCGGCGAGCAGCACGGTCTGGTTGCCGACCGGAATGCCCGCACGCGTCAGCCGATCGCAGGCCTCGGCGGCCTCGGGCGTCAGCTCCTTCGGGTGATTGAAGTGCGTGTTCAACCAGATCGGATGGAACTGCTCGAGCATCTTGCAGAGGTCGTCGGTCACGCGGAACGGCAGCGTCACCGGTAGCCGCGTGCCGAGCCGGATGATCTCGACGTGGGGCACGCTGCGGATCTCGCCGATCAACCACTCGAGGCGATCGTCGCTGAAGACGAGCGGGTCGCCGCCGGTCAGCAGCACGTCGCGGATCTCGGGCGTGCGCCGGATCCAATCGACGCCTTGCTGGAGTTCGCGCTTCTTCATCGTCCAGTCATCGTCACCCACCATGCGCTTGCGCAGGCAGTAGCGGCAGTAGAGGGCGCACTCGTTGTTGACGCAGAAGGCGATGCGGTCGCGGTAGACGCGCACCACATTCTTCACTGGCGAGTGCGCCACTTCGTCGAGCGGGTCGGCAAGGCCTGCCGGATCGTCGAGCTCGGCCATGCGCGGCACGACCTGCTTGCGAATGGGACAGCCCGGGTCCTCGGGATCCATCAGCGAGGCGTAGTACGGCGTGATGACGAAGCGGAAGCGATCGGCCAGCGCCTTCACCGCCAGCCGCTCGTCCTCGCAGGGCTCGACGAAGCGCGCCAGATCTTCGGCGCTGCGGATGCGTTGGCGCATCTGCTCGCTCCAGTCGGTCCAGCCGGGATGCTGCGGGGTAAAGCTCGGGTCCGTCACCGCAGGCCCAACCGCGCAAGCCCGAGTTCGAGGATCTCGGCAAGGAACTCGTGGTAGGGGCGGCCTTCCATCTCAGCGAGGATCGCGAAGGAGCTGTCCAGGGCAAACGTCGGGAGCGGATTGATCTCGAGGAAGAACGGCGTGCCCTCGGCGTCGCACTTGAAATCGACGCGAGCGAAGTCGCGGCAACGCAAGCTCTCGAAGGCGCACACGGCCTGAGCGCCAAGTTCGCCGACGAGCGCGTCGCCGAGGACGCCGGGCGTCACCCAGTCCGATCCGTCGACCGCATGGAGGCCGATGCCGCTGTCGGCATCCAATGCCCGTTGCAAGACCGGCAGCAACCGGGGCGGCCCGTTCCCGATCAGGCTGACCGTGAACTCGGGCCCGGGAAGAAAGGGCTCGACCAGGGCGGGCTGCCCGTAGTCGGCGACGATCCGGGCGGCCTCGGCGCCGAGTGCCTGCTTCGTCTCGACCTTCGACTGCGTCGTAATCCCCTTCGAGGTCCCCTCCCATCTTGGTTTCACGAAAAGCGGAAACTCCCAGCCATCAATGAGCTTTTCGATCTCGCTGGAGTCCGACACCGAAACGTGTCCCGCGGTGCGGACCCCGGCGGCGGCAACCAACTCCAGGGTCCACGCCTTGTCGAGACTCAGACTCTGGCTGAGCGCATCCGAACCCAGGGTCGGCACACCGGCCATCTCCAACAGGACCGGCGCCCAGGCCTCGCGGTTCCGCGGACCGTGTCCCTCGGCGATGTTCCAGGCGACATCCAGATGCGGCAGCGTGCCCTGCCCGAGCTTCGTCAGCAGCTCGGCGGGCTTCCCGATCCGAAGCGGCCGATGTCCCGCCGCACGAATCGCCGACTCCAGAGCCTCGAGCGTCTCCGGCGGCTCGTACTCGACGTCGGCATCGGGCGGCGCCCCCGGCCCGCCCGGCGCCGTGCCCAGCAGGTCGTAGACGATTCCGACTTCGAGTTCGCGCCGTGCCATTTCGCCGCGCAGCGTACCCGGGCAGATGCCGGTACGCTGCGCGCCATGTCGCTGCTCGACCGGATCGAACGCGCCGGCAACGCCCTGCCCGACCCGGCCACGTTGTTCCTCGGCGGCGCCATCCTCGTGATGGCGTTCTCGCACATCGCCGTGGCCGCAGACTGGGAAGTCACCAAGAGCGTGACCCGGGACGGCCAGCAGGTGGTGGAGACGGTGCGGGCGCAGAGCCTGCTGACCGCGGACGGCGCCTACTGGGCGCTCGAGAGTCTCGTCACCAACTTCAAGGATTTTCCGCCGCTGGCCATCGTGCTGGTCGGGATGCTCGGCATCGGACTCGCCGACAAGACCGGCTTCATCGCTGCGCTGCTGAAGGCGATGTTGTTGGCCGTGCCGTCGCGCGCCCTGACACCCACCGTCTTCTTCGTGGGTGTCCTCTCGTCGATGGGGCTCGACGCGGGCTACGTGGTGCTGCCACCGCTCGCGGCCGCGCTCTACGCCGCCGTGGGACGCTCACCGCTGGCCGGACTGGCCGCGGTCTTCGCAGGGGTCTCCGCGGGCTTCAGTGCGAACCTGGCGGTGACGAGTCTCGACGCGATCCTGGCCGGATTCTCGGAAGCCGGCGCCCATATCATCGACGAGAACTACGCCGTCGCCGCCACCGCGAACCTCTGGTTCATGATGGTCTCGACCTTCGTGCTGACCGGTGTCGGCTGGGCAGTCACGGCACTCTGGGTCGAGCCGCGCCTCGCCACCAAGCCCGCCGAAGAAGGCGGACCCGTGGCAGCTACCAGTGCCTCGGACCAGGCGCTGACGAGCAACGAAAAACGCGGGCTGCGCGCTGGCGGAATCGCAACGCTGGCGATGCTGGCGATCTACTTCGCCGCCACCTGGATCCCGGGCGCGCCACTCCACGGCGACGATGGCCGCTTCCCGCGCTGGGTGGCCGCCATCATCCCGCTGATCTTCCTGGGCTTCCTGGTCCCGGGCCTCGTCTACGGATTCACGACCGGACGCCTGAAGAACGATCGCGACGTGGCAACGGTGATGGGTGAAACGATGGCCGGGATGGGGCCTTACATCGTGTTGGCGTTCTTCGCCGCGCAGTTCGTCGCCTATTTCAGCTACTCGGGCCTCGGCGAGATGCTGGCGATCACCGGTGGCCAGGCGCTGGCCAGCGCGGCACTGCCGGCGCCGGTCCTGATGCTGGCCTTCATCGGCGTGGTGATGACGGGCAACCTCTTCATCGGCTCGATGTCGGCCAAGTACGCGTTCTTCGCGCCGGTCTTCGTCCCGATGTTCATGGCCGTCGGCATCAGCCCCGAGCTCACCCAGGCCGCCTACCGCGTGGGCGACTCGATCACCAACATCGTCACGCCGCTCAACCCCTACATGGTGATCCTGCTGGTATTCCTGCGGCAGTGGGTTCCCAAGGGCGGCATCGGCACGCTGATGGCGCTGATGGTCCCGTACACGATCGCCTTCGGGGTCGCGTGGTCGGCGCTGCTAGTGCTCTGGATGGCCCTGGGTATCCCGCTCGGTCCGGCGGGGCCCCAGGTCTACCTGGCGCCCTAGCTTCGGGCCTCCGCCTCGAGGCGCTCGGCCTGGAGGGGGGCGCCGATCTCGACGTAGCGTTCACGGGCGCGGGAACGATGGGCCCTGGCCGTGGCATCGTCGCCTTGAAGCGCGGCGAGGCGGCCGCGCAGTTCCAGGATCTCGGGCTGGAGGGTCGCGTAGCCGATTTCGGTCGCGAGCCGCTCGGCCTGGTCCAGGAAGGGAGCCGCCCCGGCCGGCGAACCCTCCCCGGCCTGAAGCTCGATCCGTGCCGATACCAGCAGGGCGCGCGCGTGCAGGCGATCGAAGAGCCCGGCTTCGGAAAGCTCCACAGCCCGGGCCGCCAGCGCCCGTGCCTCCTCCACCCGACCCAGACCGAGTTCGCAGTGCGCCAGCAGCGCGACACCATCGGGCTCCGAGATCCGCGCGGCTTGATGGGCGAGTTCGATCCCCGGGTGAAGCAGGGCCGCAGCCGCTTCGAACTCACCCGCGATCACGAGAGGCCGAGCAAGATAAATGGTCGCGAGGGCGATCGAGAGCGGACTCTCGATCTTCTCGCTGAGTTCGAGCGCTTCCTGCCCCCGGGCCTTCGCGCGGGCGAGATCGCCCTGCGTGGTCAAGCAGTCGGCCTGGTAGGCGATGAGCCAGGAAGACACCTCCAGATCCCCTTGCTGGCGCGCGACTTCGAGCCCTTCCTCGTAGTAGGCCGCAGCCTCGCGCAAGCGGCCTCCCCAGGCCGCTCCGTTTCCGCGATAGCCCACCGCGAGAGCGCGCGGGGCGTAGCCCAGGATCGGCATCGCCGAGTCCATCACTTCGGGTGGATACGTGTGCACGCGGTCCAAGCAGTCCTTCATCTCCGGCACATTGCCGCGGAACTCGAGCATCAGGTAGCGGCGCAGCTCCAAGGCGAACTCGAGTGCGTCGTCACCGGTACCAGCGACCAGCCGAAGACCTTCCTCAATGGCTTCGCTGGCCCGCCGGGTCTCCCCGTGCGCGATCGCGGCCGGCATCGAGTAGGCGTTGTAGAGGGCCGCGAGCGCGTGCCGGTCCTGGCGTCGATTCGCCCAGGCTTTGCCCTCCTCCATCAGCGCATCGACCTCTTGAAGGGATACGCCGATTCGCCAGCCGTATTCGAGGACCATCAGCCGAGAGCGCTCGCCGAGGTCGGCGGCGATGGCATCGTCCTCGATCTGGTCCGAGAGCGTTCGAACGCGCTGCCAATGACGGGTGGCTTCGGAGGCATGGCTTCCCGCGATCCACTCGGCGGCGCGGCGATGCCAGAGGGCCGCGGGCTCCACCTCCCCGGCCTCGTCCCAGTGGTGGGCCAACAACGGAGACTGTTCGTCGAGATGATCGCTGTGGATCTCTTCGAGTTCTCGCGCAACGGCCGCGTGAACCGCAGCGCGGCGGTCCGCCAGCTGCGAGCGGGCGGCCACCTCGTGGGTGAGCGGATGCCGGAAGGCGTACTCGACCTCGGGGTAGAGGACCTGCTCGTGGATGAATTCAGCCCGACTCAGTGCCCGGATCGCGTCGTCGAATTCGGCGTCGCCGAGGGCGGCCACCCTGCGCAGCAGCGGCTCGCGGAAGTTGCGGCCGATGGCGGCCGCGGTCTGCAGCAGATGCTTCTCGCGTTCCGGCAGGCGATCGACCCGCGCTCCCAGAATCGCCTGCACGGTCGGGGGGACCTCGATGCCCTCGGCTCCGCCCACCAGGCGCAGCGCCCCGCGCTCGCCTTCCAGCCGGCCCGCCTCGCGCAGATCCTGGACGATCTCCTCGACGAAGAAGGGATTGCCACCGCTCCGATCCCGAATCACCGCGCTGAGCGGTGCGAGCGAGGCGTCTTCTCCGAGTAGATCGACCATCAACGCGTCGGTCGCCTCGGCGCCAAGCGGATGCAAGGGAAGCTGTTGATAGGTCGAGCGCCCCATCCACTCGGCACTGTACTCGGGCCGGAAATTCAGCAACAGCAGCGTGCGGGTTCCGGCCATCGTCTCGGTCAAGGCGGCCAGGAACTCGTCGCTGGCGGGATCGATCCAGTGCACGTCGTCGATCAGCAGGACGGCGGGTTCGCGTTCGCTGCGCGCCTGGATCAGCCGCCGAAGCAACATGATGACCTCGCGTTGACGCTCGGCCGGACCCATCTGCAGCACAGGCAAGGCCGGATCGGCCACTCCGAGGAAATCGAGCGTCAGCGGCAACAGTGGCTCGAGGGAGCGATCGAGCACGAGCAGCCGTCCCGTGATCTTCTCCCGCGCAACACGGTCGTCGTCGCCGTCCTGGAGACCAAAGACGGCGCGCAGCAGCTCGAAGATCGGAAGCAGCGGAATCGCCTTTCCGTGCGAGGGGCAATGCGCCTCGAACACGGCCACGCCGCTCGCCCGGGTCTGCTGGGCGAACTCCATGCAGAGACGGCTCTTGCCGACCCCGGCCTGGGCCACCACGCCGACGATTCCACCGCGCCCGCCGATCGCGCCGTCGAGCGCACTCTCCAGCGTCTCGATTTCCTCGCCGCGGCCGACGAAGCGCGAGAAGCCCCGCGCACGCGAGCGCTCGAGCCGCGTGCGAATCTCGCCGAGCCCTTCGAGCGCGAACACTTCGGTCGGTTGACTGACGCCCTTCAGCTCGAAGGGGCCGAGCGAACGCAACGCGAAATAACCTTCCACCAATCGTGCGGTGTGCTCGGTGAGGTAGGCGCTATCCGGGGCCGCGCGCTGCTCCATACGTTGGGCGAGGCCCACCGTGTGACCCTGGGCGGTGTAGTCCATGCGCAGGTCGTCGCCGATCTTGCCGACCACGACCTCGCCGGAGTTGAGACCGACCCGGGTCGAGATCGAGACGCCGCGATCCCGGCGCAGCTCATCGGCGTAGTCTCGCAGCGCCTCGCGCAGATGAAGCGCCGCAAAACATGCGCGCTGGGCGTGGTCCTCGTGGGCGATCGGCGCGCCGAAAAGCGCCATGATGCCGTCGCCCGTGTACTGGTTGACGGTGCCTTCGAAGCGGTGGACGCCGTCGGAGAGGATCTCGAAGAAGCGCTCGAGGATACGGTGCCAAGCCTCGGCACCGAGTTCCTCGGCCAGCGCCATCGAGCCCTGCAGATCGGCAAACAGGACCGTCACCTGCTTGCGTTCGCCCTCCATCGCCGATTTCGACTTCAGGATCTGATCGGCCAGGTGCTTGGGCGTGTACTGGCGCGGCGTACGTTCGGTCTCCTCGGGAACCACGGGGGCGGATGCGGCGACCGCTGCGCCACAGGAATCGCAGAAGCGCGCCTCGGACCGAAGTGTCGTCCCGCAAGCACGGCAGGCGGCCTCCTGGGCGGCGCCGCAGCCATCACAGAAACGCGCGCCGGCGCGATTCTCCTGGCCACAGGCGGTGCAATGCATCGCCGGACCCTAACCCAGACCGCGTTCGGCCGGACACGTTCGGCCGGTTACAGTTCCGGCAATCCTGGGAGGGACCATGAACGCTGCGCTGCTCGCGCTCATCGTCTTCGTGACATTCGCACTCGGCTACCGCTTCTACGCCAGCTACCTGTCGACGCGGATCTTCGCGCTTGGCGACGACGACCCGGTTCCGTCGCGCGAGTTCGAGGACGGCATCGATTTCGTCCCGACCCGCAAGGACGTGCTCTGGGGGCACCATTTCACCTCGATCGCGGGCGCGGCCCCGATCGTGGGGCCGGCCATCGCCGTCATCTGGGGTTGGTTGCCCGCCCTGCTCTGGGTGACGATCGGCACCGTCTTCATGGGCGCGGTCCATGACTTCGGGGCCCTCGCGATCAGCCTGCGCCACAAGGGAAGCTCGATCGGCGAGGTCGCCGGGCAGGTCATCAGCCCACGGGTCCGCACGTTGTTCCTGTTCATCGTCTCGGCCCTGATCTGGATCGTATTGGCGGTCTTCGCATTCATCATCGCCACGCTATTCACGAGTTATCCCGGCGCGATCTTCCCGATCAACGTGCAGATCGTCATCGCGGTCGCCCTGGGCTGGGCGGTCTATCGCCGCGGCATTCCGATTCTCGGCCCGTCGCTGGTCGGTTATGCGCTGTTGATCGCCGCGGTCTTCTTCGGCAACGCCTTCGTCGACCTGGTGCCCTGGATCACCACGATCACGGTGACCCAGTGGGTCGTGATCCTGTTGGTCTACTCGTTCATCGCGTCGGTGCTGCCGGTCTGGTTGTTGCTGCAACCCCGCGACTACCTGAACGCCCACCAGTTGATCACGGGCCTCACGCTGCTCACGCTCGGCCTGATCGTGGCGCAGCCCGTACTGGTGGCACCCATGATCAACCCGAACCCCGAGGGCGCGCCGCCCATGCTCCCGTTCCTGTTCATCACGATCGCGTGCGGGGCGATCTCGGGTTTTCACGGCCTGGTCTCCTCGGGAACCACCTCGAAGCAGGTCGGCTGCGCCAGCGATGCCAAGCCGATCGGCTACGGCGGCATGTTGGGCGAGGGCTCCCTCGGCTTGCTCGCCGTACTGGCCTCGACCGCGGGCTTCGCCACCTTCAGCGAATGGCAGGTGCACTACGGCAGCTGGGGCGCCGCCAACGGACTCAGCGCAAAACTCAGCGCCTTCGTGAACGGAGGGGCCTCGTTCGTTGCCGCCCTCGGAATTCCCGTCGAAGTCGCAAGCACCTTCATCGCCACGATGGTGATTGCCTTCGCCGCGACGTCGCTCGATACCGGTGCGCGCATCCAGCGCCTCGTCATCTCGGAACTCGCCGAAGCCTACGACTTCGAGCCCCTGAAGAATCGTTATGCCGCGGGCGCGGCCGGGATCGCGGCCGCGCTGCTGCTCGCCGTGACCCAGGCGGGTGGCCACGGCGGCTTGATCCTCTGGCCGCTGTTCGGAACGACCAACCAACTGGTGGCTGGCGTGACCTTGCTGGTGATCTCGGTCTGGCTGCGGCGCCAGGGCAAGCCCGTGGTCTTCACCCTGGTGCCGATGATCCTCGTCAGCACCGCCACGATCATCGCGATGCTCGGCGAGGTGATCGGCTACTTCTCGAACTGGAACGAGCAGTGGCTGCTCGCGATCTCGGCCTCGCTGATCTTGATCCTCGACGTCTGGGTCATCGCCGAAGGCTTGAAGGTACTGGCCGAAGCGCGTGGGCCTGCCGCCGAACCGGAGGCCGCCTGATGGCCGGCGACAGCGCGGAGATCTTCCCGCGGCCGCGCGACCTGAAGCCGCTTGCAGGCAGCGGCGCAGAGGCCTCGCAGGCGGCCGAGATCGAGCGCGACGAATCGCTGGGACCCGAGGCCTTCACGCTCGAGATCTTGGATGGCCAGATCCGGTTGAGGCACGGCGACGATTCGGCACTTCGTTATGCGACGGCCGTCCTGGATCAGCTCCGCAGCCAGTTTGGCAGCGGCCTCCCGGCGCTGCGCATCGAGGATGCGCCGGACTATCCGGTGCGCGGCTACATGCTCGATATCAGTCGCGACCGCGTGCCCACCCGCGCATGCCTCGAAACCCTGGTCGCGCAGCTCGCGCTGTTCCGCATCAACCACCTCGAGCTCTATACGGAGCACACCTTTGCCTATCGCGACCATGAGGTGGTCTGGAAGCACGCCTCGCCGATGACGGCCGAGGATGTCGCCTGGCTCGACGCGCTCTGTCGCGAACACGGCATCGAACTCTGCGCGAACCAGAACACCTTCGGACACATGGCGCGCTGGATCCGGCACGAGGAATACCGCGCCCGCGCGGAGACGCCGGACGGCTACCGCACCTCCCAGGGCATCCAGCTGAGTGCCTCGGTGCTCGCGCCGACCGAAGAGAATGCGGCCCTCGCCGTAGATCTCTGCCGCGAACTGCTTTCGCACCACACCAGCCAACGAATCAACATCGGCTGTGACGAGACCTTCGAGCTCGGTCGAGGCCAGAGCGCAGAGGCCGTGGCCGAGCGGGGCCGCGCTGTCGTCTACGTGGAGCACCTGAAGCGCCTGATCGAGGGGCTGCACGCGGCAGGCGCAACGGTGCTCTTCTGGGGCGACATCCTGAGGGGTCACCCGGAACTGGTCCGCGAGCTTCCGCCCGAGAACACGATCGCGTTGGCGTGGCACTACGAAGCGCCCGGCGCTGCCGTCGACTTTCCGCCCGCGATCCGCAAGATCCTGGACGAGATCGGGATCGAGATGACGCCGGAAATGATGCTCGGCTTCAAGGCACATGTCGCCGCCTTCGAGAACGCGGGCCTGCCCTACTGGGTGTGTCCGGGGACGTCGAGCTGGAACACCCTGATCGGCCGACTCGGAAACGCGCGGGGCAACCTGCTCGATGCCGCCGAGACCGGACTCGCCCATGGTGCCAGCGGCTACCTGATCACGGATTGGGGCGACAACGGCCACCTGCAACCACCCTCCGTGAGTCTCCCACCGCTGGCCTACGGCGCCGCCGTCGCCTGGGGAACGGCCGCGAATCGCGACGTCGACCCGGCACGCTTCCTCGACGCCTTCGTCTTCGGCGACGAAGCCCATGTGTTGGGCGAGACGTTGAACGAGTTGGGAAGTCTCTACGCGCGTACGGGGAAGATCGGCATGAACGGGAGCCCCCTCTTCACGGAGCTGGTCGGAGGTGGGCTGCTCGGCAGCCAGGGCGAAGCGGATCCCGCCGGTGTCGCGTCGGTGATCGCGTCGTTGGATGCCGCCATCGAGCGCCTTTCGCAGGCACGCCCGACCTGTAGCGACGGCGACCTGGTGGTGCGCGAACTCGCCCAGGCGGCGCGCCTGGCACGGCACGGGGCGTATCGGATCGCGCGTGCGGCCGGTCTCGACTGCCCCGATGACGCGACCCTGCGCCAAGACCTCATCGAAGCGATCGCCGAGCAACGCGCTTGTTGGTTGCTCCGGAGCCGGCCCGGCGGGCTCGACGACAGCGTCGCGGGCCTCGAGAAGACGCTGGCCGGTTATGCCGACTGAGTCTGGCCGTTCGGCGGGCTGCGAAAGCGCGTCAGCGGCGGTGGCCCCGCCGCATCGATCAGGCTCTCGCGCAGCTTCGCATCGATGCGGTCGCGCATTCGCCCGGAACCCAGCGGCACCAGATGGCTGCCGTCGAACCAATGGATCGACGGCCGACCCCAGTGCTCGAAGAGCGCATCCGCCTGGTGCGGTGGGCAGATCCGATCCGCCAACCCGGCCACGATCAGGCGTCCCTCCGGCGCGACCCGGGCCCGGTGCCGCAGCGGTTCGTGGGGTGCGAACGCGTCGGAGAGCAACTCGTCACTGAAACCGACCGCTTCGAGGGCGAGCCGCTGGCCGGCATCGAGATCGCGCCGCAGCAGGTGGACCAGCGAAACCGCCGGGATCACCGGGATCGCACAGGCCAGGCCTCGTTCGACGCTCGCGTAGAGCGCGGCGGTATAGCCACCCAGGCTCGTGCCCATGACGCCCACCGCGGGCGCACCCTGGGCGCGCAACCAACCGGTGATACGACGAAGCTCCCAGACCGCCTGGCCGAATGCCGCGTTGGTGATCAGCGGATGGTCGTTCAGGAAGCCGTCGCCGGAGACCCGCCCGCTGGCGCGATGTCCGTGCAGCGGAAGCAGGTACTGGACGACGTCGAGACCCACGTCGTGGTGCAAACGGCGGGTCGCGAATAGCCTCGCGTCGAGGCTCGGAACGCCGCCGCCGAAACCGTGGACACAGATCAAAGTCGGCCGGGGTCGATCCGGGTGGCGCAACAAGGTGGCTTGCCCGATGCGATTCGGGGCCAGGGCGAGGTAGCGCTCGCGGATTTCGGCATCCGACGGCTCGAACTCACTCTCGAAGGAGAGCTGCTCTACCTCGCCGAGCAGCGGCAGCCGTATCCGCGACAGGTGCGCCTTCTCGAGTGCCGGGGGCACCGCGTGCGCAAGCGTCGGATCGTCGAGGATACCGGCCGCGCGATGGCGCTCGACGGCAGCGCGCACGTCCTCGAGCACCGATTCCGGCGCCGGCGAGGGTGACGCGATGGCCAGCGCCTGCCACGCCGCTTGCAGACCCGCGTCCACGGCCACGGCGGCATTGGTCGCGAGCGAGAGGGGTTCGCTCGCCTCGTGGCCACCGCCATCGAAGCCCAGGGCCGCTTGGGTTCCGCACAGGATCGCGACGACCCCGGCGCCGAAGCTGAGCAGGCCCGCGAGGGTTGCGCCGACCAATAGGGTGATCGTGCCGGCCAGCGCGGCGACAGCGCCCACGGCGACCCAGCGTGGCGGCATCGGCCGACGCACGGAATCGCGAGCCCCAAGGGCCAACAGGAAGAGCCCCAGTGCAGCCGGTGCCGCCACCAGGGTCAGGCCTCCCGGGCCGACCAGGGCCGCCAGGAACAATGCCGCCGCGGCACCGGCCAGCACCGGAAAGGCGGTCGCGGGCGTCACAGGACAGTGACCTCCCGGGTCGAATCACTCGGCTCGAACGCGGCTCGCGCGCCATCTTCCCACCAGAGAAATTCGGCGTTGGCCAGGTTGATTCCGGGGCGCAACGTTCGCAAGACACCGAGATGTGTCACCACGGCGATGGCGCCACCAGTTCCCGTGCGCAAGCGCGCGATCGCCGCGCAGACCCGCGCCCGCACCATCACGCGACTCTCACCGCCGCCTGGGCGCACGTGTTCGTCCCCACTTTTCCAGACCGCGAGGCTCTCCGAGTAGCGCGCCTCGATCTCGGCGTGGGGGAGTCCACTCCAGTCTCCGACATCCGTCTCGCGCAACTCGGAACAGGGTTCAGCCGCGATCCCGAGGGCGCGTCCGACGGCATCCGCCGTCTGGGCGGCTCTTCTCAGATCGCTCGTCACCAGTTGGTCCACCCGCTGGGGAACGTCGCTTCGCGCCAGCGTCTCGGCCAGCGCTTCCGCTTGTTCGAAGCCGAGGGGCGAAAGCGGCGGATCCGCCTGGCCTTGCCAGCGACCCTCGGCATTCATCTCGGATTGCGCGTGGCGGATGAAGAGCAGCGGACGCATTCGAGGAGGTTAGGGACTCGACCGCGACGCTGCCCGCGGCACCTACTGAAACCTGCCAGCGATCTTGCGCGTACGAACTTTCAGGGGGCGAACTTGCCGAAACTCGACACCGCACTGCGAAACCCTGCGACCGGAACCGCGAATGGGATGCAAGCGGTGGCGGGCGGGGCGCGGCACGACGCCTCCCCTGCGGGCTCGCCGTTCGATCAGGACAAAGAGACGCTGGGCCGATTGCTCTTCGCACTCGAACCGCGCCTGGTCGCCGTCGCGCTGCGAATGACACGCAACCTCGATGCGGCGCGAGATGTGGTCCAGAGTGCCTTCGAGAAGGCCCTGCGAAAGGGTCGAGACCAATTTCGGGGCGACGCGCTGCTCTCGACCTGGATGCATCGGATCGTCGTCAACGAATCGCTGATGTGGCTGCGATCCGAACGACGACGGAACGATCGAATCCAATCGAGTCCAGACCTCGACGAAGTGCCCGCGCTGACGAGAGAGCCCGCACCCGACGCGCGACTCGGCCATGAGCAGGAAGCGGATCGGCTCCGGGATGCGCTGGGGGAACTTCGCGCCGAACAACGAGAACTGTTGGTGCACTGCGCGATGGGTGACGAATCGTACCTCGACTTCGGACGCAGACACGGGCTGCACCCGAACGCCGTCAAGAGCCGCGCCTTTCGCGCGCGCAAAGGTCTCCGGGCCATTCTCGAGCGCTGAATCCTCTGCGCCGCGCGAGCCGAAGCGGGCCCTGCGCGTTAGGCTGCGGGCATGGGGGGAACCGAACCGAGCGCACTTTCCCTGGCGCCCGCACTCGTCACGATCGTGCTGGCGTTTGCCACGCGCCAGGTCCTGCTGGCGCTGCTCTCGGGCGTCCTCACCGCAAGCGTGGTCCTGCTGATCCAGGGCGCGAGCCTCGCCGAAGCCAATCCGATCACGACGTTCTTCTACCCCTCGATCGGCTCGAAAGACTACGCACAGATCCTGCTGATCTACATGTGGTGCCTGGGCGGCCTGGTCGGGATCTGGACCCGCACGGGCGCAGCCGAGCACTTCGCCCGGACGGTTGGACGTGTGGTAACCACGGGCCCGCGCTCGGCCCTGTTCTTCGCCTGGTTGATGGGCTGCGTCTTCCATCAAGGCGGGACGGTCTCGACCGTGCTGGCAGGTTCGACGGTCAAGCCGGTGACGGACACGCACGGCGTCTCCCACGAAGAACTCGCCTACGTGGTCGATTCCACGGCGTCACCGGTCGCCACGATCATCCCCTTCAACGCCTGGCCGGCCTACGTGTCGAGTGTGGTGGCGGGGTCGACGCCACTCTTCCTCACCCAGGACATCGCGTTCGGCTTCTTCATCGAATCGATGAAGTTCAACTTCTACGCGATCTTCGCCGTGCTCGGCACCCTGCTGTTCTCGCTCGGATGGCTGCCCTGGGTGGGCCGGCGCATGGGCACGGCGCGGGATCGTTCCCGGGCCGGGGGCGGGCTCGACGCACCGGATGCCGTGCCGCTGCAACCGCCTGAATCGGGCACCGACGAGGCCGAACTCCCCGCCGGCTACACGCCCCACGTCGCGGACTTCCTCGTTCCGCTCACGGTCCTGCTCGGTCTCGCGATCCTGCCCAACGTCTTCTACGACGTTCGGATGACGGACGAAGCGTTCGTGCTCGCCCTGGTCGCCGGTGTTCTCGTGCTGGCCGTGCGCGGCATGCCCCTCGCCGAAATCCAGGAAGGTTTCCTGGCCGGCATCCGCCGCGTCACGATCGTGGCCCTCGTCCTCGGGTTGGCCGTCACGTTGGGCGACGCCTCGGAGAAGCTCGGAACCGCGGTCTGGGTGGTCAGCACCGTGGGCGACTCGTTGACGCCGATCGCCCTGCCCGCCTTGCTCACCCTGCTCTGCATGGGCATCGCCTTCTCGACGGGTACTTCCTGGGGCACCTATGCCGTCGTGTTCCCGGTCGCGATGCCCCTGGCCTACGCCCTCCAGCCAGACCCCGTCTACGTCCAGCTCTGCTTCGGCGCCGTGCTCGGCGGTTCGGTCTACGGCGATCAGTGCTCGCCCATCTCGGACACCACGATTCTCTCGAGCATGTTCACCGGCTGCGATCTGCTCGACCACGTGCGGACCCAGATGCCGCTCGCAAGTGCTGCGGCCGGAATCGGGATCGTACTCTCGACGCTGATCGCCTGGAACCTGACGAGCTAGCCCCTTGTTATTCCGAGGCTTCGCGGATCCGTTCGGCCGCGCGCTCGCGGACGGCCGGATTCGCAGCCAGGTAGTCGGCGAAACTCGTGAGTCGCGCGATTTCGAGGCTCTCGAGTAGCTGCTCCCGTGCGGCTTCCTGCAAGCCCGAATGGAAGACGACGCGGCGTCCGCGCCCGTCCGCCTCGAGGCCCGGTGGCAGGCTCCGGGCGGCAGGGAGATTCCGCGCCGTTGCGAGGAAGGCGGCGGCGTTTTCGTTGCTGTCGAACTGGATCAGCCAGACGCTGTGGGTTTCCTCCCCACAGCGAAGCCGCCAGGCGCGGTCACCATCCCATGCGGCCGCGAGCGGGGAGGGGTCGACCTGCGGTTCGTGGTCGGCGAGCCAGGCCGATAGGCCCAGTTCGCCGAACACCTCGCCGGACAGCGACTCGCATCCCTCCGCCCACGCTCCGGGCTCGCTCGGGACGAAGGGCACATCCCGCGGGCGTTCGAGGTAGCGGCCCGGATGCAGGATCTCGGCACTCGAAAGCGGCGGGTCCGCGAGCGCGCGATTCAGGGCGGCGGTGCCGCCCACCGCGAGAACGCGGCGCACGAAGACATAGCCTTCGGAGTAGACGCGAACGCGACCCCAGGCGATCAATCGGGGCAAGGTCCGATCCTGCAGGTTGATCTCGGCCTCGGCTCTCGCCGCTTCGGGGCTCGGGATCGGCCAACCCTCGCGGTTCAGGGTGTCCTGATACTGGACCCACTGCGCGGCGCCTTCTCGGAGGGCCGCGAAGCCGAAGAGCAGGTCGCCCTCTTCGTCGATGCCGAGCTCGAGCGAGAAAGCCGGCGCATGCTGATCTTGAAGTGCATGGGCGAGTTCATGCACCAACGTCTCCTCCTGGAAGGAAGGGTCGAATGCAGGGTCGCGAACGGCATACAGGATGCGCGCCGGTGTCGGGTCATAGAAGCCGGCGAGCCACTCGGAATCGTGGTCGAGCAGGGCGGCGCGGAGCGATTCGCGGTGTCGCCAGAAACCGAGAGCCCGCAGCAGGCGCTCGCCCTCGCGTGCTTGTTCGACGGGGAAGGCCTCGTCGAAATCCTCGGCGAGAATCGCGCGCACTTCGGCGCGCTCGAGCCAACGACCGGGCACCTCCGTTCGAAAAGACAGGCCCCGGATGGCCTCGACCCGGGCCGCAATCGGCGCGATCCGAGCCGGGTCGATGGGCTGCTGGGCTTCCTGGCAGCCGGCTGCCAACAACGCGCCAACCAGCAGGGCCCTGGCCGAGCGAGCTTGCAGAACACCGTTCAAGCCCCGTTTCGGCTTCGCTCTGACACTTCCGGCGAAACCCGACCACATTCCCACGGAGGACGACGCAGGGTGGGCCGACGACGCTTCGATCATTTCCATACCGAGTTCTCGCTCGCTGCCAACACGCGAATTGCGCGGTACCCGCTCTGGCTGGCGTTCCACGAACTGGGGCTCGATCCCGAATGCGTCACGGCCACCGACCTGGTCGACTTTCTCGACTTCCGAGCCCCGTCCTGGCTGCAGGAAACAGGCGTCGATGTCCCGACCGATCGGCGCCTCGGCCGGCTGCGCCGCGCGATCGAACGGTACGACCCGAACCTGCTGACCCCCGAGGAGCAATTCGCCGCACTGGCGCGCTAGCCCCAGGCCACAAGGGCTTCGAGTTCCGGCGAGAGCGCGGCGAGCGCGAGGCCTCGATGGGAAATCGCGTTCTTCTCGGTGCTCGCTAGTTCCGCCATCGAAACCGCATGGCCATCGGGCTGGAAGATCGGGTCATAGCCGAATCCCCCTCCGCCGGTTGCCACGCGAAGCAGCACGCCCGTGCAGACGCCCTCGCGCGTTACACAGCGACCGTCTGGACGGGCGAGGGCTGCCCAGCACACGAAGGCAGCGCGGCGATCGTCGGCCTCGGCCATCGCAGCGAGCAGCTTCTGGAGCCGCCCGTCGTCATCGAGGCCGGGCCCGCCGTAGCGCGCCGATAGCGGACCCGGCGCGCCCCCGAGTGCGGCTACCTCGAGCCCCGAATCGTCGGCCATGGCTGGGAGACCGGTCGCCAGTGCCACGGTGCGAGCCTTCTCGATCGCGTTCTGTCGGTAGTCCGTGCCCTCTTCGGGCATCGAGATGCCCGGGAACTCTCCGAGACCGACCCATTCGACCGGGTAGGCCGCGAGCAACGCGCGAAACTCGGCCAGCTTTCCGGCATTGCCGCTGGCCAGCACCAGGCGTGCCGAGCTCAATCGACGGCGCCAGCGGCGACCAGTGCCTCCTTCTGGAGACGGGTCAACTCGGCGATTCCTGCCAGGGCGACGTCGGTCAGTTCGTCGAGCTGATTGCGGCTGAAGGTGGTGCCCTCGCCGGTCCCCTGCACCTCGGCCAGTTCGCCGGAGCCCGTCGCGACCACGTTCATGTCGACATCGGCTCGGGAGTCTTCCTCGTAGGGCAGATCGAGCAGCACGTGGCCGTCGATCAAGCCGACCGAGACGGCGGCCATCGAGTCTCGCAGCGGCTCCTTGTCGATGGCACCCCGTCGGCGCAGACGCCAGGTCGCCATGGCGAGTGCCGTCCAGGCGCCGGTGACCGACGCGGTGCGGGTTCCGCCGTCAGCCTGGAGCACGTCACAATCGACCCAGAGCGTGCGTTCTCCCAGGGCCTTGGCATCGACCACGGCCCGCAGACTGCGGCCGATCAAACGCTGGATCTCGAGCGTCCGACCGCCCTGTTTCCCGCGCGCGGCCTCACGGTCGGTGCGCCGGTCGGTGGAGCCCGGCAACAGCGAGTATTCGGCGGTGACCCAGCCCTTGCCGGAGCCCGACATGAAGCGCGGCACTTTCTCCTCGTTGCAGACCGTGCAGAGAACCTTGGTCTGTCCGAACTCGACCAACACCGACGCCAACGGGTTCTGGGTGAAGTCCGGTGTGATCTTGATAGGCCGGAGTTCTCCGTAACCGCGACCATCCATGCGTTTCATCGTCCGCCTCCTGCGCCGGGCGAAACGCCCAATCGTGTATTCTGTCGCACCCGGAATTCAGCGACGGCTTCTGCCAGACCGCGAGCAAGACGGTCCCGTTCCCGTTCACTCTGCAATGCGCGCTCTTCGCCAGAGTTCGTCAGAAAGCCGATCTCCACCAACACCGCGGGCATGCGCACGCCCATCAACACCACGAACGGCGCCTGCTTGACGCCGCGGCTCCGCGACGAGGCGAGCCGCTGCTGGGCGGTCCGCGCAAACTCCTGGGAATCGCTCAAATGTTCGTTCGCGAGCAGGTCGCCCAGGATCGCCAGCAGCGGATCGTCCTTCGCCAGCTTGGCGGCGGCGGGCCCGAAGGCCTGATTCTCGGTGTTCGCCAGTTCCCGGGCCGCTTCGTCGGTGGCATCCGGGGAGGCGAAGAACGTTTCGATGCCACGCACCCCCCTGTACTGGGAAGCGTTCGCGTGGATCGAGACGAACAAGTCCGCGCCAGCCTCGTTGGCGACCCGGGTCCGCTCCTCGAGGGCCACGAATTCGTCGCTCGATCGCGTCAGGATCACGCTCAGGCCACTTGCGCGAAGTCGCCGCGCAACGCGTTCGGCCACGTCCAGCACCAGGTCCTTCTCGAGAAGGCCCGCCGGCCCGGCCGCGCCGTGATCACCGCCGCCATGGCCGGCGTCGACGATGACGGTGCCAAAACCGGCCGGAGGCTCCTCCGCGGCCGATGCTGAAACCCCGGCGAGGGGCGAAATCGCCGCCAGGCAGAGACTGGCCACTGCGATGGCATGCAAGCCGATTCGTGCCAGACGCCTGCGAGCCGAGACCCTCGCCGCGCGCTTCTGGTTTCCTCTCACAAAAACCTCCCCCGGCTGCGGAACGTATCCAACCGAACGCCGGGTCGCGATGCCGCCGCCCGCATGCCTGAAAGGCTGGAGTCTGCGCCTCGTGCCCCATCTGCGTTCCAGTTATCCTCGCGCATCGATGATGCCCCGTAGCGCTGTCACATCCCACGCGTTCCCCGCGCTCGCGATCGGGCTCCTACTGGCCGCCGCATCGACCCTATCGGCAGCACCCGCAGCGGACAGTACGACCGCCGTGGCCCGCCCGCGCTACCAGGTCGGCGACCAGGTGCTCGGCTCGGGAACGGCCTTCTTCCTGAAGGTCGCGGCCTTGCCCCAGGCGGTGGCGATCACCACGGCCCACGCTCACGAACTCGACCTGATGGCCGACGCCGGCGAGGTGACCTTCGAACTGGGCCACAGCCAGGAGACCGTGAGCGTCTCGAACCGCTTCGTGGTGCCGCCGGGCAGGCCCTACTCCGAAGAGGGCGCAAGTCTCAAGGACGATTACCTGGCCTTCGCCCTCGATCGCGAACCCACAGGCGTGCGCTCGCTGACCCCGGACCTCTCGGATCCGAAGGAGCTGGCCGGACTTCGGGTTCAGTTGTTAGGCGTTCCAGCCTCGATTCCCCAGGACCAAGACGATCTCTGGGGCACGGTCCGACGGGGCTCGAGTGACGAGATCGAGGTGATGCTCGATGTCCGCGCGGACTTGCGCGGCTGGGGCGGAGCGCCCGTGATCCGCGTGCCGGAGGGGACGGTCATCGGCCTGGTCGAGGCGGCCTATCCGGATTCGGGAACCCTTCGGCTCGGCGTCGCCCCGATCGGGGCGATCGTTTCTGCACTTCGGACCCCCGCCGAGGGTGGGCTCGGAATTCCGTTTTCCCGCTTTCAGACCGCTGATGCCCCGGGCGAGGACGCCGAGCGCGAAACGAGCGTCGACGACGAGCTGGCTCTGAACGAACGTGCCGGACGCCCGGCGGACGCGGATGGCCCGCTGCTCGGCAAAGCCGGCGCGCTGTCGACGGAGCTCCTCGTCGATATCGAGTACCCGTCCGACGGCGACTACATCGGCGACCCGGAGGGCGCCTTCCTGGCCGGGCGCGCGCTGGCGCTGCTCGGCGAATTCCGGCGCTTCGATGTGTTGTTCGTGATCGATACCTCGGGTTCCACCGCGATGGCCACTGGTATCGATCTGAACGGGAACGGCGTGGTCGGCGAGGATCGGATGGGCGGCCTGTTCGGCAATACCGACGCGGGTGATTCGGTGCTCGCCGCGGAGCTGATGGCGGCGCGCCGCGTACTCGCAAACCTCGATGCGCGAAACACGCGCGTCGGTCTGGTCACCTTCAACGGCCGCACCGCCGAGGACGACTCCCAACGCGGCACGATCGTGATCACGATCGGAGGCAGCGGGCGTCCCGACGCGCTCACGGAATCGCCACTCACGACCGACTACGAGCAGATCGAGGACGCCCTCGACCACGTCTGGGAGCGTGGGCCGACGGGCCAGACGAACATGACCGAGGCGATCCGCCTCGGGATCCGAGAACTGCGCGGCTTCCGCGGTTCGCTCTCGACGCCCGATCCCGACAGCGAGAAAATCATCATGTTCTTCACCGATGGGCAGCCCAACCTCCCCTATCGGAACAAGCGCCAGGACATTCGCTCGGTGATTCGCGCATCGAGCCAGGCCGAGCGTGCCGGCATCCGGATCCACTCCTTTGCGATCGGGCCGGAAGCGCTT
Source organism: Deltaproteobacteria bacterium (assembly GCA_029261795.1). Lineage (GTDB taxonomy): Bacteria > Myxococcota_A > UBA9160 > UBA9160 > UBA6930 > JAJDAP01. The sequence continues at coordinate 78,607 of JAJDAP010000039.1, forward strand.
TCAGGCCCCACCGCCGCAGTCGAGATGGCCAACGTGACCGGCGGCTTCTTCACCCCGGTCCGCGAGCCTGGCGATCTGGTGGAAATCGTCGAGAACGTGAGCTTCGCGAACATCGAGAGCCTCGAGATCCGCAATGCGACCCTCGACAAGGCCGCGCTCGAAAGCAGTTCTGCGGCCGATGGCTCCTTCGCAGCCCTGATACCGTTGCAAACGGGAATCAACGTGCTCGAAGTGAAGGCAAGGGCCGCCGATGGAACCGAGACCATCGCCAGCGTGCAGGTGACCCACGCGCCCGGCGTGAAGAGCCCGAGGCTCCCGCAGGCCCTTGCCGCGAAGCGCACCCGACTGCTCGAGCGTCGCTTGATCGCATTGAAACGCGGCCGCATCGAAGCCGAACGCTCGCTCGCGAACGAGGCCCGGCGCGAACTCGCGATCGAGATCCAGGAAGAACGAACCAAGGCACAGCAGACCTCAGCGGATCAACGCCGCCAGCTCGAAATCGAACTCGAATCAGAAGCCGCCGAGGAGGAGGACGAGACCTCGCCTCTCGAGGACGCTGAGGAGGAGCGTTAGGCGCAGGTCCCACGACCGCCTCACAACGATGGGGAGCAGAACGAGGTGAGCTCCCAGGGGTTCCGCTCGACCCTTCGGGACCTTCGGCGGCGGCCGGCTGAGCGAAGAGCCGCCGGTCGGTTCCACGGCATTCGCTTTGGGGCAGTGGGGACGGGTCAGCCCGGAGCGGCAGCGGGGTCCAGGAGTGGACCGGC
>JAJDAP010000040.1 GCA_029261795.1 Deltaproteobacteria bacterium
CGACGGTTCTGGTTCTCAGCGCCGCGCGCGCCAGACCGGTCCGTTCGGGAACGCGTAGCGGGCCAGGCTCTCCGGCTTGAACTCGACGCCGAGCCCGGGAGCCGAGGGCAGTACGTAGTGGTCGCCTCGCATCTGGACGGCGTGCACGAAGTGCTCGTGGAGATGGTCGGCGAATTCGGTGATGCGGTTTTCGAGCGTGCCGCTGACGGCGATGTAGTCGAACGCCGAGAAGTGCTGAACGTGCTCGCAGAGCCCGACGCCACCGGCATGGGGGCAGACGGGTACGTCGAAGTGGGCCGCGAGCAGGAGGGATGCGATCACTTCGTTCACGCCGCCAAGGCGACAGCCATCGATCTGCAACACGTCCACCGCACGGGCTTGCAGGAACTGCTTCACCATGATGCGGTTGTGGCAGTGCTCGCCCGTCGCGACGCGAATCGGGTGCACGGCCTCTGCTATGCGTGCGTGGCCGAGGATGTCATCGGGGCTGGTGGGCTCTTCGACCCACCAGAGGTCGAAGCCGGCGAGCGCCTCGATGTGTCGAATGGCTTCGTCGACCTCCCACACCTGGTTCGCATCCACCATCAGCTTGCGATCGGGGCCGATTTCCTGGCGCACGATGCCGCAGCGGTGGATGTCATCCGCGAGGTCGGCGCCGACCTTGATCTTGAAGTGTGTCCATCCCTCTACAACTGCGGCGCGGCAGCGCGTGCGGATCGTATCCTCGTCGTAACCCAGCCAGCCCGCGGAGGTGACGTAGGCGGGATAGCCATCTCGCAGTAGTTCGCGCTCGCGCTCGGCTCGACCGGAGCGCCTGGCCTCGAGTAGCTCGAGGGCCGCGGCCGGCGTCAACACGTCGGAAATGTGTCTGAAGTCGACCGCGCCCACGATCGCCTCCGGGCTCAGGCTGGAGAGGTATTTCCAGAGGGGTTGGCCCGCTCGCCTCGCGAGCAGATCCCAGGCGGCGTTCACGACCGCGGCCATGGCGAGGTGGACGACGCCTTTCTCCGGCCCGAGCCAGCGGAGCTGGCTATCGCCGGCAAGCGAACGCCAGAAGCCTGCCATGTCCGCCTCGATCTCGTCGAGGTCCCGACCCACGACGTGTCGCTCGAACGCCTGGATCGCGGCGACACAAACCTCGTTGCCGCGACCGATCGTGAAGGTGAGACCATGGCCGCTGAGCCCGGGGGCGTCGGTCGCCAGGATTGCCACCGCGGCCGAATAGTCGGGATCCGGATTCATCGCGTCGGAGCCATGCAGGGCGTCCGAGGTCGGAAAGCGGATGTCGTGGGCACTCAGCTTCGTGATGACGGGCACCGGGCCACACTGGCCGACCTGGTTAGGTCCGTCAACGGCTGCGCCGTTCGGATAGCATCGGAGCATGAAACCCGTCATCGATGCGCATCAGCATTTCTGGACGACCGCAAGAGACGACTACGGCTGGCTCACTCCTGAGAACGAGGTGCTGTATCGGGACTTCGGTCCAGAGCACTACCAGCCCTTCCGCGAGCGGGCCGGGGTGACGTCGACTGTGCTCGTTCAAGCTGCTGCCTCGGTCGCGGAGACCCGGTACCTGCTCGAACTCGCTGACCGCACCGAGTGGGTCGCTGCCGTGGTGGGCTGGGTCCCCCTCGATGAACCCGACGAGGTCGAGCGAACGCTCGGCGAGCTCACCGGGCGCGGGGCCTTGCGCGGCGTGAGGCCGATGGTCCAGGACATCCCGGCCGACGATTGGATGCTTGGCGAGGCACTCAGCCCCGGGCTTCGCGCGCTCGCCGAGCACGAAATCAGCCTCGATGCACTCGTGCAGCCGCGCCATCTCCGCCACCTGCTCACACTTCTCGGGCGATATCCCGAACTTCGCGTTGTCATCGACCACGGCGCCAAGCCCGAGATCCGCTCCGGCGGCTTCGAGGAATGGGCGGCTTCGATGACGACGCTGGCGAAGGAGACGAACGCCTTCTGCAAACTCTCCGGGCTCGTGACCGAAGCGGCGGCAGGCTGGTGCAGCGACGACCTGCGGCTCTACGTGGCGCACCTGCTCGAGAGCTTCGGTCCCGGCCGGCTGATGTGGGGAAGCGACTGGCCCGTGGTCGAACTCGCAGGCGGGCCGGATCGTTGGTGGGCGGCGTCCCAGGAGTTGTTCGAAGGCCTGGAAGCGGATGAGCGGGCCGCCATCCTCGGCGGCACGGCCAGTCTCTTCTATCGTCTCGAAGATGATGAATGAGCGACCCCGATTCAGTGGCATCTACTGCCCGCACGTCGTGCCCCTCGCCGCCTCAGGCGAGATCGCCGAGCCGGAGCTGCGACGCTATGTCGATTGGTTGATCGAGCGCGGCATCCATGGCCTCTACCCCAACGGCTCGACCGGTGAGTTCACGCGTTTCACACCCGAGGAGCGTCGGCGTATCATCGAGATCGTGGTCGACCAGACGCAGGGACGCGTACCGGTGCTGGCCGGTGCGGCCGAAGCCAACACGAGGGAAACGCTGGCAGCCTGTGAGTACTACGCGAAGCTCGGTGCCGATGCCGTCGCCATCGTCTCGCCGTTCTACTACGCGCTCTCGCCCGGCGGTGTCTACGCCTACTTCGACGAGATCGGACGCAATACGCCCATCGACGTCACGCTCTACAACATTCCGATGTTCGCCTCGCCGATCGACCTCGATACCGTACGGCGCTTGGCCAGCCAGCACGCCCGGATTGCCGCGATCAAGGATTCGTCCGGCGATCTGCCATTCATGAAATCGATGATCGAAGCCATCCGCCCGGAGCGCCCGGACTTCTCGTTCATGACGGGGTGGGATGCCTGCCTGCTCGACATGCTCGAGGCCGGCTGCGATGGCGGCACCAACGCGACCAGCGGCGTGGCGCCCGAGCTCACCCGCAAACTCTTCGATCTCGCGACGGCGGGCCGCATCGATGAGGCCCGGCCAGTGCAGGAGAAGATCGCGGTCCTCTTCGATGCGCTCTTCGGCGCGGCCGATTTTCCGGAGGGCTTCCGCATGGGGGTCGATCTTCGCGGCATCGAGGCGGGCCCGGGCCGGACGCCGCGATCGGCCGAGGACCGCGCCGGGGACGAGCAGACCCGAGCCGAACTCCACGCCCTGCTCGAGGCGGCAGGGCTGGTTGGTAGTGTCCGCCCGTGACCACATCTAGCGCTCAGGCTCATCGAACCGCACCCGCGCTCTTCCAATGGTTGATCTTCCCAGTGGTGATGCTAGGCGCGGTCTTGTGGACGATGCAGTTGATGGCCACGGGAACCCCTGCAGCGTTGGCGCTGCTCGGCCCACAGTTCGCCGCGTTCGCCGTCGTCGCGATCCTCGAGCACGTCTACCCCTACCACCGGAGCTGGAACCGAGGGCGCAAGGACGTACGCGTCGATGCGATCCATAGCCTGAGCATCGGAGGCCTCGTCGCGCTGCTGACCCCGTTCGTGCTCGCGGGTGGCGTGGCGCTCGCGGGTTGGCTCTCGAACGCGATCGGCCTGGGCCTCTGGCCTGCGGAATGGCCGCTACTCGCCCAGGCCGCGCTGGCCCTCGTGATCGGGGAGCTGCCGGGCTACTGGGTGCACCGATGGGAGCACGAGTGGGAGGGTCTGTGGCGCATCCATGCCGTCCACCACAGTGCGCCGCGTCTCTACTGGTTGAACGCCGGCCGCTTCCATCCCGTGGATTCGCTCCTGACGTTCATTCCCTCCTATGGCCTGCTCGTCATTCTCGGCAGCCCGATCGAGGTCCTCGGACTCTTCACCCTGGTGACCGCGGTCCACGGCATCTTCCAGCATGCCAACCTGCAGCTGCGCCTCGGCCCGCTGAATCACTTCTTCAGCATGGCCGAGCTCCATCGTTGGCATCACTCGAAGACGGTCGAAGAGGCGGATCACAACTACGGTCAGACCGTCATCGTGTGGGACACGCTCTTCGGAACGCGCTTCCTGCCTGCGAACCGAAAGCCGCCCGAGGAGATCGGCCTGGTCGATCTGGAGGCTTTCCCCATGACCTGGTGGGCCCAGATCCTCTCGCCGCTGCGCTGGGCGCAAATTCGCGCCCAGAGCCAGAGACCTGTCGCGCCCGCGACACGCCCCAACGTGGCGTAGCGGGCTCGGCCGACGGGCGTCCGCCTCAGCGCGGCGCGTCCCACACCAGGTCGAGACGCTTCAGTCCGCGCAGCAGCATGCTGGGGTGGCGGGCGAAGTCGTTGCCCGCTGCGAGGCGGAGGCCCGGAAGCCGGTCGAGCGCCAGTTCGATGGCGATTCGGGTCTCTTCTCGCGCGAGGGCGGCGCCGGGGCAGAAGTGAATTCCCATGCCGAAGGCGAGATGATCCTTCGCGTTGGGTCGTTCGACGTCGAACGCTCAACGACCCACCGCCTATTGGTCCTCGAACAGAGTGCCCGCACGCTAGTCCTATTCGCTACGACGCCTCGTCCTTTTCCTTCTCGAGGAACCGTGCGAACTCCTCGGCCGAAACCGGTCGGCTGAACAGGAAACCCTGGAGGTCATCGCAGCCCTGCTCCCGGAGGCACTCGGCCTGCGCCTCCGTCTCTACTCCTTCTGCCACGACCCCGAGTCCCAGCCCGTGCGCCATTGCGACGATCGAGCGGGTGAGCGCCACGTCGCTAGCGTTCTCCGGGAGCCCCTGCGTAAAGGACCGGTCGATCTTCACACGGCTCAAGGGGAATCGCCTCAGGTACGTGAGCGAGGAATAGCCGGTACCGAAGTCGTCGAGGGCGAGGCTCACCCCCTGATCGCTGAGCTTCCGCAACACTTCCGCCGTGGCGAAGTCGTTTTGCATAACAGTGCTTTCCGTGATCTCCAGCTCGAGGTGTGAAGCTCTCGTTCCTGTCTCTAGCAGCACCTGACTCACAAGCTCGGCGAAGCGTTTATTCTGGAACTGAACTCCGGACACGTTCACGCCAATGCGGATGGCCCGGAAGCCCGCCTCCTGCCAATTTCGATGCTGTGCACAGGCTGTCCGCAGCACCCGCTCGCCGATCGGATGGATCAGACCCGCCGCTTCGGCGATCCCGATGAACTCGTCGGGGGAGACCTGACCGAACTCTGGACTGTTCCATCGAAGCAGGGCCTCGGCTCCGACGAGCGCTCCGTTGATACCGTCGCGAATGGGCTGGTACAGGACCGAGAACTCTCCCTTCTCGAGCGCCCCACGGAGCTGGTCCTCCAACGCGAAGGTCCGCCGAGCCGCCTTCGTCATGGCGGCCGTGTGGAACGCAGCGACGTTGGGATTCGCAGCTTTGGCGTGGTACATGGCAGCGTCCGCGCTTGCCATCAAGTCGTCCGCGTCCTCTCCGTCGTGCGGGTATAATGCGATTCCGATACTGGCGGTCGCGTGCACCTCGCGATCGCCGATCTGGAAGGGGATGGAGAGGCTGTTCAGCAGGCGGTTCGCGACCTTCATGGCGTCCTCCGCTGTGGAGATTTCGCTCAAGAGCAGGGTGAACTCGTCACCGCCGAGGCGGAAGAGGCGGCCGTCATCGCCTTCGTCGTCGGCCTCGGACGTTAGACGCGCGATCGAGTCGCCGCCCCGGATGCATGCCAGGAAGCGCTCGGATACTGCGCAGAGCAGGTCGTCGCCGGCCGCGTGCCCGAACTGATCGTTCACCAGCTTGAAGCGATCGAGGTCGACGAACAGCAACGCCATGAGATGGCCGTGCGGTCTCGCAAGCTGAAGGGCCACGCTCAGGCGATCGTGAAAGAGCCGGCGATTCGGCAGCCCGGTCAGGCTGTCGTAGAAGGCGAGGTTCCAGATCTTCTCCTCCGAGCGGACCGACTTGGTCACGTCTCGGATGCTTGCGACCACGAGTCCACCTTCCTCGGTCTGCAGAGGGCTCAGCGAGATGTCGACGGGAAACTCGAAACCGTCCTTGTGAAGAGCATAGATCCGGCGGCCAGATCCCATCTGGTGCCGGGTGCCACGGCTGGTGGCCTCCTGCCGGAGCGCCACGTGCACTCCCTTCGAGCGCTCCGGAACCAGGAGCTCGGGCAGCCTTCCCAGGAGCTCTTCCCTCGCGTAGCCGAACAGCTCCTCGGCCTGCTCGTTCACCAGCTCGATCTTTCCCGTGGAGTTCACGATGAGCATCGCGTCGGGGGCGGCCTCCACGAGGCCGCGGAACATGAGCTCCGACCGCCGACCGTCCGTGACGTCGTGAATCACCGCCGCCACGCGGCCGGCGCCTTCCTCATTCTGGAACTCCTTCCAACTTGCCTCGAGCCAGCGCCACTCTCCATTGCGGTGGCGAGCGCGGAATCTGATGCCCTGCGACTCTCCCGCTACCTCCTCCTGCCCTTGTTGGCCGGCGAGGACCTCCACGTCCTCGATGTGGAGGAATTTCCGGAACGACTTTCCCGTGAGCTCCGCGGGTGGGACACCGAGCATCCGCTCGACACCGGAGCTGATGTAGAGGACGTTGCCCTCGCCGTCAGTCTCGCAGATAACGTCGAGCGCGTTGTCGCACAGCGCGCGATAGCGCGCCTCGCTGGCGCGCAGTTCCTGCTTGGTTCGTCGCCGCCGCTCGATCTCCGTCCTGAGCGCCTCGTTCTTCCCGCTTTCCTGGCCGAGCCGCTCCCGGTGCGACCGGACGACCTGCGTGACATCGCCTCGAACAATCAAAAAGCCTCCAGTGGTGGTGCGACGAGAGCGAAATAACATCCACTGATCGTCGCTGATCCGTACCACGCCTTCGGCGCCCCCGGCGCGACACTCCTCTACTAGCGAGCGAGCATAGGCTTCCGCGTCTCCGCCGGGGACTGGTAGCAGCTTGCGGTCGATCGCCGCACGCACGATATCTTCGAAGCGGACGCCCGGCCGGACGACGTCCGACAGGCTTTCCTCCCGGTACTCGGCGTTGAAGATGACCAGCCGGCCCTCGGCGTCGAACAGGGCGACTGTGTCCGGCAGGGCTTCCAGGATCTCAGCTAGCTGTGCCCGGGCATCGCCCTCATCCAACTCGCTCGGCGACGGATGCAGCCTCCGCGTCTCGTGCTTCGGGTCCATGCTTGACCTGCCCCTTCCTTGCTCGTGCGTCACTCGAAGTCTCCAGCGCCGTTGTGCAGCCGGCGGCGGAGGCCCAGATGATCATCGGATGAGCTTCCGCGGCGCTCTCCCTCAAGGCTCATCGGCGGGAAGCAACTGCGAGAAAATCCCGTGAAGGACTGCATCGATCCCGTAGCAATACGGACGGTGGCTCCTGGAAACCACGGAGCACGGTCCACAGCGGGGAAACGATCGCTGCGCGGCTCGCCGAGCTCGCCTTCCCGTCCACACGTCAGCGTTGCGGGACCTCGACCAGGGAGACGTCGATCGCGGCGACGCCGAGCCAGGGAGCGGAGATTTCGCAACCAGACTCGCGCGTCGCCCGCTGCCGCTCGGTAGCGACTTGACATAGCGTCGATACCCAGACCTCGAGCCAAGACGCGGCTTGAATGCCCGATCCGCCTCCTGTCGGCGCCTGAGCGCGAACCTGTGGCCCAGGTGTCACGCATCCTCTTGAGCTTCCTGATCGTGACGAGAGGCTCCCTGAAACCCCGCCGCGAGCGGATAGCATGTTGGCCGCGATAGGCGAGCGCACGCACCGTGGTTCTACGGACCAGGGAACATTGAACATCCAGGGCGTCGAAACTCCTCAAGGTACCCGCTGCCCGCTTCGAGAGGGCGCAACAAGGCGGCAACTTGGAGACGCGGTGCGCAACAGGGAAGAGATCACGGCAGGAAAATCGGCGACTCCAGGAAGGGGCGGGCGGCCCGTTGCGAATCGCAGTGGCCGCAACTGGCTTCCTCTTGGGATCGCGCCCGGCCTGTTCGGTGTCCCCGCCCACCCCTCCTGGCGAGCCTCGCGCCCGAGTTCCACTCGGGCGCGAGCGACGTTGGGTCCCACAGCCGCAACCTGAAAGCGCGCACCCGGCGCGAGCTCGCGGAACGCACGGGGCTCGGGCTGCTCTCGGGGATCAGCGAGAGAGAAAACGTGGCGCCACCCTCTCCATCACAGCGCGCTACACGTAAGAGATGATCGGGGGCCCTCTCGCGGGTCGATTCAAAGAACCGAAACCGATCCCTCCACCGAAACGCTCGTCGATCTCTACAAACGCAACACCGCCCGTCTCAATGACACGCTCTTTTCCGACCGAGACTATGCGTTGGTGGCACAGCGGTAGCGAATGCGGAGAGCGCAGCGGGTCTCGTCGTGCGTCGCGACGACCGAGCTAAGCAGGCTCCCGCTCGATTCCACGGTCGTATGCCCACGCATCGAACTGATTCGGGGTTCGGTCCCCGCGGGATCGGAAGCGGCAGGCGTGACCCGCTGGCGCGCTTCTTCCGCCGTTTCGCGAGGACATGGACGCCCGGGGGTCGGTACAGCCGAACCACGCCTTTCCCATTCCCCTGCCAAGCCTCCCTGTGAAGAAGCACCGTCAGCCGCCGATTGCGGTACCGAGGACATGCCATCGCGATCTCTCGCAGCCGCGATCGATGCGACTCTTGCCGCGGCTCCGGCTGACGTACCGATGACTGCTGCCATGGAACCGGAAGACCCACACGCGCGGCGCTCACTTCCCAGTCCCACTCCTCGGCTGTCCGGACCCGCTCGCGTGGCTCGGCGAACGTCAGAGTTTCCTCGAGAGGGCGTCCTGCAATATCTGCTTGTCGAGCGCCCGGTCCGCGACCGACCGCTCTAGTTTCAGGTTCTTTTCCTCCGGCATACCCGGCGGCTCAGTAGGAGACGCCTGGAGACGCCTTTGGTGCACCTTGGGGCAGCCCCTTGCATCTCCCTGCAAGACGGAGCGTCAAGTAGGCGTCATTCCTTGGGCCCAGGCCGTTTTCCTAAACCGAGGGTCGCACGTTCAGAGTCGTGCCGGGGGCGCCAGGGCAGGCGCGGGTTCGAGCGCACTACTCTGCGCGAACCAGCCCATCGGGCTCGGCCGATGGGCCAGGGTCAGGGGTTCGAGTCCTCTCGGGGGCGCCAGTGATTTCAATCGGTTGGACTTCTGGGTCGGGAACAAGAAGTCAACGTGACCCTCAGTCGCCGGTCAACCGGTTGATGGCGTCCGCCCGTTCTTCGTGCTTTTGGCGGAGCTTGTTGCCGGCCCGCTCACCCGCCCACGAATAGCCCTCTTCGCGCTCCTCGTCGTCGAGCAGGAATGCGAAAGCGCCGTCGAACGCTCCCGACGGGCCCCTGGTGTACAGCTCGATCCCTGTCCACAGCGCGAGCACGATGAGCAACATCCCGATGGCCTTCTGCATCACGTGACCTCCAGGAGGAACTCATCGGTCGATGATGGCCGGGACCTGATTGCGGGTGGTTGCGTACGGGCTGCGCGCTTCCGAGTTCCTGTCGGGGTCGGCGCACTGGACCCCGGTCGGGGTCGAGTGGCACCGCCGGCTCATCCCAAGCGATCCGCGAACGAGAGATCGGGCTCTTGCTCGCGAAGCCAGCTGGGCGAATTGTCTCAATTCGTGCAGCTGGGCCTCGCTCCGGCGCGCCGGGTTCCCTGCAATCTCGAGGTCCCGCGCGTGGTCGGCCCGGCCTACCATCCGCTCGAACCGTTCCGTCCCCGCTGACACGCATGAGAGCCCTTTTCCATGGCAGACCAGAACGACCTCTACGAAACCCTCGGAGTGGGCAAGGACGCCGACAACGCTGCGATCAAGAAGGCGTATCGAAAGCTCGCGCGGCAGAACCATCCGGACCTGAACCCCGGTGATGCTCCAGCAGAAGAGCGCTTCAAGCAGATCTCGATGGCATGGGAAGTGCTCGGTGACCCTGAGCGGCGCCGCAACTACGACGAATTTGGTGAGGTGTCGTTGGAAACCGGCTTCGATGCTGACCAAGCGAGAAGGGCGCGCGAAGCCTTCGGCTCCCGCTTCGGTTTCGCCGGCGATCCGGCGGCTGCGGGGTCCGCCCATGATTTCGAGTTCGGAAACATCGACGATCTCCTCGGAGGTATCTTTGGCCGAGCCGCGGACGGACGCGAGTTTCAGCTGCCTGGGGCCGATCTCGAGGCGAGTCTCGAGCTCGAGTTCGAAGAGGCGATTCGTGGAGGGGGCAAGCGCCTGACGTTGAGCCGACCCACAGCGGACGGCAGTCTCGAGCCGGAGACGCTGACCGTCCAGATTCCACCGGGCACGAAGGACGGTGCGCGCCTGCGACTCGCCGGAAAGGGTGGGTCCGGAGTCGGTGGTGCGCCGCCGGGTAATCTGTACGTCCGGCTGAAGGTCCGGCCGCACCGTGTCTTCCAGCGAGAGGGCAGCCACCTCGCGTTCACCCTGCCCATCTCGGTGCGCGAGGCGATCGAAGGCGCGCAGATCGAGGTTCCCACCCTCGACGGGCGCGTGACCCTTACGATTCCGCCGGGCACGGACGGCGGTACGCGGCTGCGGTTGCGGGAGAAGGGCGTTCCTGCGCCGGGCGAGGGTACGCCCGGCGATCTTTTCGCGCGGATCCAGATTCGCGTCCCACGTGATCTCGATGAGGCTGCGCGGGAGTCGCTCGCGGCACTCCAACCCTTCGAGGATCCTGCTATTCGCAAGGAGCTCTTCTGATGAGCGTGAAACGTATCCAGACCGATGAGGTCCTCGTCTACCTGGGGACGGAGAGAGGCGCGACATTCTTCCAGCGGCTCCGAGGCGAGGGACTCTTTGAGGGAGACGAACTGGAGCCGAGTGAGGCGGACGAGCTACGACTCGCCCGCGTACTCATGGAGGAACTCGGAGTCAACGCGGCCGGCGTCGACGTCGCACTCCACCTGCGCCGCCGGCTGTTCGCGCTCGAAGCGCGGGCGAGAGCGTTGGGAGCGGCGCTTGAAGCCGAGCGCCGCCACGACAGCTGAGACGGCGAGTCGGGTCGCGCTCGCGTATCCTGCCAGGAGGCGAGGGTGGTCCTGGCTGGGTCGACTTCGGATCTGTACGAGACTTCGAGCGCCGGCCTCGACACGGACGCTGCTACAGAAGTCGCGCGGAGGAGCCGTACATGACGATGCCCGAAGTCGTCCAGGCAGATCGGCCACTGGCGGGGGAGCAGCGGCGATCGCTGCGCGCGGTCCCCGCTTGAACTCGAAACACGCTGAAGACCGGGTTGCCTCCGCCCTGACGGGCTCCGCAGCGCTACCGGCCGATCGTGATCTCGAGTTGCTCGGGCGCCCGGAACTCCGCTCGATTCGGTTGGACCTCGAGTACTTGAAGCCGGAGTTCGGTCTTCTCGAGCAGGATGTCCGCCACACGATCGTCGTGTTCGGCAGTGCTCGGCTCAGCGATCCCGAGAGCGCCGAGCACGAACTCGCCGAGGCGCGCCTTCGAGCCGCTCAGGCGCCGCAGGATTCGGCGAGTGAAGCTGCGCATCGCGCCGCGGAGCGACGAGCCGAGTACAGCCGCTACTACAGCATCGGTCGCGATCTCGGCCGCATCGTGGGCCGCCACCGACCCGATGCGCCCGACGGTCGCCTCGCGATCATGACGGGCGGCGGGCCGGGCGCGATGGAAGCGGCCAATCGCGGAGCGCTCGAAGTGGGGGGGCTCTCGGTCGGGCTCAACATCGCGCTGCCCAACGAGCAGTTGTCCAACGCCTATCTTTCTCAGGAGCTGAGCTTCCAGTTCCGCTACTTCGCGATCCGGAAGCTTCATTTCATGCTGCGCGCCCGGGCACTCGTAGCGCTCCCCGGCGGATTCGGAACGCTCGACGAACTGTTCGAGACGTTATGTCTGATCCAGACCGGCAAGCGCGCGCCGCTTCCGGTCGTCCTGGTCGGTGAGGAATACTGGCGGCGCCTCGTCGATTTTGATTTCCTCGTCGAGGAAGGAATGATCAGCGTTCGAGATCGCGCGTCGTTCCACTTTGCGGAGACGGCCGCCGAGATCTGGGACGTGATCACGGCGTGGCATGCCGAAAGAGGCCTGACCATCGCCGGCGATCCGAAATGAAACTGGGGTTCCGCGCCACCGTCCCCGAGTATCGGGACGTCGTCGTTCTCGCTGGTGCGGACTCGGCCCGGTTCAGATCAGGAGGTACGCAATGACTCATCACCCGAACCCGGGGAGTGCGCAGCTGGCTTCCGGCGGAGCCGCGACGTGAGCGGCACGGAACGTGAGCGCGGGCGAGTGGCGCTCGTCCTCTCCGGTGGCGGAGCCCGCGGCGCCTACGAGGCAGGCGTCCTTTCGTATCTGTTCGAGCGGATCTACCCAGAACTCCCGGAGGGGTTCGAGTTCGACATCGTGAGCGGGACATCCGTTGGCGCGATCCACGCTGCCTTCGTGGCCGCGAGTGCCGATCTGACGGGACCCGCTCGTTCGAAGGGGCTGACCGAGACCTGGACCGAGATGTCGGTCGACCATGTGTTGAGACTCACGCCCGGTGACCTTTTCGGGGTTCCCATGCGCGCCCTCGGGTTGCGGCCAAGGGTTGCTGCCGGGACGCGGGATGTGGTGGGCGGGCTGGTCGACATCGCGCCGCTGGAGCGTCTCGTGGAGCAGCAGATTCCCTGGAGCGGTCTGCGCAAGAATCTCGCCGCGAAGCGTCCAGCCCACCTCTGCGTCGCCTGCACCGAGATCCACACCGGTATGGTGACGGTCTTCGTTGATGGAGAGGGGGCCGATACCGGGCCGTGGGACCGGGACCCCACCATCCAGGCGATCCATGCGGAGATCGACGCACGTCACGTCCGTGCGTCGGCCGCCATTCCGTTCCTGTTTCCCGCCGTGCGAATCGACGAGGGCTACTACGTGGATGGTGGCCTGCGGGTGAACACGCCGCTCTCACCGGCGCTACGGCTCGGCGCCGACCGCGTTCTCGTCGTCGGGCTCAAGGTTCCGCCGGCCGTCGAGCGCGTGAGTGCGGAAGCCGAGAGCGCAATTGCGCAACCGGCATTCATCGTCGGCAAGATGCTGAACGTGCTCGTGCTCGACCAGCTCGAGCACGAGATTCGGCGCATGGAAACCATCAACACGATCATGGATGCGGCATCCAGCGCATTGGGCGCCGGATGCATCGATGCCATCCAGGGTGCCATCGGTCGCGAGCGCGGGTTGGAATACCGGACCGTCGAATCCGTCGTCGTGCGCCCGAGCGAGGACATCGGCTCGATCGCAGCATCGGCCCACAAAGGACGAAAGGTCTTCGAACGAGGCCGGGGCTTCCTTGCAGAAGTGCTGATGCGCTCCGCACTGAGCGGCGTCCCGGAAAGCGAAGCCGACCTGTTCTCTTACCTGTACTTCGACGGCAGCTTTGCGAGGCCCTTGATCGAACTGGGCCGCAAGGACGCAGAGAGCCAGCACGACGAGATCCTGGGCCTGCTCTCCTGAGCCGCGTGCAGAACGGCGCCCGAGCGGGAAGGCCCTCTGCTGCGCGGTATCCACCTTGCGAAGACCTGCGGAGGACTTGCGGGGACTACTCAAGGGATGGAAATATCTACCGAAAAGAGTCAATACTATTGTATTGACAATTTCGCTCTGAAGACTAGGATTCCGCCCATGGCCGCACGGCAGCGAAAGACAGAACAGCTCCAGATTCGAGTGTCCATGGCTGAGAAGGCTGTGATCAAGGCCCGCTCGAACCGCGCTGGGATGAGCATGTCTGACTGGGTGCTCAGCCGCGTGCTGCCCGAGTCCAAGGGCAGGTTTCAGCAGCTGACGAGCGAGCTTGCTCGGACCGAAGAGCCCGGGTTCGTCGTTGCGGAGCTGAATGAGCTGCTGGGCCGGCTCTCCTCGAGCGAATATCGGTCCGCGGTAGAAGATCGCCCGCAAGCTCCACTCGATGACTATTGGCTCAACTATGTAGCGGCGATGGTTGAGCATGCTGCGGTCGCGAAGCGCACGGGAGCCCCGGGCTGGACCAGGGAGGTCCGGCCGCTTTCGAGTCCGGTCTTTGGTTCTTCCCTAACGAGCCTGAGGCTCCATCTACTGGCCAATGGGCTGCCCGCGTTCCGTAGCCGAAATATCTTCATCGACTCGAGTGTGGGAGACAGGGTCTAGGTGGCTGGTCTCTCGAGGCAGGACATCGAGCACCTGCTCGAGCTCCTGAACGACGAGCTCTCACAGATCCCGGAAACCGGCGAGGTCTACCTGGTCGGTGGGGCCGTCATGTGTCTGGTGTTCAAGGCTCGTGGCTCTACCAAAGACCTCGACGCGGTTTTCGCGCCCACTCGCCACGTTCGGGAGGCGGCTGCGCGCGTCGCCGTGCGCGCCGGATTGGAAGAGGGATGGCTCAACGATGTGGTCAAGGGATTCCTGAGTCCGAGTGCCAGGTTCTCGCCCTATCTTGAACTAACACATCTAAAGGTCTTCTGCGCCGACGCACGGTATCTCCTGGCGATGAAGTGTCTGGCCATGAGGATCGGCGAGGAGTTCCAGGATGAAGCGGACGTGCGGTACCTGCTTCGCCATCTCAACATAGAGCGCTACGACCAGGCGCTGGCTGTGATCTCTGAGTACTATCCGCGTGAGCGTTTCCCCCAGAAGGCGTTCTACGCACTCGAAGAGATTCTCGAGCGCTAGACGGCAGGCCGTTCGAGCCGGGCTCGGAGCATTCCGCTTGGTTGGTCGTTTCGCGTCGCTGCCCTGGCGGAACCCCGAGAGGCTACGGCACAAGCCCGGATGGTCCCGGGGCTCCAGCGACGAAGCCTGGCAGGAAGAGGTTGAAGTCGCCGATCCCGACGACGCCGTCTGCGTCTTGATCGGTGCCGAGGCCGCTGTCGGAGCCCGCCACGAAATCGGGCAGGAACAGGTTGAAGTCGTTGATGGCGCAGGTGTCGTCGTTGTCGAAATCGCAGTCG
>JAJDAP010000041.1 GCA_029261795.1 Deltaproteobacteria bacterium
GGCACGAACCCCCTCGCCTCCGATAGAATCCCCAATACGTCCATCGTGCTATGGGTTCAGTTCAACAGATCTCATCCACGATCACGCGGCGCGCTGCCCTCTCGAACATCGAGGGATCGAGGATGAGATCCTCTTCGTTAGGCGGCGAATCGTGACAGACTCCTCGCTCCTTGAGACGACCGCCGAAGTGGCTGTCGCCTTTGCGGGATTCATCGGCATCTTCTTAGTCCTCGCTACCCGGGACGGCCGATTTCCGGCCGCCGATTCCTACTTCATCCGTGTGATCGTGATCTCCAGCATCGCACCTGTGTTCTATTGCGCTGTGCCTCTCGTCCTCAACTCTTTGGGTGTCTCTGGGACGATGCTTTGGCGTGTCTCGAGCGGAACAGTGGGATTGGCTGGCCTCGCGGCCCTGGCGTACTTCGTGCCCCAGCTCCGAGCCCTGCAGCGCGCCGAGCGTCCCTCTCCTTCCTATGGGTGGTTGCTCGCGGTTCTCGCGATCCTCTGCTTGGTCGCGAACGCATTGGGCTGGCCCTGGGCACCTTCTGGGGGTCCGTATCTCTTGGCCGTATGGCTGGTCGTTGCAATCGCGGGCGGGAACTTCGTTGCGTTGATCTTTCGCAGGGTCCTATGAGTTCGCCGCCTAACAAGGCGCTGCAGCTGACCGGCCACGGCGCGTTTCAATCGAGCTTGGTAGCCTCGGAGGCATCGATCCTTGAGTGATTCAGCCACGGCTCACGGCGGGCCGGCAGCTGAGCGCCATATCCGTTATACGGCGGCGAAGAGGAGGTGTCTCGTGCGGGTAGCCACCCTGGTTGTCGTCCTCCTCGCCGCAGCGATTTCTGCCGCGGCCGGCCTCAAAGACTCGGAGATCCCCCTCGTCTACGGATTTCTCATCTGCGATGGCCCAATGGAGCCGGGCTGCAAACAATTTGCGGCGGGAGAATTCGCAGCGGCCGTGCGCGTCTTCCAGCCACTTGCCGACCGCGGCGATGCCCGAGCGCAGAATAATCTGGGCGTTCTTTACGAGAGCGGTGCAGGTGTACAGGAGAGCAAGGCGGAAGCGCTCCGCTGGTATCGGCGATCCGCGAACGCTCGCGTTCCGCTGGCGCAGCACAACCTCGCCGTTCTCATTGCCGCCGACCACATCCTGGGCACGGCTGAGAACCCGTCGAACCGAAAGGCGGACTTCATCGAAGCCTACGTGCTGTTCACGCTGGCAGCGTCCCAAGATCTTGAAATGGCCTCCGGTGGTCGATCGGACCTTGTCCAGTACATGACCGCGGAGGAGATCGAGAGAGCCGAGGCGGAGCTCAAGAAGCGGACCTCAAGCAAGCCATCAGACCATCGGTAATGGAACTGCTGATCGGCCTCGCCAGCCTCGTCCTCACCGCGTTGGCTATCGCGCTGCAACAGGGATGGATCCCGCCCAAGTACGAGATGGCCGACAGCCATCCTTTGCGAGACCCCACGACCGAGAAGATCTTCGGTCCAGCCTCGGTCTTCGATCACTCGCCACGCCAAGCCCGCGTCGTCGTTCGCCACATGGTGCCGAAGTACAAGGCCGAAGGGTTCAAGATTGTACGCATCGTCTTCGGACGGGAATTTTCCCTCGGCCGCGTCTGCGTTTGGCGTGGCAAGGTGAGCGACGGCTCCATCCAAGAGTGCGTTCTCATGGCCAAGCCTCGTGGCTCAACAGCCTCCTTGATCACCCCTCCCCCCTCCGGTCGCGAGCCGGTCTATGGCTCGTCCACCACTCACCTCCCGGATGGTCTCGATCCAGCACGCGTGTCCTGGGTGCGCGAAAACCAGCTGTCGGGTCGCACGAAAGTTCTCGACAACGCCGGCCGCGACTGGCGCATTCGCGATCCAGATGGTGATCTCTTTCTCGTGTACAAGCGGTAGATCGGCCGCCGTCTAACCAGGCGATGAAGCTGACCGGCCATGGCTCGGGCCAAGTTTGGTAGCCTCCTGGCGGCGACATTGGATGCCTCGTCGCTGGTGGTCAGCGGCCGGCAGCTTATCGCCGATCCGTTATGCGGCAAGGTCAGACGTGGGCGGCATAGATTCAATTCTACTAACGCACGCAGAGGTGGCGATCGCCTTGGCGGGTTTCGCGAGCGTTGCTGCTGTGCTCCGCCGCCCTCTCTCTGCCATTCAACGTCAGCGCTTCTTCACGATCTTGTTTTCCTCGCTGTTCCAGGTTTTCTTCAGCATCCTGCCGCTCTGGCTGGCCCAGCTCGAGGTCGTCGGCTCTGCACTGTGGCGCACCGCCTCGGCTCTTCAAATCGTTCTCATGGTTCCCTTCGGCTTGTTCTCGGTCTACCTCCCGCTGCGAACCCTTGGGACCCAGAGCTTCGCCATCATCAGTCTGCCAATCACCTACATCACGTATGGCCTCGTCGCGTCCGTGATTGGACTACTCGTCGCTAATCTGTTGATTCCCGCCGCTGGCTTCGGCTATTACTACGCAGCCCTTTTCGCGGGCATGGTCACGGTCTTTCTCGTTTTCGCGGACGCAGTTGTCATCGGAGACGATAAGCTTTCCTAGACGGGGAAGATCGGTGCTAGGGCGCTTACCGCATAACACGCTGTTGCAGCGGACATGGCAACAGCTCAGCTCCAAGTGATCTGGTACGATCTGGCAATAAACAAAGCTGTTGCAGCGATCGTGTCGGCGCTGTTGCCACGCCGCTGAACAGCAAATCCGTTGGGCAGCACGGCGGCGGGAATGCGATCAATTGTTCTTCACTTCGCGGATTCGTCGGAGGCCCAGATTGCGGAGTCGCTCCGGCGGCTCGGCGCCCTCGAACAGAACGGCGCGCCTTGGATCTACCCTGCTCGCGGCGAGCCGGTCCTCTACATCAACTGGTGCAAAGACTACGACGAAATCACAGTCCCTGGGTGGCGCGCACTCGAACAGGAACTCGGTACTGGACCGGAAGTCAGCGTGATCGCAGATGTCAGCGGCCGGGTTCCAGGCGAGGCTGAAGTCCGCACCTTCGTTTTGCATCTCCTCAGGGCACATCGAGGCGCGGCGCAGGACGACCACAGCGAGCATGTGTGGAGCGTCGCGGAGCTCGAAGCCGATGCTGTGGTAGCGGGGCGCCGGTTCTTTGTCGGCTAGCGGTAGGGGTGGCGTGCTGCCCAACAAGGCAATGAAGCTGACCGGCCATAGCCTTAGCCAAATCTGGTAGCCTTCTAGCGGCGGCATTCGTTGCCTTTCTGCTGGTGGTCAGCGGCCGGCAGCTTATCGCCGATCCGTTAGAGCCTATGCCCCATGCGAGCAGGCTCCGGACAGAAGAAGGCCGCTGCTGTAAACCTCCTGACTAACAACCAAGGAGGGACACTGTGTCCAAGCAAACAGCAACGGCCTTGAAGATTGAAGATAGCGAAAGCGGCGAGACGCTGATGATGGCGATGGAGCTCGGCGAGAGCGGCTGGCTGCTCGGCTTCGCGAGTGGATTCGGGCAGCAGCCGCTGCGCCGGAAGGTGGCGACGCGCGCCGGGAAGGCGGTCCTGGCCCAGATCGCCTGGGCGAAGGAGCGGCTCGGGCTGCCGGCGGATGCGCCGGTGGCGAGCTGCTACGAGGCGGGCCGCGATGGCTTCTGGCTGCACCGGTTCCTGGTCGCGAACGGGATCGAGAATCTCGTGGTCGACTCCGCCAGTATTGAAGTGAGCCGGCGCAAACGCCGGGCCAAGAGTGATCGGATCGATCTGGTGGCGCTGCTCGATCTGCTGGCCCGCCACCGCGCGGGCAGTGCGAAGCCGGTCTGGAGCGTGGTGCACGTGCCCTCGGAAGAAGACGAGGACCGCCGACATCTCGGTCGCGAGCTACGGTTGCTGAAGAAGGATCGGACGCGGGTCAGCCATCGCATCAAGGGGCTGCTGGCGAACCACGGCTGCACGATCGACTTGCGTCGGGATCTCGGCGTCCAGCTCGAGCGACTGCGGGGCTTCGATGGCCAGGCGCTCCCGGTGGGTCTCCGCATGAGACTGAAGCGCTATGTCTCCGACTACGCCTACTTCACCGAACGCATCCGCGAACTCGACGCCGAGCGGCGCCGCTTGTTTCGGGAGGAGGAGAGCCCGGCCCTCGACAAGGTGCGCCAGCTCTACAGCCTGAAGGCGGTGGGGATGAATACGGCCTGGACCTACGGGACGGAGTTCTTCGGCTGGCGGGACTTCCGCAATGGCAAGCAGGTGGGGGGTGCTGCCGGGCTCACGCCGACGCCCTTCGACAGCGGGAAGAGCGAGCGGGAGCAAGGGATCGGGAAGTCTGGGAGCCGCTGGGTGCGCGGGGCCGCGATCGAGTTCGCCTGGGGCTGGCTGCGCTTCCAGCCGGAGAGCGCGCTCTCGCAGTGGTACCAGGAACGCTTCGGTTCCGGGAGTAAACGGCTCCGCAAGATCGGCATCGTGGCGCTGGCGCGGAAACTCCTCGTCGCGCTCTGGCGTTTCCTCGAGACGGGCGTTCTCCCGGAGGGTGCGGAACTCAAGACGGACCTGCGGCTGCGCTAGGCCCAAGAACCCAGAAGGACCACTTCCGAGATCCTGGTGCGGGCGGCCCGCGATTGCCGCCGGAGGGGCCAGCCCCCTCGCCCGTTAGAAGGGGCCGTCCGCCCAGAGGCTTCACCCACACGCTAGGCGTACTCAGGCTCAGGTCTTCGGTGCCAAGCCACCGGAACGGATAGAAGGTCGTCGCGCGAACCGCGCACGCTTCCACGAAGCCGCCAGGAACTCGCTCGACTCGGAGAACAGCCAACATGTAGTATCCAGATCGTCGACCACGGGGGTTGACACTACGGCCTACATAGAAGGC
>JAJDAP010000042.1 GCA_029261795.1 Deltaproteobacteria bacterium
CGGAATGCACTGCGGTACGTGCTGATGAACGCCAGGCGGCACATGAAGCGGCCGCCCAGCATCGTGCGCATCGATCCGGCCTCTTCCGGTCGATGGTTCGGGGGCTGGAAGCGGTCGGCGCGCGATCTCGTGATCGCGGCACGAGGAAGACCCGGAAGCCGGGCCGTCGCATTCACCCACACCTGGCTCCTCAACGAAGGCTGGAAGCGGGCCGGTCCGCTCCTGGACCCCGCTGCCGCTCCGGGCTGAACCGTCCTCACCGCTCCGACCGGCACCCCCTCGTGCAGGCACCGCTAGTCCGCACGTCCTCGATCCAAGAAGACCGCCCGCAAGAGCAATCTGCGAGCCGTCCTCGTAGAGCCGAGAGCCACTCCACCCCTCAAGACCTTCCGCTGCCACGCAAAGGCTGGAGAAAGGCAGGCTCTCTCCCGGGCCCCGCCGCTTCCTGGCCCGAGCGCACGCCGCGGAACCGAACGGCGGCTCGTCGCCGGGCCGGAGGCCGCCTAACGTTCCGAAGAGCTTGGCCCAAGCCCTAGGAGCTCACCCCTTTCCGCTCACGGTCGTTGTGAGGTGGTCAGTGCAAGGGTTCCCTAGGAAATCGGGTTCGACTGCTGGAGCCCCGTGTGCCACGAGGCCAGTTCGGCGCCAATCTGGTGGGGCATGTCCTCCTGGATGAAGTGGATCCCCTCGCCCAGGTCGACCGTTGACAGGTTCGGCAGCTGCTTGCGACACCATTCGACCAGAGCCGGGGGCAGCGCGTTGCCCGGGGTCACGTGGAGCAGCAGCTTCGGGAGCTGCGCTTTCTGGAGCCACGCGTTGTAGGAGACGAGCACCTCGTGCATGTCGGCCGGATGCCCGCCGATCGGGATCTCGTTCGGCCAGCGCCACATGGGCTTGCGATCCGCCGGATCCAGGAACGGGGCCCGATAGTGGTCCATTTCCTCCTCGCTGAGCTCGCGCAGGATCAGCCGCGGCAGCATCTCCTCGATGAAGACGTTCTGCTTCACGATCAGGTCCCAACCGACCTCGGGGGTGCGGAACTGCTCGAAGGTTTCCTTCATCTCCGCTGAGAACGAATCCAGGCTCCCGACGGGTGCCATGATCGCCTCCATGAAGGCGATCGCCTTCACGTTCTGCTCGTGCCGCATGGCGTAGTGGAAGCCCAGCGCCGAGCCCCAATCGTGAATCACGAGTGTCAGGTTGCGCAGGCCGAGCGCCTCGATGAATCCATCCAGATATCTCACGTGGTCGAAGAAGCGGTACTCGAGGTCGGGCTTGTCCGACTTCCCCATGCCGATCAGATCCGGCGCGATGCAACGCCCGTTCGGAACCAGGTGTGGAATCACGTTCCGCCACAGATACGACGAGGTCGGCTGTCCATGGAGGAAGAGGATCGGATCCCCCTGGCCCTCGTCGACGTAGTGCATCCGTGAGCCGAGGACGTCGACGTAGTGCGGCTCGAACGGAAAGTCGGGTGAGATGTTCTCGCTAGGCACGACGCAGCGACCCCACCTTCTCGAGCACCTCGTCGGCGCTCTTCGCGAGTTCCCGCAACACCTCTCCGGCCGGCCGGATCTGCTCCACCATCCCGACACCCTGGCCGGAAAAGCCCGGCACGATGTCCTTCCGCCCTTGTCGGGTCGCTGCGTCGACGACCGGCGTGGAGATGATCGATTGGAAGGGCATCGGCAGGGGCTCGAGATCGGTCTCCTCCCAGGCACTTGCCCAGGCGTTGCGGATCACCCGGGTGGGCTTTCCGGTGACGGAGCGAGAGATGGTGGTTCCCTCCTCGCTGGACTCGACGAGCGCTTCCTTCTGGAAGTCCTCGATCCCGGCCTCATGGGTTGCAAGGAATGCGGTTCCCAGCCAAACCCCCTCGGCGCCTAGCATCAGGGCGGCCGCGATGCCGCGTCCGTCACCGATGCCGCCCGCCGCGAGCACGGGGACGGCGCCGGCGGCGTCGACGACCTGGGGTACCAGCGCCATGGTCCCGATCGGAGAATTGTGGCCGCCCGCGTCATGGCCCTGTGCGACGATCACGTCGACGCGCGATTCGATCGCGCGGCGAGCGTGGCGAACGGCGCCGACGACCGACATCACCACGGTCCCGCGATCGTGGAGGCGTTCGATCCAGGGCCCGGGGCTGCCAAGGCCGGCAGCGTAGACGGGGACCGCCTCTTCGATCACCACCTCCATCTGGGAGTCGAAGAAGTCCTTCGAGAAGAGCGCGAGCTGGCGCGTCGCCTTCCGCTGCGATTCTGTCTCGGCTACCTGCGTCGGGAACGGCCCCAGCTTCTCCCGCTCCATGAACGCAGCGGCGAATTCCCGGTACTCGCCCAGTCGATCGGCCGGGGATGGACCGGTCGGCACCTCTGTTGCCCCGCGACGCACCGAGGCGGGAAGCAACGTGTCGACTCCGAACGGGCGATCCGTCAGCTCTCGCGTCCGTTGGATCCAGGCGCGGAGTGTTTCGGGCGAGCAGGCGGCAGCGCCGAGTACTCCGAGCCCGCCGGCATTCGAAACCGCAGCTGCGAGCTCCGGGGTGCTCGCACCGCCCATGCCAGCCAGGACGATAGGAACCTCGATCCCGAACAGATCGCAGATTCGTGTGTGCAGGGTCATGACGCGGGTTCTCCTTCCACGCTGGGTTTGAAATACGGCAGTGAAAACTCGGCGGACACGGACTCGAAGCCGACCTCGACTGCGAGATCGAGTTCGAGTGCTTCCGGCGCGAGGCCACGCAATCCGCTCACCATCCGGACGCCCTCCTCCAGCTCGACCACCACGACCGCGTAGGGCACGTCGGCGGCGAAGGCCGGGTGGGGAGCGCGGTGGGTCACGGTCCAGGAGAAGATCCGGCCGCGGCCACTCGACGCCTCCCAGGTCCACTTCGAGGAGGCACAGGACGGACACATCTCGCGTGGCAGGTGTCGCCAGGCTCCGCACGCCTCACATCGCTGAAAGCGGAGCGTGCCGGTGGCGCAGTACGCGTAGAACTCAGCGGCGAGCCCGTCGAGCCTGGGCTCGGGTCTGGCGTTGGCGGCCGGTTCAGCCATTACGCTCTCCTCAAGATCGCGAGGCTGCCATCGCCCAGGTCGCCCCAACCGGTGACGAGACCCAGCTGGGCGTCGGGGACCTGAGCGGCGCCCGCTTCCCTGCGCAGCTGCCGCGTGGCTTCGACCAGGTGATTGAGGCCCCAGACGTGAGCCTGGGAAAGCAGGCCTCCGTGGGTATTCAACGGAAACTCACCACCCAGCTCGATGCGACCGCCCTGCACGAAGTCGCCGGCTTCGCCGGTCTTGCACAGGCCGAGGGCTTCGAGCTGGAGCAGCACGACGTAGGTGAAGCAATCGTAGATCTGGAGGAAGTCGACGTCGTGTGGGGTGACGCCGGCCATCTCGAACGCCCTCGGAGCTGCATCCGTGAGGCCGATATGGAAGGGATCTCGTCGACTCGGAATGTCGTCTGCCGGGTACGGATGCCCCTCGGCGGCACCCATGATCAGCACCGGATGGCGCGAGAGGTCTCGCGCCCGCTCCGCGCTGCTGACGAGCACCGCGCAGGCGCCGTCCGTCTCGAGGCAACAGTCGAACAGGCGAAAGGGTTCCGATATCCACGGCGACGCTAGGTACTGCTCCATGGTCAGGGACCGGTTTCTCATCAGCGCGCTGTTGCCCAACTGCGCGTGGCGGCGGCACGCCAGCGCCACGGCTCCCATCGCCTCGGGCTGTGTTCCGTAGAGCTTCATGTGACGCGTGGCGAGCCAGGCGTAGAACTGAACGGGGGAGGCGGCACCATGGGGGAGGTAGTAGTCGGCCACCGTGTCGGCCAACGGGTTGATGTTGGCCCTCTCTCGCCTCAGCGCGCCGGTTGCCCGCCCGGCGGTCGCCGAATAGCCATTCCACCCGAGCACGATCAGGACGTGTCGAGCCACACCTTGACTGACCGCCATCGCCGCACTCTGCAAGGCAGCCGTAGGACTGGCGCCGCCCATGGCGACGATCACGCTGTAGCGGAGATCCTCGATGCCCAGGCTGGCCGCCATCGCCTCGGCGGTGGCGAAGCCCGGCGGTGGGATCAATCCGTCGATTTCGCTCGGTGAGAGCCCGGCGTCGGCAATGGCGCGGCGCGCCGCCTCGAGCATCATGGCCTCGGCGCTGCGTCCCGAGCCCCGCAGATACTCCGTCTCGCCAATCCCGACGATCGCGGCGCGTTCCCTGAAGCCCTGTGCTTCTATCATGGGTTCCTCCGGAGATTCAGCATGAAGGCGGTGTCGGCGAGCCGCACGTCGACCGGCCGGAACACCGGGAGCGTGATCTCGTTGCTTGCGGTCTCGAAGCCCACGTCCAGCGCCATGCCGATCCTCGCCTGGTCGAGAGGGCAATCCACGATGCGCGCGGGCAGCCGGATGCCGCCGGTCCCCTCGAGCTCGACCAGGGCAACCGCATACGGAACGTCGCCCGCGAAGGCGGGATGTGCCGCGCGGCGAACGACGACGTAGCTGTACACCTCGCCGCGCCCGCTGACCCGCTGCCACAGGTTCGCTGTCGAGCCGCACGACGGGCAGATGGGCCCCGGGTAGAAACGGAACGACTCGCAGGCGCGGCATTGTTGCACGCGCAGCTCGTGCCGACGGCAAGCGTCCCAGAACGGTCGCGTGTCCGCGTCCGGTCGGGGGAGGGAGCGGGCGGTCGCGCTCATGCCCCAGCTCCGAGGAGCAGGCCAGAGGCCACTTCCGGACCACCCCAACCCGTACAGAGTCCGACCTCGGCTTCCGACACCTGGCGCTTGCTTCCCGTGTACGTGCCTCGCAGCTGGCGAACCAACTCGATCAGATTGTTCATCCCGTGGGTGTACGCCTCTGAGAGCTGGCCACCAGCCGTATTGCACGGCAGATCGCCCCCGATGCCCAATCGGCCGCCCGCGGCGAACGGGCCCCCTTCGCCCTTCTTGCAGAAACCGTAGTCCTCGAGCTGGAGCAGCACGACGAAGCTGAAACAGTCGTACAGGGCAGCGACATCGACGTCTCCAGGCTCGAGACCGGCCATCCCGAACAGGCGCGGCGCGACGTGCTGGCCGGCGGCCTCCGTGATCGAAGGAAGCCCGTAGTGATAGACGTGCGGGCCTCCGGCTCGCGTCACGGCGCCGAGAATGCGAACGGGCCGACGGCGGCAGTCACGCGCTCGAGCAAGCGAAGTCACGATGCAGGCCGCAGCACCATCGCTTTCGAGGCAGCAGTCGAGCAGACGGAACGGGTCGGCGATGAGCGGAGAGGCGAGGTAGTCGGCCATCGTCAACGGGCGGTCGTGCATCATCGCATGCGGGTTGCCGCAGGCGTGTTCTCGGAACGCGAGGGCCACGGCACCGAGCTGCTCGGCGGTCGTCCCATACTCATGCATGTGGCGGCGGGCGATCAACCCATAGTGCTGCGCGGGCGTCGTCATGCCCTGTGCCGAAAAGAAACCCGCGAAGGGATCGATCTGGTCGAAGCTGAAGCCGCCATCCTGTTGGGTTCCGAAGCGGCGTCCCGATCGACCGTTCATGGCGCGGTAGCAGAGTACGCTGGTGCAGAGCCCGGCCTCGATGGCAGCGGCCGCAGTCGCGACCAGGAACTCCGCGGAGGACCCGCCGCCGACGATCTCGGCGGTGTAGCTCGGCTGGGCTCCGAGGCCCGAGGCGAGATGAAGGCCGTCGGCCGAGTCGCCCTCGGAATAGGAGAGGAAGCCGTCCAGTTCGCGTGCCTCCATACCGGCGTCGGTCAGGGCCTGCCGGGCTGCCTGGAGGCCCAGGGTCAGAGGCGTCCGACCCGACTGCCGCGACCAGTCGGTCTCTCCCACTCCGGCAATCGCGTACCGACCGCCCAGAAAACCCACCTGGCGCTCCCTCGATCCACAGAGACCGTCATCATATCAAACAACAACGTTGTTGACTGACCTGGTCGTGTCCAGCAACCTCCTGGGATGGCGAGACCTTCCGGATCCCGGGCCTCCGGTGCGAGCGGCGGTCCTGGCGTGACAGCGAGCGCCATCCTGAAGGCAGCGCGAGCCGTCCTGGCGGAGCGCGGGCCGGAAGCCCTGAGCGTCTCCGAAGTCGCTCACCGGGCCGGAGTCAATCGCACCACCGCCTACCAGCACTACCGCACACGGGAAGATCTGATCGGCGCCGTGATGGCCGAGCTCTCGGACGAGGTCAGCCTGCTACTTATCCAGGATCCTTCGGGCGGGCGTCTCGGGGAGATGGTGCGCTTCTTCGTGGACCATCCCGAGATCTCGCGGCTCTGGATGTTCCAGACGCTCCATGAGATTCCGATGCCCCACGACGAGGGGTGGAGCCGCTACGTGCGGGAGCTACGCCGGGTTACCGACAGCCCGCGCACCCAGGACGGGATCGATCCCGAGATGCTAGGCCACATCCTGACCGCGGCGGCCCACGTCTGGTCGCTGCGCGTGAGAGCACTCTCCGAGAATGACGAAGAAGTCCGGGCCCACACCGAACGCTTCATCAGGGAGCTCACGCGCTTGCTCCTCTTCGGGGCGATGAGGCCCGAAGAGTGGCCCGAGATGATTGCGTCGCTCGATCCGAGCGAGGGCGCCCTGGCGTCCGAAGGCGAGGGGGGCGCGTGAGCGAAGTGCCCGACTACACGGCACTTGCAGGCCCCGCCTACTTCGTACTGATGGGCGTCGAACTCTGGATCGCGCATCGCCGCGGCCAGCAACACTACCGGCTGAACGACGCCATCAACGACATCAGCACGGGGCTGCTGATGCAGATCACCATGCTGCTCTCGAAGGGCATCATCGTGGCGGGTTACTTCGCGATCCACGCGAATCTCCGCGTCGCCGATCTTTCCGCCGACGATGCCTTCGTCTGGGTCGCTTGCTTTCTCGGCGTGGACTTCGGTTACTACTGGTTCCACCGGCTGAGCCACGAGGTGAACTTCCTGTGGGCGGCCCACGTGGTCCACCACCAGAGCGAGGACTACAACCTCGCGGTGGCGCTCCGGCAGAGCACGCTCCAGCCATTCTTCGGCTCGGTGTTCTACTGGCCGCTCGCGTTGCTCGGATTCCCTCCGCTGCTCTTCCTGGCCTGCGCTTCGTTCAACACGATCTACCAGTTCTGGCTCCACACCCAGTTCATCGGAAGGCTCGGTCCTCTCGAGGCGGTCCTGGTGACTCCCTCACACCACCGCGTCCACCACGGGCGGAACCCGATCTACATCGACCGGAACCACGGCGGCACGTTCATCGTCTGGGATCGGCTCTTCGGCACCTTCGAGCGCGAAGGGGAGGAAGTGGCCTACGGCATCACCAAGCCGCTCGCGAGCTGGAACCCGGTCTGGGCGAATCTCCACTACTGGGTCGAGCTCTTCCACACGGCGCGAAATACGCGGAAGCCCATCGACAAGATCCGCACCTTCATGAAGCCTCCCGGATGGTTCCCAGCGGACCAGGGAGGCTTTCAGCCGCCCCCTCCCATCGGCGACGCTCCCGGCAAGTTCGATCGCGCCTACCCGGCCGCGTTGGCCGGCTATGCGTTGTTCCAGTTCGCGTTGCTGGTCGGCATAACGATCGCATTGAGCTTTCTCGAGGGAGGCTACGGACTCCCCGTGATGCTGGCAGGAGGCGCCCTCGTGACATGGGGGCTCGTGAACCTCGGAGGCCTCTTCGAGGGGCGAACCTGGTCGTTCCATTCCGAGACCGTTCGCGTGCTCGCCGCTCCCGTGTTGCCGTTGCTGGTGCTTTCGAATGGGCTCGCCTTTGCAACGGCAGGACTGCTCGCACTCGGAATTCCGGTCTTCGCCTTCCGGCTGATGGCACTACGCCCCTACTTCCAGAGCGGCGCGAACGCTTCCGCCGAGCCGGCTGGGAACTGAGCAAGCCCCGAAGGGACCGGGCTACGGTTGGCGCAGCCTCGCGAGGGCGCGCAGCCCCTGCCGTTCGGCCATGCGCGCGAGCGGGCGCGCAAGGAACGGGAGCGCACCCGCGAGACGCAGCGCGTGGCCCTGGAACCGAGGCAGCAACACCTCCACCGGATGCCGCTCGGCGGCGCGGTAGATGGCTTCGGCGACCTGCTCGGGTGTCAGGGGCCGGCCCGCGAACGACACTGCATTCGAGTCGTGGGGGATCTGGTGCTGCAACATCCCGGTATCGACAGCACCCGGGCAGATCAGGCTGAAGCCGACGGGAAGATCCTCGGACTCGAGCACCACGCCGTGATGGAGCGCTCGCACCGCATGCTTCGTCGCTGCGTAGAGGACTTGTCCCTTGAGCGGAGCGAACGAGGCGAGGCTCGCCACGTTCACGACATGGCCGTGGCCCTGTTGCGCGAGCCGGGGCAGCGCTGCTCGTAGGCCGAGGATGACCCCCAACAGGTTCACGTTGATCATGTGGTGGATCTGTTCGAGGGACTGCTCGGCCAGGCGACCGCTGTGGATCAGCCCGGCGTTATTCACGAGCACGTCCACGGCGCCGAAGTGCTGCCAGGCGCGAT
Source organism: Deltaproteobacteria bacterium (assembly GCA_029261795.1). Taxonomy (GTDB): domain Bacteria; phylum Myxococcota_A; class UBA9160; order UBA9160; family UBA6930; genus JAJDAP01. The sequence goes on from JAJDAP010000042.1 coordinate 8,491, forward strand.
CGAGTGACTGCTGCCAGCTCTCGGGATCGCGGACGTCCAGGTGGATCGCGTGGCTCGTAGCGCCGAGCCGTTCGCAGAGACGCTCGGCCGCCTCGTGATCGACATCGCAGACCGCCACCCGTTTGCCCCGCGCGATAGCCAGCTCTGCGGTGGCGGCGCCGATCCCGTGAGCGCCGCCAGTGATGAAGAAGACGGCGTCGGACCTCATGATCCGATCCGGCGGATCGGGTCCGAACCGTCCCAGCCACGAGCCGTTTCGGCGATGTGCTCGAAGACACGGCCCTTGGAACCGCTGACCTCGGAGAGCTCGACCACCGTCCCCGGGTGCGCCTCGGTGGCGAAGTAGACGAAGCGCCCGTCGCTGCCGCCGGCCTGTCCCGATTGCCCGACGCGGTAACCGAGCGCAGCGAAACGATCGAGATCCTCGTCGAAATGTTCGGTCCAACAGGCGACGTGCTGCAGGCCCTCGTGGCCCGCAGCGAGAAAGTCGCGGTACATGGAAGGCGCATCGTTTCGCTGCTGGATCAACTCGATCTGGAGCGGGCCCCAGTTGGCCAACGCGATCGAGACCTGCAGGTCGGAGGGTTGGTCCCCGTATTGGAACGCCTCGATCGGGGCCTCCTCCAGGTAGAAGAAGGGGCCCACGGCCAGGACCTCGGTCCAGTGCTTCATCGCCGCCTCGACATCACGGACCACGTAGCCGTTCTGGCGTACGATTCCGAAGCCTCGATTCATGGCGCCTCCTCGTGGATCCAGACCCCACCCCCAGTGTACTTTACGGGGTCGGGACCCGAGCAGCGGTTCCCAGACGGAGAATCCCCATGCCGACCGCCGTTCCCCTCCCGCGCGACAGCGATCTCCCGGAAGCAGCCCGCGAGGCACTCGCGTCGCTGCCCCCGCTGCACGTCTTCCGCATGGTGGCCAATGCTCCTGCGAGCCTGCAGCCGTTTCTCGATCTCGCTGGCTCGATCCTGGTCGGCAGCGAACTCGACGCGCGCCTGCGCGAGATCGCCGTGCTGCGCGTGGCCCACGTGACCCACTCCAGCTACGAGTGGACCCAGCACGTTCGTCTGGGCCGAAACCTCGGGCTCGGCGACGCGGAAATCGACGCCATCGCCGTCGACGGCCCGGTCACCGGACTCGAAGAGGAAGGGCAGCTCCTGTGCCGCGTAGCGGAGGAGATCTCCCGGGATGTCCGATTGAGCGACGAAGCCCTGGCGGCGATCCTGGAACGCTACGGCGTGCGCCAGGCAACCGAACTCATCCTCTGCTGCAGCTACTTCAACATGCTGAGTCGCTTCCTCGAATCGACACGGGTCGCACTCGAGGCCGATGACCTGATCGGCGATCGCACCCCGGGCGAGGTCGCTGGCGACGCCGGCGTCTCGGGTTGATGCGGGCCGGGGCTACCCGGGGGCCGCGCACACCCGGGCGAAGCTGCGAATCGCAGCCGCGCTGAACACGTCGCCGAAGGTCTCGCCGAAGAACGAGACGGTCGGCTGATAGCCGCCGGCCCGGAATTCCTCCGGCGTCAACACGTAGCCGAGCTGGTCATTCGCGAGCGCGATCACGTGGGCCTGGCCGAGCCCCGACTCGCGCATGTAACGCTTCAAGGCAAGTCCGATCTCGGCGATGGGCTCACCGGGCACGATCAGCCAACCGCTGTCGCCGAGGATCATTGCCTGCATGAGAATCGGCGCCTTCGAGATAGGGACCGTCGGGGGAGGTGGCTCGAACCGTTCTACCGCCACCGCTAGTCGCGGCCCGGGGTCGAGGCCGATTCGGGAACGTGCCTCCAGAACCCGCTCGGCCAGTTCCGAGCCGATCGCCTCCGCCAGTTCGAACCCGTCGCGACCCGGAAAACGCGAACTCCGGAAATCCAGGTCTCCCTGTTCACCGGCGAAGAAGAGGCCGACCGCGCCAGGGTCGAGCGCTCGCTCGACGCTGCGGCAGAAGACTCCGCCCACGTCCGCCGAGACCAGAAGGTTGCGATGATCGAGCGCCGTATTGTGAGCGCAGCAAACGCCAGCCAAGGCGATCGCGCGACCTTCGAGGTCCTCCACATGGACGATTGCCACCTCGTCGTCGCACAGCCCCGATTCGGGATTGCGGCTATTCAGCGTCAGACTGTCGATCCGCACGCTTCCGACCCCAAGGCACGCGGGCCGCAGCCGTTCGTGAGCCTCGACAATGGAGCGCGTGATCGCGTCGATGACGACTTCGTAGAAATCGGCGCGGAACGTCCCAAAGAACGCCTCGATCGGCCCCTGGAAGATGCAGCCGGGTGCGGATTCAGTGTGGGTCGCGGACAAGGCGATGTGGTCGGCCGGGATCGGCGCCAGAGCCGCCACGCGTTCGACGACATCGGCGCGCATCTCTGCACTGACGCCGAGTAGATCGACCGCACATAACACGAGCGGTTCCGCGTCGGCCTTCAGGACCAGGGCGCGGCTGGTGATGGGGTCGTGTTGACCCTGCGCTGTCGCGGAGCCGCGCGCAGCGAAACCGATCAGGGGCAGGCCCGGCGGAATCGGAATCTCGGATCTGGAGGCGCCAGCGTGAAACATTGCTCGTTAGTCCTCCGCTCTCGGGCTCGGCTCGGTGTCGGGGGCTCGCTGCATCGCCGGCTCTCGAGTAATCAGCCGGACCTCTGGGATGCCGGGTCCGGCCAGCCTACCAGCGTATTCGGCACTGAGCCGATGATCGCTGGAGCCCGGTTCGGCCTTCAGTTGCTTGTCGAAGAAAGCCAGCACCATGGCTTCGACGATTCGATGCACCCTCTCGGATCGACCGCCCTGGAACGACAGATCTACGAAGTCGAAGTGGGTCGCTCCCTCCAGCCACAGGCAATAGCGCTCGCCCGGTGCCATCAGGTCGAAGGCCTGCTTGCGCCACTCGCCCGTCTGCCATTCGGTGACGATATCTCGCGATCCCGTCACCAGGAGCGCAGGAATGTCGACGTTGGCGTAGCTCTCCTCGGTGAACCAGCCCCAGCCGCCCGGCCCCGAGGGCGAGAGCGCCACCATCGCACGCACACGAGGATCGCCCAGATCCGACAACGTGTCGTCGAGCCAGACACGCGCGCCAGCAACGGCCAATGCCGTGTACGCTCCGTAGGAGTGCCCGAGCACCCCGATGTGCGCCAGATCGATGGAGCTTCGCAGAGCGGGGTCGGAGGCGTTCCAACGTGCGGCCTCGTCCACGACAAAGGTGATGTCCGCCGGGCGCGCGCGCCACTCGCTCCGATCCTGCGCCATCGCAGCCGTGACCGTGCTCGGCCCTGAGAGCCGATGGATGATCCCGCGAACCAGCGCCGCGGTGTTGCTCCCGACGTGCTCGGGGATGGCGACGACATAGCCGTTGCGCGCGAGGTGCGTCGCCAGGTAGCGGTAGCTGGACCGGCCGGCGGCCCCCCCGTGCGAGAGAATGATCAGCGGGGCGGGTTGCGGAGGCTCCGTCTGATGAGGCCGGAGGACGGTGACAGGCACCGAGCGACCACGCGCTGCGTCCACGAGCTGATCGAAGCGCTGCTCCGAATAACCATCGCTCGCTGGATCCGGGCCGAAGCAACCCGTGCTGGCAAGCGCCACGGCGGCCACAAAGACCCAGTTGAGGCTGTTCGCACCCCGTCCGTACACGACCCGGAGCCTAGCATTGGGGCCTCGGGACGCCTTCGGCGTGCACGGGAGCGGGTCGCTGGGATGGACCACCGCTGGGCTATCGACCCAGGAACACGCGGAGCTGCTCGGCCAGCTCCGCTGGACGCTCTTCCGGGATGAAGTGTCCGCAATCCGGCATGGCGCCGCCCTCGGCGTGTCGAGCGACGCGACGCAACGACTCGACGACCAGTTCCCCGCGACCACGGGAACCGCCGCCGCCGATTCCCAGCGTGGGCATCGGCAGGCGGAAGCCGGACGCCAGCGTGGCGCGATTGTCGTCAGCGTCTCGACTTCTTGCGCGGTAGTGCTCGAAGCCGGCGCGCATGGCCCCCGTCTGTTCATATGCGCGCGTGTACACCAGGATATCGGCTTCTTGGAAGCTACCCGCAACGTTCGCGCCGTGTTGGAAGAACCACTCGAGGTATAGACGCTCCCGGCCCGCCGTAAGTGCCTCGGGCAGGTCGCGCACATTGTGGAAAAGATGGTGCCAGCGAGGCATCACGGTGGCAGTCTGATCGGTCGGTCTGTCACCCGACACTGGAACGTCCAGGAGGACGAGATGGCGCACGGCGTCTGGGTGATCGGCGGCGAGACGGAACGCGACCGGGGCGCCGATGTCGTGTCCTACGACGGAGAACCCCTCGTATCCCAGGTGATCGCGCATCAGCGCCCAGATGTCTCCAGCCACGGTGATCTTGTCGTATCCCGTGGCCGGCCGGGAAGAATCTCCCAGGCCGCGCAAGTCGGGTGCGATGAGTCGGTAGCGGTCCGCAAGTAGCGGCATCAGCTTGCGCCATTCGTACGAGGTCTGGGGCCAACCGTGGAGCAGGACGACGGGCTCGCCGTCGCCTAACGAGACGTAGTGCAGGCGCACCTGATTCGTTTCGGCATATGCGTGCTCGAACGCGACGTCGCTCACAAGCCAGCTTGTTCCGGTCGGCTGACATCGTTGCCGGGTGTCACACCGCTGCGGCCGAACCCTCGTGGCAGCGGCCGCCCGTCCGGAACGTTGATCCAGAGGCGCAGCAGGTGGCGCCGACGTTCGGGCTCGGGCCAGTCCTCGAAGGCAGTTCGGGAGTGGAGAATCGAGAAGTTGTTGGCGTACTCGATGTCTCCGGGTTCGAGATCGAAGACCACGGGCATGTCCGGCTCGCCGATGATCTCGTCCAGGGTGTCAAGCGCTTCGATCTGCGAGGGGGAGAGCCTCGGCACCTCCGGGAACTGCTGCGCCGCCCGGATGTAGCCGCGCACGTAGCGACAGCTGAGCCGTCCTTCGTACCAGACGTAGATCGGAGAGATGGAGTAGGGCTTCTGTTGGCCGACCTGCTCGCCCCGCCGGTCGAAGTAGAACGGCGCGTGGAGTACCTCGACGAGGTCCGGGCGCCTTTCCAGGAAGCGGTTGTAGACCGTGGTCGAACTCACGAGGCTGCTCTCGCCACCCGTCTTTGCGGCGTGCAGGCAGAACAGCCCGACGAGATCGGCGCCGTCCGTGTGGTACGGGAGTGCGATTCGTGTCTGGTAGCCCCTTACGGTGTTCTCGACCTCGATCTCCCGCCCAGCATCCCGGATGTGTCCGAGCAGACTGCCGCGCGAATCCTGGGGCATGGTCTTGCCAAGATGGGTACCGATTCCGGTGTGAACGAGGCCGCACTCTTCATCGCTGTAGCGTTCACGGGGGAACCCGCGGATCAGCAGGAAGCCGCGTCCGCTACCGAGTTCCTTCGCCATGTTCGAGAGCGTCTTCGAGAAGTCAGACAGAACGAAGTCGTCCCGGCGCAGCTCTTCCGCCGATAGCCCGCGGGCCTCGACGCCGCGCAGCGCCTGGTCCAACTCGTCGATTTCCCGGCTCGAGAGCCGGTAGCAGAGGTCCTCCCGCTCCTGGATTTCCGCTCCTACCCACGCACATTCCTCTGTGATGGGTTCTCTCAAAACCTGGCTCATGGGTCTACCTCAGCTGGGGTTGTGACGATCGTCTCTGCGTCTTCGTGAAGTGCCGACGCCGGTCGCTCGACATCCAACGACGTCGGACAGCACCCCCAGAAGCTCTCGGGTGATCGCCGAACGGCTCGTTGAGCCGAGCCGACCGTCGACCCACGAGCGGAGGGTTCCGAACACCAGATGCAGGACCATCTGCGAGCGGAGAGTTCGCACCGCGGGCTGGAGGTCTCGGGTGTGATTGCGGAGCCCGGTGATCGCGCGCCGCAACCCGGGAAGATCGCGGTCGCTTGTTAGGCGATTGATCTCGAAGCCCGGTCGCTGGATGACCTGTGCAGCGAAACGGATGTAGTCGCGACCCTCCTCGGTCGCGGCTTGCTCGACCAACGGGATGACGATCGCTTCGAGCAATTGCTCGACACTGGGCAGCGCCGCCGGGTCCCGCTCGCGATCCGTCGCCGCGAGTAGCTCGACCCGACGCTCGTCGATCCTTTGGAACGGCTCGAGGAAGGCGGCCCGGATCAGCCCGTCGCGCGATCCGAAGTGGTACTGCACGGCGGACTGATTTCGCTGCCGTGCCAAGGCCAGGATCTGGCGACTCGTTACGAGGTCGATCCCGCGGCGTGCGAATAGCGTCTGCGCCGCCCGGACGATTTCCTCCCGACCCTGGACCCGCTGGTTCATCGGGGTAGATTAATGTAAACCATTAATCGACACAAGCGCCGCCCCGACGGTCGGGTCGCTCATGTCGGGGGCTCCGCGTGGGACGTGGTTCTTGCCATCTCCTGGATCGAGCCGAGAGTCTGGGCGAAGCCCTCGCGGTTGCCACGCGGGCGGTATCCGAGTTCCCTGCGGGCCTTCTCCGACGATACGGCGAAGCTGCAGAGGAGCGAGTTCAGGGACTCACCCGAGATGAGCGGCCGCTGGCCGCGCAGACGGGAAAGACGCTCGTCGACGAACGCCATCGCCCTCGCCACGAAGACCGGGATCGTGAGTCGAGGCGGCTTGGTTCCCGCGATGCCGGTCACACAATCGATCATGTCGCCGAAGCTCATCACCTCTCCAGCGAGGATGTACGACTCGCCGGCCCGACCCTTCTCGAATGCGAGGAGGATTCCGGCGACGACGTCGTCGACGTGGACGTAGGTCAGCGTCGACTGTTCCGCGCCCGCGATCAGCGCCGGAAAGGTTCCCGCCGAGAGTTTCGCGAAGGTGTCGCCGATCAGGCTCGGATCCCCCTCGCCGTAAACGGCCCCAGGCAGCACCGTGACGAGCGGCAGCCCCTCCCCGGCGAAACGCTGTGCGAGACGGTGGGCTTCGAGCTTCGAGCGTTCGTACTCGCAAGTGAAGCGGCCGCAGTGCTCGAAGCGCTCGTCCGCGATCTCGTCTCCCGTCTGACCGATCGCGTAGGCCGTGCTGACGTAGACGATCCGGGGGACCCCGAGTTCGCGCGCCAGGCCGAGGACGTTGCGCGTGCCCTCGATGTTGATGGCCTCCATACGCGGGATCTCCGAACGCGGGATCCCGAGCTCGTACCAGGCCGCCAGGTGGAAGACCGCGTCGCAACCCTCCATCGCCGGGCGCATCGAGGCCGGATCGGTGATGTCGCCCTCGAAGACACGGATCTGCTCCGATTCGGGGAGCCGGCTCTTCGCCGGATCGCGTACCAGACAGTGGATGCGTTCGAAGGCCGGGTTCGCGACGAGTGCGCGAACCAGCCGGCCTCCGATGAACCCGGTCGCACCGGTCAGGAATACGGTGGTCATCCTTGGTGACTCCTTTCGAGGATCGAACGCGCGATGGTTTGAAGCTGCATCTCGCTGGTGCCGCCCCCGATCTCGAACATCTTCGCGTCGCGCATGAGCTTCTCGAGCGGCAGCTCGGCCAGGTAGCCGGCGCCGCCGTGGATCTGGATGGCGTCGAGCGAGACGCGCACGGCCTGCTCGGAGCAATAGAGCTTGGCCAGCGCGGCGAGTCGGGCATCGAGCCTTCCCTCGCGCTGCGCCCAGGCAAGCTTGGCCACCAGGTTGCGCGCGTTCTCGAGGGCCAGCTCCATGCGGGCCAGCTTGAAGGAGACTCCCTGGAACTCGGCGATCGGGCGGCCGAACTGCTCGCGCTCCGCGGCGTAGCGGGTCGACTCTTCGACGCAGCGTTCGATGATGCCGAGGCACATGGCCGGCATCGCCGCGCGCTCCTGGTTCAGGGTGTCGAGTGCGGCCGCACCCCGCGCATTCCTGGACGCCGCAAGCGACCCGATCAGGTTGCCCGCGGGCACCCGGCAATCTCGCAGGAAGATCTCGCCCGTGGGTGAGTCGTGCATGCCCATCTTGCGCATCGGAGGGCCGGTATCGAGGCCCGGCGTCCCCCGCTCGACGACGATGGCGCGTACCGGCCGATCGTCGGGCGAGGCGTCGGGGCTCCCGGCGACGCGTGCATAGATCGCGAACACGTCCGCGTAGGGCGCGTTGCTGATGAAGGTCTTCTGGCCGTTCAGCACCAGCGTGTCGCGTTCGAGCACGGCCGTCGTGCGCATGCTCCCGAACGCATCGCTGCCGGCACCGGGCTCGGTCAGTGCCCAGGCTCCGATCTTCTCGAAGCGAAGGACGGGAAGGGCGCAACGCTCGACGGTCTCCGCGCTCCCCTGGCCCAGGATCGCCATGCCGCAGCCCAGCGTGGCGATGAACACCATCCCGAAGCCCGGGGAGACGCGTGAGATCTCTTTCAGGAGGAGACTGGTGAGCATCGGATCGTCGGCCAGGCTGGCACCCGCGGAGTTCCCACGGCCGCTCTCCGCTCCGCTCCCGGCGCTCCGGAGCACACCCAGCCGCCGCTCCGCCATCTGTCCCAGCAGCTCGGCCAGGCCCAGGTCGAGCCCCAGCTTGCGCAGCAGTTCGTACGGGAGCAGCTCACCGGACTCCAGTGCGGGCACGTTCGGGGCCAGCTCCTTCTTGCACCAGGCACGCACGGCGGATTCGAAGGCGCGTTGTGTGTCGTCGAGTTGGAACATCCAGGTCTCCTGACCGCTCATCGCCCGGCTTCGGCCGCGAGGAACCGCGCGAACGAAGGCTTCCGAGTCATCGAGCTGCGGCCCATGGCCGGCGCCCGAGATCTCGACGAGGGGCCGACTCGATGCAACGCGCGCGGCGAGCCACGCGTTCCATTCTTCTCACCCTACAACCCGAGTTCCCGGGCGATCATGTCGCGCTGCAGTTCGCTCGAGCCCTCGCCCAGCTCGAAGACCTTGCAATCGCGGTAGAAGCGCTGGATCGGGGACTCGGACATGAAGCCGGACGCGCCGTTGTAGTGGAGCGCTCTCTCGACGATCCGCGTGCAGGCCTCCGTGGCGTAGAGCTTGGCCATGTTGGCCTCGCGGCCGTGCTCGAGCCCCTGGTCCGCGGCGATGGCGGCCCGGTGGCAGAGCAGGCGCGAGGCCTCGATCTGCACCGCCATGTCCGCGATACCGAAGCGCACGGCCTGGAACGATCCGATCGGTTGCCCGAACTGGACCCGCTCTCTGGCGTGGACCAGGGTGGCGTCGAAGGCAGCGCGTGCAACACCGGTGGCGAATGCCGCGGAGGCGATACGGCCGAGTGTCAACGTGCGCAGGCCGTCGAGGAAGCCGCGGTGCTCTCTTCCGAGCAGGTTCTCGCGCGGCACCCGGCAGCCCTCGAAGACGAGCTCGGCCATCTCAGACGCACGCACGCCTAGCTTCGACATGGATCTCGCCACGCGAAAGCCGGGGCGGTCGCGCTCCACGAGGAATAGCGAGAGCCCCTTCAGCCGCTGCTCGGGCGCAGTCGAGGCCACCACGACGAGAAAGTCCGCGATCGGACCGTTGGTGATGAAGAGCTTCGAGCCGTCGAGAACGTAGTCGTCGCCATCGGCTACCGCGCGGGTCGCGACGGAACCCGCGTCGGACCCGGCGCCGGCTTCGGCAAAGGCCCACGCCCCGATCTTCTCGCCGCGCAACGCCGGCCCCAGCCAGGTCTTCTTGAGCGTGTCGTTGCCGAATGCCTCGAGCGCGGCGCACGCCAGGGCCATGTGCACGTAGACCCCGAGCGCGATCCCGGCGGAGCCGAAGGCCAGTTCCTCACACAGTATTGTGTAGTCCAGATTGCTCCCGCCCGAACCGCCGGCTTCCTCGGGGAAGCGCAGCCCGAGGTAGCCGAGCTTGCCGAGGATCGGGAACAGCTCGATCGGGAACCGCTCCTCCGCATCGCAGGCGGCCGCGATCGGAGTGATCTCCTTCGAAACGAACTCGCGCAGACTCCGCTGCAGCTCGCGCTGCTCGTCGGAGAGGTAGAAATCGGGCTCGGCCATCTCAGCGCCCCTCGAAGCGCGGGGCGCGTTTCTCGTCGAAGAAAGCCCGGACTCCCTCGTGGTGATCCTCGGTCTGGATGCAGTTCACCTGGGCGAAGACCTCATAGTCGAACTCTGCATCCCGATCGAGGTCGAGCGAGCGCCGAATCGCTCGCTTGGTGAAGGCGAGCGCGATCGGCGGACCGTTTCGCAGCTGCAGGGCCAGCTTGCTCACCTCGTCGTCGAGCTGCTCGGCCGGGACGACGCGGTGGACGAGCCCGAGGTCGAGCGCCTCGTCTGCGCGCACGAGCTTTCCTGTCATCATCATCTCCGTCGCGGCGCCGAGGGGGATGAGACGGGGCAGGTAGTAGCCCGCCGACATGTCGCAACCGGCCAACCCGATCCGGACGAAGGGCGCCCCGAGTCGAATGCCCTCGACGGCGACGCGGAAGTCGCAGGCGATCGCGAGCCCGAAACCACCCCCCACGGTGTCACCCTGGAGCCGCGCGATCACGGGGATGTCCAGCTCGGCGATGCGGCGCACCGGGTCGAGGTAGCGGTCGACGATGGGCTCCCACTCGGCGGGCTTGCGCTCGATCATCTCCGCACGGTCGGCGCCGGCACAGAACGCGCGGCCCTCGGCGGCGAGGATGAGAACGCGGTCGTCGCTCCGCCCGACCGCGTCGAGCGCCTCGATCAATGCGTCGAGCATCCCGAAGCTGAGCGCATTCATCCGCTCGGGCTGGGCCAGTGTGATCGTCGCGATGCCGTCCTTGCTCTCGTGTCGCAGCGGTTCGCTCATGTCCTGTTCTCCCTGTTTGCCGGATGGGGACGGAATGCGTAGTTGACGTTCATTTCGGCGACCATCTCGCCGTCGTCTCCCGCGAGCCGCGCATGCACGGTGAGTTCCGAGCGCCCCTCCCGCGCCAGCTCGTCGAGCACGCGCCGGATCTCGCCGGGCTCGACCCGCGCCGTGCCGTGCACGACGCCACGTGCAGGCCGCCGGTAGTGGATCTCCGCGCTACGCGCGAAGGGAAAGGCCTGCTCGAGGGTCTCGAGACCGGCGGCGACTCCGGCCAGAGTCTCTCCGAAGGTGTAGAGGAGCCCCGCGTGCGCGGTCCCCGCCATGTTCCGGTTCGCGTCCTTGTCGGGGAGAGTCATCTGGACCTCGCCGCCGACGACGCGGTCGATGGTAAGACCCAGCTCGCGGGTGTAGGGGATCCGCGCGAGCGTGGCACTCATCTCGCTGGCTTCCACCGCCTAGCCCTCGAGGCCGAAAGCTCGGATCGTATTGTCGCGCACGATCTTTCGATAGACGGGATCGGAGACGCCGAGCTCGCGTAGCTCCTTCAGCGTGCGGTCGAAGGTGAGCAGTGGGTAGTCGGTCGCCCAGAGCACCTTGTCCTGGCCGTAGCTGCTCGCGAACTTGACGAACTCTTCGGGCCAGTGCTTCGGCGCACGCGCACTCGTTTCGACGTAGACGTTCGGGTGCTTCCAGGCGAGGATCATCATCTCTTCGTGCCAGGGCTGGCCGATGTGGCAGCCGATGATGACGAGCTCGGGGAAGGCGAGTGCCACCTCATCGAGATGGATGGGTCGCCCCGCCTCCGAGGGAAGCAGCGGACCCGTGTGACCCACCTGGATGGCGACGGGAAGGCCGAGTTCCACGCACTTCGCGTAGACCGGCCAGTACATCTTTTCGTTGGGCGGAGCGCCCACGGTGCCGTCGCCGTAGGCGTACGGCTCGAGGCGAACTCCGCGCAGGCCGAGCTCCTTCGAGAGCCGCTCGATTTCCCGGACGACGTCCATCGGCTTGCCGCGCGGATCCACGGTGCCCACACCGGTGAACCGGTCCGGGTGTTTCGCGCAGATCTCGGCGACCTCCTCGTTCCGGATGATGTGGTAGTCGCCGTAGCCGAAGGCGGAGAGCATCAGACGGTCAACGCCAGCGGCGTCCATGTTGTCGATGATCTCCTCCGTGGTCATGCCGCGCTCGAAGAGCGGGAGCGAGCCGTAGCGCTTGAAGATGCTGATGAACTCGGCCGGCCAGCGGTCGATGGTGCCGGGCATCACCAGGGTGGCCCAGGCGTCGATGGCTCCTACTTGTTCGGGCATTCGGGGGTCCGCCTCATGAACTCCGTGGCCTTCGCGAGCGGCGCCCGGAGGTTTGGGTTGATCGAGGGCGGACGGCGAGGCGCCCGCTCTCGTCGGCGACTCTAACAACTGGACATATAGCCATCAAGTGTAAAGATGCGTTTTCTGTGATTCAGGAAGGTCCTCGCTGATGCTGGGGCAGACCATCGTTGATCTCGGTCCAGGGAGCCTTCTCGGACACCCAGATGTGGGCCGTGGGCCGTAGCCCGGGGTCGCCATCGAGCGTCCCCGCGCGAACCGTGATCAGCCCCGGGGGTTGCGGGAAGTGCTTGAAGAGGGGCGAGCCGCACTTCGTACAGAAGTGGCGCCGATTTCCCGGTGACGATTCGTGATGGCCCACGACCTCTTCGCCCGAAATGACGCGGAAATCCTCCCGCCTGACGAAGATGCTCGTATTCAGCGACGACCCCGTCGCGCGCCGGCACTCCTCGCAGTGGCAGTACATCATCAATACCGCCTCGCCATCGATCTGGTAGCGGACCGCGCCGCACAGGCAGTGCCCCGAAATCATCGCCGTCCCTCCTTGTCCGCCTCGCTCATCGCCCTGGCAGATTCCGGGCAACGGAGTCGGCCACAGGATTTGCTAGTTGACACCCTGCGTGGGCACCAGCGTTGCCGGTTCGATCCCCAGCGTGCGAATGGCTTCGGCCCAGAGTTCGTCGACGCCGGTATCGAACACCAACGGATCTTCGGCGGGGACCACCAACCAGGAGCCCTCGGCGATCTCCCGCTCGAGTTGGCCGGGCCCCCAGCCCGCATAACCGAGGTAGATCCGGCTCTGCCCGCCGGGCTCCTCGGCGACCCGTCGCAACGTGTCTTCGGAACGGCTCCAGTTGAGGCCGGGGACCAGCGGGACCGCGTCCGTTCCGTCGGCAGCGTCATCCCCGAGCAACACCCAGCCGGTCTCCTCGCCGACCGGTCCGCCCCACCCGACGACCGCGCTCTGTGAACCTCGCCAGGCGAGATCGAGGTTCTCGCAGAGACTGGAGACCGAATAATCGGTCGATCGATTCACGATCAACCCGAGGGCGCCTTCGCTCTCGTCGTGTTCGAGCATGAGTACGACCGCGCGACGGAAATTCGGATCGATGAGCGTATCCATCGCCACCAGGAAACTCGGAGCCAGTTCGTTGTCCACGAGAGCAGGGTAGCACCGCGAGACGGGCGACGAGGCCAGCCGACTTCTACCTTTGGCCGATGAGTCGGCGCCGATCTCGTCTTGCGTTCGGCTGTCTGGCGACCGCGGCCGTGAGCTTCGTCATCGTGCAGCAGGGGATGGGCAAGGAACCGTCGCCCGCCGAGCAGGTGCTCTGGTCGACGCTCTACAGCCAATGGCTCTGGGTCCTGGTCGCGATCGCGGCCGCCGCCTGGTTGCCGGGCTCGATCCCTGGGCGGCTGGGCTTTTGCCGGGGTGCCATGGGCGCGCCCGCACTCGTTCTCGCCGTGATCGGAACCCTGTGTCTCTCCAACGCCACCAGTCTGCTGCTCGTGGACCTGGGGGTCCGCGGAACCGGAACCCTCGCCAGAATCGACGGCCTCGTCAGCCAATCCCGCGGCGCGGCACCGTGGCTCCCTTTGCTGGCTATCGGGCTGGCGCCGGGGTTCGGTGAGGAAATCCTGTTCCGAGGCTTGATCCAGCGCACGCTCGCCACCCGCATGCACGTTTGCGCGGCGGTGATCCTGGCCGCGGCCGTCTTTGGCCTGGTGCACCTCGATCCGGTCCATGCTCCAGCCGCCTTCGTACTGGGCCTGTATCTCGGCACGGTCGGAGCCGTCGGGGGCAATGTCTGGGCGCCAGTCCTGTGCCATTCGGTCAACAACCTGGTGGCGGTCGCCGGCGGCCTGGGAGCGAGCCTTGTCAGCGAGATCGGAACGACCGGGAGCGCCGGGATCTGGGCCATCGCGAGTGGCCTCGCTCTAGCGCTCGCCTGGTGGCTGACGCGCCAAGGCGCCCTCCCCCCAAGGGGACATCCCTCACATTCGGCTTGAGCCCCGTGGCTGTCGCCGGTTCCCCTTCAGGCGGCGACGCGCACAACCGAATCAATCTCCAGGAAAAACGCTTAGGGGCAAAGCGAGACTCCCGGAGGAACCATGTCAATCACCGCGCCGGTGCTGCTGATCGACGATGGTGAGCTGAACGATATTCGGGACGTGCTCGAGGAGATCGGCGCAGAGTTCGCACATCTGCGCGGCGGTGCCGTCCCCTCTGAGCTCGATCCTCCGGACCAACTCTTCATCGCGACGCCTCGGCGCGCGATGCTGGCCAAGGACTGGCCCTCGGGCACGCTGCCGATCAAGGTCGGCGTCGTCACGGAAGATTCGAACACGCTGAGGAGCATGCTGAAGCGCATCGGCTTCGATCTCCTGATTCGACGACCCGTTCATCCCTACGCGCTGCGCCTGGTTCTGTTGCGCGCACTCTACTCGGGCAGCGAGCGACGCAAGGATCCGCGCTTCCCGATCGGCAGCACGGTTTCGGTCCGGTCGGGGTTCCGCCGCAAGAGCGCCACCCTGGCCGATCTGTCGATGCGCGGCGCCCGGCTCCTGATCGACCAGCCCGCAACGCTAGGCAGCCGCATGACCTTGCAGCTGGAACGCGGGATCGCTGGCGACAAGGCCTTGAGCATTCGAGGCAAGGTGGTGCGTGTCTCCGATGGGCCCGAGCAGGACGGCCAGTACGTGGCCGGTCTCCAGTTCGAGGACCCGAAGCGTGACACCCTGCTCCGACTCAGGGCGCTCCTGAAGGGTTCTGCCATGGGCCCGGCAACGCTAGCCCCGGATGCGACCCAGCCCGAAGCGCCGCAAGCGGTGCCGACGACCCCGATCGCTGCACCCGCTTCTCCGGAGAATCGCCGGAAGTACGACCGTGCGGTCTTCCGCCGCGAAGTGGTGCAACTCGACGATGAAGCGAGTTCGGTTCTGCTTGGACGCGACATCTCGCTCGGCGGGATGCGTGTCGAGTCCGAATCGAATCTCGGCCCCGGCGATCAACTGCGGCTCGCGATCTACGGCGGCCCGCGGGAGGATCCGTTCATCGTCCGCGGCACTGTGGTGCGCCAGGAAACGGCAACGACCTACGGCGTCAAGTTCTCCGATTTGAAGCCAGCGGTTGCCGCGCGGCTCGAATCGCTGGTGGCCAAGCTACCCGCAGTGGAGTCCCTGAAGGGCGCCGAGGCCGATGCGCTCGGGAGCGTGGTCTCTCGTATTCTCGAGCGCGAGGAAGCGGCGGTTCCCGACGACGGTTCAGACCTTTCAGACTCCGACGACTAACGTCGAACCGATCCCGCCTACCCTGCGCAACGCGCCGCTGTCAGAGCCGTACGGATCCGAGCCGGGCCTCGACGTAGTCCGCCACGCTGCGGCCGGCCGATTCTTCCAGGTTCTCGAAGCGAACCCCGACGCCGAACTCGCCTCCCGGTGTCGCCCGGTGGGAGCGGTGGGTGGCTATGCCGCGTAGCAACATGTCGTTCGCGCCAAGGGCCATTTCGATGATCAACGCCTCGCCGACCTCGGGAGGGTTCGCCATCGCGAGGAACAGGCCTCCAGCGCTCAGGTCGCAGACCAGGGCGGAGTCGATGCTTCCGGGCCGCGCCACATCGACACGCAGATGCACGGGAACCCGAGGGAACCTTCGCGTGTCCGCCCAATTCCCAGCACCGATCGCCGCGGACGCAGCCAGATGGAGTTCCTCGAGCGTGAAGGGGCGACGCACCAGCCACTGAAAACCGAGATCGGCGAGATGCCGCGCATCGGCACGGCTCGCGACGGCACCGACCAGGACCAATGCCGCGCAGCCACCGGATACCCCGGGTGCGATCTTCGAGACCACGGCATCTGCCGCTTTCTCGTCGAGATCCGCAGCCAGGAGGACGACCCCGGGGCGATCCCGCTGGATCTCGAGCCACGTGCTTGCCGTGTCGAGATCATTGATCACCTCGACCTCGAAGCCGTGACCGGTCAGGTCATGGGCCTCACGCACGAGCTCCGGGTTGGAGTCGAGGACGAGGGCATACGGGTCGTATCGACGAATGGGATCGCTTCCAGGTTGGAACTCGCCCAGCGGCGACGGGCTCCGAAGCTGAATCGGCTGATCGCCGGCCCGCCTTGATGCCTGGCGGCCGGGCGCTGCACGGGAACTGTGCGAACCTTTGCTCGGCTTGCGCATCGGGAGCGGGTTCCGCGGAGCGACCAGGCCAGCGGGGGAACGGTGAAGTACCAGGAATTCTTGCAACGGGACCACTTCGACGACATCGAAGTCCTGGGTCTCGCCCACGGCACGCTGGTCGAGGATCCGCCGCCCGAGGGGCTCGCACGCTTGCCGATCCCGCCGATGTTGATGATCGACCGCATTACCAGCATCTCGCAGCAGGGCCGCAAGGGCCTCGTGTCCGCCGAGCGAGACGTGCGCATGGACGACTGGTTCTTCCAGTGCCACTTCCCGGGCGATCCGGTGCAGCCCGGCTGCCTCGGTGTCGATGCGATCTGGCAGCTACTCGGCTTCTTCTGCGGCTGGGGCGGCGCTCGCGGTACCGGCCGCGCGCTCGGCGTTGGTGAGGTGGAATTTGCCGGTCAGATCCGCCCCCACAACAAGCGCGTCAACTATGAGCTCCAGATCCTGCGCTTCTCGGTCTTGAAGGAGAGCGGCGTCGCAATCGGCATCGCCAACGGCCAGGTACTCGTCGACGGAGAAGAGATCTACAGCCTGAAGCACGCCAAGGTCGGTATCTTCCACGACATCGCCTACCCGGACTACCCGAACCCCTCGGCAAACTCGGTCGGTGGGGCGAACGAGAAGTCATGAGCATGAATCCGGAGCCGCTGATCGCCGTCTTTATCGACTTCGAGAATCTGGCCCTCGGTACCCGTGACGGCTCGGCTTCGGGCACCACGTTCGACGTCGGCATCGTCCTGCAACGCATGCTCGAAAAGGGGCGCATCGTCTACAAGCGCGCCTACTGCGATTGGAATCGGTTCCGGGGATCGACCAAGGGCCTCCACGAACACGGCGTGGAATTGGTGGAGATTCCGCAGACGCGCCAGAGCGGGAAGAACAGCGCGGACATTCGCATGGTCGTCGATGCGATCGATCTTTGTTATGCGAAGCAACACATCGATCTCTTCGCCTTGGTCACCGGCGACAGCGATTTCTCTCCGCTCGCCGCGAAGCTGAAGGAAAACGATAAGCGGGTCATTGGCTGCGGCGTGCGTCAATCGACATCGCCGCTGTTGATCAACAGCTGCGACGAGTTCATCTACTACGACGATCTCGCCAAGAAGCGGGAGACGAGGCCTCGCAAGAAGCCGGTCCCCAAGGCCGCCTCTTCCGACGGTGGCGCCGCTTCCGAAGAATCGAGCTCCCCGGATGATGGCATCGCCAAGGTGGTCGAGATCGTCGAATCCCTCGAGTCCGATTACGACGTCCTGTGGGGATCGATGGTGAAGCAGGCCCTGCGCCGAGTGGACCCCGGCTTCAGCGAGAAGGCCCAGGGCTACGAGAACTTCGCAGCGCTGCTCGAAGCCGCCGATGATCAGGGCGTCCTGGAGATCGATTTCGACGAAGAGCGTGGGAACTACGCGATCAGTCTGCCCAGTCAGCGGCGGCGTGGACGCGGCAAGCGCGACTGAACCCGCCCGAGGTCAGATCTTGACCAGCAGCTTCCCGGTGTGCCCGCCGCCAAATAGCGTCAGGAGCGCTTCGGGGGAACGCTCGATGCCGTCGAGCACGTGCTCCTTCAGCGACAAGCGCCCGGCCGCCACCAACGCCGTGAGTTCGGCGTCCGCCTTCGGGAACTCTTCGACGAAGTGCGTGACCGCGAAGCCCTCCATCCGGGCATGGCGCTCGGCGAGGCGCAGGTAGAGACTCGGGCCGCGGACCGCGTTCATGTTCTGGTACTGGGAGATGGCACCGCAGATCACGATACGGGCGCGCTCGCGGATCTGATCCAACACGTCGTCGAGCAACTCACCGCCAACATTGTCGAAGTAGACGTCGATGCCATCCGGTGCGAGTTCCCGGAGACGGGCCGGCACATCCTCGCCCTTGTAGTCGATGCCGGCATCCAGGCCGAGTTCGTCGGTCAGGTAGGCCACCTTCGCCGGACCCCCTGCCAACCCGATGACCCGTGCGCCCGCGATCTTGGCCAACTGTCCCGCCACGGAACCGACGGCGCCGGCCGCGGCCGAAACCACGACCGTTTCTCCGGCCTTCACCGCTCCCACGCTGTGGATACCGAACCAGGCGGTCAGGCCCGTGGTCATGCCCAACACCCCGAGCCGGGCGGTGGCGGGCACTTCCGAATCGTCGATCGGCTGGAGCATGCCGCCCGGAAGCACGGCTCGGGTCTCGGCGCCGAGGGGCGCGAACACGGCCTGGCCGACCTCGAGGCCAGGCGCGCGGCTCTCGACGACGCGGCCCACCCCGAGCGCACTCACCGTACCTCCGATCGGCACCGAGCCGTGGTAGCTATCTGCCTCGAGCGTCGTGCGGATGAATGCGTCGATCGATAAGTGCTCGATCGCCACCACGGCCTCTCCGTCGGCGGGCGCGGCGCCGGGCTCTTCCTCGAGCCGAAAACACTCGAGCGTGGGCATCCCGTCCGGTCGTTCAGCGAGCACGATCTTGCGGTTGATATCGGCCATGGTTCCTCCTGGCGAACAGGCAGCCTACACGACCTGCGCCATCTCGGCGTCGCGGTCGGAACCGGAGGGCCGTTGAGGGGGTGCTGTCGCTTGCCAGGTAGAGCGGGGCATGGTCATGAGTGCGAGCGAGCGTGGGGTGCCGTGAACGATGTCTCGAGGAAGGGATGTCGGTCCCTCTCGAGCGAAGTTGGATCCGCGAGGGGCTTCTGAGGGGGTGGTTCTCAGGAATGTTAGGTGTTCGGGTCCTGGTCGGAGGCGCGAGTGGGCGCGGGGCGGCTCGAACCATGCTTCGGAGATGTGACGACGATTTCTCTTGCTTGATTGCCAAAAGGCGCTGTATTCAATTCCATGCGGCGCAAGACATCCGGAGTACAGCTCGAACTGCGACACTCCGGGACCTGCAAGCCCTCCTCGTAGGGTCGAGAGCCACCCCACCCCTCAGGACCTTCCGTCGCCACACGAACGCTGGATACAGGGAGGCTCCGCGCGGCTCTTCGCTGAGCCGGACCCTTCAGAACGTCTGCGCAGAGTTGCCCTAGACGCCGAAGAATCGCCCGATCTCATCGACGACGCGGACGATCTGCTGAGGCTCGAGTCCCGGGAAGAGCGGCAGTCGCAGCAAACGACCCGCAGCCGAGTCGGTGACGCGAAGCTCGCCGTGGGCCCGCGCAACCTTCCGACCCATCGGCGACGAATGAAGGGGGATGTAGTGGAAGACGGCACCGATCCCTTCCGAACGTAGGTGATCCATCAGCGCGTCACGGGTCGCGCGGGATTCCAGGCGCAGGAAGAAAGCGTGGCCATTCCCCCGGCACGAGGAGGGAACCGTCGGCAGCTCGATCCGCTGGGTCGCCGCGATGGGCGCCAGCAGCGATCGATACTGATCGACGCTCGCGCGACGGTGCGATGTAAGGCGCTCGGCGTCCTCGAGTTGGGCGCACAGGAACGCGCAGAGGATCTCGGCGGTCGCGTAGGAGGAACCGTGGTCCACCCAGGTGTACTTGTCGACGGCACCCCGCAGGAACTGCTGGCGATCCGTGCCCTTGTCGCGAATGATCTCGGCTCGTTCGGCGAAACGTGCGTCGTTCACGCAGAGTGCGCCGCCCTCGCCACACACGATGTTCTTGGTCTCGTGAAAACTGTAGATGCCCAGGTGACCGATGCTCCCGAGCTCGCGGCCGCGATACGATGCGTCGACGCCGTGCGCAGCGTCCTCGATGACCAGCAGTCGATGGCGCTCGGCGAGCTCGCAGATGGCGTCCATCTCGCAGCCAACGCCGGCGTAGTGGACGGGAACGATCGCCCGCGTCTTCGGCGTAATCGCGGCCTCGATCAGCGTTTCGTCCAAGTTCAAGGTGTCCTCGCGAACATCGACGAACACGGGTACCGCTCCGGAGCGAGCGAACGCACTGGCGGTGGAGACGAAGGTGAAAGACGGCATGATGACTTCATCGCCGGGCCCCACGTTCGCCAGCATCGAAGCCATCTCGAGGGCGGCGGTACCTGACGGTGTCATCAGCACGCGATGGATGTTGCCTCGCTCGGCAAGCAGGGTCTCACAGCGACGCGTGAATTCGCCGTCACTCGAGATATTGCCGAGTGAGATGGCGCGCTCGATGTACTCGAGCTCTCGTCCGACGATGGCTGGCTTGTTGAACGGGATTCTCTCAGTCACTCGCGACTCCTGGGAGAGACGATAGTTGTCGGGCGAGCACGCGAGCATCGCGGCGAATTCCTCGCAGCATCCGGCTGGTGAAATCCTTCTGTTGGTCGAGGCCGAGGAAGTGAAGACCTGGCGCGTCGCGGCTTTCGAAGCCATCGAGCGCCGGCAGCCCCGTTTCCGGATCGAGCTGGACCAGATCCTTCAGGTGCTCGAGGGCCGGGCGGTATCCGGTGGCCCAGAGAATGCCGTCCGGAGCCTCGATCCGACCATCTTCGAACTCGACATTCTTGCCAGCGAAACGCGCGATCGGCCCCGTCGTACGAATGGTGCCGGCGCGGATCAGACATCTGATCCGGCCCCCGGCCATCAGAATCGCCGACGAGGTTCCGCCGTAGGGGCCGAAGCGAAGGCGCACGGCCTCGTAGGGGTAGTAGAACGGGAAGCCGACCTGCTGCCATTCGATCGGCGTGGCGAACTCGATCGGCGTCCGATTGACGATCAAGACGCGGTGGCCCGCATCGTGGAGTTCGAGCGAGAGTTGGCCTGCGGTGATGC
This sequence comes from Deltaproteobacteria bacterium, assembly GCA_029261795.1. Taxonomy (GTDB): domain Bacteria; phylum Myxococcota_A; class UBA9160; order UBA9160; family UBA6930; genus JAJDAP01. The sequence goes on from JAJDAP010000042.1 coordinate 29,395, forward strand.
GCTGACCGACCACGAGCACCGTCCGCGAGGCGCCACCGAGCCGTTCTCCGAACGCGTCGACCGAGCCGTATTCGGGCACGGTCGACTGCGGAAGCGTGCAGGTCGCGAGCCCTGGATAGTCGGGGACCACGGGGTTCGCGAAATAGCCCGTCGTATTGACGACCACGCGAGCGAACTGGGAACCGCTCGACGTCTCGAGCATGAAGCCACCGTCGCAACGCGAGACGCGCGAGACCTTGACGTTGGTTCGGAGTTCGACGGCACACGCGCGCGCGTAGTCGACGAGATGCGTATGATAGTCGCCTCTCGAGACCCGGCTCGCATAGTTGAATGGCGTTACGCGTGCACCACGCAGTCCACTCGCTCCCCACCCTGAGTTGAGCCTCATGTCTCGAGGCATCCGCCTCCAGGATTCGCCGGCCGTAGACCCGCTCTCGAGCACGACGCAGCGCTGCCCCAACTCGGCGAAGGCGTCGGAAAACGCGAGCCCGGCGGGGCCGGCGCCGAGCACCACGATTTCCGATTCGGACGGGCTCACGAGGCCACGCAACGAGAAACCGCCTCGTCCAATCGAAGCGCCAGGCGCTCGGCGTCCCCGCCCTCCGTGAGGGCGCGCCCGAGCTGGTCGGAGCTGTCCGCGAATTGGCGAATGGCGTCGCCGACGGCGACGTCGAATTCCACGCTGACGAGTTCCGGAATCTCAGCCCTCAGCTCCGAGAGCGTCGGGAGCCGCGTCAGCACGCCGTCGACCAGGGATCCGAGCGTATGAACCGCCACGACCTCGTCGGGGCTGCCCGGCCGCGCCGAAGGGGTTCGACCGAGAGCGACTTCGATCGCGTAGCGATGCAGGTCGAATCCCGTTGCGTGCAGGATCAACGCGGGAATCCCGTTGCCCCCGATGCGCGGACTCATCTCGATCACCGCCGGCATGCCGTCCGAATCGACGCGAAGATCGACATCGACGATGCCGGCTTCGAAACCGACGGCCGAAATGTGGGCTTGCACTTCGCCGTGAATCCGCGCCGCCAGCTCAGGGGAGACATCCGCCGGAAAGACATGGCCTCTCACGGCCGGCCCACAGGCGCGTTTCCTCGTCAGGAAGAAATGGCGGAGCACACCCGCCGAGACGACACCGTCGCCACCGTGCTCCGCGCCCGGCATCATCGCCTCGACGATCGCGCGGCCGGCAAAGCTCTGTTGCAGCGCTTCGGCGATCGCTCCAGGGAGTTCGTCGGACCCGACGGCGGCCAACATCCGGATTCCGCGCGAGCCCGAGCGGTCGACCGGCTTCACGACGACGGCGCCATCGAGCTGTTGCCGTGCAGCCGCTGCCAGGAGATCTGCCTCGCCGCCGATGACATGGCCAGGGTGCCGCAGTCCGGAACGCCGTTGGAAGGCCCGGAACGTTCCCTTGTCGGTGAAGACGCGAGCTGCCGTTCCGGGGGAACCCGGCAGACCGAGGGCATCGCTGATCGCGGCTGCACTGGGTACGGCAATGTCGGAAGCCGCGGTCACCACGGCTCCGATTCCGAGCTCGCGGGCGGCCTCGATCAGCGCTTCGGGATCTCGCGTGCTGATGTCGAGACTCTGGTGTGCGAAAGCATGTGCCGGGTTGGAAGGAACATTGTCGGCGGCAAGGACCTCGAGCCCCATTTCCACCGCGGTGCGAACCAGGGGGACCTGCAGTTGACTCGCGGCCAACACGAGCAACCTCGGGCGGGTTTCACCGTCGGGGCCGCCCGAAGCCGCGTCGAAGGGAGCCGAGGGAACCTCGCTGCGCACCCGGTGGTGCGGTTGACCCGTCACTTCCGTCACGACGCGCTGAACGTATTCGCCAACGACGCCGATCGAGAGCAATACCATCCCTGCGACGAAGGTCTGCAAGAGGACCAGCGTGGTGAATCCAGGTTGTTCGATATAGCCGAACACCCAACGGAAGAAGTAGTAGACCGACAGCACGAACGAAGCTGCCGCGACACTCACCCCCAGGACGCTGACCGCACGCAAGGGCGCGACGGAGGATTGGAACACGTTGTCGAGGGCGAGATTCACCAGCGCAGGCCACGAATAGCCGCTCTCACCGCCCGACCGCGGTCGATGCTCCACCGCGACATTCATGCGGCGACCCGGTGCCGTGGTCTGAAGGATCAGGGCGCCGATCTGTGGCCGCCTCGTTTGATGGGCGCACAGCACCTCGACCAGGCTGCGGCGCAGAATTCGGAAGCTCGTCGTCTGGAAGTCGCGCGCCTGCCCGAACAGCTTCTGATAGAGCCATGAGACGAAGCGGGTGCCCACGTTCCGCATGCGCGAGTGGTGCTTCGTTGGATAGGCGCCGATGATCGCGTCCATCTGCGGGTGGGCCGCCACCGCATCGATGAGCTTGGGCAACTCCTCCGGCGGAGTCTGCATGTCGTCGTCCAGGGTGATGACCCAGTCGCCCTCGGCACGGGCCATCCCGGCGAGGGTCGCCCGAAACTGTCCGACATTGAAGTGGAGCCCGACGGCTCGAACCCAATCGTGCCGCATCGCCACCGCATGGAGGGCCGGCCAGGTCTCATCGTCCGGCGAGGCGTCGTCGACCAGGATCAATTCGCGGCGGCCCTTCAGGTCGCCCGTAGCGCGGTCGATGCGCTCTACCAGTTCCTCGATCCAGGGGCCGCTACGGTAGCAGGGCACCACGATCGAAAACGATGCCGATTGTTCGGTCTGCATGAACGCTACGCCCGGACCCCGTCTACGCAATCACAGTGAGTGACCACATCGGACGTTCTTGGGTCGCATTAAATATGGTCTCGAACCCGCTTCACGGTCGCGCAGAAACCGCTCCAAACGTACCGAATGGCAACAGACTCTTCGCGACAACGACCGATCGCCCTAACCTCTTCTTCGGAACCCGATGAACCATCTTGAGTCGCTGGAACGCGCGCTGAGAGTCGCCCTGTGGGGGGTTCTCGCACTGGCCGCCGGGATCGCCCTGGCGGGCCCGTTCTGGCTCGCCCTCGGGACGGATGAAGCGTGGATCCTGTCGAGCATCCAAGGCCTGTCTCAGCCTCTCGCGCCAGAATTCGCGGTCATTCCGACGCTGACCAGCGGCGGCCTGTTCGCGGCGATTCACGGGACGATGTTCAGCCTGGATATCACCACACTCTGGCTGCACCGACTGGTGACCGTGGCCAGCCTCGGCCTGGCCATCGCCGGCGCTCGAATGTTGCTCCCTGCCTCGGAGCACGACGAGCCGAAGCCGCTCGACACCCAGCTGTTGCTCCTGAGTGGAATCTTCGCGGCGCCCGGCGCCTTGACCCTCGCGGGTCTCGGTCATGCCGAGTGGATGGCGACCACCTTGACGATCTTCACCGTGGTCTTCTGGGACCGTACCGAGGAGCGACGGATCGCCAGAATGCTAGGCTGCGGACTCACCCTCGGTCTCGCCATGGCGACGCGATCGCCGGCCCTCGCGTTGGCTCCCGGCCTACTCGTGTGGGCAGCCCTCAGTGGCCCGGGCTGGCGGAGCCGAGTCGTCGACGCGATCGGCACGCTGACCGTCGGCATGGTCATCGTCGCCGGTGGGATGGCTGTCTTCCTTGCCCTGGCACCCGACTCGGCGCAGCCTGAAACCGAGAAATCCCTCAGCATCATGGGACTGGTCGGTCTCGTCCCCAACTACCCGCGGCTACTCAATCGATGGGTCACCGGCGAGCGGATCCTACCGATCGCCTGGTTGAGCGTCGTTACGGGAGCCGTCGCGTACTGGGGATGCTCGGCTGCGCGAGCCCGGAACGAACCGCTTCCGGCCTGGACGATGCTGTTGCTATTCGCCTGGAGCAGTTGGCTGGCCTGGATGCTGCGCGCCCCGATTGCGCACCTTCGCTATCTGTGGCCGGGGCTCGGATCGCTTGCCGTGGCGACCGGAATCACGCTGACGTTGATGCACCGCGCCGCTAGCCGGCGAACCGATCCCGCAGAGCGCGTCGCCGGGCGCGTGGCTTGCCTGGCGCTCGCGCTCGCGCTGATGATCGGACCGCTCGGAACCGGATTCCGCGCGCTGGTCAATGGCCAACCGGACCTGGTGATGTGGGAGTGGTCCGGACAAACACCTCTCTCGTACACGCGTCGCTTCCAACACGTGCGCGATCAGCGAGAGGCCGCCGCCTGGTTGCGCGACCACGTGCCCGCTTCGGAGGATATCGCCGTCTTCGCCCAGCCCTACCCGCTGCGATACCTGTCGGGTACCCGGGTTCGCGCACACTGGGACTTCCTCGACGCCGAACTGAAGTCCTTCACGAGCGCGCGACCCGATTGGATCGTTCTCCAGCACCACAACCACGCGTTCCGCTTCCTCTCCGCCGAGGCCCGCAACTGGATCGAGCGTGCCTGTGAGCTTCGCTCGCAGTTCGGTAGCTATGCGATCTATCGGGTCGAAGGACCCTGGCCGGATGACCTCGGGATCTTCGCCCTGCACGGCCGGCCGGAGGAGCGCTACCCGCACGCCGATTTGCGCTTCGGATCGAGCGGGGCGCGCAAGTAGGTGAGTGACCAGCCGTCGGGCGGCCGGGGTCGCGCGATCCTGGGGTTCTCGGTCGGAGCCGCGTTCCTGGCCTTCGCGCTGAGGGGTGTTCCGTTCGACGAACTCCGCGGCGCTGTCGCGCGACTCGATGCCGCAACCCTCGCCGCAGTCGCGGGCCTGACCCTGCTACAGCAGTTGTTCAGGACCTGGCGCCAGGCCCTACTCCTCGAACCCATCGCACCGGGCATCTCGTTTCGGCAACAGTTGCTGATGTTCCAGCTCGGCTTCCTCGGGATCGCCATTCTTCCGGCGCGTCTCGGTGAGATCGTGCGCCCGGCGATGCTACGCCGACGTCAGGGGCTCCCGCTTTCTCGCGGCATCGGGTTCGTCGTGGCCGAGCGCATGCTCGACATCATCGTGGTGCTGGCTGCCCTCGCCTTTACCCTCGAACGGGCAGACGCGGGTACGGCCGCCGGCGAGATCGTGCTGGAACTTCGGCCGCTGATGATTCCAGGACTGGTTGGCGCCGCGTCGGCACTCGTCATCGCGATCTGGTGGGGCGAGCCGATGACGAGACGCTGGCTGGTTCCCGAGCGGGGGCGCATCCGCGAGGCACTCGCGGATTTCGTCGGAACGCTCTCGGTCTTGCGTTCGGTTCCCCGCCTCGTCGCCGGTGGGGCGCTCAGCGCCGCCCACTTCGCTTGCATGGCCTTCTCGGTGTCCTTCGTCGCCGAGGCCCTTGGGCTGGGCGATGCCATCGGACCGGTCGAGAGTCTCGGCGTGCTCTGCTTGACGATGATCGGCCTGGCGCTGCCAGCACCGCCCGGCCAGATCGGCGTCTTCGAGGGATCGGTGGTTGCCGGGCTGAGTGTCTTTGGAGTCTCTGGCGACCAACGCGCACTCGCCCTGGCGTTCGCGTTGGTGGTGCATTGGTGGCCGCTCGCCGTTCACGCGGGTGCTACGGCGCTCCTCGTCGGCTGGCATCGAGAAGAGACACGCGGCCTCTTCGGGGAGCTCCGCACGGCGTCCGAGCCGCCGGAGGAACCCGGAAACGGATCGCTGGGTCCCCGTACCCAGGACTAACGTTCGGGAATCTCTGCGATCGCGATCCGCTCGACCTCCCAGTGCGAGTCCCTTCGGCCGAGTGGCGTGAGATACCGCGTTCGCAGCTCCTCATGGCCGACATCCTCGAGCAGGGCCAGGCCGAAGCCGGCGACATGGCGTGCAAGGTCGGCCGGCGCAAAGGTCGTCAGCCACGGCTCGCCCGCTTTCGCGGCGCCGATAGCACTTTCCGACGCGAGCCCGGCCGGAACGATGTAGCTGAACGCCAGCCGACTGCCTGCTGCGCAGGAAGCGACGAACGACAGGGTCGCGTCAACAGCCTCAGCGCTCAGGTACTGGCTCACGCCTTCCCAGAGAAAGAAGGCCGGCCGACCCGGATCGAAACCCGCCCGGCCAAGCGCAAGGGCCAGCGATTCGTGCTCGAAATCGATCGGCGCCTCGACGATGCGACGCTCGCTCCTGGCGCTGGGAAGACGCGAGCGCTTCCAGGAGAGGTTCGCTGGGCGATCGACCTCGAAGACCGGCACCTCCGCCGAACCCTCGAGCCGAATGGCTCTGCAATCGAGCCCAACACCCAGGATCACGCACTGCTCGGTGCTGGTGAGACCCGAACGAAACGCCTCGTCGAGAAAACGGGTGCGGGTCAGCAGCCCGCCCATCACCCCCGGAAAAGCGCGCTCGTAGAAGGCAGCCACCGCAGCGCGAACCGGGGGAAACGGGAAGGTTCGCGCGATGATTCTCGTCGGTAGCGAGAAGAGCAGGGTTGCCGCGTACGGATCTTCGAACAGGCGCCCGGCCTCGGGTCGCGCACTCTCGAGCGCCCGCGCCACGGCGACCGATTGCGCGGTACGGCTTCGACCCTGATCGGACACGGTGCTCTCCTCGATTGATCCACTCGCGGACCGGGCGTCTAGAACTCGTAGCCGCCGATCCCGTAGAACCCGCTCGACGCGGCCTTGTCGCCCACGTGCCTGGGCCACATTCGCGCGCCGTCGGGCGCTTCCGGATGGTCGCCTAGGACCGTGACCCGACGCAGCAAGCGGCGCGCGTCGGTATCATCGACCACCGCGTGGAGCGTCGCGCGTTCATCCCAGAGCGCGATGTCGCCGGGAGACCAGCTCCAGCGGCAACTGAACTTCACCTGCTCCTGCCATCCGTCGTCATGGATGCAGGTCAGGCCGGTCAGGAACTCCTGCATCGGCAACGACAGCGAATCGAACACATCGCGGCAGTTGATCCACATCGTGTCGCCGCCGCACGCCGGGCCATCCACCATGTGGAGGAGTGCGGCCACCGGCGGGGACTCCGAGAAGGTCACATCCGTATGCCAAAGGTCGGCTCTGACGCCGGTCGGAGCATCCGAATCGAGTTCGCAGACTTCGGGAACCGAATCGTCTGCCCTTGGCAGATAGGGATGTGTTTCGAGGGGCCCGAACAGCGCGCCGTTCTTGCGCAGCCTGGCAACCGTCGGCGCCAGGCCCGGCAGGAAGAGCACCAGGTGATCGGCCAGAGCCGCCTTCAGTTCGCCGGCCACTCGGTCGTCGATCGCATCTGCGGCGAGACCACGGACGGTTGCCCCGAGCCTCCCACCGATCGGTTCCACCTCGAGGCCGATCCTCCTGTTCATCCCGTTCGACCCATTCGAGTTTGCCACCGGGGCATCGTGCCAGATGCCAACCGCCGCGTCACGGGCCGCCACCCGGCACCCGATTCGCTTGCTAGCTTGACGCTCCCTGTGAAGTGGATCCGGAGTTCGATGGCACGGCGCCCGTCCCGCACGCCCCATCTCTCGGTCGCGGACTGAAGTGCTCTTCCAGTCTCCGCTCTTCCTCTTCTTCTTCGCCACGGTGACAGCGCTCCTCTTCGTCGTACGGAAGCGGCAGCGCCGCCACCTCGTCCTGCTGGTCGCGAGCTACGTCTTCTACGCGGCCTGGGACCCACGGTTCCTGCTGCTGATCTGGCTCTCGACGGCAATCGACTTCTGGGTCGGCCGGCGCCTCGCGGCCAACGATGAAGCGAAGACACGCGGTCGTTGGTTGCGGCTCTCGATCGCTTCGAATCTCGGCATTCTCGCCGCCTTCAAGTACTTCGACTTCTTCGCCGCGAGTGCCGTCGACCTGGCCGCCATCTTCGGCGTCGTGCTGCAACCGACGAGCCTGGATGTCGTGCTCCCGGTCGGCATCAGCTTCTACACCTTCCAATCGATGAGTTACACGATCGACATCCACCGGCGGAAGCTTCAGCCCGAGCCGAGTGTGCTGCGGTTCGCTCTGTACGTGGCGTTCTTTCCGCAGCTCGTCGCCGGGCCGATCGTGAGGGCCCGGCACTTCCTGCCCCAACTCGCGCGCGATCGCTTGCCGAGATTCCAGGATCTCGGCCCTGGTGCTCTGCTCTTCTGCGTCGGTCTGTTCAAGAAGATCGCCATGGCCGACCACTTCGGCCGCTTCGCTGATCCGGTCTTCGGGAATCCGGAGCTCTACGGATCGCCGATCCTGGCCCTCGGCATCGCTTGTTATGCCGCAGAGATCTATTGCGACTTCAGCGGCTATTCGGACATGGCCGTGGGCCTGGGGCGCATTCTCGGCTACCGGCTCCCACGCAACTTCGATCGGCCCTATCGCTCGCGCTCGCCTCGAGAGTTCTGGCGGCGCTGGCACATCAGCCTCAGCAGTTGGCTTAGGGACTATCTCTACATCTCGCTTGGTGGCAACCGGGGCAGCGGCGGCCAGACCCACTGGAACCTGTTCTTGACCATGCTCCTCGGCGGGCTCTGGCATGGCGCCAACTACACCTTCCTGGTCTGGGGCGCGCTCCACGCACTGGGACTGAGTGCGACACGCATCGCGGGACCCGCCGCGGCGAATCTCGAGCGCCGCCTGAACCCGCTGCTGGGCTGGCTCGGAACCATCAGCCTGGTGGGCGTCGGTTGGGTGATCTTCCGAGCAACATCGCTGGGCGAGGCCTGGCTCTATCTATCCCGATTGGCCGCCTTCGACTCGGCGATCGAAGCTCCTGATCCCTGGCAGACCGCCTTCGTCATCCTGTTGGGCATCCCGTTCGTCCTCGGGCAGAGCCGATTCGGCGCTGTCTGCGAGCGACGTGCGCGCAGAGCGGGCCGGCTTCACCAGGGCCTCGCCGCTGGAGCGCTGTTCGCGACCGCCTACGCACTCTCGATCGGAGAGAATCGTGTCTTCATCTATTTCCAGTTCTGAACCCGGAAAGCCGTCTCGGGCCGTTCGAATCGCAAGCTTCACGACGGCCTTCGTGCTGGCCTGGGGCGTCGCCTGGGCGGCCGTGTGGCTCCTCGACCGAACGGGAATCTGGGAGCGACTCCGGATCTCGCCTTCGATGGCCGGAAAGTGGGACCCGGCGGAACGAGACCCGATCTCGCGCGACTATCAGAGGCCCGGTGTCCCGACGGGACGCCATTTCCATCGACGCGCGGGCCCCTTCGTTTCCGAGGGTCGAATCCTGGCCGATGGTGCGCGACACCGGGGCTACGCGTATGCGCCGTATGACGCCGAGCCTCCGATTCGCGTCGAGTACGGCCGGCTTGGCTATCGCAGCGAGTTCGCCGCCGAGCCGGGCGGAACCGCCGTGCTCGGCAGCTCTTATGTCGAAGCGGCATTCGCAGCGGCCGAAGACACGATCCCGGGCTGGCTTCGCAGCGATCACGGCATCCCGGCCGCCAACTTCGGAACCGCCTACACCGGCGGAGAGGCCGTACTCTCCTCCCTCGATCGTTTCGTCATGCCAACACAGCCAGCGCATATCGTGTGGCTCTTCGCGGAACGCGCCGACTTCGGGCAACTGGTCGAGGAACATCGGCGCATCACCGCCGAGCCCGGTCCGAAGCTCGGCAGCCTTCTCGATACACTTCGATCTGCGAGTGCTGGATTTCTCGTCAGCGCGCTTCGCTCGGCGGATGACACGGGCCGATATTGGCGTTCACGGCTCGGCGGTGCGACCGGCCCGGAACGACGACAGCCGCTCCCGAAACAGCGCTTCCGCATCGGTACCCGCGCCCTGGCGATCCAGCTGACCGCGGTTCCTTCCTGGCCGATCGTCACGGAGGCCCGCCCCTTGCTCGCATCGGTGCTGGCGCGCATGCAGCGGGTTGCCGCGGCGGGAGGAGCAGACCTTTCCGTGGCCTACGTTCCCGTACGCGCGCGGACCCTGCGCGGCCTCGGCGTTCCGCCGACCCGGTTGATTCCGCTGCCCCGTTTCGCGGTCGGCGTCGAGTCCGAGTGCGAGAAGCTCGGAATCCCGTTCACGGACACCACGGAGCCGCTCCGCATTGCGCTCCGGCAGGACGTCCTCGTGATCAACCCGGTCTGGGACACGCATCTGAACGCTGCTGGGATGCGTGTCGTCGCGAGCAGCATCGCCGAGATGCTGAACGCACCCGAGAACTAACGTCGATCGGCGGAGCGAACCGCCGCGCCGCCGATCCGCACGATGCGACTGTCTCCGAAGGGCGTGCCGACACCGCTATTCACCGTGAGAGCGACGGCCAGGTCGCGCGCGGGATCCGCCCAGGCCCCCGACCCTCCAAAGCCGAAATGCCCGAAGCCGGAAGGCACCCGGGAGAACATCGCGAACACCCGGTGATAGCCGAGCCGCCAGCGCATCGAGACTGGAATCACGCGGCCGATACCCCGGTTCTGTTCCTCGGACGCGCGCGCAATCGTCTCGGCGGAAACCAGCCGCGTTCCGTCGAGCTCGCCCCCGCCGGCGAGACACGCATACATCCGGGCCAGGGAACGTGCCGTGAACATTCCGTTCGCCGCCGGAATCGAAGCCGCTCGAAACGCCTCGGAATTGAAATCCAGGTCTTCCATCCCGTTCGCCACCAGGGCGGCCAGGGACTCGCGCGGGTCGTAGCGGATGCCGAGCTTCTTCAGCCGGGAACCCCAACGCTCGGCGCCTTCGCGCAGCTTCTCGCTGGCCCGACGACGCTTCTCGATCGGGCCCTCCATGGCGGCGGCCATCAGCGGAGCGCAGCGATGTTGCTGATCTTGTGGCAGGCCGCAGTAGAGGCCTTCGAGACCCAATGGCCCCGCAATCTCATTCGCGATCAGCTCAGAGAAAGGCTTCTCTCCGGCAACTCGTCGCACCAGTTCGCCAACGAGCCAACCGTAGGTCATGGCGTGGTAGCCATGGCTCGCGCCCGGGGCGTGCCGTGGCTTCGCCGCCGCCAACCGCGAGGTCATCTGCTCCCAGTCGAGCATTTCGGAGGCGTGCTCCACCACGTCGTCCAGGCCGTAGAGCCCGGCCTCGTGACACATCAGTTGACGCACGGTGATCGCGCCTTTGCCCTCCGCCGCGAACTCCGGCCAGTACTCGGCCACCGGCGTGTCGTAGTCGAGCTGGCCGCGGTCGGCATGGATGTGCAGGGGTGTCGAAGCCACGCCCTTCGTCGTGGAGAACGAGATGCTGAGCGTGTCCTCTTGCCAGGGGTTGCCTTCCACGTCGCGGGTCCCGCCCCAGATGTCGACGACTTTCTCGCCGCGGTGATAGACGCAGGCGGCTGCACCACCGGGCCCCTTGTTGGAGAGGATTCGCCGTAGGGTCTCTGCGACCCGGGCGAAATCGGGATGGACGGTGCCGTGCAGCATCGCGATCAACCTTCCTGAAGTGAGCCAGGATTGTGACGCTTGTTCGATTGTGGAGCCATTTCGACGCCGCTCTACCCTGCCGGCACGAGTTCGTTCAGCGTGTACCAGGCCTCATGAACCCACGGCACCTCGCCGGTTCGAGAGCGGATTCGAGGATCGAGCCGAAGGTGGATGACATGGCCCGGTTCGAGCCCTTCCACATCGACCGCGACCCGCCGCCGATCCTCGGAGAGCCGTACGTCGGACACGTTCAGCGCCCTGTCGTCGAGCTTCGGACCGCCATACTTCGCGGTGGGATGGTAGAACCATTGCCTGACGCTCACGTCTGCCGACCCGATGTTGATGTCGTCGGCGACGGCGTCCGAAAGCGTCAGTTCGAAGCCGCCGCTGCGCGCGCTCATCTCCAGGAGTTCGAAGGTCGCGTGGCCGTTGGGACGCAGACGTTCCAATCCGAACCAGGCCTTGCCCGGGTCGCCCCAGTTCCCGGGGTTTCCGATCTCGCCCACGTAGATCTCGCCGCTCTTGCCGAGAAGCAAGCGGTTGGCCGCCCCCTCGAGGCCGCCGGAGAAACGGAACACGGCGCCCTGCCAGACGCCGTTCACGCGCTCCAGAAAGGCGCGTTGGATGCCTCCCTGATAGACATCTCCGAATAGCATCTGCCCGGAGAGCGGCCCTTCGGTCAACAGCAGTGGCTCGGTCGGAGAGTTTCCGATCTCATCCTGCGGGAGCAGGAGCGCCGCAGGACGGACGGGCCGGTCGGTGTCGACCCCGGGTGGGCGCCAGCCGAAGAAATCCCCGACGTCGACGGGCTGCAACTTGCTTGCGGGAAGCCAGTCTCCCTGATTGTCGGTCACGAAGAGCCGCCCGCCGGGGCCCAGACCGAGGCCGTTCGGCGTTCGCAGGCCCGTCGCCACGGTTTCCATCTCACCGGTTTCGAGATGGAACCGCACGACGCTGCCGCGGTCCGGATCCTGCTCCGGGCAACTGGCGCCGCCCATCAATACGCATACGGAAATCGCGGCATACAGATACTCCCCCTGGTGCACCAGGCCGAACGCGAACTCGTGGAAGTTCGCAGTGGCTCCCCAGCGATTGTTATGCGTCCGGTACTCGTCGATGCGGCCATCTCCGTCGCGATCGATCAACTCCGTCAGTTCCTGCTTCTGGAGCACGAAGAGCCTGTCTCCGACGGTTCGCAATCCCAGGGGTTCTTGAAGGCCTTCTGCGATTCGATCGATTCGGACCTGCTCCTCCTTCTCGAGCCCACGGAGCCGGTAGACCGATCCATCCTCGTCCCAGGTCGCGAGCAGGAGATTCCCGTGCGCGTCCCAGGTCATCCCTCCGACCATCGGGTGGAAGCCCTCGGGTCGGATGCGCTCCAACGTGTAACTCGGATGCGGCGCGGTCAGGCGGGGCTCGACATCGAAGTCGAAGGTGGTCGCGTAGCGGCCGCCGAACGGCTCGTCCTCGGTCTCGACGGCGTCGCTGCTGAACGCCAACACATGGGCGGCCAGCTGCTCGGCGTCGCGGCGGCCAAGGGCCGGATGCGGGGTCATCACGGCCTTCCCCCATTCTCCGCTTCCGCCTTCGATGATCCGCAGCGCCAGCTTGGCGGCGCTGGTCTGGCGCTCCTCACCCGCATAACGAAGCGCAATCTCCCGCCAGGAAGGGCCCACGGTCCTCTCGGTCTCGTTGTGGCAGGTTGCGCAATCACTCGCATCCATCAGCAGTTGAGCGGGCGGGATGGTGTATTGCAGCGCGTCGTCGTCCGGTGGATCGAGCGGGATCGTGGGTTCCTCGAACCAGCGATCGATCATCGAAGCGCCGGACCGAAGCGAGAGCAGCAGCTCGCCCGAGGGATCTCGCAGCACGACGGCGACGTCCGAGGCCGACGTCGTCACGGCGAAATCACGTCGCAGACCCACCCGCTCGCCCTCGCGCAACAACTCGGGGCTTTCGCTCACCTCGACGTCCGCGCCGGCCGCATGGAGCCGGTAGCGAAGAGCCGCGCGCTCCCCCCCGGCCTCCTCGAGGTGGCCGAGGTACTGGACGTCGGCCACCTGCTCGGCGCCACCGCGCTGGACGAACCAGGTCGCGGCGTCATCGTGCAGCCAGGCGAGGCCCCGGCTCACGGGCTGGGACCCATGGTAGGTGTTGTAGACCGGTCCCTGGAAGATCAGTTCGCCGCGCCAGAACTGGCGGAGCGCCGCGCGCTCGGTGTCGTAACTGAGCCAGACGCCGGGCCGCAGTGCGAAGTTGATCCGTCGCGTCTGGCCATCGAGATTGCTGCGAAGCACCCAGGGCGAATGACCTCGGCCTTCGAAATTACGCCGCCCGAAACCGGCATTGTCATGAGGTTCGCGTGGCAGGATTCGAACCAGGCGCAGAATTTCCAGTGTGCCGATCTTCCCGAGCATGGCGCGATCCGAAGGCGACAACTGCGAGAGCCGCAATTGGCCGAGACCGAATAGCACGAGCAGGACGACTACCAGCCCGATTGCGAGCTTCTTCACGTTTTCTCCCCTCCGAGGACGGCGACCAGGAGCGGGCCGAGTTCTGTTGCGAGACGTTCGTGGCCCGTGTCGTCGGGGTGGATGCCGTCGGGGAAGCGTTCGCGCCCGAGCAGCGGCTGCCCCCGCATCGTAGTGCAGACCGCGGTGAATCGGCTCAGTGGCGGACGAACAAGCTGAATCGCGGCTGCTGCAAGGCGATCTCGAACCCATGTCTGGCAAGAAGCGGCTCGAGATCGGCGGCTCGCCCGGCCATCACGACGACGTTCGAGAGCCCAGGATCGTGAAGCAGCGCGAGCAGACCAGAACGTCCTGACGGGATCTCGCCAGTGGTCACGGAATCGACGGCCGCGAGCCGGGAGACGGCCAGTCGGGGCGCGCCGTTCCGTATCGCCGTGTGTCGAAGCATGTAGCCGCGAACGGCCACCTGGGGAAATCGGCTGGAAAAGAGTGGAACGGTCTGGCTGTAGATCAACGGTGCGAGCATTGGCCCTGGACGCGCGTGGGCCAGAA
>JAJDAP010000043.1 GCA_029261795.1 Deltaproteobacteria bacterium
GGGGCGGGCGCTTCAGTAGCCCCTGTTCTCCCGCTCGATCTCATCGAGTTCCGCGAGCAACTGGCAGTAGGCGGCATGTTTCGATTCGGCGATGAGACCGTCGCCGACCGCCTGGAGCACGGAGCAGCCCGGTTCGGATCGGTGCGAGCAATCGTTGAATCGGCAGGGCTCCTCGAGCGCCTGTTCGAAACCTGGAAAGTGCCGCGCCAGATCCCCGGGTGACACTTCCACCGGGCCGAAGTCGCGAAACCCCGGCGTGTCGACGAGTTCTCCGCCATCAGGCAGCCGATGGAGGGTCGCGGTCGTCGTGACGTGGCGCCCGAGTCCCGTCGCCGCGTTGAGTTCACCCACCTGCAAGTCGATATCCGGACAGATCGCGTTGAGCAGCGAACTCTTGCCGACGCCGGACGTCCCGATGAACACGCCTCGATGTTCCTGTGAGAAGAATTCCCGCAACGGATCGAGTCCATCACCGCTTCGTGCTCCGACCAGGAAGACGCGCCCACACCGCCCGTAGTCGGCAACGGTCTGCTCGAAGAGTTGCGATGATTCGGCGAGATCGGCCTTGTTGACGATCAGGATCGGATCGATGCCGGCGGACCGTGCCGCGACGATCGCGCGATCGAGAAACCCGATCGGTGCCTGCGGTCGGACCGCGAGTACGACGCCGAGCACATCGAGATTCGAAGCGATCGAGTGTATGCGTCCGTGCTTGTCCCGCCGGCTGAGCACACCTGTCGCAGGTTGGCTGGTGAGTCCGCGCGGGTCCAACTCGACCCTGTCGCCGACGAGGTGCCCGGAGTTCCGCCGCACATCCACCCGGCGTTGCGTTCCATCATCGAATCGAACCGCCACCGCGATTCCGTAGTGTGCGACGATCGTACCGCGCGTGGATCGATCCGATTCGCTGCTCATGGCTGCAGGGTATGGCAACGGCGGATCGACTGCTGCGCCGCGACCGCACGACGGTGATGCAGGCTAGTGTCATGCGCCATAAATAACTATACATAATGATTCTGATGAGGCATCCTCCTTGATGAAAAGGAGGGCGCCATGCCGCGGGGACGCAAACTCGAGTCGCTCGAACTCACTGAGGGGGAACGTCAGGTGCTCCAGGGTTGGGCACGCCGCCGCAAGACGGCTCAAGGGCTCGCGACCCGCGCCCGCATTGTGCTCCTCGCCGACCAAGGGTGGACTAACTCCGACGTGGCGGAGCACCTCCACGTCACACGGGTCACCGTGGGTAAGTGGCGCTCGAGCTTTCTCGAACTCCGCCTCGATGGGCTCACCGACGAGCCCCGTCCCGGGGCGCCTCGCAAAGTCTCCGATGCGGAGGTTGAGCGTGTCATCGCCAAGACCCTCGAATCAACTCCCAAGGGAGGCACACACTGGAGCACCCGCTCCATGGCGCAGGCCTCGAAAATGAGTGCCACGACAGTGCGGCGAATCTGGCACACCTTCGCGCTCCAGCCTCACCGGACCGATACCTTCAAGCTCTCCAACGATCCTCTGTTCATCGACAAGGTCCGCGATGTCGTGGGACTCTACCTCGACCCGCCCGAGAGAGCGCTCGTGCTCTGCGTGGACGAGAAGTCCCAGATCCAGGCTCTCGACCGCACACAGCCCCTCCTGCCCCTAGAGCCCGGGCAGTGCGAACGGCACACACACGACTATGTTCGCCACGGCACGACAACACTGTTCGCTGCTCTGGACGTGAAGTCCGGGCGAGTCATCGGAAGCCTTCACAAACACCACCGAGCGAAGGAGTTCCTCAGCTTCCTACGCAAGATCGACAGCGAGGTTCCAGGTGACCTCGACGTCCACCTCATCCTCGACAACTACCAGACCCACAAAGTTCCAGGGGTCAAGCGTTGGCTCGTTCGAAATCCACGCTTCCACCTTCACTTCACCCCGACCTACTCCTCGTGGATGAACCTCGTCGAGCGCTGGTTTTCCGCTCTCACCGACAAGGCGCTTCGCCGCGCCACTCATCGCAGCGTGAAGAGGCTCAATGAAGCCATCAAACTCTACATCGAGGTCAACAACGAGAATCCCAAGCCCCTTGTGTGGACAAAATCCGCCGACGAAATCCTCGCCTCAATCGCCAGATTTTGTAAACGAACTTCCGGCGCAGGACACTAGCCCGAACTATTCGGAGCGTCAGCGAGCCGCCGGCTTCGGCACGAGATCGGCGACTCCGCCGTTCACCCAACGGGCCATCAACCTCGGTCCAGGTCCGAGCAGGATCACGTGATCGATCCCGCGTCCCGCGAAGGCCTGCCCGATCTCCACAGTGGCGGCGCGCCGTTCCGGGGTCGGCAGGTAGTTCCAGGCCGGGCTGAGTTGACCGACGAAGCGCAGTTCCCCTTCGACGTTCTCCTGGTGGCCCGACGCGATGAACGGAGAGATCTCCTGCAGCCGGCTGGGTGACGGAATCTGCAGATCGCTGCCGAGCAGCGACAGGTACACCAACGTCGCGATGCCCGCGATGCCGCCGAGAACCGTCGCGACCAGGCGAGGTGTAACACCGAAGCCACTCGGGCGTACGGGTTGGTCGTTTCCGTCGTCTCGAGCATTCGACCCGGCACCCGCGCGATCCCGGTTCGCCGCCGTCACGAGCGCGGCGAGGTTGCGCGTTTTCACCTCGGAAATTTCGAACGCTTCGTTGTAGCGGCTGTCTGCGAAGAGCTTGCTCGCCGTGGCAGCCATTTCGCGCATCAACTCGTTGACGCCATCGGTGGCCAGCAACGCGGGGTCGATCGCCAGTTCCTCGAGCGAGTCGCGCACTTCCGCCTGACAGCGAACGACGTGCGCGAGGACCACGGAGGTGCATACGAGTCTGTCGATCGGATCGCCTTCGTTGGACTCGAATGCTTCGATCTCTCGAGGCGACAGGCTGTGGATATCGAACGCCGCCACCGTGCGTGACGCGACAGGGTCCGAACTCTCGACTCCCGCTACGCGCGCGCGAAAACCCGCGACGAGCCGGGTGAATCCCCGGGAGCCCAGGACGTCGGCCCGGCTCGACAACACCGATTCGGCCTCCCGTGAAACCTGCTGATCTTGCGGCAGGTCCGCGAGCAGATCGTCCGCGAGTTGATTGATGGACATCGCAGAGTCGATGCGAGCCGAAATGTGGTTCCACATGGCAACGTTGTACGCGACGGCGCACGCGAGGATGCGGGGACTCAGGATGTCGACGCCGAGCGAGCGCTTGTAGGCCCG
>JAJDAP010000044.1 GCA_029261795.1 Deltaproteobacteria bacterium
GGGTAGCCACCCCACACTTTCAAAACTACCATTATTAACAAATTTTAAATTTTAAAACTTCCGGCCCCCCCCCCCGCTCCTGTGACCGGCTGGCGGGGGCGGCATCGTAGTGGGTAAGTTTTACCGGCTGGAGAGAAGTGATGGCGCGGGTCGAGATCTATTCGAAGTCCTGGTGTGGGTTCTGCGCGCGGGCGAAGGCTTTGTTGGAGCACAAGGGACAGGGTTTCAACGAGATCGATGTCGAGTCGGAACCGGCACGGGTGTCGGAGATGGTCAAGCGTGCAGGCGGGCGCCGGAGCGTGCCCCAGATCTTCATCGACGGTGTCCACGTGGGCGGCTTCGATGATCTGGCGGCCCTCGAGCGGGCGGGCCGATTGGACGCGCTGCTCGAGCCAGCGGATCGCTAACCGAGCCGAGGAGGAGAACGCGTGGACGCCGAGCGAGTCAAGGTCCTGATCATCGGGAGTGGGCCAGCGGGCTACACCGCCGCCATCTATGCCGCTCGCGCGGAACTCGCGCCAGTGATGCTGGCTGGCCTGACCTTCGGCGGCCAGTTGATGATCACCACCGACGTCGAGAACTATCCCGGCTTTCCCGACGGTGTGAGCGGACCCGAGATGATGGACATGTTCCAGAAGCAGGCCGAGCGCTTCGGCACCACGATCCATTTCGAGGACGCCACCAGCGTCGATTTCTCGAAGCGCCCGTTCCGCGTCGAATCCGAGGAGCGCGCGTTCCTGGCCGACTGCGTGATCGTGGCCACCGGCGCCACCGCGAAGTGGATCGGCCTCGAATCCGAAGAACGCCTGACGAACCGCGGCGTTTCCGCCTGCGCGACGTGCGACGGTGCCCTCTTCCGCGACAAGGAGATGGCCGTGGTCGGCGGCGGCGACACCGCCATGGAAGAAGCCCTGTTCCTGACGCGCTATGCGCCGAAGGTGACGGTCATCCACCGCCGCGACGAGCTCCGAGCATCGAAGATCATGGCGGATCGCGCCCTCAACCACGAGAAGATCGAGTTCCTCTGGGATTCGGCAGTCGACGAAGTGTTAGGCGACGAGTTCGTGACCGGAGTTCGCACGAAGAACCTGAAGACCGGCGAGACCACGGATACCGCGGTCGACGCTCTGTTCATCGCCATCGGCCACAAGCCGAACACCGAGCTCTTCCGGGGCCAACTCGAGACCGACGACGTTGGCTACCTGAAGGTCGAGCCGGGCACCTCCCGCACCAACATCGAGGGCGTCTTCGCCTGCGGCGACGCCATGGACCCGGTCTATCGCCAGGCGGTCACAGCGGCAGGTACTGGCTGCATGGCCGCCATCGATAGCGAGCGCTGGCTAGCGGAGAACGAGTAGCCCCGGCCCCATCCCTCGCAGCCGAGCCCTGACGGAATCGCCGCGCGCAGAGCGCTACCATCTTGCGGTCCGTCGAAGGAGCCCGATGGCCCTCAGCAAGGAACGCCTGGAGCAGTTGGTCGCTCGTTCGAGCGACGTCGTCGTCGCCACCGAGAAGGGCGGCACCGTCGCTCTCTACAATGACGGTGCGTCCAAGTTGCTCGGCTACGCAGCGGGCGAGATCATGGGCGTCCCGGTCCAGAAGCTCTACCCCTCGATCGACGAGGCCAAGCGTGTGATGGCCTGTATGCGCGGCTCCGAGCACGGCGGTGTGGGTGTGGCGTCGAGCATCCAAACGACCTTCGTCGCGAATGACGGCACCCAGATTCCCGTCGCGATCACGGGGACCGTGCTCTACGACGAAGCGGGCAAGGAAGACGGCACGATCGGCTTCGCCAAGGACATCCGCGAGATCCTGGCGCGCGAAGAACTCGCCACCCTGGGCGAGGTCGCGATCGGCCTCAGCCATGAGATCAACAACCCGCTCGCCGTGATCTTGAACCAGGCCGAACTGCTGGAGCGCGACATCGAGCGCCTCGCCGGCGAAGGCGACTCGAGCGTCGAGAACGAGCGTCTCGATGCGGTGCGCCGCGAGATCGGTCGCATCGCCGCGATCCTGGACCGCCTCACGGACATGGCGAAGGCCGACCACTACGATACCGCCCAATACATCGGCCCGGCGAAGATGATCGATCTATCCGAGCGAAGGCCCGAGCGTGGCGCCGCCGACCCCCGCATGCGGGGGATGCGAATCCTCGTGGTCGACGATGATCTCGGCATCGCGCGGACGATGCAGGAATTGCTCGAAGCGGACGGTTGCGTCGTAGCGACGGCCATCGACGGACTCGAAGCCCTGGAGCGGATCGAGGCCGCCGACTACGACGCGATCCTGAGCGACGTAGTGATGCCTAACATGGACGGGCACGAACTCTTTCTGCGCTGCCAGGAGATTCGCCCGGGCCTCCCGGTGCTGATGATGACGGCCTTCCACTACGACAAGGATCACATCATCAAGCGCAGTCGCGTCGCGGGCCTGAAGACCGTGCTCTTCAAGAAGCCCGTCGATCCCGGAAAGTTGCGAGAGGCGCTTCTCCAGGCGGTGTATCCGGCGTCCGAAGCCGACTGAACGGGCCGCTACGCAACGCTCACGGCGTCAGCGCGTCCTTGGGGGCGTTGAAGACCCGACCGTCAGCGTCCTTCACGAGGGTGTGGTTCTCCCACTCCTTGAGCACGGCGACCTCTGCGCCCTCACTGAACGAGACTTCGGCGACGTCTTCGCCGAGGTTGGCCTGATGCTTCAAGGTGATCGCGCGGTTGAATGTCGCCATGACGCCGCAGGGTCTACCCGATCCACGGACGCCAAGCCAGCGTGACTGCCCGCACCTCCTTTGTTCCAGCGCGACGCAGTACCCGGGCCGCGGAGGCCAGTGTCGCGCCCGTGGTCGCCACATCATCGACTAGCCAGATGCGCGCGGGTACCGCGACTGCGCCTCGTGCCGCGAAGGCTCCCGCCATGTTCCGGCGGCGCTCCGCTCGACCGAGTTCCGTCTGCGTGGCGGTCGCACGGATTCGCTCCAGAGCGACAGGCCGGCACGGGCTTCCCACCGTGCGCGCGACGTCCCGCGCCAGGCTCGTCGCCTGGTTGAAGCCGCGCTCACGAAGCCGCTTCGCATGAAGTGGAATCGGGACGACGGCGTCGGGCGCTTCACCGGGGACGGCCAGGGCCGCGCGCCGGATCCAGTAGCTGGCCACGGCGTCTGCTGCGGGATCGAGGCCGAGAAGCCCGCGTTTCGGATACTTGAAGCGGGCGATCCAATCGCGGGCAACGTCATCGTGTGGCACGGCCGCCGTCCAGCTCGCCAGTGGCTCCGGTGGCGGCTCATCGGGAAGTGCCAGCTCGGAACGCACATCGCAAGCACGACACAATGCCTCACCGTCCGTCTCGCACAGGCACCCTGCGCAGACCGGCGGCAGCAGCAGATCGAGAAGTCCTGCACCGAGTTCGCGGATGGAAAAGACCATCCACGAAGCAGAGCACGCGGCTCGCGCTGTAGACCGGTCACGAGCGGACGCCCCCGAGACGAGAACCAGCGTCTCTTCCCGCGTCGCGGCCGCCGCCGGAACTCAGTCGCGGTCGGATGCTTCGATCAGCGTTCGTCCGCTCATGTCCCCCGGGATCTCGAAGCCCAACAGATCGAGAACCGTCGGCGCCACGTCGGCGAGCCCGCCGTCGCGAAGGGTGCGTCCGTTCGCGTTTCGGGTGGCCCACCAGATCGGCACCGGGTTGGTGGTGTGGGCGGTATGCGGCTGATCGGTTTCCGGGTCCACCATCACTTCGCAGTTGCCGTGGTCGGCGGTGATGAGGACCTCGCCGCCCTTTTCGAGCACGCGCTGGATCACCTGCTCGAGGCAGCTGTCGATTGTCTCGACCGCTTTGACCGCCGCCGCCAACACGCCGGTGTGTCCGAGCATGTCCGGGTTGGCGTAGTTGACCAGAATGAAGCTGTAATCGTTGGCCTCGTCGGCGAGCAGGCGCAGCAACTTGTCGGTGACCGTGGGCGCACTCATCTCGGGCTTGTGGTCGTAGGTGGCGACGTCGCGCGGCGAGGGGACCAGCACCCGGTCTTCGCCGGGAAACGGCTCTTCCAAGCCGCCATTGAAGAAGAAGGTCACGTGGGCGTACTTCTCGGTCTCGGCCACGCGGAGCTGCGTCAGCCCTTCGGCCGCGACGAGTTCGCCGAGAATGTGCGCCGGCTTCTGCTTCGGGTAGGCCACCGGGAGGTCGAACTCGGCGTCGTACTCGGTGAAGCAGACGAATCGCGCCAGGGACGGTGCGGAGCGGCGATCGAACTCGGCCTGCCAGCGCGACGGGCACTGGTCCGCGAGAACGGCCGTGATCTGTCGCGCGCGATCGGCGCGAAAGTTGAAGAAGATCACGGCGTCGCCATCGCGAATCGGGGCACCGCCATCGATCACGGTCGGCTCCACGAACTCGTCGCTCGTGCCCGCGGCGTAGCTCTGCATCACGGCGGCCACCGCGTCCGGTGCCTGGGCGCCCTCGCCCATGACCATGGCGTCGTAGGCTCGCTGCACCCGGTCCCAGCGATTGTCGCGATCCATCGCCCAATAGCGACCCATGACCGTCGCGATTCGGCCCCCGCAGGCTTCCACATCCGGAACCAGCGACGTGACATAACCGCGCCCGCTCCTGGGCGGCGTATCCCGGCCATCGAGGAAGACGTGAACAGCCGGCGCGATGCCCCGTTCGCCGCAGCGTGCCAACAACGCTTCGAGATGTGGCTGATGGGAGTGGACGCCACCGTCGGAGAGGAGCCCCATCAGGTGAAGCGTGCCGCCGCTCGTTTCGACGGCCGAGAGCGCGCTCGAGAGGACCGCGTTGCGCGCCGCATCGCCCTCCGCCAACGCTCTTCCGATTCGCGTCATGTCCTGATCGATGATGCGCCCAGCGCCCAATGTCATGTGTCCGACTTCGGAGTTTCCCATCTGACCCGGTGGAAGACCGACGGCCTCACCGCTGGTTTCCACCTTCGCCATCGGGAACTCACGGCGGGCGCGATCGAGGAAGGGGGTGTGTGCAACCGCGGTCGAATCGGCACTTCCGCCATCACCAAGCCCGAAGCCGTCGAGCACGATCAACATGACCGGCCGCCGCGCGCTCACGCGCCGGCCTCCTCCGCGACGGCGTCCGTGTCATCGCTTTCGTACAGACGCACGGCGTCTCCCCAGAGCAGGTCGAGGTCGTAGTGTTCCCGGGCCGGACCGCGGAAGACGTGGACGATGGAATCGTTCAGGTCGATCAGGATCCAGTTGCCTTCGCTGTACCCCTCGACGCCGAGGACCTTCGTGCCCGCTTTCTTGGCGGTTTCGACCACCTGGTCGGCGATGGCGCGGACGTGGCGGTCGGAGGTGCCGGTCGCGAGCACGAACGAATCGGCAAACGCGGAGAGTGCACGCAGATCGAGGGCAACCACGTTCTGGGCCTTCAGTTCGAGTACCGCCTCGCATAGCTTTCGCGCGCGGTCCTTCACTTGTTGGTCTTCGGGAGTCGTCACCTTGTCGCTTCCTGTCTTTGGGCTGTAGATCCCACTCTCGCGCACCGCATCGGCCACTGCATCGGGCAGGAGATCGTTCACTGGTTCGCCGGCGGCGAGCCGGTTCCGTACTTGCGTGGCCGAAACATCCAACGCGTCGATCGGGACCCGACGGATCCAGGTCCCCGCGCTTCGATGCCTCGCCGACTGGCCATCATCCGCCAGCTCGAACTCACTCGAGAGCCGGGACGGCAGCCACGCTGCGACCGACCCCTCGGTGAACGGGGGCCGGGGCATCACGGCGAAGTCGCACAGGGTAAGCAGCGTCTCCGGCTCTCGCCATGCCGGCAAATCGACGAAGGCGTCCTGGCCGATGATGAAGACGGGTCGCTCGCCCAGTCGCTCGGCCAACAGGCGCACCGTATCGACCGTGTACGAGGGACCTTCCCTTTCGAGCTCGAGCGGGTCGACCGCGAGCTGCTCGTGGCCTGCTACCGCCAGGCGTGCCCAGGCGAGCCGATGCTCGGCCGGCGCCATGATCTGGTCGCCGCCCTGCTTGAGGGGCGGCACCGCCGCAGGAACCAGGATGACGCGCTCGAGCCCGAGCTTTTCGGCGACGCAGAGGGCGGCGTGGATGTGGCCACGGTGGACCGGGTTGAACGTCCCGCCGAGGACGCCGATTCCGGAGGGCTTGGCTTCCGCAGCGCTCATGCGCCGAGCTGGCCGTCCCCGTAGAGCACCCATTTGCGAGTGGTCAGTTCCTCGAGCCCCATCGGGCCGAAGCTATGCAGCTTGCTGGTCGAGATGCCGATCTCGGCGCCGAGCCCGAGCCGATAGCCATCCGAGAAAGCTGTCGAGCAGTTGATGCCGACCGTCGATGAATTCACCCGCCGCAACCACTCCTGACCGTTGGCGTAATCGTTGGTGACGATCATGTCGGTGTGTTCACTGCCATACACCTGAATGTGACGAATGGCCTCGTCCAGATCGGCTACCACCCGCACGGCCACGATCTTGTCGAGATACTCTTCTCTCCAATCGGCATCGGCCGCTGCCACGGCCTCCGAGAACACCTGGCAGGTGCGTTCGCAGCCACGCACTTCGACACCCTCTTCGTGGAGCGCCTTCAGCACCGTCGGCAGCACGCGTTGCACCGCCTCCTCATGGCAGAGCAGCGTCTCGAGCCCATTGCAAACGGCCATCTGGCGCAACTTCGAATCGAGAACGATCTCGGTCGCCATCTCGACTTCCGCAGAGGCATCGAGGAAGACGTGACAGACGCCTTCGTCGTGGGCGATGACCGGGATCGTGCTGTCGCGCTTCACCTTGCGCACCAGGCCCTTGCCCCCGCGCGGGATCACGAGATCGATGTATTCGTCGAGTTTCAGGAAGTGATCGATGGCGGCGCGGTCGGTGGTTGGAATCAGCGAAACGGCCGCCTCCGGGATGTCGCCATCGGCCAGCGCCCCACGGATCTCGGCGCCCAACGCCTGGTTCGCGTGGAAGCTTTCGCTGCCGCCGCGAAGGATCACGGCGTTGCCGGCCTTCAAGCAAAGAGCGGCGGCATCCACCGTGACTTCCGGACGCGATTCGTAGACCATGGCGATCACGCCGAGGGGAATTCGCATGCGGCCGACGCGGATGCCGTTCGGGCGCACCCGCATCTGACTGATCTCGCCGACCGGATCCGGCAACGTGGCCACCTGGCGCAGGCCGTCGATCATGCTGTCCCACTTGCGCCCGGCCAGTTCGAGCCGTCTGAGCATCGGTGCCGCTAGGCCCTTCTCTCCTGCCTCCCGGATGTCTTGCTGATTCGCCTCGAGGATGGCGGGCTTGGCGGCTTCGAGCCGCTCGGCGCAACGCGCGAGCCAGGCGTTCTTCTGGTTGGTAGAGAGGCTCGCGACCGTTCGCGCTGCCTCGTGTGCATCCCGTGCGATCTGTTCGATCTGCCCTTCGAGACCCATGGGTCGCTCCGTTCCTGTCGCGTCCGGCGCGGCCTCGGGCCGGCGCTTCACGATCCGTCTTCCAGCAAGACGAGGTCGTCGCGATGGATCACCTCATCGCCGTTCGAGTATCCTAGCACCCGGCTGATCTGCTTCGTCGAAATGCCCTTGATCCGCTCGGCGTCCTCGGACGAATAGCCGCTGAGACCGCGGGCAAAGACCACACCCTTCGGGTCCGCGCATTCGACCGGGTCGCCGATGCCGAAACGGCCCTCGACGCCGACGAGACCGGCAGCCAACAAACTTCGGCCGCGCTCGCTGAGTGCCCGCACGGCACCGGCATCACAAAGCAGTTTTCCGCGGGGTTTGGCCGTGAAGGCCAGCCAGTGCCGGTGGCCGCGCATCCGATCGCCCGCTCGGAAGAGTGTGCCCTCGGCGGCACCGGATGCCACGCGGAGCAGGACGTCACGCTTGCTGCCGTTACACAGTACGGTGGCGGCGCCGGATCGTGCCGCGCTCTTGGCCGCCTCGAGCTTGGTGATCATGCCGCCGCGGCCAAAGGCGCTCTCGCTGCCGCCGGCTGCGCGGGAAACCGCAGGCGTGACCCGCTCGATGACGTCGAAGAGTTCCGGTTTCGCGCCATCCTCCTGGGGAGGCTCCTGATAGAGCCCGTCGACATCGGTCAGGATCACCAGCAGATCTGCGCCCACCAGGTTGACGACCGTGGCCGACAGGTTGTCGTTATCTCCGAAACGAATCTCTTCCGTGGCGACCGTATCGTTCTCATTCACGACGGGGACGACGCCTAGCTTCAACAGCTCCACCAGCGTGCGGCGCGCGTTGAGAAAGCGCTCACGCTCGTCGAGCCCGCTTCGCGTCAACAGGACCTGGCCGACCTCACGCTCGTAGCGCGCAAAGCATCGACGCCACAGATTGGAGATCCCGATCTGGCCGATCGCGGCGGCCGCCTGCTTCTCGGGAATCGAGCGCCCGGGCTGGTCCCAGCCGAGCCGCACGGCACCCATGGCGATGGCGCCGGACGAAACCAACACGACCTCGTGTCCGCCGCTGACGAGTTCGGCGATCTGGCGCGCGATTCCGCCGGCGACGCGGCTTCGGATGCTGCCGCCTCGCGTCAGTACGCCACTGCCGATCTTCACCACGACGCGTTTGGCACGCGCGACTTCGGGGCGTTCGACCTGGCTTCGCGCGTTCACGTCGTCGCCTCTGTGTCCCCGGCGGCGGAGACTTCCTCGGCATCCACAGCGTCGATCGCGGCGATCATTGCCCGGATCAACACGGCGATTCCGTTTCCGGTCACCCCCGAGCCGCGCAGGACTTCGAGCCCGCGCTCCTGGAGCGCCTTCTCGATCTCATCGAAGGCGACCGCATCCGGACTCAAGTCGGTCTTGTTGAGCAGGATGATTTCGCGGCGTTCTCCGAGTTCTTCGCCGTAGGCCTCGATCTCGGCCCGGATCGTGTCGTATTCGCCTAACAGATCTCGAGAGTCGTCGAGCAGCGCGGCACCATCGAGCAGATGCACGAGCACCCGCGT
This sequence comes from Deltaproteobacteria bacterium, assembly GCA_029261795.1. GTDB lineage: Bacteria > Myxococcota_A > UBA9160 > UBA9160 > UBA6930 > JAJDAP01. The sequence goes on from JAJDAP010000044.1 coordinate 8,948, forward strand.
GCGCTCGACGTGGCGCAGGAAACGATCGCCCAGACCGACGCCCTCCGAGGCGCCTTCGATCAGGCCCGGGATGTCGGCGACGACGAAGCTGCGATGGTCGATCTCGGCGACGCCCAGATTCGGCGTCAGCGTCGTGAACGGGTAGTCGGCGACGCGCGGACGGGCTGCCGAGATGCGCGCCAGCAGCGTCGACTTCCCTGCATTCGGAAGACCCACCAGTCCGACGTCGGCGAGCAGCTTCAGCGAGAGGCGCAGCTTGCGGCGTTGCCCGGGCATGCCCCGGGTAAAGAAGTCGGGTGCCTGGCGGGTGGAGGTCTTGAAGCGGGTGTTGCCCTGACCGCCCTTGCCGCCGGTCGCGACGATGAAGCGCTCGCCGTCCTCGGCGAGGTCATGGAGGATCTCGCCGTCCTCGGCCAGGTCGTAGAGCACGGTCCCGATCGGGACCCGCACGATCGTGTCCGAACCGCCGGCCCCGAAGCGGTTGTTCACGCCGCCCGGCTCGCCGCTGGCAGCGCGAATCTCGCGCCGGTACTTCTGGTCGCGAAGCGTGCCCAGATTGCGATCGGCGACGAACACGACGCTGCCGCCGCGGCCACCATCGCCCCCGTTGGGCCCCCCGCGTGGAACGAACTTCGCGCGCCGGAACGAGGCGAGTCCGTCACCACCATCCCCGGCAAGGGCAGTGACGATGGCCTCGTCGACGAACTGTTCGGATTGAGTCATGGCTGAACCACCGGGGGAGGCCCCGACGCTCGAGCGCTGGCTCTCCCCCAGTTCCTTTAGGCTGCCGGCTCCACGTGGGCAACGGTCTTGCCCTTCGCCTTGCCGAACTGGACGGTGCCATCGACGAGCGCGAAGAGCGTGTAATCCCGGCCGCAGCCGACGTTCTTGCCCGGATGGATCTTGGTGCCGACCTGGCGGACCAGAATGTTGCCCGCGGTGACGACCTCGCCGCCGAACTTCTTGACGCCGCGTCGCTGGGCGTTGGAGTCGCGGCCGTTGCGGGAGCTTCCCTGACCCTTCTTGTGAGACATCTGGTTCGCTCCTTCGATTCCGGCCGTCGAACCGACCGGTCCTTTGCATCGACCCGACTGCGAGACCGATGAAGCCTCGATTGCCGGGTCAGGTTTCGTTTCGCGCGCGTCGTCGCCGACTACGCCTTGATCGCATCCACCAGGACTTCCGTGTAGGCCTGCCGATGTCCCTGCTTGCGGCGGTAGGTCTTGCGTCGCTTCATCTTGAAGATCACCAGCTTTTCGCCCCGGCCCTGTGCCGTGATCTTGCCGCTGACGCTGGCACCCGAGACGAGGGGCTGGCCGACCTTGGTCTCGCCGTCGCCGCCAATGAGCAGGACCTCGTCGAAGGACACGGCATCGCCGACCTCGCCGCCGAGCTTCTCGACTCGAATGGCCTGGCCTGAGCTCACTCGAACCTGTTTTCCGCCGGTTCGCACTACCGCGTACATCACGAATCCTCTCGGTTGGCTTGGGAGCGGCGGATTATGGGAGATTCCGCTGCAGAGTCAACCGGTTCCGCCAGTTCCGCGACGACCGGCGAGGCGGCCATGGCTGCCGGGGAAGCGGGCGCCCGGGTAGCGGCCGGTTCCCCGGGGGGCGAACTCGGACTCGCAATCGAGGCCTCTTCCTCCGGCTCCGGCTCGTCGGTCCCAGCGCTCGTCGGCAGCGTTTCCTGAGGTTCCACCTCGGGTTCAGGGCTCGCCGCCGAGGCGCTGGCTTCGGCTGCCAGTTCGGCGAGAGCGTCCGTGGAGGTCTCCGAGGCTTCCTGCGGGCTGCTGTCCGCGCTCTCGGCGGCCTCCGGGCCCGGCTCCGAAGTTTCGCTGGCGGTCGGCGCCTCTGGCATGGTCTCCACCGGCTCCGGCGCGACCTCCGCCGGCTTCGGCGCAGCTTCCACCGGCTCGGGCGCGGCCCCGCTTTCGGCGGGCGATTCGGCCTTGGCGGTCTCGGCTTCCTCGTCGACCGGGGCATCGAGCCACGGGATCGAGAGCGGCATTCCGGCGCCTTCCTCGAGCGCCGTGACCTCGAACTGCTCCTGATGGATGTCGGCCCGGGCTCGCACCTCGAGCTCACGTCCGAGCTCGGATTCGAGGGCTTCGAGGCTCTTGCGGCCGCTGACCAGCAGCTGCTCGGCGACGCGGCGGTTCACGGTCACCGCGATCTTGCGGCCGGCGAAACGCGGCAGGTCCTTGCGGATCTCGCGCAGGATCTTGGCGGCCATACTCTCGTCACTGAGCACGTAGCCCTTGCCCTCACAGTAGGAACAAGGCTCACAGAGCATCTGCACCAGGTTCTCGCGGGTGCGCTTGCGGGTCATCTCGACGAGCCCGAGTTCCGAGATCTTCAGGACGTTGGTCTTGGCCTTGTCGCCACGGATCACCTCGGCGAGCAGCTTGTTGACCTTGTCCCGGTTCTCGGCGGACTCCATGTCGATCAGATCGATGATGATCAGTCCGCCGATATTCCGGAAGCGCAGCTGGTTGACGACCTCGCGAACCGCCTCGAGGTTGGTTCGCAGAACCGTTTCCTCGAGATCGTGCTTCCCGACATAACGTCCGGTGTTCACGTCGATGGCCGTCAGCGCCTCGCTCTGGTCGATGATCAGATAGCCACCACTTTTCAACCAGACCTTGCGGCCGAGGTTCTGGTCGATGGTGGCTTCGGTGCCGAAGTGATCGAAGATCGGATCGGCGCCCCTGTAGTGTTCGAGCCTGGGCTTCGGGTCCGCCAGGAACTCGTCCACGAACATCTTCATCTGTTCGTGCACTTCCGGCGAGTCGATCACGATGCGCTTGGTGTCCGGCGTCGTGAAGTCGCGAATCACCCGTAGCGCGAGTTCCGGCTCCTGGTAGAGCATGGCCGGCGCCCGGACCTGATCCTTCTTGATCTGGATGTCGTCCCAGACCGTGGTCAGGTACTTCACGTCCGCGGCCAGGTCGGCTTCGCGGACGCTCTCGCCGGCGGTTCGGATGATGAATCCGAGATCCTCGGGCTTCACCTTCTTCACGATGTCGCGAAGCCTGCGCCGCTCCTTGTCGGAATCGATCTTGCGGCTGACGCCTACCTTGGTGGCCCAGGGCGTGAGGACCAGGTGGCGGCCGGCGATCGAGACGTGGGACGTGATCCGCGCGCCCTTGGTGCCGATCGGCTCCTTGGCGATCTGCACCACGATCTCTTCGCCCTCGCGCACCAGTGTCTCGATGTTCGGCACATGACGGCTGCGCCGGCGCCGTCCGCGACCGCCGCCTTCGTCGGCGTCATCGAGCTCCTCGATGTCGGCGACGTAGTCGCCGGCATAGAGGAATGCGGCCTTCTCCAGGCCGATATCGACGAAGGCCGCCTGCATCCCGGGCAGTACCCGGCTGACGCGCCCCTTCACCACCGCACCTTCGATGCTGCGGCTGTGGGCTCGCTCCAGGTGGAGTTCGACGAACTGCTTCTTTTCGAGGAGCGCGACGCGGGTTTCGCCCGGCGTCGCGTTGATCAGGATCTCGTTCTGGGTTCCCATTCCGGGCTGGCTTCTTTCCGCCAGGGAGCGGGGGCGAGGGGGGTATACACCGCGGCTCTCCGGCTCAGCGGCCTCCTCGGGTTGACCAGGTTCGAATCCGCCCCTTGGATGGGGTGGTGGCGGCTCATGTGGCGGCCCGGACTCCTCGGGTCGAGGAGGCGGGCTGGACGGGATCTCTGGTGATGTTCCCGTGGTTTCGGCCGAAATCGTTGATGTTCAACGGGTTGGTTTTCAATGGAATTTTTCGGTTCATCGGCCCGCTTCGGGTCTCCACACGCCACAATCCCCGCCGGGATGTCCTGTGTACGAGACCCCTGGATCTTTCCCGCCTCCGCCGGCAACATCGCCGTCATCCGTTCGGCACATTCCGCCAGTGATTCTGGCGCGGCCGCCTGGACTTACGGAGCCCCGCGGGAAAGCCGTGGGCCGCAAAATCGTCTCGAGGAGCATCATGGATCGTGACCGCGAGTGCAACTGCCACGCTCCGAAGGCTCCTGACCTCGCTACGGCGCAGCGCCCATCCCGCTTGAGGGACTGGCGATGAGCCCGGATCCGAGGCGCGCCCTCCCGTCGGTCGACCGGCTGATGCGCGAGCTGGCGGAGCGACATCCGGAGTGGGCGGAGTGGTTGCGGCGCGAGGCCTCTCGCCAGGCCATCGCCGATGCGCGGGCGGCGCTCGAGACCGGCGCCCCGGCCGGCGAAGTGAGGGCGCGAGCCGACCGGATCGGGATGACCCTCGCGCGGCCGAGCCCGCTCCGGGTCGTGAACGCGACGGGCGTGGTGCTTCACACGAATCTCGGCCGCTCCGCCTTGTCGACGGCCGCGTCGGACGCCGCTCGGACGGTTGGTTCTGCCTACAGCGATCTGGAGCTGGATCTCGAAACCGGCAGCCGTGGCAGCCGGCTCTTGGGCATCGACACGCTGCTACGCGTCGTCTCCGGTGCCCCCGCGGGAATGGTCGTCAACAACAATGCCGCGGCATTGCTCCTGGCGCTCTCGGCCCTGGCGGGCGGCAAGGAAGTGGTCGTTTCCCGGGGCGAGCTGGTGGAAATCGGCGGATCGTTCCGGGTTCCCGACATCATGGAGCAGGCCGGAGTGCGTCTGGTCGAGGTCGGTACCACCAATCGCACCCATGCGCGCGATTACGAGGCCGCGATCGGGCCCGAGACCGGCGTGTTGCTCAAGGTCCATCGCTCGAACTTCGCCCAGAGTGGCTTCGTGGCCGAGGTCGGCCTCGCCGAGCTGGTCGAGATCGGACATGCGCACGGAATTCCCGTAATCGACGATCTCGGAAGCGGCACCTTCGTGGATCTGCGCGAGCAGGGACTTCCCGAGGACAGCTATGTCCCCACCAGGCTCGCCAGCGGCGCCGATCTGGTCTGCTTCAGCGGCGACAAGCTGCTGGGCGGCCCGCAGGCCGGGATCCTGCTCGGGGGTGCCGAGCGCATCGACGCCCTCAAGCGTCATCCGCTCGCTCGAGCGCTGCGGATGGGAAAGCTCGCGCTCGCCGCCCTCGATGTCACGCTACGACAGCTCGTCGAGGGGGACGCCGATGCACTGCCAACGGTTCGGCAGCTTCGCGAGCCGCAAGCCGATGTGGAGGCACGAGCTCGGAGCCTGGCAGAGCGCGTCGCCAAGGCGCTCCCGCCTGGGAGCAAGAGCGAGGTGATCGAAACACGGGCTCCGGTGGGCGGCGGCTCCCTGCCGGGTTTCGAACTCCCGAGCCATGCTGTCGCAATCTCGGGCAGCAGCTCGTCGCTGGCCATGGCCGAAGCACTTCGCGATGCCCCGGTTCCCGTTGTCGCCCGGATCGAGGGGAACCGCGTCCTGCTGGACGCGAAGACCCTGCTGACTGGCGACGAGGAAGCGATCGAAGCGGCAGTTCGTCTACTCGGCTTGGTTTGATCGGCCCAGATGCCTCGGTTACGGTTGCGCGGGGCAGGATCATGTTGAACTCGAGCGTTCTCGTACTCAACCGCTCGTACCTTCCGGTCCACGTTACGTCGGTCCGGCGCGCATTCTCTTTGCTCTATCAGGGCATCGCGAAGGTTGTCGACGAGCAGTACCAGACCTTCGATTTCGATGCGTGGAGTCAACTCGCCGTAGCGCGCGACATGGATGCAATCGGCACCTCGGGCGGTACGATCCGCGTGCCGCGCGTGATCGTGTTGGTTGCCTTCGATCGCCTACCCAAGCGTCATGTCCGCTTCAGTCGAATCAATCTGATGGCGCGTGACTGTTTTCAGTGTCAGTACTGCAGCGTGAAGCCCGAGCGGAGTGAGTTGAACCTGGACCATGTCGTCCCGCGTGCCCTCGGTGGACGAAGCACCTGGGAGAACGTGGTGACGAGCTGTGTTGCGTGCAATCGGCGCAAAGGCGGTCGCACGCCGAGGCAGGCCCACATGAAGCTCGGCAAGAAGCCCGAGCGGCCGCGCTGGACGCCGCTCATGAACCTGATGTTCTCGAGCGTGCGCTACAAGGAGTGGCGGCCGTTCTTGTCCATCGTGGACGCGTCCTACTGGAACGCCGAGCTGGCTGACTAGTACCACGAACTGAACGAACCCTCGCGAGTGGCCGGGCCGCTCAGGAGCGATCCCACGAATCCGCCCCCCAACAAATCCAGGGCTCCCCGTATCGTCGCCGTCGGCGGTGGCAAGGGTGGTGTCGGCAAGACCTTCCTGTCTTCCAACCTCTCGGTGGCGTTGGCTCGGGCCGGCTACCGCGTGGTCGCGATCGATACCGATATCGAGGGGCCGAATCTCCATACCTGGTTGGGCGTCGGATCCCCCCGCTCGAGCCTGGCGGATTTCGTGGCCGGTCGAACGGACAGCCTGTTGAAACTCGTCTCGCAAACCCCCATCGAGAACCTGGGCCTGGTCGCGGCGACCCACGGCAACCTGGCGGCGGCGCAGCCTAGCAACGAACGTCGCATCGAGTTGTTGCGCCAACTGCGCGCGCTGCCCTGCGACTTCGTGTTCGTGGACTGCGGTGCTGGCGCCCACCCGGCCAACATCGACTACTTCCTGGTTGGCGACGAGGGGTTGTTGGTTCTGCACCCGGAGCCGACTTCGATCGAGAACACCTACACATTCATTCGCGCGGCGTTCTACCGACGGATGCAACTCGCGATGCAGAAGCACGACGTCAAGGAACGCATTCGCGAGGCGATGGATCAACGCAACGAACGCGGTATCCGCACGCCGCTCCATTTGCTGCGCGAGATCGAGCAGATGGACCCCGAAGAGGGGCAACGTTTCGTTCGGAGCATGCGTGCGTTCCGACCGCGCATCATCGTCAACGAAGTCGGCAGCACCGAGGATGTGAAGCTCGGTTTCTCCGTGCGCACCGTCTGCAAGAAGTTTTTCGGCATCGAGGTCGATTACCTCGGCTATCTGAATCGTGACCCGGCCGTGCTCGATGCCGTGCGACACAAGGCCACGCTGCTCGATACCCACCCGGATTCCGACGCAGCGGTGTATCTGAGACGGATCGCGCGAAAGCTCGCTGAAGCCGTGCCGCTGCCCGCCAAGACCTGATCAAGCTGGAGCCCTGCTGAAGATGAAGCCGTTGTCGGAGATGACCCACTATGAAGTCCTCGAGGTCGAACCCGAGGCCAGCGCGTCCGACGTCGAGCGCGCCTATCGCATCGCGTCCGCCACCTATAGCGACGATTCGCTCGCGACCTACTCGCTCTACGAAGAGAGCGAGGTCGAAGCGATTCGCGAGCGGATCGAACAGGCCTACCAGGTGCTCGCGAGCAATGAGGCGCGGGTCGACTACGACGTGGGTATCGGCGGTACCGAGCCTGCCAGCGAGCCCGGGCTCGTCGAGATCGAGCTCGATTTCGAGACGGTTTCGGACGTCGCCCTGGCCAATGCGGCGACCGAGATCGATGAGTTCACGGATCTGGAAGATCTCAACGACGGGAGTTTCGATGGCGCCCGGCTGCGGCGCACTCGCCTCTCCCGCGGCATCGACATCGGCAAGATCGCCCAGATCACCAAGATCAATCCCACCTACCTGGAATGCATCGAGGAAGAGCGCTTCGATGAATTGCCCGCCGACGTCTACGTCCGCGGTTTCGTGGTGGCCTATGCGGGCTGCGTCGGGCTCGACCCCGATCGCGTGGCACCGGTCTACATGGACAGGCTGCGCTCGTCGCGGCGTCCCGCGGGCCCTCCGGGTCGTGCCCGGGGTCGGCGCCGGTGAGCGAGCGGATCGTCGATCCCGAGCGCGCTGTTCGGCTCGCCCGCGCGATCCTTTCCGACGTCGTGTTCTATAACCCGGAAGCCGTCCGGCTCGGGATCGAGCACGACGATGTGTTCGAGCGGCTCGAGCCGGAACTGACCGAGGCGCACGATTACTTCGAGTCGCGGGTCGACGAAGGGGTCGTCCAGAAGACGAACGCGTGGGGCCGCGCCCTGGTGGACGTTCTCGTCTACCGCTCGGGCCACGTGCACTCGCGCATCTGGTAGTTCGTCGTGCCCGCATTCGTGGTCGGTGAAGCGGAGGCCGGCGAGCGCCTCGACCGCGTGCTCGCCGCACTCGCGGGTGCCCCGCGCGCCCAGGTGCAGCGTTGGATCGAGGCGGGTTGCGTAGAGCGAAACGGAAAGCCGGCACGCGCTAGTGCGAAGCTCGTGGCGGGCGATCGGTTGGTCGCGAATCCGCCGGATCCCGTTGCGACGGAGGTGCGCGCCGAGGCCATTGCGTTGAACGTGTTGCACGAGGACGCAGCGCTCATCGTGATCGACAAGCCCGCGGGTCTGGTCGTCCATCCGGCGCCCGGCCACGCCAGCGGAACCCTGGTGAACGCGCTGCTGCATCACTGCAAGGATCTCGCGGGAATCGGCGGCGTACTGCGGCCCGGGATCGTGCATCGCCTCGATCGCGGGACCTCGGGCGTGATCGTGGCTGCCAAGACCGACGCTGCTCATCTCTCGCTGGCGGCGCAGTTTCACGATCACTCGATCGAGCGCGAGTACCAGGCTTTCGTGCGCGTGGTTCCCCAGGCGGACGAAGGCAGGATCCAACGTCCGATCGGGCGCCATCCGCGCGACCGGAAGCGAATGTCCGTGGTGACCCGTCATGGACGCGACGCCATCACGAACTGGCGGGTTCTTTCGCGCTGGCCGAAGGCCGGGATCGCGTTGCTCGAGATTCGCCCCGAAACCGGTCGCACCCACCAGATTCGCGTGCACCTTTCCTCGGAGGGCATGCCCGTCGTCGGCGACCCGGTCTACGGTCGCAGCCGACGCTCCTCGTCGAAGCTTCCGATCGCGCGTTCCCTCGACCGTCCGGCCCTACACGCGGCGCTGCTCGGCTTCCGCCATCCGGAGAGCGGCGAGCGACTGCGCTTCAGGGCGCCGCTTCCAGCCGAACTCGAGGCGCTGGCAAATGCCGCAGGCTCGGCCAGATGAGCCAGACGCTTCGCCATCCGTTGTTAGGGACGCAGCACGGCTTCGCCACGAGCCTCGCGCTGGCGCCGCCAGGCGTGATCCGCCCGATCCAGGTGCATGGTGTAGATGTCGTTTCCGCCGAGGGCGCTGGCGAACCCGGGGAGGCCGACGCGATCGTCGCGCGCCAGCACCCGACGATCGTCGGCGTCGTCACCGCAGATTGCGTTCCGGTCCTGCTGCGTGCGGATTCCGGAGCGGTAGCCGCGATTCACGCCGGTTGGCGGGGCCTGGCGGAAGGGGTTCTGGAGGCTGGCGTTGCCGCCATCGAGCATTCGGCGGGCTCGGAACTGCGGGCCGTCGTCGGTCCCTGCGCGGACGCTTGTTGCTACGAAGTGGACACGCCCGTGCTCACGGCCCTCGCGCGTCGCTACGGCGATGAGGTCGGCAGCTTCGCGATTCCCAGCCGGCCCGGTCACGCCCGGCTCGATCTCGGTGGGCTCGCCGGGCGCGCGCTCGAGCGCGCCGGGGTCGGCCGCGTGGGCCGGCTTCCCGACGCCTGCACGATCTGCAACGAAGGCTTCGAGAGCTTCCGCCGCGATGGCGAAGCGGCCGGTCGGATGCTCCATTGGATCCAGGTAGAAGCGACAGTTTCCCAATGAATCCGGATGCTTGTATCTTTGCGAACCCGGGCCCGCGGGTCCGCGTAGAATGATGTGTCGGTGAATTCCGGGGGCCTCCTCCCCGTCTGAACCCCGACAGTCCGGAGATCTCCCATGCCCTCCAAGAACCTGCTGATCGGATTCGGCGCCTCGGCACTCGTGTTGGGCGCCGTGGGCGCGATCGCCAGTGGGGTCGATTGGGACCCCCGCGACGTCGAAGCGTCCGAACGCTACCGCCAGCAGGAACGCGAGCGTGCCGAGCGCTACCGCGGCGAGGCTGCTGGTATCGAAGTCTCACGGGCGGATTCGAGCGAGCAGACGGCGCGCCGCAGCGCCCGCGCCGATCGTCGGGAAGCCCGCCGAGCCGCCCGCCAGGCCTGGTGGGAGGAGACCGTCGACGGCGCCACGGCGAGATTCGAAACCGATGGGGTGATGGGTTTTCTCGAGGATTGGCGTTCCTGGTGGCTCGATGAAGCAGAGCCCGCCTGGAGCGACTGGGCCGACCGCCAGGAAGCGCTCGTTTCCGATGCCGAGCGGCTGGCTGATCCAGCAGAAACGATCGCGTCCGAGCCGGCCCCGACGCTACTCCCGCGCTCGGTGGAACGAATTCTCGAGGAGTCGCTCGCGCCGGAGGAGATGGAGGCGGTTCGGCGTAGCGCCGGCCAGGCGTCCGATTGGTGGGCCGAAGAGCGCGACCGCATGCGCGCCCGCCGCGGGAATGGCGGGGACCGTTAGGCCGCCAGCCCTCCATGGTGCGCCACATCATCCGCTTCTCGTTGCTAGGCGCCCTGCTCGTGGTGGCTGCGTTCGCCGCTTGTCCGATGTTCCCGCATGAGCGGCTGACCGAACGCGTATTGCCCACGCCGTCCCGTGTCTACGCACGGCCATTGGTCGTGGTCCCAGGCCAGCGGATCGCGGCCGAAACGCTCGCGGCACATCTCGAGCGCGCGGGCTACCGGAGCGTCGGCAACGGCTCGCTCGTCGCAGGCACCTTCAAACACGAAGGCAACCAGTTCATCGTCGGGCGTCGCCCCTTCCGGTATCCCGATGGTCCCGACCCGGGTGGCAACGTTCTGCTGGCTTTCGATCTCGACGGCCGCGTCGAATCCATCAAGGACGGCGATGGTCGCTTTCTGGAGGCCGTGTTTCTCGAGCCCGAGGTCATCGGTTCGCTGTTCGGTGAGGAAGTGGAAGATCGCATCCTGGTTCCGTTGGAGGCGATACCACCGGCCATCCAAGCTGCGGTGCTGGTGACCGAAGATCGACGCTTCGCCTATCACCCGGGGGTAGATCCGATCCGCATCGCCGGCGCGGCCATCGAGAACACCCGGGAAGGTCGTGTGGTCGAGGGCGGCAGTACCCTCACCCAACAACTGGTCAAGAACGTCTACCTCTCGCCGGAGCGGACGTTCTCCCGGAAGCTTCGAGAGCTGGCGATCGCCATGTGGATCTCGCTTCGTTATTCGAAGAGCGAGGTGCTCGAGGCCTACCTGAACCAGATCTACCTGGGCCAGGACGGCGGCCGTGCGATTCACGGTGTCGCCCGAGCCAGCCGTTTCTATTTCGACAAGCACCTGAGTGCGATCAGTACCGCCGAGGCCGCCCTTCTGGCCGGAATCATCAAGGCGCCCAGCGGGCTCTCGCCTTTCCGGAACCCCGAGCGGGCCCGGGAACGCCGCAATCTGGTCCTGACGCTGATGTTGGAAAGCGGCGCGATCGACGAGGCCACGCATCAAAGCGCGATGGCGGCACCGCTCGGGGTGAAACACGAGAAACGGCCCGCGCGCTTCGCCGCACACTACGTGGATTTCGTGCGCGGCCGCCTGCAGCAGCGTTTCGCCGAGGATGAGCTCGAGCGCGACGGCTTCGAAGTCTTCACGACCCTCGATGGTCGTTTCCAGCGTGTCGCGGACCGCGCTGTCGCGCGCGGCTTGCAGGAACTCGAGAAGCGTTTCCCCAAGCTCCGCCGCAAGAAGTCACCGCTCCAGGCCGCCTTCGTCGCGCTCGATCCTGCCAGTGGTGATGTCGTCGCATGGATTGGCGGGCGGGATTACGCCACCGCGCCATTCGATCGCGCGAGCCTGGCGCAGCGCCAGCCGGGCAGCGTCTTCAAGCCCCTTGTCGCGCTCGCTGCCTTCACGGCAGCGGAGCGCGGTCGCTTCACGTTGGCGACGATCCTCGAAGACGAACCTCTCGAGATGACCATCGAAGGCAAGCGCTGGGCGCCGGCCAACCACGATCGGAAGCATCGTGGGCCCGTCAGCCTGCGCGTCGCCCTCGAGGATTCGCTGAACGTCCCGTTCGCTCGCCTGGGGATGGAGGTCGGACTGGTCCACGTCGCGGAGACTGCCCGACGAGCTGGCGTGACCAGCCCGCTCCGACCGATTCCGAGCCTTTCGTTGGGTGCATTCGAAATGACGCCACTGGAGGTCGCGTTGGCCTACGGCTCGCTGGCCTCGGGCGGGATCGCCCGTCAGCCCCGGACGACGCTGGCCGTCGTGGAACCGGACGGGCGGGCTCGGCGTGGCGACCCGCTCGTGGGGCAGCGCGTCTTCAGCGAAGACGAGACCTATCTGGTCACCGCCGGGCTCGAAGGCGTCGTCGATCGGGGCACCGGAAAGACGCTGCGCGCAATGGGCTTCACCGGTCCGTTCGCGGGCAAGACGGGGACCACCAACGATTTTCGCGATGCCTGGTTCGTCGGCTACACCCAAGATCTCGTCGTCGCGGTGTGGGTGGGCTTCGATGATGCCGCCAGGGTAGGCCTGACCGGTGCCCGAGCCGCGCTGCCGATCGTGGCGAACTTCTTGAACGAGGCGCTCGACCCGGAGGCGTTGGCACCTTTCCGCCGGCCCGAGGGAATCGTGGTGGCGGACGTCCACGCGGAGTCGGGGCTGCTCGCCACCGAGCGCTGTCCGGGTGCGGTCGAGATCTTCCTGCCCGGAACTGCGCCCACTGAAAGGGCCTGCCAGCGGGGCCAACGGCCGCGCTGGCTGCAACGGCTGATCGGCCAACGGAGGCCCGCCGACTAACGTTGCATCTCGTGGCTGCGGGCTAGGAGCCCGGTTGGCTCAGGTAGATTGGCGATGACCAGGCGCGTTCTTCGGTCTCGGCGAGGCAATCGTCGGCCCAAGGGCGCTCGACGCAGGGGCTCACCTCGACGCAACGTCCGGTCTCTTCGTCCCGCGTGCAGCCGAGCGGATCAGCCTGTACCGCCAGGCTCGGCGCCTCGATCGCGCGGACGTAGTAGACAGCGTCGCGTGCGGCGGTCGTGTATTGCTCGTCGGTGAAGGTGGCGACGCAGCCGGCGGGGTCGGCCTGGCAGGGGAACACCTTCCAGGGGTCTTCCACCAGGCCCACGACCTGCTCGTTTTCGTCCGTCTGCGGTCGTACGCGTACGACTTCGATGCGCGAGATGATGCGTCGCTGGTCCGAGGGGTGGTAGCACTCGCCCTGGCACAGGCGAGCAAGCTGCTCCGGAGTCAGAGCCTCGCTGGCATCGGCCGGGCAGCCGGGCTTCTGTTCGAAGGATCCAACCGCGCGGGCCTGGAAGATGGGGCTGGTTCCGAGGCTGACAGCGCTGCCCATCGGCAGCGATCGGCTGCGCGCCGACGCTGTCGACGGCGGGTTCAGCAGGTCGAACCAGAGCAGCATGCGCGGTCCGCTGGTGCCGTAGACCTCCTTGCGTTCCATGGCGTCCCAGATGGCATCGCGGTCTCGGCCCGAGGAATGCACGGCGGCGAGTCCGCCGTTCATGAAGAAAGACGACTGCCGCTCGGTTTCGAAGAAGGCGAACGTCGACGCATTCGGGTCGAACTCGGCGCGGGAAACCGAGTGGGCCGCCGGCTCTTCTTCGGGAAGCTCACCCAGCGGCGTGTCGAGGAAGTTCCTGAAGCGCGCCTCGGTGAACTCTCCGCGCGAGAACTCCTTGTAGCCGGTGCCCGGCCGCGCGGAGTGATTGTCACTCGACGCGATGAAGCCGAACTGGAAGCGCATCGGATCCCCTTCGGCATCCGCGCGTCCGAGCGCCATCATGTATTGCACCGAGCTCTTGGGTCGGTAGTTGAACGACGGCGTGGCGCAGTCTCGGCACTGGCCCGAATCCTGCCAATCCTGGAGCGTGGTTCCGGGTACGGTGCGAAAGCCGCCATTGAAGAAGGCTTCGACGTAGTTCTGTCGGGCGATCAGCGCCCGCTCGTCGCAATCGTCCGCGCCTTCTGCCTCGCAACGCTCGGTGATGATCTCGCCCGCGCGCCAGCAGGAGGGCAGGTAGGCCTCGGTCGGTTCCGGGCAGGAAGGGTTCCCGTCGTCGTCGAAGTGGACTTCTTCGAAGGAGCGGTACTCCTCGGAGTTGCCGTGGCCCGAGAAGACCTCGACCAGGGTCTGCCGTGCCGGGTCGTGTTGCTCACTTGTCAGTTGTTTGTCCCACGAGGAACCGAGCGGCGTGTAGAAGCCCCAGGTGGTCCCGTGCGGGATGACCATCGAGGCATGGCCCCAATCGTCGAGCTTGTCGAACAGCACACTCGGAGTCGGAGCGACTTCGCGGCAGTTCGTCGGGAGGTCGCGCACCGGGACACCGCTCGCGCAATCGACGATGTCGCCGAGTTCGCTCATGTACTCGGCAAACTCGCGTCCTCCGCCGGGGAGGAACGCCGCGATGCCGAGGGTCAGGGTGCCCGGCGCCGCCGAAGTCTGGGGAACCCCGGACGGAATTCCCGCCGAGATGGGTCGCGCCGGAATCTGCGCGTCATCGAGATCGCGAAGGATCACGTTCTTGTGGCCCCAGTGATTCGCCGGTGTCGTGCCGACCTGGGTCCACTCCCACCCGAGGTAGGTCACCAGGTCGGGCTCATCGGCATCGGCCATGGCGTTGCATTGGCGGATGGAATCGACGGTCTCGGACCAACGTCGTTCCGAAAGTGCCAGGGCGTGATCGTTGATCGACCAGAAATCGAGCGCCGCGCAATGGCGCGCAAAATCGCAGGCGTCCGAAACCGGATACGCGCCGTCGCCGCCCGCCATCGGCAGGCTCATCTGGAAGGCGTCGAAGGAGAAGGTGGTGTGAACGTGGAGGTCGCCGAACAGGATCTGCTTGGGGCGGAGAACGCCGAGGGCGTCTGCCGCTTCGCGCACCCGTGCCGCCCGCTCTTCGATCACCTCGGTTGCGATCGCGCGTGCCTTCGCCTCGCCCGCATGAGGGGTCGCGACGCCAACGCCGCGACCGGCGGCATAGAGCACGGCGATTCCGCCAAGCAACAGAACGACAACGATCGCAAGGAGCCAACGAATCATGAATACCTCCGACGGGGGTCCAGCAGATCCTGTCTTCTAACACACCCGCGCCCCGGCCACCGTCGGTGCTAGGACGGGGACGACGCTCGCGTTTTCGCGAGTTCAGGCCGACTCCGGATGTAGGCCAGGGCCCCCAGAGTGCCGCCCGCGATGATGTCGAGCGCGAAGTGCTGCTTGGTGGCCAGGGTCCCGTACAGGATCGCGGCACCCCAGAGCCAGCCGAAGCTTCGGACGGCCGGGCCGGCCTCGCCAACACGGAGGGCGAAGGACAAGCAGAAGATCGTGAGCGCCGCGTGCAGCGAAGGGAACGCATTCCGGGCGCCGTCCACCGAGATCAACCAGGGATATGCGCCGCCGAGGCCGGCAACCACGTCCGCGTCCGGTCGTGGGCCGGTTGCCGGCACCAACACGAACCCGCTGAAGCAAACGACACACAACAGAATGAGGCCGCGGGAGAAGGCGCGAAGCGGCGGCTCCCGATCCGCGAGCAGCACCGACAGCGGCACCAGGACGCAAATCGACAGGTAGATCGGCGTCCAACCCGGCGCGAAGGGAATGATGCGATCGAGAAACATCTCGGGGATCGCGCGCACCGGAAGGAAGTCGAAACCCTGGAGAAAGAAATACGGGAGGCAGATACCGACGCTGAGCCCCGCCAGTACCCGCGCCTTGGCGAGCGGAACCGCGGTCAGGCGGCGCGTCAACTGGACTCGGTCTGTCATGGGGTTGGCGATATCCGTGGGGTTCCCGCGCGCGGCCTGGCGGCCCGGATCGTAACCGGTTCGCAGTGGGCTTCCGCTGGCAGGGATCCTGCTTGCTGAACATGGATCGCAACCTGCCCTCTCGCAGAATTTCCCTTCCCAAACAGGTGCTTGCGGGATCCGCCGCAATGGGCGACCGTCCTACCATGTGCGTCCAGCGCGTCACGGTTGCTCACCCCCACCGGCCCCATTCGGAGCGGCCGGCCGACTCTGCCGGACACTCGTAACCCCCCGCCAGGTTTGAATTTTTTGTGTTCCCCGGGCAGTCGCGGGGACCCAGGGACGGTTTCGAGAGAGTCATGTCCGATTGGATCGAGAGAATTCGCGAGGCGGAGGCCCGCGCCGTTGCGCTCGAAGAGCGCATGGGCGACCCCGCTATTGCGACCCAGCCCGCCGAGCTCGCCAAGCTCGGCAAGGAGCTGGCCAGCCTGCGCCCGCTCCTCGAGGCGGGCCGCGAATACCTCTCGGTCCTCGAGAGCATCAGGGAAGCGAACGAGATGCTCGCCGACGACGATGCCGAGGTGCAGGAACTGGCGCGGGCCGAACTCGGCGAGCTGCAGCCCCGCGTCGATCCACTCGAAGAGGCGATCCGGATCCTGCTGATCCCACGGGACCCGGCAGACGAGAAGGACGCCATCCTCGAAATCCGCGCCGGCACCGGCGGCGACGAGGCAGCCCTGTTCGCGGCCGACCTGTTCCGCATGTATTCGCGCTATTTCGAAGCGCGCCACTGGAAGGTCGAACCCATCTCCCAGAGCGAGACCGATGGCGGCGGACTCAAGGAGATCATCGTCAGCGTGAGTGGCGAGGATGTATTCGGCCGACTCAAGTACGAGAAGGGCGTCCACCGCGTGCAACGGGTGCCGAGCACCGAGAGCCAGGGCCGCATTCACACCTCCACCTGTACGGTGGCGATCATGCCCGAGGCCGAGGAGGTCGACGTGGCCATCGCCACGGCGGATCTGAAGATCGACGTGTTCCGCTCGTCGGGGCCGGGTGGCCAGAGCGTCAACACCACGGACTCGGCCGTGCGCATCACGCACGTGCCAACCGGCGTCGTGGTGATCTGCCAGGACGAGAAGAGTCAGCACAAGAACAAGGCGAAGGCGTTGAAGGTGCTTCGCTCGCGCCTCTACGAAGCGCAGATGGAAGCGGCCAACAAGGAGCGCGCCGACCAACGTCGTGCCCAGGTGGGAACCGGCGAACGCAGCGAGAAGATTCGTACCTACAATTTCCCGCAGAACCGCGTCACGGATCACCGGGCGGGGCTCACGCTGCACAAGCTCGATCAGGTGATGGAGGGGTCGCTCCAGGAACTGCTGGATGGTCTGTTCCTGTGGGTCGCCGCCGAGCAGGAAAAATCCCTCGGTGAGGGAGCGGGCGCATGACGACCGAACGCGCCACCGATGGGAATGAAAGCAGCTGGAGCGTTCTCGCGCTTCTGGATTGGACCAAGGACTACTTCGCGGGGAAGGGGATCGAGACCGCCCGGCTCGATGCCGAGATCTTGCTGGCCCATGCACTCGGGGTCGAGCGGCTCGGGCTCTACGTGCAGTTCGAGAAACCCGTGACGCCAGAAGAGCGCGCGCGGTTCCGAGAACTCGTGCGGCGACGCGCCGAGGAGCGGATTCCCGTCGCCTATTTGCTAGGCGAGAAGGAGTTCTGGTCCTTGACCCTGGCCGTGACGTCGGATGTGCTCGTCCCGAGACCGGATACCGAGGTGTTGGTCGAGGCGGTGCTCTCCCGACTGCCCGAGGTCGAGGCCGAGTTCCGCGTGCTCGACATCGGTACCGGCTCCGGCGCCATCGCGCTGGCACTCGCGAGCGAGCGGCCGAAAGCGCGGATCGTGGCCACGGATATCAGCAGCGCAGCGCTCGCCGTGGCGAAGGAGAACGCCCAGCGCCACGGTCTGGGTGACCGACTTCGGTTCCTCGAGGGTGACGGCTTCGAACCGGTGGCGGGCGAGCGGTTCGATGTGATCGTTTCGAATCCGCCCTACGTTTCCAGCGCCGACGCTGCGAAGCTCGCGCCCGAGTTGGCTCATGAACCCGCGAGCGCGCTCTTCGCCGACGCTGACGGAACGGCGATGCTGCGACGTATCGCGGCAGAAGCTGCGGAAAACCTCGAACCCGGCGGGCTGTTAGGCGTAGAACTCTCTCCGGAGCAGGCGAGTCCGATGACGGAGTGGCTAGAAGGGGGTGGCTTCGAGCAGATCGAAGCGCACCGGGATCTTGGAGGCCGGGTTCGCGCTTTGACCGCGCGACGCACGACCACGGAGGATGACTGATGGCAAGTCGAGCAAACAAGGGCGTCCTGCCCGTCTACCAGCACGGAGATTCGGGTTTCTCGAAGGCATTCGAGAAGCTGTGTCGCCGACGTGATGAGCAGGACGAGAGCACGGCCAAGACGGTGCGGAAGATCGTGGACGATGTCCGCGGCGAAGGCGATGCCAAGGTGTTCGCCTACACCAAGAAGTTCGACGGCGCGAATCTCGAGATTCTCGAGGTCCAGCGTGATGAGTGGGACGAGGCCTGCGAGCGCGTCGACGGCGCCGACCGGGCGGCGCTCGGCAAGGCTGCCATGCGCGTGCGCGAGTTCCACAAGAAGCGGATCCCTTCGAGCTGGGAGATGCGCGAAGAGGGCGGCGGCTTCATGGGCCAACGCGTCCGGGCGCTGAAGCGCGTCGGCGTCTACGTGCCCGGCGGCAAGGCTAGCTACCCGTCCACGGTCATCATGAACACGGTGCCGGCCAGTGTCGTCGAGGTGCCCGAGATCGTGATGGCCACGCCCCCGGAAGCGGACGGCAGCATTCGTGACGAAGTCTTGATGGCGGCGCGCGTCGCCGGCGTGCATCGCGTCTTCAAGATGGGAGGCGCGCAGGCGATTGCCGCGCTCGCCTACGGAACCGAGAGCGTTCCCAAGGTCGACAAGATCGTCGGGCCGGGTAACGCCTACGTACAGGCGGCGAAGCGGATCGTGTTTGGTGAGGTGGCGATCGACGCCGAGGCCGGGCCGACCGAAGTCGTCGTCGTGGCCGACAAGAGCGCCACCGCGGCGTGGGTTGCGGCAGACCTGATCTCGCAAGCCGAGCACGAAGAAGACGCGACGGCGATCCTGATCACGACGGTCAAGGCCACCGCAACGCGCGTGAACTCGGCGATCGAGAAACAGTTGAAAGAGCTCGAGCGCAACGAGATCGCGAGAGCGTCGTTCAAGAAGAACGGCGCCATCTTCGTGGTGAAGGACATGGATCAGGCGATGGAGCTGGCGAATGGCTATGCGCCCGAGCACCTGGTGCTCGCCTCGGATTCCGCCGACGCCCTGCTGAAGCGCGTCGAGAATGCCGGGACGGTATTCCTCGGACACTATTCGCCGGTCGCGGTCGGCGACTACCTGGCCGGCCCGAACCACGTTCTGCCGACCGGTGGAACTGCACGCTTCTTCTCGCCCCTCGGCATCGACGATTTCATGAAGCGCACCGCCTTCATACGTTTCGAGCCGCCGAAGCTGCGCGAGTTGGGCGCCGACGTGATTCGACTCTCCCAGATGGAGGGTTTCAGCGGCCACGGAAATAGCGTGGAGCTGCGACTCCAGAAGATTCGCCGTGCGCGCCGGGAGCGAGAGGCCGCCCGCGAAGCCGAACTCGAGATCTAGAGGACCGAACCGATGAACGAACGAATCCGCAAGACGACGATCGAACGCAAGACCCGGGAGACCGAGATCCGGCTGGATTTCGCGATCGACGGTTCCGGTTCCTACGACGTGGAAACTGGCGTTCCGTTCTTCGATCACCTGCTCGAGTCGTTCGCAAAGCACGGATTGTTCGATCTGCAGTTGCGGGCCCAGGGCGACCTGGACGTGGATCTCCACCACACGATCGAGGACGTCGGCATCGTGTTGGGCCAGGCGATCCGGGAGGCGCTGGGCGATGCCCGCGGGATCCGACGCTATGGCAGCCAGGTGCTGCCGATGGCCGAGAGCAAGGCCGAGGTCGCGTTGGACGTCTCCAACCGCGCCTACCTGGTCTACAACGTCACGCTTGCGAACGATCGCGTCGGCGGCTTCGACGTCTCGCTGGTAGAAGATTTCGCCTACGCGCTCGCGCAGAACGCGGGTCTCGATCTGCACGTGAACCTGCAATACGGCAAGAGTCCGCACCACGCCGTCGAGGCCATCTTCAAGGGTCTGGCCCGGGCATTGCGTCAGGCGCTCGAGATCGATCCACGCCAGAGCGGACTGCCAACGGTGAAGGGCGCGTTGTAGTCATGGCCGGTGCATCCCCCCGCATCGCGGTTCTCGACTACGGCGCAGGGAATCTCCGCAGTGTCGCCAAGGCGGTCGAGCGCAGCGGCGGTCAGGCGGATGTTTGTTCGGATGCGTCGGCGCTGCGGTTGGCCGATGCGGTCGTTCTGCCCGGGGTCGGCGCATTTGCAGATGCGGCCAGAAGCCTCGCTGCGAAGGGGCTCGACGAGGCCGTGAAGGAAACGATCGCGAGCGGACGCCCATACCTCGGATTGTGTCTCGGGCTCCAATTGCTATTCGAGGACAGCCACGAGCACGGCATCGTGCCCGGCCTCGGGTTGTTTCCCGGGCGGATTCGGCGCTTCCCCGAAGAGAGCGCCGAAGGCGAGAAACTCCTGGTGCCGCACATCGGCTGGAACCGCGTCCGCTGGTCTGGCGACCATCCGATGCTGCACTCGCTTCCGAGCGAGGACATCTACTACTTCGTACACTCCTATCGGGCAGAACCCGCGGACCCGGCACACGTGGTGGGAACCACGGAATACGGTGCACCTTTCGCAGCCGCAGTCGCGCGAGAGAATGTCTTCGCAGTCCAATTCCATCCCGAAAAGAGCCAAGGAGCGGGCAGGCGTCTGCTGGACGCCTTTCTCGCCTGGGTGACCTCATGAAGCTTCGATCGCTCGTACTCGCGAGCCTTGCCATCGTCCTGGTCGGCGTCGGCTGCCAGCCGGCGCTGGTAAGGGGCCGGGCGAGCCCGGCGCTTCGCGATCATTCGATTCTCAAGGTGGCCGTGGTACCGCTGGCGATCTCGCCGGGAATCCCGGCGGCGACGGCAGGCGCGGGCACGACACCGGAAGTTGCGGCCACGATCGTGGCCCACCAACTGACCGAGGCGCTCGCGGCGCGTGGGATCGAGGTCGTCGCGCCTAGCGATGTTGGCCGAGCCCTCGAGCTTGCCGGAGAGGATCCTGCGAAACCACGACCCCTGGTGGCCGCGCGTGTCGCCGAAAGGGAGTTCGGCGCAGATGCCATTCTCACCGGGACGCTGATTCGCTGGGTCGAGCGCGGCGGTTCTGCCCGTGGAGCAGCGGAGCCCGCGGCGGTCGGCTTCGAAGTGGACTTGCGGGCAACGCCCGCTGCTGCACGGCTCTGGAACGCCACCTTCGACGAACGCCAGAAGCCGCTCGGCGAGAACGTGCTGGTAACGAGTCAGTATCCCGGTGGCGGCACCCGCTGGCTGACGGCCGAGGAACTCGCTCGTTGGGGCGCGAACCAGCTCGTCGATGCGATCCCCCTGAACTGACGCCGCGCGTTTTCCTCCTGAATCGGAACCCCCCCGTGTTCGAACTGATTCCCGCAATCGATCTGTTGGACGGCCGCTGCGTGCGTCTCTCCCAGGGCCGCTACGACGCCGCCACCGTCTACGACACCGACCCCGGTCGGGTGGCCGCGCGCTTCGCCGCGCATCCGATGCGACGCTTGCATGTCGTCGATCTCGACGGCGCGAAGCAAGGTCGTCCGTGCAACGGCGACGCCGTCCGTGCCATCGTTGCTGAAATGAAGGACGTCCCGATCGAACTCGGCGGCGGGATTCGGACCCTCGATGCGGTCGAGGAATGGCTTTCGCTAGGTGTCGAACGCGCGATCCTGGGCACCGTCGCGCTGCGCGATCCGGCGCTGGTGAAGGAAGCGGCGCGTCGGTTTCCCGGCAGGATCGGCGTTGGCATCGACGCACGGGACGGAATGGTGGCCGTCGAAGGCTGGCTCGAGACGAGCGAAACCGAAGTGCTCACGCTGGCGCGCGAGTTCGAGGACGCAGGCGTCGCCGCCATCATCCACACGGACATCGCCCGCGACGGGATGGGTACCGGCCCGAATCTCGAAGCGACCAGCGAACTCGCCAAGCAGATCGGAATTCCCGTCGTCGCGTCCGGTGGCGTCGGTTCGCTCGACCACGTGCGCGCGGCGGCCTCCCGGCCAGAGATCGCCGGCCTGATCGTGGGCCGCGCGCTCTATGACGGCTCCGTGGATCTGGCCGCTGCCCTCACGGCCGCGGAGCGCACATGCTCCTGAAACGCATCATCCCCTGTCTCGACGTCGACCAGGGCCGCGTGGTCAAGGGCGTGCAATACGTCGATCATGTCGATGCCGGAGATCCAGTCGAAGTGGCCAAGATCTACGACGAGCAGGAGGCCGACGAACTGACCTTCCTCGACATCACGGCCAGCCACGAAGCGCGTCGCATCATGCTCGACGTGGTGGCGCGCACCGCTGAGAGCGTCTCGATGCCCGTCTGCGTGGGCGGCGGCGTACGCACGCTCGAAGATATCCGCGATCTCCTGAACGCGGGCGCCGACAAGGTCTCGATCATGACCGCGGCGGTGAAGGACCCCGAGCTGGTGGGGCGCGCGGCGCTCAAGATCGGCAGCGCCAACCTCGTGGTCGCGATCGACGCCAAACGCATCGATGACTGGGAAGCCTTTCGCGAGCGCGCAAAGCAGCGCGAACAGAGCCACGGCGACGTCGCGAAGTGCCTCGACGCTCCGCCGACGGCTAGCAGGGGAACGCAAGCCGAGGGGAACCCGAGCGAAGCCCAACGAATCGGTTTCGAGATCTATACCCATGGTGGCCGCCACCCGACCGGCATCGATGCCGTCGCCTGGGCCGAGAGGATGTCTTTGCTAGGCGCCGGCGAGATCCTGCTCACGAGTATGGACCGCGACGGCACCAAGGCCGGGTACGATCTCGAGATGGTGCGCGCCACCGCCGACGCCATTCCAGTTCCCGTGATCGCCTCCGGCGGCGGCGGCACGCCCGAAAGCCTGGCCGAAGCACTCGACGACGGACCCGAAGGCGGCCACGCCCAGGCCGCCCTCGCGGCGAGCATCTTCCACTTCAAGGAAGAGACCGTGGCCAGCGTGAAGCGGCGCCTGCTCGAACTCGGAATCGCTGTCCGCCCCCCGGTGGCCTGACCCCGTCCCCCCGCGCGTCTCCAGGATGCGACGCGAGCCAAGAACGATCGAGGTGCCGATGAGCGAGTTGAAGGAAGTGATCCGGGAAGCGATCGATAACGCGAGCGTGGTGCGCTACTCGCGCGACGGGCTCGACTACGAGGGAGAGGATTCCTTCGGCTACGTCGTCGGAATCTCGAGCGAGTGGTTGGTCACCCACTACATCGCCGATCATCTCCGGCTCGACGGCTACGACGCCGTTCGAATCGACGACCTGACGGACTTCACTACGGATTGCGAGCGCGCACGATTCCTCGCCAGGTGCGTCGAGATGAAGGCGCAGTCACCGCTTCCGCCGACGGGCATCCGCGTGGACTCCACCCGCGAGCTCCTCGAATCCGTCGTCGAGAATTTCACCGTCGTCATGTTGCACCGCGAGCACGTCTCCCCCGACGAGTGCGAACTCGGCACGCTCAAGATGGTCAGCGACGAGTCCTACGCCCTGCGCTGGATGACGCCGACGGCAGAGTGGGAAGACGACGAGAGCGTCTACCGCTTCGACGATGTCACCCGGGTGACGTTCGGAAGCGAATACGAAACGACCCTGGCCGGCATCGCCGGTTTGATCGACTGGGAAGCTCCGCCCGGCTGAGCACCCGGCTGGCCTCGATCAGAGCGCTCCCATCTTCCGATAATCCACGGTCCGCCAGCGCTCGGGCTGCATGACGAACACGAGCTGGCCCTCGTGGGGGGTGCCCGCGGTGTAGGCGTCGCCCGTTTCAGCGCCGAAATAGCGGTGGGCCATGGGCCGGAGGTCGCGCTCCACGTCGGCGTCCCGGGTCTCGATGATCGGGCCTTCGACGCTCACGTACTGGTAGGCCGGCGGTGCCTCGGTCTGCGCGACCAGCGTGAAGCGGCCGGCGGCCTGGAGGCACCTTCCCTTCACGGAACCGGCGCCAGTGATGACCCACAAGCCCGTCGCGGGGGCGTAGTCGTACCAGATGGGGACACTGAGCGGCGGCGCGCCCGGTTGGTCGACCGAGATCACCCCGACGTGGAGGTCGGCGAGGAAGGCCTCCCGCTCGGGCTGCGTCATGGCCATGGACATCGATTTCTCCTTTGTTTCCCCGGGACCAGGTGCTTCTGGATAGCGCACCGCGTTGCGTTCAGGGCCCAGCTGCAGCCAGAGTTGGCAGGGCGTTGGCCGCGTGCTCGCCAGCGCCGAGTGTCCCCCTCCCGCGGCCGATCCAGCAACGCTGGTTGCCCCTCCAAAAACCGTCCGCTAGCTTCGTTTCCCTGTGCCGGCAGCCCCCACCCCTGCGGATTCATTGCGTTTTTCCTCTCTCCGACGATTCCTCTCGGAGCCGCAGGTTGCCAGCAGTTCGACACGACCGTCCATTCGATGCCACTTACCCAATGAAGCGTGAAGCGCAGCGGCCGGGGGCCGCTCCTTCCGGGGTGACGGCGTCGCCCGTTCAAGGAGACTGAACAGTCCATGGCCGTCATCAAAGTGAAGGACAACGAGCCCTTCGAGATCGCGATGAAGCGCTTCAAGAAGCAGGTCGAGAAGGCGGGGATCCTCACGGAACTCCGACGTCGCGAGTATTTCGACAAGCCCAGCATTCGGAAGAAGAAGAAGGCTGCGGCTTCGACGAAGCGAGCGCTGAAGAAGCTGAAGCGGATGGCGCGTTAGGCGAGAGCCGGCACGTCACATAACTGGCAGTCCACCGCGAGCCGGCCCTAGCCGGTGCGCGGCGAGGCGAAGCCCGAGCGAAGACCAGATGTATGGCTCGGATTCCTGAGGACACCATCCAGACCGTGCGAGACCGGGCCGACATCGTCGACCTGGTTGGTCGCCACGTCGCGCTCAAGAAGGCCGGTCGCACCTTCAAGGGCTTGTGTCCGTTCCATCAGGAGAAGTCGCCGTCGTTCATCGTGACCCCCGAGCGCGGGACCTATCACTGCTTCGGTTGCGGTGAGCACGGCAACGCCTTCGGTTTCCTGATGCGTCAAGAGGGGTTGACCTTCCCGGAGGCGGTTCGTTCGCTGGCCGCGGAGCTGGGCGTCGAGGTTCCCGAGACCGGAGGTGCCGACCGCAGCGAGATCGAAGTGGTCGTGCGCGCCAACGATCTCGCGCAATCGTTCTACCGCCAGGCGCTGGCTTCGGACGAAGGCGAAGGCGCTCGCGAGTACCTCGTGCGCCGCGGGTTCGATGCTGCCACGGCAGAGAAGTACGGCATCGGCTTCGCCCCGGATCGCTGGGACGGCATCACCGGCTTGCTGCGCCGCGAGAAGATCTCGGGCGAAGACGGCGAGAAGGCGGGGCTGCTCCGCTCCCGCGAGCGCGGTGGGCACTATGACTTGCTGCGCGGGCGCCTGATCTTCCCGATCCAGGACGCCCGCGGCCGGAACGTGGCTTTCGGCGGGCGCGCGCTCGGTGCCGATCAAGAGCCCAAGTACCTGAACACGCCCGAGAGCCCGATCTTCCGCAAACGCGAAGCCTTCTACGGCTTTCCCCAGGCGCTCGAGGCGATTCGCAAGGCGGACCGCGCCGTGGTCGTCGAGGGTTACTTCGATCGGATCGCACTCGATCGTGCGGGCATCGGCGAATCGGTGGCCACCTGCGGCACGGCCCTCTCCGAACAGCATGCGAAGAACCTGAAGCGTCGCACCAAGAACGTCATCTTGTTATTCGACGGGGACGAAGCCGGCCAGAAAGCGATTCTTCGCTCGCTCGAGATCCTGCTGCCCCAGGGCTTGCGCGTGCGCGCCGCGAGCTTGCCGCCGGGCGTGGACCCCGACGACTACCTGAACGCCGAAGGGCCCGAAGCCCTCCGCGCGTTGATCGACGCGGCGCCCCCGGCCATCGAACTCGCGATCCGCCGGGCCGTGGATGCCGGGATCGCTTCGCCGTGGGAGCGCGCCGACGCCGTCGCCAAGGTCGTTCCTCAGCTGGCACTGATCCAGGATCCCGTCGAGCGTGGCGAGTTCGCCCGCCAGCTGGCGCTCAACGTTGGCACCGAGCCCCGCGACGTCGAAGCCGCCGTGCGACGCGCCGCGCGCGGCGGCAGCGCCAATGACGATGACGCGCTGCCCGAGCTGGCAGCGCGACGCGAAACCGCCGAGGACCGCCACTACGCGACGGTGTTGCGCCTGGTGCTCGACCATGCGGACAGCCTCACGGCGCTCGACCGGGACGCCATCCTGGCGCTGGCACCCAACGAAGACTGGGGACCGCTCGCCGAAGTCGTGCTCGATTCGTCCTTCGGTAGCGGCCGCATCGATTCCCTGCTCGACGAACTCGAAGGGGCCCGTCGCGCGCGACTCTCGGCTCTCGCGAACGAACCCCGTCCGGATCTCGACGACGGAGACCACGCCAATCAGATCCTGGCTGACGAATTGAGCTGGCTCACGCGCCAGCGCGCCAAGCGCGACGCTGCCGCACTGAATGCACAGCTTCGTGGCGGAGTCCCGGACCCCGCCGCACTATTGAGAGAGAAACAGCGTCAGCTCGAAGAGCGGCGCCGTTCCCAGGACCTTCCTCCCAGTCGGTCCGCAGAATCCTGATCCCGTCGTACTAGGAGTCCCCCCCCTTGGCTTCATCCGCGCCCGAACCCCGTCGAATCATCCAGACCTTCGAACGCGTCGCCGAAACCCCGGTCGATGTAAATCCCGAGACGCGAGAGATGCGTTCGGTCGAGGAGCTGCTCTCTCGCGCACGCGATCGAGGCTACCTCACGGTGGAAGACGTCAACGATGCGTTTCCCGAGGAGACGATCTCGTCGGAGCAACTCGAAGAGGTGCTGTCGATCTTCGGCGAGAACGAGATCAACGTCGTCGAGGCTCCGCAGCCCGCCCACCGCGTGCGCGAGAAGCGCACGTTTTCCGCCGGCGAAGCGGAGGCTGGCGGAAGCCACGATCCGGTGCGCGTCTATCTCCGCGAGATGGGCCAGGTCTCCCTGCTCACGAAGGCGGGCGAAGTCGCCATCGCCCAGCGCATCGAGATCGGCGAGCACCGGATGCTCTACGCCACCGTGGGCACACCGCTCGGCATGCGTCGCATCCTCGCCCTCGCTGACCGGCTTCGCCGCAATGAGATCGAATTGAAGGAGTTGGTGGTCGGTCTCGACGACGAGAACGCTCCCGAGACGCCGGAGCAACGTCGCAAGTCATTGTTAGGCGTCCTCAACAAGATCCGTAGGATCGACGCGGAGCTCGCCAAGAAGCACGGCGTGATCGCCAACCCGCGCACCGGTGAAGAGACCCGCGAGCGGCTCCAGGCCGAGGTGGCAACGGGCTACCGCGAGATGGTGGATCTCCTGATCGGCCAGCGCTTCGCGAAGCCGCGCTTCAACGAGATCTCAGAGGAGGTGCGCGCCACGGCGAAGCAGGTGGTCGACCTTCAGCGCCGCGCCGACCGCGCCACGCGCCCCTTCGCTGTGAAGCCTGGCAAGTTCGAGGAACTCTCGGTTCTCGCGACACGTCGCAGCCGCAAGGGTAAGGAAGCGCTCGAAGCGCTCGGTGGGAACGCCGAACGCATCAGCGAGGTAAGCGAAAAGCTCCGTCTCCTGGCCGACGAGATCGACGCGATCGAAGCCGATGCGAGGATGTCGCGGCTGCAGCTGCGCGGCCTCCGCAGGGAGTGGCAGATCGCCTCGGAAGAATCGCAGGAGGCCAAGTGTGAGCTGACCGAGGCGAACCTGCGCCTCGTGGTCTCGATCGCCAAGAAATACACGAACCGCGGTCTCCAGTTCCTCGACCTGATCCAGGAGGGGAACATCGGCCTGATGAAGGCCGTCGAGAAGTTCGAGTGGCAACGCGGTTACAAGTTCTCGACCTACGCCACCTGGTGGATCCGTCAGGCCATCACCCGTGCCATTGCGGACCAGGCGCGCACGATCCGGATTCCCGTGCACATGATCGAGACGATCAACAAGATCGGGCGTACCACCAAGGAGTTGCTCCAGCAGTTGGGCCGCGAGCCGAGCCCGGAGGAACTCGCCGAAACGCTCGAAATGCCGCTCGAGAAAGTCCGTATGGTGCTGAAGATCGCGAGCGAGCCGATCAGCCTCGAAACTCCGGTGGGCCAGGAAGACGATTCGAACCTCGCCGATTTCGTCGAGGACAAGAACGCCGTGAATCCCCAGGATGCCGTCGTCGAACAGAATCTGTCGGATCAGACCCGCAAAGTGTTGGCGACACTGGCACCGCGCGAAGCGCGCGTGCTCAAGATGCGTTTCGGCATTGGCGAACGCGCCAACCACACGCTCGAAGAAGTCGGCCAGGATTTCGAGGTGACTCGCGAGCGCATTCGTCAGATCGAAGCGAAGGCGCTTCGGAAGCTGCGCCATCCGAGTCGCAGCAACCTGCTGAAGGGATTCATCGAGAACTAGCTCGGCATCGCATGTCGGGTTCGAAGCGTTCGTGGCCGGGGGGCCGCGACACGAGAAGCACGAGGGGGCTGCCAGTCGTGGCGAGACCGAGCCGGGTCGCTATTCGCGTCCTCTGTCTTGTTGTCGTGCTCATCCCGTTGCTCGCGGGCCGCTCGGTCGCACCCGTGAATGGGTTCGCCTTCATGGACGTGACCAGCCGGAGTGCCGTCTTCTGGACGCGTGCTGACACCGAGGGGAAAGTCACCGTCGAGCTCACGGATCCCGCCGGGAAGACCCGGAGCGTCAACATCCCGATCGACCGCCGCCGTGGACTGGTCGCGTCCCAACGCATTCGCGGCCTGGCACCGGGCACGCTCTACTCGGTGGTTGCCTATCTGCCGACGGATGGCGGGACGGGTTGGACACTGCGCGGCGAGCTTCGAACCGCGCCGGATGCCGACGCTCCGGTTTCGGCTCGAATGGCCTTCGGTGGCGACGTCGGGGGCCAGAACGTTTGCCGCGACGCGGAACGCGGCTATCCGATCTTCGGGGTTATCTCGAAGAGGAAGCCGGACCTGTTCGTCGGGCTCGGCGACATGATCTACGCCGATGGCGCCTGCCGTGCCGAGGGTCTCTACGGAAATACCCAGCTGCCCGGAGAAACGGAACCTGCGACGACGCTGCTCGAGATGCGCGCGCGCTGGATCTACAACAGAAACGATCCCGGCTGGATCGATCTGATGGCGCGCACGCCCTACGTGCCTGTCTGGGATGATCACGAGATCGTCGACGATTTCGGTCCCTCCCATGATTCGCCGCCCGGCAAGCCGGATACGCACCTGTTCCGCGTCGGCCGCCGCGCATTTCTCGAAAGCAACCCGGTCGCTGTCGGCCGCAATACGCGCCTTCATCGCCGATTGCGCTGGGGCCGTCACCTGGAACTGTTCGTTCTGGACACCCGCCAGCAGCGTGATTCGAACTCGGTAGACGACAGGTTCACGACGCCGAAGACGATGCTAGGCCGCGACCAGCTCGACTGGCTGCTGGCTTCGCTGACGATCTCCGATGCGACCTGGAACGTGGTGGTATCCAGCGTGCCGATCTCGATCCCGACCGGGGCCGTCGCAGACCCGTCGCGAGGCCGCGATGGGTGGGCAAGCGGGGATGGCACGACCGGCTTCGAGAACGAGCTTCGCAAGCTCCTGATCAACCTCTACGAGGCCGGCATCCGAAACCTCGTGTGGATTACGACCGATATCCACTTCGCTTCGGTCCAGCGCTATCAACCGTTCGCGCGCTATCCCGATTTCATCTTTCACGAGATGGCGACGGGGCCGCTCCAAGCCGGCGTGTTCCCGAACGAGCTTCTCGACGATTCATTCCATCCCGAGCGCTTGTTTCGCTGGCCGCCCCTCACCGTCGACTCCGAGAAGTTCGAGATCGCCTCCTTCGAGGAAGCCCTGCACTGGTTCAACTTCGGCGAGCTGGAAGTCGACACCGAAGGCACCCTGACCATGCGCGTGATCAACGGTGAGGGGGTCACTCTCTACGAACACACGCTCACCCCCGTCCCGCGCGGCGGCCCCGCCAAGCGTCGCGAGAGATCGTTCGAGTAGTCAGCGCGCTCGCTCGCGCAACACCGCTGCTGCGCTGGCCCGGGCAAAGGCCGCATTCCCCTTGGCGTTCATGTGCGGGTCGGTTCGCCAGTAGAGGCTCTCGAGGTTGCCCTGCGCCGCCGCGCGCATTTCTGGCAGTGGATCGTATCGCTGGAGGCCGGTCGGCCAGACGAGCTCGTCGAGGAGTGTCCGGCTCCCGGTCGGCTCGTCCAGCGCCGGGACCGGCAGTACGATGACCGCGAAACCATGCTGGCTTGCTAGCTGCCGGAGGCGGGCAAAGGAGGCGCCGAGCCGAGCGAGGCCGATGCTGCGGGCTTCAAAAGGTACGGAGTCGCCGATCAGGTCCGGCTTCAAGAAGTTCGTCCGAAACAGGTCGTTCCGCCCCCGCGTCACCCGGAACAGAACACGCACGATATGCGACGACCGGTGCAGCCAGATCAAGCGCCGCCGTTCGAGGTGTCGGTCGACCTGCTTCGCCATCGCGCTGCGCTGGGTTTCGTGCTGGAACTTCAACACGAAGCCGCGATAGCTCGTCCGCGTCATCACCGGCCGGGAAGCATCTTCGAGATCGTTGGCGAAGAAGCCCACCAACACGAGCACGGGTTTCGTCCGTGGCAGGAACGCCTCGAGGAGTCCGATCTGCTCCCGCGGCCCGGTTCCGTCGAGGCCGAGGTTGAGCACCTGGTAGCGCGCCTCCGGTGCCCGCATCGCGAGTTCGTGTTCGAGCAGACGTGGCCAGGTCTGCTCGACCGGCGTCGAGAGGCCGGCGGTGAAGGAATCGCCGATGGCCACGATCCTGGGCCGACTCTCTTCCAGCTCGGGCTCGATGTCGTGAAGGCCCCAGCTGTTGATCCGCACAGCATTGCGGATTTCGTTGTTTCGCAGCTGAGTGCCCTCGGCACCAGGCCGATAGCGGTAGCCGATCTCCGGATCAGCCTGATAGATCGCGGGCTGGATCATCAGACCCGCCCCACTCGGGCGGATCACGCGCAGCGCCACCTCGGAAAGTCCCAACGTGATGGCGAGCGTCGCCGACAGCAGCGCGATGTTCTGGAACAGTGCAGGGCGGCGAGGACGGCTCATGGCTTCGCCGGACGCCCCGGCTGCGCGAGCCGCGTTTCCGCGGCGGACCGCTTGGCCTTAGTGATGGAACAGCCGAAGCTCGGTTCGCACGAGTGTGATGTCGTACTCACGGCAAGCAGCTTCGATCTCGTCTCGCCGCGCCGAACCACCGTGCTCGGCAAGGAAGCGCACGCCGTGCTTCTGGGCGTGATCGATGTTGTCGCGGAACGGAATGAAGGCATCGGAGACGAGGGAGACACCATCGAGACGCGCCAGCCACTCGGCTCGCTCATCGTCGGTCAGCGGGTCGAGGGAGCCGACCAGGGCCTCCTTGAAGGCATCGGTTTCGCCGGCAGTGAGGTCTCCCTCGATGTAGCGCACGCGCCAGTTGATCCGATCCTGCCGCTTCACGCCCTTCTGGAATTCGAGGCCGAGCACCTTGGGATGGGTGCGCAGGAACCAGAGATCTGCCTTGGCGCCGGCGAGCTTGGTGCAATCGACACGGCTCTGCTGACCGGCACCGATCCCGATCATCTGTCCGTCGAGCGCGTAGCCCACCGAGTTCGATTGCGTGTACTTGATGGCGACGAGCCCCAGGAGCAGATCGCGCTTGGCTTCCGGGGTCAGTTCGCCGCAAACCACTTCCTTGAAGTCGGCCTCACTCACCTGATGGGCGTTGCGGTCCTGGCTGAAGCGCATGCCGAAGATCTCGCGTGTCTCGGTCGTCGGTGCATCGAACGCGGCGTCCGCCTGCATGACGATGAAGCCGCCGTTCTTCTTACTCTTCAGGATCTCGAGCGCTTCGGGCTCGTAGCCCGGCGCGATGATGCCATCGGAGACCACGCCCTTCAGGAACCTGGCGGTTTCGACATCGACGATCTCGGACAGCGCGGCGAAATCGCCGAACGAGCACTTCGGGTCCGCGCCGCGCGCGCGTACGTAGGCGAGCGCGCCGGGCGTGAGTTCCTTGCCTGCCACTTCGTAGGCCTCGGCCTGGGCCTCGGTCAGCGGCGCGGCGACGGCCGCACCGGAAGGCGACACGTGCTTGAACGAGGCCGCCGAAGCCATCCCCGTTGCGGCGCGCGCTTCCTTCACCAGCTGCCAGGCATTCGTCGCATCCAGCCAGTTGATGAACGAGGTCTTGCCGTTCAGCACGGTGACGGGCTGCGTCGCCGGATCCAGCGGCTCAGCGCTCAGGAAGCGCTGGTGCGGGTTGATTCCGTACTTGAGGTCCATGTCAGGCGTTCTCCTTGGGCTTGACCTGCTCGAGCCAACTCCTGAGTTCGCCGCCATAACCGACGGCCTTCTGGCGCGCCTGCACCTTTGCCAGGATCGAAGCGAGAACGTCAGGCGAGGGTGGCGTGGCACCCTCGAGCGATGCTGCAACGGCGTCGGCGGTATTCGTTGCAGCCGCGTTCGCAGCATCCGAGAGGGCGGCTTCGCCCTCGTGGCCATCCTCGGCGAGTCCGAGGAACGATTCGAGCGCCGCGTCGTAGACTTCGCTCGCGTGCTTGCGCGAGGCGACGATGTTGCCCTTGCCGGTGACGACGTTGCCCACCGAGAAGAGGTTCGGATAGCCGTCGAGGCGTCCGATATCCCAATCCGTGAAAGCGAAGAGCTCGCCCTTCATCTCGATGCCCGGAATCGCCTCCGGGATCGAGCCGATCGAACTGATCACGCAGGAGCCGCGCCGCTCATAGGTTTCGTCGGTCATCAGGACGCGGCCGCCCTCGATCTTCGTGCGGCGGAAGCGAACGCCGACCACGCGGCCGTCCTCGATGAGTAGCCCGTCCGGCGCGGACAAGGGCTCCATCTTGAAGAAGGATTTTCCCATCGCCTTGTCGAGAAGCCGTGCCCGTGCGGTTCGCACCTTGGCCTCCCGCGCTTCGTCTGCACCTTCCGGAATTTCGGCGAGCGGCATGTCTTCGACACGACGCCGGTAGAAGATGGTGCAGCCCTTCAGCCCGAGGTCGGAGAACTCGAGATCGTGTTTCGCCAGGATCTTCGGGATTCCCTTCACTTCGAGTTCGACCATGTCGGCTTCGATGCCGCGCTCGGCGAGCTTGGCCCGCGTGGTTTCGAGCATCAGCACCTTGGCCACGTCGATCGAGGCGAGTCCGCCCCCCACGATGATCGCGTCATCGAGAAACTCGAAAGTCTCGGCGGGCTCGACGTCTTCTTCGAGGTGGTTGAAGTAGATGATGAAGGGATTCTGGTAGATCAATCCCTTGCCGATGTAGGCGTCGGAGCCCTCGATCGGCAGCGGACGGTCACGCCAGGCGCCGTTGGCGAGCACCACGGCGGAGAAGCCCCATTCCCGGGCCACTTCCTCGAAGGGGATATCGCGACCCAATTTGGTGTTGGGCACGAACTCGACACCGGGCAACGAGAGCTTGGCGGAGATCGTTTCGTACTCCTTGTTGCGGAGTCCGACGTGCCAGCGCGGCAGACCGTCCTCGATCTTGCCGAAAGGGCGGGCATTCATCTCGAAGACGACCACCCGCACACCCTTACCAGCCAGCCTTGCGGCGACCTCGGCGCCTGCCGTGGCGCCTCCGATGACGGCGACGATGTGGCGACTTTCAGACGGAGCGGGCGTGGACATGCCCGGATTCTAAAGGGAATCAGGCCCTCTCGCACCCGCGTTCGCAGCCTCGAAACAGAATCAGGGAGGCGTAAGCCGCAGGTAAGGAGTTCTTGCCGCCAGCGCCCGATGATCCAATTCATCGAAGGAACGCCCGGGCCGACCGGGCAGGAGAATCCAGATGGCGTTTCCGATCACCAACGAGACCGAGACCCTGACCATTCCGGGCCGCTTCCAGGGCCCGCCCGGCGTCGCCAACGGTGGCTACGTCAGCGGCGTGCTCGCGGAACGTCTGGGAGGTGCGGCCGAGGTGACGCTCCGAAAGCCCACGCCGGTCGATCGCCCGATCCTGGTGAAAGAGCGTGGGACCGGAAGCTGGCTGGAGGACGACGGGCAGGTGCTGGTCGCCGCCCGCTCGGCGAGCCTCGAGCTGGAGCTGCCCTGCCGGCCGAGCTTCGAGGCGGCCACCATCGCCCGCGACCGCTTCGACGAGAATGGCCACCCCTTCCGACACTGCTTCGTGTGCGGGCCCGAGCGAAACTGCGCCGACGGCCTGCGCATCTTTGCCGGACCCATCTCGGAAGGCGTGGTTGCCGCACCGTGGGTGCCCGACCCCTCATTGAGTGTCGACGCTACCGCTGGCGCCGAGATCCCTGCGCGCTTCGTCTGGTCGGCCCTGGATTGTCCCGGCGCCATGGCCGCCGCCGCCGGTCGGGTCCGGCCGATGCTGCTGGGGCACATCACCGGCGTCCAGGACCGCCCGGTTCACGCCGGGGAGCCCTGCGTCGTGATCGGCTGGCACCGGGCCACGAGCGGCCGCAAACACGAAGTGGCAACGGCCCTGCTGGATGGCCGGGGAAATGTGGCAGCACGCAGCGTCCAGATCTGGATCGAGCCGCGGGCGTGACCCGTTGCACTCCGAAATCAGGCATTCTTCTGACACCCGAAAAGGAAGTCCCCACATGATCGAACGAACTTCTCTTGCCAAATCCCTTCCCTCTTGGCTGGCTGCCGCTGTCTTGTTCGTCGGTTGCGCGATCGCGACCGTGGACGATTCAGGCGACACCACGAGGGCGGCGACAACGGCGCCCCGCCTGCTCGAGGAGCTCGGAGACCACAGTTTTCCGGTGACCACGACGAGCGAGCAGGCACAACGCTACTTCGATCAGGGGCTCGCCCTGACCTACGGCTTCAACCACGCCGCCGGGATCAACGCCTTCGAGGAAGCGGCCAGGCTCGATCCGGGTTGCGCCAGCTGCTTCTGGGGGAAGGCGCTCGCGCTCGGGCCTAACATCAATGCGCCGATGGGGCCGGACGCCGGAAGGGCCGCCCATGCGGCCGCGCAACAGGCTTATGCCCTTCGCGAGGGTGCCACCGCCAAGGAACGCGCCCTGATCGAAGCGTTGGTCACGCGCTATGCGGAGGAGCCGCCGGAAGATCGCGCAGCGCTCGATCTCGCCTACGCGAATGCCATGCGCGCCGCTCGTGCCGCGTTCCCTGAAGACACCGACATCGCCACGCTCACCGCCGAGGCGTTGATGGATCTCTACCCCTGGGCGTACTGGACCGCGGATGGGGAGCCGCGTGAACATACGCTCGAACTGGTGGCGCTGATCGAGTGGGTGCTCGAGAAGGAACCGAACCATCTAGGTGCGAACCATTACTACATCCACGCGGTGGAGGAACACCACCCGGAGCGGGCCGAGATCGCGGCGGACCGTCTGGTCGACCTCGCCCCGGACGCAGGGCACCTCGTCCATATGCCGTCGCATATCTACTGGCGGGTCGGTCGCTACAGCGATGCGGCAGGCGTGAACCAACGCGCGGCGGAGGCCGACGAGATATACTTCGCCTGGTGTCGTCCGGGGGCGTTGTACCGTGCCCTCTACTATCCGCATAACGTCCATTTCCTCTGGGCGGCGGCGAGTGCGGAAGGCCGCAGCGAGCTGGCGTTGATCGCCGGTCGCAAGCTCGCCCAACAGGTCGAGCCGCTGCACGCGGAGTTCCCGTTCGTGGAGGAGTTCCTGACGGTCCCCCAGCTCACCCTGGTGCGCTTCGGACGTTGGGACGCGGTGCTCGGTGAGCCGAAGCCTGCCGCGGGACGCACATTCCAGATCGGCATCTGGCACTACAGCCGCGGCGTGGCCCTCGCGAAGACCGGCAAACTCGCCGAAGCCCAGGCAGAACTCGAGACCGTCCGGGCGCTGGCCGCACTTTCGGAGGCGGAAGCCATGAGGGTGGCCGGTGGCATCGCGAGTGCGGCGCAGTTGTTGTCATTGGGGATGGATCACCTCGCCGGTGAGATCGCGCGCGCGGCTGGCGACGATGCGGCGGCAGTGGCCGCGCTCCAGAGTGCCGTCGTCAAGCAGGACGCCCTCGCCTACATGGAACCGCCGCCCTGGTACTTCCCGGTGCGCCAGGCGCTCGGCGCGGAACTGCTGGAACAGGGGCGCGCGGTCGAGGCCGAGGCCGTCTACCGCAAGGATCTCGAGCAGTATCCGAAGAATGGCTGGTCGTTCTTCGGGCTCGCCCAGGCACTCGCGGCACAAGAGCGTGAAGGCGAAGCGACGATGGCCCGCGCCTATCATGCCCAGGCATTCGGCGATGCGGATGTCGAGCTACGCGCCTCGGCCTTCTGATCGAACAGGGACCAGGGGTGTTTGCAGCAGACGCGCCTGGTCCCTGGCTCGGGTCTAGTCGCTGGCCGGGTCCGACTCGGGTTCGTCCAGCTCGAGCCAGCGGCCGAAGCTCCAGACGGCATTGGTCACGGCGTCACGCACCGTCTCCGCAGCGCCGCCGGCAGCTTGCGCGGCATTCGCGACCGGGTTCTCCGCGGCGGCGTGGCGCGGCGGCTCGGGCTCGCCGGTGATGCGGACCGGGAAGCCGCGTCGTGCCTCGAGTACGGCCGTGACCCGCCCCCAATCGACCTTGGCAGGCGGC
Source organism: Deltaproteobacteria bacterium (assembly GCA_029261795.1). Taxonomy (GTDB): domain Bacteria; phylum Myxococcota_A; class UBA9160; order UBA9160; family UBA6930; genus JAJDAP01. The sequence goes on from JAJDAP010000044.1 coordinate 45,345, forward strand.
TCGGCCTGGGCGGCGAGCTTCACGATCCGCTCGACCACGTCGCCATCGCCAACGACCTTGAATTCACCGGTCTCTTCGACCTGCGTGGCCTGGTCTAGGGTCCAATGTGCCTCGAGCACCAGATCGTCGCCGTACCAGCCGACTTTCACGGGGTTGTCGATGACACGCACCGGTGTACCCATGGGGACCGTCTCGAAGAGAGAGGAGATGTCCTCGGGGTAGAGCCGGATGCAGCCACGCGAAACCCGCCGGCCCACACCATCCGGCTCGTTGGTGCCGTGAATCAGGTAGCTGGGCCAACCCAGGTAGAGCGCATGATCGCCGAGCGGATTCTCCGGCCCGGCCTTCACCACCACGGGTAGGGTCGGATCGTCCCGCCGCGCCGAAGTGCCCGGCGTCCAGGTCGGATGTTCCTTGCGGCGCACGATCTTGGTGATACCGAGTGGGGTCGAATAACCTTCGCGACCCGCACCGATCGGATGGGTGATGACACCTTGTTCGCCGCGGAACCAGTAGAGCCGTTGCTCGGCGACGTTGATGACGATGCCCTTGCGCGGAACCTCGGGAAGCAGGTGGTCCGTCGGCAGGAGGATCTCGTGGCCGGTTCCCGGTAGCCAGGGGTCGACGCCAGGGTTGGCGGCGAGCAGTTCCAGGTACCCGATATCGTGGCGGCGAGCGATGTCCGGGAACGTGTCTTCCTTCGATGCCCGCACGACCCTGCGCTTGCCGATGATGTCGCTGCGCTCCGGCGGCGTTTCCTCGACGATCTGGACAGGGCCGGGGGACGGCGTCGCGCAACCCCAGGCGCCCGACAAAGCGATCAGGCAGACGGCGAGCAGGCTGCCGCGATCTCGCTTGCTAGGGGAGGATGTGGATCGGGGTATCGTCATCGACCAGGCTCCAGATCTCGTCCATTTGTTCGTTGGTGACCGCGATGCAGCCATCGGTCCAATCTACCGTGGTGTGGTCTTCGCCAATGTCACCGAGTCCGTTCGGTAGACCATGGATCATGATCATGCCGCCCGGCGAACGGCCGCGGCTGCGCGCTCGGGCGCGGTCCTCGGTGTCGGGGTAGGAGACGTGAATGGATCGATGGTAGTCGCTGGTTTCGTTTCGATAGTCGAGAAGATAGGCGCCTTCGGGTGTTCGGCCGTCCCCCTGCACGCGTTTCGGGCCGTCCGGTTCGAAACCGAGTGCGACTTCGTAGCTGCTGACCAGAAGCGGTCCGTCATACAGGAACAGACGTCGCATGGATTTCACGATCACCACCCGGTCGACCTTGCGCTCTGCGAGAGGGGCCGCGACCGGCGCGAGCCGCGGAGCCGCACCGACCCTGAGGATCGGCGCTGCGGAGCGGCCCTCCGGCGCCATATGTGCGGGCACCTCGGCCGTGGTGCCGGCGAATGCCGGCGACCACGGGCCGAGAGCGCCGGACAAGGCGAGACAAGCGAGAATCCGAAAGCGCGTCATGCGCGACGAATCGGTTCTCCGGCGCCTCGACTCGAACTATTTGCGCAGTGTGCGCTGATAGAGCCGCTCGGTCTTCTCGGCTGATTCGGCCGCCTGGGCGGCTGCCGCCTCCGCCGCTTCCTGGGCGGTGACGGCGCGGGCCTCGGCCGCCGCGGCCTGCCGAGCCGCTGCCTCGGCCTTGGCGAGCGCGCTGCTCGCGTCACTGGTCGCCTGCGCGGCATCCGCGCGGGCCTGGGCCGCCTCTTCCTGAACTGCGGTCATGTCGCTGGACGTTGCGCAGCCGGTACCGATCGCGAGCGCTACGGCCGCAACCGAAATCGCCGCTTTGCGTTGCCACTGGAAACTCATCATCGCTCCCCAATATTCCGCCATCG
>JAJDAP010000045.1 GCA_029261795.1 Deltaproteobacteria bacterium
TTTGCGTCGGCTCGGTCGGTCTTGTTGCCGACGACGTAGGGCCGAACCTCGCGCGGCGGCAGCAGACGCGTAACGTGCCCCAGCGCCTCCGCTTCGCGAGCCCAGTGGTGCGCCGTGCCGCACGCCTCCATCAGGATCGTGGCCGCGGGCTGCTCCTCCAGGAAGCGTGTGAACTGTGATCGCGTCAACCGGTGGCGTGACTCGACCGCGCCTGGCTCATTCGAGATCGCGACCTCGAAGACGGACTTCGCTAGGTCGACAGCAATTGTTGTATCCTGCATCCGTGGACTCCTCCTCTCCGGGGCATTCCGGAGTCAAGGCAACATTGGCACTTCGATGCCGCGCATGTTGCGGGGGGAGTCCATCCCATCACTGCAGCTGACGAGCCACAGCTCGCCGTAATCGATCCATGGTACTGTTTGGCACCACGCTTGGGTGCTTCAATCGCGGCTCAGGAGGCCTGTGGCTCGCAGCTGAGCGCCATGTCCGTTAGACGGCAGCGCAAAGTGCGGAGGAAGAGAACCGATGGCGTATTCGCTGTTCTTCATCCTGTGGTTCCTCGGTGCCGCCGCGTGCATTCGGGCTCTCTCCAAGAGCGGTGGTCGAGATGCAGGGGATCATCGCCAATGAAGTCCTTCGCCTCTCGCCAGAGCAACGCTCGCTCTGGGAGAGTTGCCGGGTGCCGCCGCGCCGCGTGCCCATTCTCCGCTACGGATCCCACGAGCAGGTGTTCGTTGTAGCCATCCGCAGCGGCGAAGCGATCTACTGGGAAGACGTCGAAGAAGGCTTCAACATATCCCCGCTCGGCTCCACGGGCGAAATCCTCGAGCACTGGTGCAACCAAGACGAGTTGCGTTGGGCACTCAATCGGTGGCTAGAACCCAACCGTCATCACGGGAACCTTGGCCCAGCCGAGCCCCTTCCGGAAGACCGGTAGGCAGGTTCCGCCTGCCGTCTAACACTTATCACTGCAGCTGACTGCCGGCGCCTTTCGCAAAATGTGGCGTGGTAGGCTTGCAACGAACCAGGTGGTCAGGTGGATCCGGCGGCGTGCGCCGGCAGCAGCTGAGCGCCATGTCCGTTGGGCCGCGCGCCGAAGGTCAGTGATCGATGCCTGTGCGAGTGATCCAGCCCGGAGAGCGTCTCCCGGTCCGACTCGGTCCAGCACAACGCGATCTCATACTTGAGCACGCCTTCATCGATCCCGAGCTTGAGCAGCGGCTTCGGGTCGCGGAAGCCGAGGGTGCTTCAATCATCGCGCGCCTCACTCTCGACGATATCGATGAGCTCCTCGGCTCCGTGGCAGCGGAGGCCAACCACTCGATGGATGCGAGGCTTCGGAAGCGCCTCGACACGATCTACGAGCGGCTACGCGACGTGCAAGAGGAGCACACGGACGATCCGTCCGCGGCGCGTCTCGTTCCGATCTTCCCCGTGCCTTCCGTGCCGAAGTACACGCCGAAGCAGGGCCAGTACCTTGCGTTCATCCACTACTACACCAAAATTCATGGCGAAGCTCCGGCAGAAGCCGATCTGCAGCGCTACTTCAAGGTCTCTCCGCCTACCGTCCATCGGATGGTGCTCGCCCTTGAGGACCGTGGCTTCATCGAACGCTCTCCGGGACGATCCCGATCCATCCGTCTGCTGATCGCTCGCTCCGAGCTTCCGGATCTTGACTAGGCCTCGGGATCCCCGAGGCGCGCGGCCCAAGGCGCTGCAGCTGACAGGCTAGGCGGAGCGGTTTCCGACTCTGGTATCGTGCAGAGAAACCGGCGGTCAGGAACCAGGCGGCAGTGCGCCGCCTGCAGCTGAGCGTCATGTCCGTTAGACGGCATGCCCATCATCGAGCGAAACGACGTCTGGGGAATCGAGTTCGATTGGTTCGCCGTAGATGAAGTTGGCCACCTTGGGTTCTTTGCCTCGTCTGGCTCTGGCCTCGTCCCAATAGAAGCACAATCGCTGGAAGCCGAGATCGAAGAACTGGCCGCGCACCTACACATCCCATTCGGTCGCGACTCCTGGGAGCACGCAGCCGCGGCCGGTCTGTACGCATACGACGGTGACATCAACGGTGGCCCATATCGGCTCAACGGTACGCCCGAGGTTCGCCTTCTCTCCCACGAGCTCCCCGAGTTTCTGCAGCCACTTGCCAACGCCATTGGTTACCGAGGCAGGTTCGGCCCTGCGGAACTCCACTACGAAGTAGGGCTCTTCGTGCCCGCTGCCGTCTAACACTGCAGCGACTGCCTGGGCGTCAAGCCAAATGTGGCGTGGTGGGCTTGCAACGAACCAAGCGGTCAAGTAGCTCCGGCGGCGTGCGCCGGCAGCAGCTGAGCGCCATGTCCGTTGGGCGGCGCGTCGGAGCGAGGGAATGGGAGCGAGACGCCGTCGAAAGGGCCGAAGCCTCAAGCCGCTGGTGGGCACCACTACGTACGCCGCATGGACTCAGATGCTTGCCAACCTTGTTCCGGATGGCCGCACCCACCGCCTCGGCACTCGATGCGGCCGCATACGAGTACATCCACTGGTACGACATGCCGTGGGAGTAGCGCGCAACGTGCGGGGCGCGCTGCCCAACAAGATGGGATGAGAAGGCCAGCCTCCCCCGCGGAGTATCGTGAGCTCTCCGATCAATAACGGGCTCACCACAGCGTGGGTCCCAAAGGCGGAGACTGGCATGGCGAAGCGTATCACGACGAGCAGTGGGCTGACGATCGGGCTCGATCTGGGGGACCGGAACGCTGTGGTTTGGTGCTGTCGAGCGAGGGGAGGTCCTGGAGACGTTCCAGATGGCGACGACGCCGGCGGCGGACGATGGAAGGGTTCGAAGCGAGTCGCGTGGTGCTCGAGGAGGCGGGCCACGAACGGATCATTGCGAACCCGCGATGGGTCCGGTTGATCGCGGAGAACGATTCGAAGACGGACGAAGTGGATGCGGAGCTTCTAGCGCGATTGGCTCGGGTGGATCCAGAGCTCTTGAAGCCGATCGTGCATCGCGGGGAGCAAGCGCAGCGGGATCGAGTGCTGCTGCTGGCGCGCGATGGTCTGGTGCGCTCGCGGACGCAGCGCATCAACCAGGTCCGGGGCTTCGCGAAGTCGCTGGGCCATCGCATGCCGACGAGTTCGACGGAGGCATGCCCCGCGTCGAGTCCGGGAGCGATTCAGCGAAGAAGTCTTCCCGGGCCAGGCGGCGATGCTGGAGCTGATCGATCGTCTGAACGAGGAGATCGCCACGATGGACCGAGAGGCCGAGCGATCGTGCCAGCAACGCTACCCGGAGACGGGCGTGATGCGTCAGGTGAAGGGGGTGGGGGCGCTCACGTCGCTGGCGTTCGTGTTGACGGTGGAGGATCCCAGCCGCTTCGCGAAGAGTCGGAGTGTGGGCGCGTATATTGGCCTTCGATCTCGAAGCCGACAATCGGGCGAGCAGCAACCGCAGCTTCGGATCACGAAGGCAGGGGACGCCCTCCTCAGGCGCTACGTGGTGACGGCGGCCCAGTACATCCTGGGCCCATTCGGGCCGGACACGGAGCTGCGGGTTTCGGGCTGAAGCTGGAGCCGCTCGGGTATGGACAGTGTGACCGAGAGGCCGCGTAGGGCGATGAGACACGAAGAGACCGAGTTCGGGCGACTGCGTTGCAACGCCGGAACCCTCGCCATAGAGAGGTCGACAACAACATTGCAATCGGCTCCTTACGAACCCCAGCGTGCACCGATCTCGGAACCCGAGATCACACAGAGTGCGGATGGAAGCGTGGTCAGGATCTTCGAGCGGGGACGGATGGAAGAAGGAATTGCGCTCCCCCTCGGCGCCGTTTTCTCTCGCTCCTCGGTGGAACGATCGAAGGCTCCTTTCACATCGGCGAGCCGTTCCAGCCGGTCTTGTGGCCCCTGGAAGGCGTAGCGGCTTCGAGCGCGCTCGTTCTGGTTGCACATCGACGTGGGCGGAACGGTTCCGAGTCCGCCGCCTGGCAAACCGCTGCAGCCGGCTGTCTGGCCGCTGGCCGAACCTGGCGTGGTAGGCTTCAAACGAACCAGGCGGTCAGGTGGCTCCGGCGGCGTGCGCGGGCGGCAGCTGAGCGCCATGTCCGTTTGGCGGCTGCACGCGGCGGAGACGTAGACGAAATGGACGCGAACGAAAAGAAACAGGCCCTTCGAATGATCCCGTATGGACTGTATGTGCTTGCAGCCGAATCCGTAGATGGACGGGTAGCCGCAGCCACCGTCAATTGGGTCACGCAGGCATCCTTCGAACCGCCCCTCCTGGCCGTCGGCGTCAAGGCGGACTCTGGGGCTCACGCGATCATCAAGGAGTCCAAGACGTTCGCATTGAACATTCTTGGCAAGGGGCAGGAGGCAATGGCCTTCTCCTTCTTCAAGCCGCTGGAGCGCGATGGCAATACCATCGGAGGAGAGCCGTTCTCATCGTCTGGTTCCGGTGCTCCCGTTCTCGCAAACGCGCACGCCTTCCTGGTGTGCAAGCTCGTCGAAACGGTCGAGATCGGAGATCACTCGCTCTTCGTTGGCGAGGTGGTGGATGCCGGGAGCCCGAGTGGGTTGGAGGGTCGGCCGGACGACAGAACGCTGACCCTTCGAGACCTCGGAGAGAAAACGTTCTATGGCGGATAGCAGTACCTGACCGACGGCTGACAAGCGGTTGCCGTTGACAACCAACGGCTCGTTCCGATCCGCGGGAGGTTTCGAGTGTGAACTGGGAAGCGATCGGAGCGATCGGGGAAGTCGCAGGGGCAATCGGGGTGATTGCGACCCTGCTCTACCTGGCAGCGCAGATTCGCCAGAACACCAGGGCGATGAGAGGCGCGACGCAGGACGCGATCACCGAGAGAAAGCAGTACGAACTCCGTTGGAGTAGCGACATTGCAGCCGCCTGGCGCAAGTCCGTCATGGAGCCCGAGAAGCTGACGGAGGAAGAGAGCTGGCAAATGACGGAGTGGATGACCTCCGCATTCATTGCGCGCCAGAACGAGTACTTCCAGTTCAAGCAGGGTTTGCTCGGCGAGGAGGGCTGGGACGCTTCCAAGATGGTCATCCGGATCTGCCTCGGCAACCGCTGGAGCCTAAATTGGTGGAGGGCATTGGCCCCCGTTGCGTTCACCGAATCGTTCGTCGCCGTGGTCGAGCAGGTGCTGGCCGAGGGTGAAGTAGAGTACGCCTCCGTCGTGGCAGACATCGAGGGAGGTGGAGCGGTGGGCGATGCGTAATCTCGCCTGGTGAGGTTCTGCCGCTGAGAGGCTAGGCGGTGCGGTTGTCTGGTGGGTCTGCCTCGGGTGCTAGCGCAGAGTGGTACACTTCAACCTCTCCAATGGTCGGATGGCTGGGTTGTCTCGGCGACGGCTGAGCGCCAGGCGCGTCAGACCGCAGAACACGAGGAAGAGCCCATGCGCATGTCTGCAATCGCAATCACCCTCACCTTGCTTCTTTCCCAACCGGCCTTCGGGGAATCGGCGGCCGGTACCGAGGTGGCGCCGACCATTGCTCCGGTCGAGCTCGATGCGCGCCGCACTTCGGGAACCGCCCCCGTCGTCATCGATGTCCGCACAGCGGAGGAGTACGCGGCCGGCCATATCCCCGGAGCGCTCAACATCCCGTTCGACGAGGTGGCCGGGCGCATCGCCGAGGTCGACGCTCCGCACGGGGTCGCGCTCTATTGCATGGTCGGGCCGCGCGCGCGTAAAGGCGAAGCGGCATTGCGGGCGGTGGGCTACGAGTCCGCCTTCCATCTCGAAGGCGGTCTCGCTGGATGGATGGCTGCAGGTCTCCCGGTGGACGGCCCAGAATAGTCCGGCTCCCGATCAGGTCGTGGTCCTGACATCCGGGTTTCGCTCCGGCGGCTCCGATTCGACAAGCCGCAGTCGCGGCCCGCCACCCGCTCTTGGACGGAAGCATCTTGAACCGCCTGCTGATCCCGACCCTCGCGGGCACACGGCTCCAACTGGTACCGCTCGCGCATAGCCATTCGAGCGGGATGTTCGAACTTTGGAGTGCACCCGAGGTGTGCAAATTCGCAGGTTCGGCCGTTGATCTGCGGGGTCGCGAGATCCCCCTGCCGGTCTCGACCGTGTCAGAGAGCGACCGGTTGCTCGAGTTCTGGCTCGATCGCGCGGCACGTGGAACAGGCTTTCGCTGGGCCGTCGTCGATCATGGCGGTTCCGAGTTCGTCGGCGCTGTCGGCTACAACGCGGTCGGGGCCTACGCCGAGTACGCCTATCATTTCGTCCCCAGGTTCTGGGGAGCGGGTCATGCGACAGCGGCGTCGCAGCTGGCGCTCTCATGGGCGTTCGCCGAGGGTACGGAGTTGGTGGAAGTGTTCATCGAGCCAGCGAATCTCCGCTCGATCCGGCTGGTAGAACGGATCGGCTTCGTGTCCGCGGGTGACGCCCGAGAAGGGGCATCCCGCTACCTGCTGAAGCAGCCGGAGCTGCGGAGATGACCGATCGCCGAACGCTTCTGGAACTGAAGGTGATTCCGGGCGCCAAACGAGCGGCCGTGGCCGGCTGGCTCGGCGAGGCGCTCAAGGTTCGGGTGCGCGCACCCGCCGAGCGGGGCAAGGCGAATGCGGCGGTCGAGCAGTTGGTTGCGGCCGCGCTCGGTCTACCCATCGCCAAGGTAGAGATCGTTTCCGGAATGACTTCCCCCCGCAAGCGAATCGCGATTTCGGGCCTTTCCCACGACGAAATCCGGGAACGTCTTCGAGATGCTGACGGACAGGGCCGGACAGGTTGATGGAGCCGGTCCGACTCGAGCGGTTGCGCCGCCGACACACGCCGGCCCTCGTTGCGATGGCCCAGGAGTTCCGGGACGAAGGCGACCCACGTCTGGACCTGATGCTCGACGACCCCGAGAGCTACTTCGCGGATGTGGATCGATTCGAGAAGGGCGAGGACCTTGGTCCCAACCTGGTGAAGCAGAGCCAATTCTTGTTATTCGGCGGGGAACGGCTTCTCGGCGCCGCCCGGGTACGTCATCGCCTCAACGACAAGCTGCAACTGGACGGCGGGAACATCGGCTACGAGATCCGTCCGCCGGAGAGAGGCAAAGGCTACGGCAGTGCGATCCTGCGCCTGATTCTGCTCGAGGCGCGCAGGATCGGCCTCGACCGCGTCCTGCTCACCGCGGCCGTCGCGGCCGACGAAGAACTCAGCTTCGACTACTTGATCAACAATCCAGCCGGTGACAGTTGGCCGTGTGCCTGCGGTGCTCGCCGATGTCGCGGTGAGACCGGCTCGAGTTTCTTCACGCTCCCGGCTGCGTTTCAGCACGAGTATCGGCCGTTGCTCGCCGACTGGTTCGTGCGGCGATATCCGCTCGAGATCGAGCGACTCGATTCGGGCGACTGATCAGCGAAAATCCGGCTGAGAAGCCGCTCGAGAGGAGACCGACCCATGTCCGTACCCTTTACCGGTGGCTGCCGCTGCGGCGCGGTTCGTTACGAGTGCAGTGCCGAACCCGTGCAGGTCGCGCATTGCCACTGCCGCGATTGCCAGTACGCGGCCGGCGGTGGTTATTCGACCATCGCGATCGTTCCGCGTGATTCACTGCAGGTGACGGGTGAGGTCAAGGGCTACGAAGACGCCGGCGAATCCGGCAACGTCGTGCGTCGTCAGTTCTGTCCGACCTGCGGGACGCCAGTCTTCAGCGAGCCTGAGATCGCGCCAGGAATCAAGGTCATCAAGGCGGCCTCTCTCGATGATCCGAGCTGGCTGGTTCCCCAGGCTCATGTCTACGTCGGCCACGCCCAGCCCTGGGGCATCCCGAGCGACGATCTTCCGCGCTTCGAAAAGATGCCTGGCTAGCGCGTCGCTAGGCGGGGTAGAGCAGCAAGATCGCGACACCGCTGTCGACGAACAGTCCGACCCAGATGCCGCGTTCCCGGTTGCCGCGGCCGATATCGATCCATCGAGCTGCCGTGGCGCCCAGGAACGCGGCCCCGATCGCGGCATAGACGAGATCGTCGTGGACCGCGGCGGCGAACACGCTGAGTCCGACCAACATGCCGCCGAACCCGGCGCGGACCTCCGATACGCCCACGGCGTCGGCGAGGGGGATGCCGATAAGGCGGCCGAACGCCTCGGGGCGCGCGAGTGCGAAACAACCCACTCCAAGGATCATTCCAGCGCCGAGCAGATGTAGGACTTGCGGCAGGCTCACGCTTCCTCCGTTCCGAAATGCTAGCGCTCCGGGCTAGCGGTTCGCGCTAGGCTGCTGTCTCCACCGAGGAGCCCGCATTGTCCGCCAACACAGACTTCATTCTCGAGTTCATTCATGCCTGGTCGCGCAACGATGTCGACGAATTGATGGGCTATTTCGCAGAAGATTGCATCTACCACAACATTCCCATGGCGCCGGTGACCGGTGGCGAAGGAATCCGCAAGACGATCGAAGGCTTCGCCGGAATGGCCGAGGCCATCGAGTGGGTGGTCCATCAGATCGCCGAGAACGATGCCGGCGTCGTGCTCACCGAGCGGACCGACCGCTTCCAGGTCGGGGGAAACTGGATCGAACTACCGGTGATGGGAACCTTCGAAGTGCACCACGGCAAGATCACGGCCTGGCGCGACTACTTCGACATGAACCAGTTCACGGCACAGTTGCCGGCGAGCCCAGGCGGCTAGCAGCCCGTTGAAGAAGAGCTGATTTTGTGAGCCAGCGGCATCGAGAAGATTTTCTGGCGCGCGTGGCGACAACCCGCTGCGAATTCGAATCGAAGGGCGAAGCGTGCTCGGGTTCGGGATTGAACTCGGATCAGCACATCAACCGCACTCTCGAGCAGCGCTGCGGCTGCCCCTTTGGCTTGGTGCGCTTTCGGAGTTCCCACTCCCGTTAACGATCGAATGATGACTCCGAGATTTCTCGCTGCCAGTTGACCCAGCCACCGCTTGCCCACATCGTAGACCCCCTGAATGCAGGTCCGACGACCTCCACCGGATTCACACGAGTGGGCGAAGGTTCGTTCCACATACTCGCTGCGGCGGCGTTGAAGTCCCGCGTTTCGCGGGCCGCGGACGCGGCGTCGGTTTGCGCGAAAGGCTCGCTCGCTCTCGGCTGGTTTGTCCTTCCACCGGCGATGCCCAGATGCCTTGCGCTCGGGGACATAGGTCCGAACACCTCGCTGCTCACAATCAACGAGCGTTTCGACTGCGTGATAGCCCTTGTCCATCACGGCTTCCTGGATCGAAATCTCGTCGTCGACTGCAGCCAAGTGGTCGTTCGCATCGTCCAACGTGCTTGTGGCAGTGTCGTAGTCGGAGTGATCGGCCCGGTAGATCGAAGCCGCGAGGACCATGTCCGTATCGAGATCGACCACGTGCTCTGCCTTGTAGGCAAGATGCGTCCGACCGTCCTTCATCTTCGCAATTCGGCTATCGGGGTCCGTTTTCGAGACCCACTCGTCGTTGCCGACGGACTTCTTTCGCTTGCGATCCAGCCGTCGCGCATCCTCATCGGACGGGTTCTCTACGCCTTCCTCTACCGCGAGACGCTTGATGTACTCACCCCAGTTCTCTCCTGTATCGCGTCGAACGATCGACTTCATGGCCGCGTTGGCTTCCAGGAACGTTGCATCGACGGCCACGGTCTTACCCTTCAGCAAGCCTTGCTCCTGCGCGCATTCCAGGACGAAGCAGAAGACGGCCTCGAAGATCTCGAACGGCAAACGCTTGCGAATCACCGTCATGCTCGAGTGGTCGGGCGATCGCTGCGTCGCCTCCAGGCCCAAAAAATCCCGAATCGACAGGCTGTCCTGGCAGCGCCACGCGATGCCCCGCTGCGACGTGATCCCCTCGAAGTAGCCCACAAACAGCATCCGAAAATACCGCCCCGGAGGAATCGAAGGGCGCCCCTGTCGCTCTGCGTAGTGCTCGGAACACAGGTCCTCTACGAACCGATCGAAGTCCCGAGCGGCCAGAATATCTTCCAGCGCCGCGTAGAAGGGATGCCCCGCCGATCGAGGAAGGTCCTCACCCGCGACCCACATTGATTCCTGCGCACCCGTCCGTCGCCCAAGCGCCATGGTTGCCCCCTCATCTGCAGCCTGGACATCCTAACATCGCCACTATCAAGTGTCCACTGATTGAGACCACTTTTTCAACGGGCTGCTAG
>JAJDAP010000046.1 GCA_029261795.1 Deltaproteobacteria bacterium
GAGCGGCGAATTCCTGCAAGCGATGCGACGAGGACCTCCGGTGCCCTGGATCCGGCTGCGCTCGCGGGGCCGGACTCCTCCAGTTACAACTTTGCAAGTTTCCCTTCGGGTAAAATTGCAAAGTTTAAACTTGCGGAGTCCGTCCCCGCTAGCGCACCCGGATCCTGGGCTCCGGAGCTCCTCGTCGCATCGCTTCCAGGAATTCGCCGAGCGGTGCGGCTGGAGCGACCTCGGGTGCGTCGGTCTGGGGCGGGTTCGCCCAGAACTCCTTCCAGGTCGGCCAGAGGTCGTGATAGGTGCCCGCATAGCGTTCTCGATCGGGCCAGCGCATCTTGTCGTCGCCAACTGGCGGAGCGTTCAGGTCGGTGGCGTACCAATAGCAGGGCAGGCGCCGCCGGAAGAGCCAACGGCCGTCGATCCGCTCGTACTCGTCCCAGTAGAGCATCTGCATGATGACCCAGGCGTCGCCGGTCTCGTGCTCGTTCTTCGAATACACGACACCGATCGCATGATCGGCATCGCGGAACTCGATGATCGGATTGCCCACGTGGTGGGCTGTGCCCGTGAACTGGAGCCGCAGCGTGTCGTCCAGCCAGCGCTTCAGGTGCGAGCGCCCGAGCTTCCCACGGCCGACGCGAATGTCTGGCGCGAACAGGTTGACATGGGCGTCGAGGTCTCGCATGTCGAGGGAGAGCGCGTACTTCGCCAGGAGCTGCCGGATCTCTTCGATCGATTCGAGACGATCGATGCGCTCCTCGAGGTCCACGGCTCAGCGCTCCAGCGGAACCGCGAAGCCGTCGCCAGCCGGCGGCGAGGCCCCGTGGAGGAGCCGCGAGACGCCTCGCTTCAGATCATCCGCGATCACGATCGCGGCCGGCACGAGCAGCAGGGTGAAGAAGGTCGCGACCAGCACGCCGAAGCCGAGCGAGACGGCCATGGGAATCACCATCTGCGCCTGCGCACTGGTATCGAGCATCACCGGCGAGAGGCCCGCGAAGGTGGTGAGCGAAGTCAGCATGATGGCGCGAAAGCGCGATTGGCCGGCCTGAACGGCCGCCTGCTTCAAGGACAGCCCCCGGTCGTGTAGACGGTTGAGGAAGGTAACGAGGACCAGGCTGTCATTCACGACGACTCCGGCGCATGCCATCACGCCGATCAGCGAGAACATGCTGAGCGTCGTACCCGTAACCAGGTGGCCAAAGATCGCGCCCACATAACCGAACGGAATCACGATCATGATGAACAAGGGCTGGAGATAGGATCGGAGCGGAATCGCGAGCAACGTGAAGATGGCCAGCAGGGCCACGATGGACCCTCGACGTAGGCCGGCCATCGCCTCGCGTCGTTCGGACTCCTCACCATCGAACACGAACGTCACGCCCGGGAACTCGGCCAGCAGATCCGGGAGGACCACCTTCTCCATGTCCGTCAGGACTTCGCCGGCGTTGGCAGATCCTTCGTCGAGATCGGCGGTGACCGTCGCCGTGCGGTAGCGGTTGCGCCGGAAGATCGAGGACGGGCCGCGATCTTCGACGACCGAGGCGACTGCGCCGAAGGGCACGGCGGTTCCATCGGGAAGTCGGATCCGCATGTTTTGTACGTCGGCGAGCGAGCGCCGCTCCTCCGCCGGGTAGCGGATCATCACCTTCACTTCGTCGCGGCCGCGTTGGATCCGCTGGGCCTCGGCGCCATAGAAAGCCTGGCGAACCTGGCGTCCGACATCGTCGAGGCTCAAGCCGAGCGCCTCCGCGCCAGGCAGGATCGCAAGATTCAATTCCCGCTTGCCATCGCGATTGGAATCGCGGATGTCGAAGACGCCCGGGTAGGCCTCGAGCTGTTCAGTAACGCGAAGGGCCGCGCGATCCAGCATCTCGACATCATCCCCGCGCAGTTCGATCGCGATCGGATCGCCGAAGTGATGGTGGACGCCACTGAACTTGAGCTCTTCGACTCCCGGGATCGGCCCGGTCAACTCGCGCCAGCGGTTGGCGATCACGCCGGCGTGGAGGCTCCGGTCCTCGGAGGGGCTGAGTTCGGCGCCGACCAGCCCGAGGTGCGGCTGCCCCGCGGCAGCGCGCCCGCCGGGGCGTCCCCCACTGCGCTGGGAGCCCACCAGGCTCATCACGTGCTGGAACATCGGAGGCTCGCCGGGAAGCTGTTCTAGCGCCAGCTCAGCACGCAGCGCTTCGGAGGATTCCTCGATGCGACGGATTGCCTGCTCGGTCTGCCACGCCGGGGTTCCGAGCGGCATGGTCAGATTCGCGATCACCGAATCCGCCTCCATGGGTGCCATCATCACCATCCGCATGTGGCCGGACCCGATCAGGGCCAGGGTGACGAAGAAGAGACCGAAGGCAACGGCGGCGGTGACATAACGACGTTCCACGCATGCGGTCACCGCGGGTGCATAGATGTCGTCGATGACGTGGCGTAGCCAATCGGAAACGCGTTTCTGGATGCGCGCCCAGGCGACGGGAATCGGGCGCTTTGGGACGCTCCCGGCGCCGGACCCGTGGGCCAGATGCGAGGGGAGCACCAGTTTGGATTCGATCAGCGAGAAGCCGAGCGCGATCATCATCACGCCGGAGATGCCGACCGCCATGAAGCGCATCTGCCCGCCGATCAACGTGAAGGGTGCGAACGCGGCGATGGTGGTCAGCACGCCAAAGATCACCGGGACGGCGACTTCCTCGGCCCCACGAATGGCGGCGCCCATCGGATCGTCGGGATCGCTCTCTTGATGGGTGTGGATGTTCTCGCCGGTGACGATCGCGTCGTCGACCAGGATTCCGAGCGCCATGATGAACGAGAACAGCGTGATGATGTTGATGTCGATGTCGAAGACGGGCATCAATGCCAGTGCGCCCAGGACGGAAACGGGCACGCCCATCGCCACCCAGAAGGCGACGCGTAGTTTCAGGAAGAACGCGAGCAGGACGAGCACCAGCACGAAGCCACCCGCGGCATTGCGCAACATCATGCCGATGCGATCGGCCAGGAAGCGGGATTCGTCGTCCCAGAGCGTATAGGTCAGCCCCTCGGGCAGGCGTTCCTGGGCGAGGCTCACGTGGGCGCGGACGGCCTCGGCGACATCGAGTGCGTGTTGGTCCCCGACGCGAAACACCTTGATGAGCACCGCCGGATCGCCATCGAAGCGGGCGAACTTCGTCGTCTCTTCGAAGCCGTCGACGACCGTCGCTACGTCACCAACCACGACGCGCGAGCCATCGTCTCTCGTCACCAGCGGAATCGCCGCGAACTCGGCGCCCCGATACGCCTGGCCCTCGGTGCGCAGCAGGATCTCGCCGCCATCGCTCTTGATGCTGCCGCCCGGCATGTCGATGGAGGAGCGGCGGACCGCAAGCATGACATCGTCGAAGCGCAGACCGAAGCGCTGCAGTGCGGCTTCCGAAACCTCGATGGCGATTTCGTAGGGTCGGATCGCCGAGATGGTCACCTTCGATACGCCGTCGAGGGAGGCCAGCTCGTCCCGTAGGCCCTGACCCAGCTCGGTGAGGGTCCGCTCGTTGGCGTCGCCATGGAGCGCGATGTCGATCACGGCGCGGCTCCAGACCACCTCGCTGACGACCGGCTTCTCGGCTTCTTCGGGGAGGGTTCGCACGCCGTTGATGCGCGAGTTCAACTCCGTCAGCGCGCGTGACATCTCGTAGTCGTCTTCGAGCTCCAGCGTCAGGTTCGTGGCGCCTTCATTCGCCGAGGCGACGAGTTCCTTGATCCCTTCGACGTCCTGGACTTCTTCTTCGAGTCGCGTCGTGACCGAACTCTCGACGTCCTCGGGAGAAGCGCCGGGATAGACGACGGTGGCCGAGACGTAATTGATCTCGAAGTCCGGCATGATCGTCTGCTTGATGGTCGGGACGCTCAACAGGCCGGCAATCATGATTCCGAACATCAACAAGTTGGCGGCAACGTGATTGCGCGCAAACCATGCAATCCAGCCGGTCATTCAGACTCTCCGCGCTTCGAGCCGACGGATTCCGGCTCTGAGCGGACGGATTCCGGCTCCGAGCGGACGGATTCCCGCTCCGAGCGGACGCGCATCCCTTCAGTGGCCGCGCGCATCGGACTGACGATGACCACATCGCCGGCGGCCAGGCCCCCATCGATCACGACCTCGTCGGTGCCCCGCCGCAGGATCGAGACCTGCTGAAAGCGCAGTCGATTCTCCTCGACCACATAGACGCGGTCGTCGTCGCGAATCGCCGCGGTGGGGAGCAGGAAGATGTCCTCGAGCTTGCGGCCCGCGATCTCGGCCCTTACGAAGAGGCCTGCCGGTAGCGCCACGCGTTCGCCGTCCGCGCTCTGGGGGTCATCCACGCGGGCGACCGCGTGCATCATGCGCGTGCGTAGGTCGATCTCACCTTCGGTACGGACCAGTCGTGCGGGCCAGCTCTGCTGCTGGCCGCCGAGGCTCGCTTGGAGCACGACCTTCGCGCCGGTGGCATCTGACCCAGCATTGCTCGTCGGGATCTCGAGGTAGCCCAACTCGCTGGTTCGAATCGGTAGCCGTACCTCGGAGTAGTCGACGGCGTAGATGCGCGCGAGCAGAGAGCCCGGACTCACGAACTGGCCGAGGTCGACAGCACGTTCGCGCACCCGGCCGGCGAACGGGGCGCGGACGACGGTGCGTTCCAGGTCGAGCTCGGCCTGGGCGAGGTTGGCGCGGGCCTGATCCAGGGTCGCGCTGGCTACCAGGGCCCGGTTCTCGAACTGCTCGAGGTCCGCGTCGCTGGCGACACCGCGGGCGAGAAGTTCGCGGCGGCGCCGCGCTTCGGACGCGGCGAGGCGGCTCTCACTGTCTGCCAGCTTGACCGCGGCGCGATTCCGATCCACTGCGATTGAATATTCGCGGCCGTCGAGGCGCAGTAGGGCTTCGCCGGCCGCGAAGAATCCGCCGGCTTCAAGGGCTGGCGCGACTTCGAGGACGCGGCCCCTGACCTCGGCCACCAGGTCGCTCTCGGTCCTGGGCTCCACGGTGCCGTGAGCGATGACGGTGAGCTCGAGAGATTGTGGCGCGACCCCGATCACCTGGACATAGGGAATCGAAACGGGCGGCCGAACCCGAACCGGCTCCGGGCTGGTGGCAAAGAGCACCGCGATCACCAGCGATGCGCCGCCCAGGACGGCCAGCGGGAGCAGCCAACGGCGTGGGCGCGACGTCGAACGTGCGGGGTGGATCGGTCTCGGTGCCGGCGCTTGCGGCATGGGATCTTCTTCGAGAGGCGAGGGTGTCTCGTTCACGAAGTCGCTCCGGGGCGCTGGCTGCCCGGGGTATCGAGGCCCGCCGCGAGGAACGCGATCAGACGTTCGAACCGGTCGGCGGCAGGTTCGACAGCCTCACTTCCCGTGGCGCGCGCACCGTGAAGCATGCGCGCGGTCGCACTCACGGCCCACTCGAGACGTTCCGCCGCCTCACTCGCTAGCAGGTCCGTGCGACCGCGACAGGCGGCTGCCGCGAATCGGGTGACGAGATCGTCGAAGGCGAGCGGCGGACGCGGAAGCTGCTCTCGTTCGATCCAGAGACGTGCCATGAGTTTGCCGAAAGGCGAGGTCCGTTCGCCGAGTTCGACCTGCATCACGACGAACGGTTCCAGGAACGCGCGCAAGAGTGCTTGACTGGGCAGCATGATGTTTGCCGGGCTGAATTCCAGATGCTCGAGGCGCTTCAAGCGCTCCTGATTGAGTGGCAGCACGCGCCGGGAGATGACCGCATCGAGCAGCCGCTCCTTGGAGCCGAAGTGGTAGTGGATCGCGGCGGCGTTGACGCCTGCATCCTCGGTAATCGAGCGCAACGAAGTCGCCTCGATCCCGCTCGATGCGAAGGCGTGTTCGGCCGCATCGATGATGCGTTCCTTGGTGGTCGCAGGAGGAATGGTCGAGCTCCGGGCGGGCGCAATCAAACGAGTGCTTGAAGCGTATGTTTGAATGGCGGTGGCGTCAACGTGTCCTTCGGGGACCCGCCTCGGGTACGCTCCGGCGCTCCGGAAAGGCACCATAGGATGGCACGAAAGCTCAACCGGCCCCATCAGGCCGTCGACTACAACGCCCTGACCGAAGCCTTTCCGCCGCCGCCCGACTACTTCGAGAGCGCCTGGCTCGACGAGCCCGAGCAGATCGAGGCGAAGCAACTCGAACGCTTGAAGGCGAGGGCAGTGAAGGCCGGCCGGGTCCCCTTCTTTCGCGACCGCTTCGTGGCGGCGGGTTTCGATCCCCGCAAGATCGAGACACTGGAGGATCTCTGGCGCGCACCTTCCTACACGGTCGACGACATTCGAGAGAGCATCGAGTCGCATCCGCCGTTTGGCGACTATCAAGCCGTGACGCCGGACATGGCGCAAGAACAACCGATGCGGGTCTTCATGTCGGGCGGTACCACCGGCAAGTCCCGACCGACGCTGTATACCGCCTGGGACCGAGAGGCGGGCGCCATTCTCGGTGCGCGTGGCCTCTATCTCCACGGCATCCGGCCCGGCGATACGGTGATCAACGCCTGGGCCTACTCGACCCACAATGGCGCCTTTCATTTCGATGAGGTGCTCTACCGCTGGCTGAACTGTGTCGTGCTCACCACCGGCACGGGCAACGTGACGAGCAGTCGGCGTCAGATCGAGCTGGCGCGCCAATACGCGGCCACGGCGATCCTGACCACCGGAGACTACATGCTGCACCTGGCCGAGGTCGCGCAAGAAATGGGGCTCGATCCCAAGGCGGATTTCAACATCCGTGCGTGCCCCAACATCGGCGATCCGAAGCGACTCGAAGAAGTATGGGGTGCGCCCAGCTACCAGTCCTACGGCTTCCACGAAGTGCAGTGGGTGGCGATCGAGTGTCCCGCGCGCCAGGGCCTGCACATCTTCGAAGATGCGTTCATCGTGCAGGTGGTCGATCCAGAGAGCGGCGAACCGATGGCCGACGGCGAACTCGGCTCGTTATGCGTGACCGAACTCTACAAGACCGGAAGCCCACAGTTCCGATACAACATCATGGATCTCTCGCTGCTGCACCCGCGCGAGCAGTGCGCGTGCGGTAGCTGGCTACGCCGGATGGCGCCCTTCGCCGGGCGCGGCGACAACATGGTGAAACTCCGTGGCGTGAACATCTGGCCGGAGGCACTCGGTGAGCTCGTGATGCGTCACCCCGCGATCGGGGACGATTGGTTCGTCCGCGCAGTGCGCGAGAACGATCGCGACGAGATGATCGCGATGGCCGTGAGTCCGGCGCCCCCCTCGGAACACGCTCGGATCAAGGGCGAAGTCGAAGCGCTGTTACGAGAGGAACTCGGGGTCCGCATCGAGGCCGAGATCGTGGCGCCGGGGGCTCTCGACGCACTCACCGAAATCCATACGTCAGCGAAGCTCAAGCGCTTCCGCGATGAGCGAGGCACCCGTTGATCCCCTGATCGCGTTCAGATTCCGCCCGCGATCTGGAGGCCGTTCACGTACTTCGAATTCCGGCCGACGCGGATCGGAATGCCACGTAGGTTGCGGGAAGCGAGATCGCGATCCTCGCGCGCGAACTTGGCTTCTACCACGATCGCGGCAGGGAGATTGAGCCGCCGCGAAAAGTTCGGCATCCGCCCCAGCCGCTGATCCCACCCCGCCTGATGGCAATCGACCGTGATTCGGAGCTTCCCGTCCTGCGACAGGAAATAACATCGGTCGTAGCGATTGAGCAACGTTGGGACGGGAAACTCCGAGAGCCACGATCGGCCGCTCTTGGAGATCTGGATGGCCAACTTCGAGCGAACCCGCGCCCAGCTATCGTCTGGCTGCCACGGTGCGGTCTCGACCGCGAAGCGCTCTTTCCAGCCGAACTGGTTGCGCTTGCACTTCAGCTCGAGGGTGCCCGGGCCGGGGCCTTCCGATGCGCCGTACCACCGGTAGCGAAGTTTGATACGACCACTGATGCCGGCGAGGTTGGCGCCATAGGCGCCGTAGTCGAAGGTGTCGAAGTAGATGTTGTTGACGCGACGGTCCGGGAAGGCGCGCCGGAACCCGAGCGGGTGCAGGCGAAGCCAGGAGAGGATTCGCACACGTTCGGTTTCGGCGGCCACGAACTTGATCTCGAGCCGAACGTCGTCGGGCATCTCGAGCTTCATGGGCGTGCGGCTTTCTTCATGGCTGTCTCGTAGAGCGCATCCACATCGAGTGCTTCGGTCGCGATCGTTTCGCCGTCGACGGAGAGCGAGCTGCCATCCTGCACGCGGGGCTGGCTGCCGGCGCCGTAGAGCCGGACGTCGTTGGCCGTCAACTGGCCCGGGCCGTATTCGGGCTTCTTTACGTAGGCCATCAGCGCCGCCACCCGTGCGTCGTGGATTTCCGTCGCGCGGAGCTCGAGGCTCGAGCCATCCTTGGATACGGCACCGGCGCCGACGTCGCGCATCACGAGGTTGGCGGCGCGAAGTCGGCTGCCTTCGCCCACCGAGAGTCCCTTGTCGCCGATGCGTTCGAGCAGGGCGCCGCTGACTTCGACGTCGCTGCCGCTGAGGTCGATGGCGTCGCCGCCGCCGGCCAGGCCGACATCGCGAAAGCCCCCTCCTTCAACGGAGCCCTGACAGAAATCCGCGTCGAACGCGTCGGATCGCGTGTTCGTGAACCAGACTTCACGCAGCACGAAGTGAGCACCCACGACGTTCAATGCATCCTCTCCGCGACTCACCTCGAAACGCACGTGCTCCGCCTCGATGTCACTGCGAATGAAGTTCGTGCCGCCGGTCAGCTGCCATCCCGGGCGCGCGACCTCTCCGGTGTTGCGCACGGTGACGTGGCGCAGGGTGGAACCTTCGCCGGCGTCGAGCACGGCGATCCCGAGCCAGCCCTCCGGTGAGTCACCTTCCAACAGGATCGGCCGCTCCGAGGTTCCGTCGAACAGCAGCGGACCCCGCGACAACAACATCCCATCCTTGGGGAAGCGCAGGATCGTGCCGGGCCCAGCACGCAACCGAACGCCCGCCGGAACGACGAGCGATCCCGCCACCGTGTGGGTTCCCCGGGCGATGCTGAGCACGTGCTCGTCCGGGAGATACACCAGGAACGGGTGGCGCTTTGCCGTCTCCAGCGCATCGCCTAGCGGGAGGGGATGCACTGCGAGCGCGGCAGGTGCTGCGGCAACCGCAACGGTGCGGCTGTCCGTTCGCCCGCGGAAGCCCACCTCGAGCTCGAGCCGGGCCTCGGCAGTGTCGGGCCGACGAACCAGCGGAAGGGTTCGCGTCGTCGCGAGGCCCCCAGTCGGGGTCGGCTCCAGCAGCAGCGGAAGTCCGGCTGCGTCCGAAATGCCGGGGATGTGGGCGTCGCCATCGGACCAGCGGACATCGCGGATCTCGACCTCGAAGGGCACGGCGTTGTCGATCTCGAGTCGTTCGCCTGCGGCGTCGGCGACGATGCGCGCATGTACCAGGGCCGGGTAGCGCGCCTCCTTGATCAAGGGCATCCGAAGCTCCGTTTCCGAGAGGGCGGCAAGCCCTCGTGCACGTTCGGCGATGCGCGCGAGAGGGTACTCGGGGAGGAAGTGGAACTCGGCATGCAGCGCGCGGAGGGCCTCGGCTTCGCGGGCCCGCAGCTTCTCCATCAGCAGGTCCGACGCCAGGTCATCGGCGAGCTTCAGGAGCGCACGATGATAGGCGCGGAAGATCGCGGGGTCGGCCAGCAGCTCGGCCGCGATCGGCTCGCTGTCCACCACGCGGAGGTCTTCGCGGGTGCGTTGATCCAGGCTCGCGTCGAAGGCCACCGGTTCGAGACGCGCCGAGTACGGATCGTAGGCGAAGCGAAGGTTATGCCAGCGCACGGCATGCCAGGCACCCCAGACCTGGCAGGCCGCCAGGAAGCGGCCCATGCGTTCTGCATCGAAGACCCGAGAGGCGGCTAGCTGCCCCTCGATAAAACCCCTCAGCAGGCCTGCCGCCGCCGTGTAGTGCGTCGTGAGCAGCGGATTCCTCGCCACGCGGCCGTCCCCGAAGACGTCGACGCGAGCGTTTCGATACGAGTCGAAGGCGCCGCCACCGAAGCCACGGAACGCGAAACCGTCTCCGGCGGTCCAGACGAGGTTCTCATCGAGCTTCAGGATGACGCTGTCCTTGCGTCCGTTGGATTCGAGAAGCTCTTTCGAGAAATGCTCTTCGAGTGCCATCAAGCCGACGTTGTTGCCGTTGACCGTGAGTTCGACGAACCGGTAGCGCGGCGCCAGAACGTCGAGGTGGCGCATCGTCTCGAGAAACAGCGGTTCGGCTTGATAGCCGCGGGACGCCGGGTGCTGGAGCGAGAAGCGGCGCATTCCGAAGACGTGATCACCATCCTTCACGTGGACGCGGAAGGACCACTTGTCCCCTTCGAAGTGATCGGAAAGATCGCCCTTCAGGCGGACCGCGACGCGCGTGCTACGGCCTTGCTGGCGGATCGAAGCCGGCACCAGATCGTCGGGCCCCTGGACCAGTAGCCCGCGTTCCAGCGCCTCTTCGCGCTTCGCGTAGATCTTTCGCATGTGCTTGAACTTGACGTCGAGCACGATTTCGGGCGAGGTCGTGGCCGCGCTGATCCGCCCTGGTGCCCGGGCCAGGTCTGCCACCACGGATGCCGGTTCGCCGAACGCTTCGTGGCCGCGTGCCAGGGCCGCATGGTGGAGCCGGTCCTGCAGACCGCGTCGAAAGATCTGGGTGGTGACCAAGTAGGTTCCCAAGATACTGACGGCGACCAGGCCAACGGCGAAGGGGACACCGCGGGTGCCGGCCCAGCGCCGGAAGCTCTCGAGACGGGAGGAGTTGTCAGGGTCGCCGAGCCGCATTCCGGATTAAGCGCTCGGCATCCGGTTCTGGTCGAGGAACGTCAAGCCCGCGCTCGGGAATCGTTCGCGAACGGCCGCCGTCAGCTGCGAGAGGCTCTCGGGATCCGCCAGATCGACGAAGTAGACGAACTCGGCCATGTCATCGCGCAAGTCGAAGCGACGCAGGTCACTCTCCCGGGCGTGATGCTCGACGATCGGATTCAAGACATCGAGGGCGGCGTCGCCGTCTGCGCCCGCGACTTCGATCGAGAGATAGAGGTTTCGCGAATCGCGGCCCATTCGAGACCACTTGAACAGGGCCATCACCGCCAGGATCGCGGGGCCCGCGATCAATGTCGGCAGGATCTGTCCCGCGCCCAGGCCCAGGCCCATCGCGATTGCGAGGAACAGGTAGGCGAGCTCCTCGGGCTCCTTGATCGGGGTCCGGAAGCGCACGATCGAGAGTGCGCCGACCAGGCCCAACGACAGCGCCAGCGACGACTTCACGACGGAGATGATCAGGATCGTGGTCAACAGGATGAACGGGAAGACCTGCGAGAACTCTTCGCGGTTCGACAACGTCGACCCGAAGCGTTGGAAATGGACGCGCAAGAGCAACGCCAGGACCACGCCGACTGCCAGGCTCCTCAGCAGCCCGGGGATCGATAGCGGTGCGTCGCTCCCGAAAACCAACTCCTCCGGCATATCGTCACTCCTCCGATCAGGCAGGGGATGCCCCGCCGGCCCGATAGGGCTCATCGTCGGACGGGCGCCCGGATCTTAATGTCTTCGCGTCGGGACCGAACTGAGGTCGAATGCCCTCGATTCTCGATGGCGGCAACCCCGTCGCCGCTCTTCTTGTGGGAAGCGAGGGCTGGACAGCGCCCGGGAGGGTGCAACCAGGGTGTGGCACACTCGGCCGGAATGGAACCGGGCACCCCTCCTACGCGCGCCTGGTGCTCGGAATTCTCGCTGCTCGAACCCGGCGAGCTGCTCGAAACCGGTTCTCGATGAACCTGCGTCGCGCCCTGGCGCTGCTGGGCATGCCAACTCCCTCCTCGCAGATCGCGGTGGGTGTCGTGGCCCTGTTCGTTCTCGGGGCGGCCGTATCGATCGACGAGTCCGCCGAATTGCTGATCGGTGCCAAGGACTGGGTCGTCCACTATTTCGATTGGCTGTTCGTTGGCCTGGCGACACTGGCGCTCGCAGGCGTGACCGCACTCGGGTTTCACCCCGCCGGCCGGCTGCGGCTCGGCCGCGACAACGAGACGCCCGAATTCAGCCGGCTCGCGTGGTTCTCGATGCTCTTTTCTGCCGGCCTGGCATCGGGCCTGCTGTACTGGGCGACGGCCGAGCCGATCATCCACTTCCAGGCGAACCCCCTGCTAGGCGAAGCCGGGATCACACCGGCAACGGCACCGGCCGTTGCCACAGCACTGCGGATCACCGTGCTCCACTGGGGCCTGCATGGCTGGGCGTTCTACGTCATTGCCGCACTCGCCATCGGGATCCAGGGCTATCGCCACGGCCGCCCCCTGTCGTTTCGGAGCGCGCTCTATCCGCTGCTCGGCGATCGTTTCATCGATCGTTGGCCCGGGCTGGGGATCGATCTCATCGCGCTGTTCGGAACCGTCTGCGGTGTCGCGACCTCGATCGGTCTCGCCGCGGCCGGCATGAACGCGACACTCGGGCACCTGCTCGGGATCGAGATCCATCTGAGCTATCAGATCGCGATCGTGTTCGGTGTCTGCGGCTTGGGTGTACTCTCGGCACTGTCGGGCCTTGCGCGGGGCATCCGCTATCTGAGCGAGGTGAACGTCTGGATCAGCGCGATCCTGCTGGTCGCCGTGATCGTGCTGGGTCCGACAGGGTTCCTGGCCAAGACCCTGGCCGGGACCCTGGTCGACTACGTGGTCCACTTCCTGCCCACCGGCGCCTGGATCGCGGACACCGCCGCGGGACAGGCCTGGCAAGCCGACTGGACCGTCTTCTACTGGGGTTGGTGGCTCGCCTGGACCCCTTTCGTGTCGGTATTCATCGCGCGCATCTCGAAGGGGAGAACCGTCCGTGAGTTCGTCCTTGCCGTGATGCTGGTGCCCGCCGTCGTGATCATCGTGTGGATGTCGGTATTCGGCGGCACGGCGCTCCATCAGGAACTCGCCGAGCCTGGCGCCGTCAGCGTCGCGGTGAACCTCGACTACAGCCTCGGTCTCGTCACCGTGCTCGGAAAACTCGGTCCCCCCTGGCTGGCGACGAGCCTGATCGCAGTGGCCGCGTTCCTGCTCTTCACCTGGCTCATCACCTCACTCGATTCCGCCACCCTGGTCATCTGCCATCTGCTCGGCATCGAGGAGACTCCGCCCGCGAAAGTGTTCTGGGGGTTCGCGTTGGCCGCCGTTACCGTGTCGCTGATGGCCGTGGGTGGCGTTGCCGCCCTGCAGGCCGCCTCGATCGTGGTCGGGCTGCCACTCGCCTTGGTCGTGGCGGGGTTGGGCGTGGCGCTGGCAAGCGACCTGGTGCGTGGGAGGCTCTGAGCGTGGCGGACGGAACGCGCGCCTACGATTTCGTCATCGTCGGTGGCGGCTCGGCGGGTTGCGTACTGGCCCATCGTCTGAGCGCCGATCCAGCCTGTCGCGTGCTGGTTCTCGAGGCCGGGCGCCCGGATTCATGGTGGGACGTGTTCATCCACATGCCGGCGGCCCTGCCGTTTCCGATCGGCAGCCGCTTCTACGA
Organism: Deltaproteobacteria bacterium; assembly: GCA_029261795.1. Taxonomy (GTDB): domain Bacteria; phylum Myxococcota_A; class UBA9160; order UBA9160; family UBA6930; genus JAJDAP01. Next base: position 13,510 of record JAJDAP010000046.1, read on the forward strand.
CTGGCGCTATGAGTCGGAGCCGGAACCGCAGATGGCCGATCGGCGCATCTACCATGCGCGCGGAAAAGTGTTGGGTGGATCGAGCAGCATCAACGGGATGATCTTCCAGCGCGGGAATCCGCTCGACTACGAGCGCTGGGCGAGCGAACCGGGGATGGAGACATGGCGCTACGCCGATTGCCTTCCCTACTTCAAGCGGATGGAGAGCTGCGGCGAGGGTGCGGATGCCTGGCGTGGCGGAGACGGCCCCCTCGTCCTCGAACGAGGGCCCGCGAAGAACCCCCTCTTCGAGACATTCCTGGCCGCCGCCGAAGAGGCTGGCCATGAACGGACATCCGACGTCAACGGCTATCGGCAGGAGGGTTTCGCGCGATTCGACCGGAACCTGACGCGCGGCCTCCGTTGGAGCGCTGCGCGGGCCTACCTCCATCCGGTGAAACGGCGCCCCAACCTCGACGTGGTCTGTGGTGCCCATGCGACGCAGATCCTGTTCGAGGGCCAGCGTGCAGTCGGCATCGAGTTCACTCGGGCTCGCCGAGGGCGCGCGCGCGTCACTGCCGGCGAGCTGATCAGTTGCGGTGGCGCGTTCAACTCCCCGCAACTCCTGCAGCTCTCGGGCGTCGGCCCGGCCGGGCTCCTCGCGCAGCACGGGATTCGGGCGGTCAGCGATCTCCCAGGCGTTGGCGAGAACCTCCAGGACCATCTCGAAGTCTATGTCCAACATCTTTGTCGGGAGCCGATCTCCATGTCTCCCGCGCTCTCTCCCTGGCGGCGCCCATGGATCGGTGCGCAATGGTTGTTAGGCCGCGGGCCGGGGATGACCAACCACTTCGAAGCCGGTGGCTTCGCCCGCAGCAAGGCGACCGCCGAAGAGCCGGACCTGATGTTCCATTTCCTTCCGTTGGCCGTTCGCTATGACGGCTCACGCCCGACCCCAGGACACGGATACCAGCTGCACGTCGGGCCGATGCTCGCCGAGGCTCGCGGGAGCGTGCGCATTCGATCGGCCGACCCGAAGCAGCCGCCCGCGCTTCGCTTCAACTACCTGGCAACGCAACGTGATCGCGATGATTGGTTGGCCGCCGTCCGCTCGGCGCGCGAGATTCTCTCCCAACCCGCCTTCGCGCCGTTCGACGGCGGGGAAAGTTCTCCCGGCCCGGACGTCCGCTCGGATCGCGAGATCCTCGACTGGGTGGCGCGCGATGCGGAAACGGCCCTGCACCCATCCGGGACCTGCCGAATGGGGACGGGCCCCGAGGCGGTCGTGGACCCGGCGAGCCTGCGCGTTCACGGCCTCGACGGAGTCCGGGTGGTCGACGCCTCGGTGATGCCGACGATCACCAACGGGAACATCTACGCACCGGTGATGATGATCGCGGAGAAGGCGGCCGACCTCGTCCTCGGCAACACGCCACTTCCCGCAGACCCGGCGCCATTCTACCGCGCGCCGATTTGAATTTTTCGACATGGAGGCTCGTTGGGTGCCGGTTCGGTGGCGTGGTCCAGGCTCGATTCCTCGGCTGCATGGCGGCGGAACGTCTCGAGGGGTGGGGTGGCTCTCGACTCTCCGAGGAGGGCTCGCAGATTTCTCGGCCAGTCGGGCTTCTTGGGCCGAGGACGTGCCCACTAGCGGTGCCAGGACGCGAGGACGCCGGCCGGGGCTGAGGGACCTGTTCAACCTGGAGCGGCGGCGGGGTCCAGGAGCGGACCGGCCCGCTTCCAGCCTTCGTTGAGGAGCCAGGTGTGCGTGAACGCGATCGCCCGGGTTCCGGGCGTTCCTCTTGCCGCGACCACAAGGTCGTGTGCGGACCGCTTCCAACCCCCGAACCATCGACCAGAAGAGGCGGGATCGATGCGTACGATGCTGGACGGGCGCTTC
>JAJDAP010000047.1 GCA_029261795.1 Deltaproteobacteria bacterium
GCCCTCGGCGGCGGACTGGATGTCCCTCCAGACCGTTCCGGCTGCTTCGAGGCAGTGCTCGCCGTTCTCGCCGCAGAACCCCCAGCGATCCGAGCCCCAGCTGTAGGCCGCGTTCATCACGAAGAACGCGCCGCGCGGCCACGTCCGGTAGAGCCGGCACACCCAGGAATCGTGGCCCGTCGTCCCCGGGGTCTTGCAGATGTGGACTTCGCCGATCTGCTCAGCGTGATCCGTCAGCGCGGTGAAGTCGAGCGGGCGCTCGAGCTGGATGATCCGCGCGCCCGTCCCGTCATCGCGCCACGGCTGGATCGTGAGAGCGGACCCCTTCGCAAAGGCGTAGGCCTGCTCCGGCGTGGTTCGCGTCCCTTGGGTACTCGCGTCCTGGGAGTAGGTGGTATGGACGTGCGTGTCGCCGAAGTATGCGCGTCTTTGGGGATCGTGGGCCGCGCATGGCGCGCGCTGTTCTGTGCGGGTCCAGGGCGGCTCGGCTGCGGATGAAACCTCGCCGACTGCGAGGTCTTCGGTTCCGGTCGCAGCCCCGTTCGTATCGGCCGCGGTGGCCGCTGTGCCGGTCAGGATCAGGATCAGGGCCGGCAGGGCTGTCCGCGCACGTTTCATCCGGCCACCTTCCTCGCTGGAGCGGGGTGCGGATGATAGGCTCCTCCGACGGCCTGGCGAGGCCCAATGGAGACGGAAATGGCCCGGAAGCTCAACGAGTTCAGCGCGCGAATCACCGAGGACAAAGTCCAGGGAGCTTCCCAGGCGATGCTCCATGCGGCGGGGCTGTCGTCCGAAGATCTGCTGCTACCCCAGGTCGGCATCGCCGCCATGTGGTACGACGGGAACCCCTGCAACATGCACCTGGGGATGCTTGCCGATGTCGTGAAGGAAGGCGTCACAGCCGCGAACATGGTCGGCCTGCGCTTCTTCACCGCAGGCGTCTCCGACGGCATCTCGATGGGAACGGACGGGATGAGCTACTCGCTCCAATCTCGCGACCTGATCGCCGATTCGATCGAAACCGTGATGGCGGCCCAGTGGTACGACGCCAACGTCTCGATCCCGGGCTGCGACAAGAACATGCCGGGCTGCCTGATCGCGATGGGTCGGCTGAATCGACCCGCGCTCATGGTGTATGGCGGCACGATCCAGGCCGGACGCAGCGCCAAGGGTGAAGTGCTCGATGTCGTTTCGGCGTTCCAGTCCTACGGGGCCGCCCTGGCGGGAACGATCACCGAAGAAGAGCGGCTCGAGATCATCCAGAAGGCTTGTCCCGGGGCCGGTGCTTGCGGGGGCATGTACACCGCGAACACCATGGCGTCGGCGATCGAAGCACTCGGGATGTCGCTGCCCTACAGCGCATCGTATCCGGCGACGAGCGAAGAGAAGTTGGCCGAGTGCCGGGCGGCGGGCGCCGCGGTGCGGCTGCTGCTCGAACGCGATCTGAAGCCCCGCGACATCATGACCAGCGAAGCCTTCGAGAATGCCATCGTGGTCGGGATGGCGCTCGGCGGTTCGACCAACCTGGTGTTGCACCTGCTGGCGATGGCGCGCGCGGTGGACGTGCCACTCGAACTGGATGACTTCCGACGCATGAGCGATCGCATTCCGCTGCTCTCGGATTTCAAGCCGAGTGGCCGCTTCGTGATGGCCGACCTGCACGAGGTGGGCGGGACCCCGGCCGTGATGAAGCTGCTGCTGGAAGAGGGTCTCCTGAACGGTGACTGCATGACCGTCACGGGGAAGACCCTGGCAGAGAACCTGGCCGAGCTTCCGGCACTCTCGGAGGGCCAGGAGATCGTGTCATCGGTCTCGAATCCGCTGAAGAAGACCAGCCACATCCGGATCCTCGAAGGGAACCTCGCGCCCGAGGGCGCCGTGGCCAAGATCACGGGCAAGGAAGGCACGAGCTTTACCGGCACCGCGAAGGTCTATGACTGCGAAGAGGACATGATCGAAGCTGTCGCGCGTTTCGAGATCACCGAGGGCACCGTCGTGGTGATTCGATACGAGGGACCGACCGGAGGGCCCGGCATGCCCGAGATGCTGACGCCGACCTCCATGCTTCAGGGAATGGGACTCGGTGAGGGCGTCGCGCTGCTCACCGATGGGCGCTTCTCCGGCGGCTCCCACGGCTTCATCGTCGGGCATATCTGCCCCGAGGCCCAGGAAGGTGGCCCCATCGCCCTGGTCGAGGACGGAGACACGATCACGATCGATTCAGACCAGAATCGGATCGATGTGGATCTCTCCGATGAAGTGTTGGCCGAGCGGCGCGCGGCCTGGACGAAGCCGCCTTACAAGGCGAAGCGGGGCGCGTTGGCCAAATACATCGCCAACGTCAAGCCGGCCTCCCAGGGCTGTGTCACCGATGAGGGGCTCGACGGTTAGCGGGTGGAAGATGGAATCGATGCCGCCGTGAACGACGCGATCGCGCCGCTCGCGGCCGCGCTCTCGAAGATCATTTTCTACAAGGTCCAGCTGTTGGGCGCCGATCTTCCGCTGGTCGTCCTGTGGCTCGTGGCCGGCGGCGTCTGGTTCACGCTGCGCTTCAGGTTCGTCAACGTGCGTGGCTTCGCGCAGGCGTTGCGCCTCGTGCGAGGGAGCGGCACTAGCGGCGAGGGAGCAGGCGAGGTCTCGCATTTCCAGGCGCTCGCGACGGCGGTCTCGGGGACCGTCGGTATCGGCAACATCGGGGGCGTCGCCGTGGCGATCTCGATCGGCGGCCCGGGTGCGGCCTTCTGGCTGGTCGTTGCCGGGTTCCTCGGCATGTCGTCCAAATTCGTGGAGTGCACGCTCGGTGTGAGCTTTCGCAGCGAGCATGCCGACGGAACCGTGTCGGGCGGCCCGATGTACTACCTCGAGCGCGGCTTCAGCGAGCTCGGCTGGCCGCGCCTCGGTCGCGGATTGGGCATCTTCTACGCGCTCGGGATCGTGATCGGTTGCCTCGGCATCGGCAACATGTTCCAGTCGAACCAGGCCTTCGCCCAGTTCGTCGAAGTGACCGGTGGCGCCGGCGCGAGCTTCTTCACGGACAAGGGTTGGCTCTTCGGGGTCGCGCTGGCGTTGGGGGTCGGTGTCGTGATCGTGGGCGGGATCCGCAGCATCGCGCGGGTAACCGAGAAGGTCGTGCCGTTCATGGCCGTGCTCTATCTCGCTGGTTGCGCGGTGATTCTCGGGTTCAATGCGGAAGCGATTCCGTTCGCCGCCGCCGCGATCGTGGGCGGCGCCTTCGCGCCAGAAGGTGTCGCAGGCGGTGCGCTCGGCGTGATGATCCTGGGTTTCCAGCGCGCCGTCTTCTCGAATGAGGCAGGCATCGGTTCGGCGACCATCGCGCACTCGGCCGTAAAGACGGCCCATCCCGTGACGGAGGGCTTCGTGTCCCTGCTCGAGCCGTTCATCGACACGGTGGTGATCTGCTCGGCGACCTCCCTCGTGATCGTGACGACGCTCTACTACGAGCCGGCGTTCTTCGCAGCGGGCCTGGGCGGCGTCGAGATGACGTCGGCCGCCTTCGAACGGAACCTGGCCTGGTCGCCGACCGTGGTCACGGTGGCTGCCATCCTGTTCGCCTTCTCGACCATGCTGTCATGGTCCTACTACGGGTTGAAGGGCTGGACCTATCTCGTCGGGGAGGGACGCCGGCGGGAACTGGCCTTCAATTTCGTGTTCTGCGTCTTCGTCGCACTCGGCTGCATGGTGAAGCTCCAGGCCATCCTGGATTTCTCCGACGCAATGGTGTTCGTGCTGTGCGTGCCCAACATCCTCGGGATGCTGGTGCTTGCCCCGGTGGTTCAGCGCGAACTCGATTCTTTCAGCGTCCGACGAACTCCGTCGGGCGATTGAATCGGCCGCTCAGGTCGCTCGCTGCCCACGCGCCATCAGGATCTTCCCCGAGCGAACCAACTCCTCGATGCCGAAGGGTCGTAGCAGGGCGACGCAGGCATCGAGCTTCTCGCTGGAACCGAAGATGCGCAGCATCAGCGAATCCTGGGCGTAGTCGACCACCTTGGCGCCATAGTGCTCGGCGATCTGCAGGATCTCGGTGCGCTGGGAGAGCGAGCAATCGATCTTGACCAGCGCGATCTCGGTCTCGTAGGCGGCATCGCCGGTGTGATCGAGCGCGTTCACGACATCGACGAGCTTCGAGAGCTGCTTGATGATCTGCTCGAGGATCTCGGGATCGCCAGAGCAGGTGATCGTCATGCGCGAGAATCCGCCTTGAGCGCTAGGACTCACGACGAGGCTCTCGATGTTGTAACCGCGCCGTGAGAAGACCAGGGCCACACGCACGAGCACGCCGGGCTTGTCCGTCACGTAGACCGAGATGGTGTGGAGATCCTTGCGGAGCGAAGGCTCGCTGGGCGCGGAATCGGTGAGCTCGAGATCAGGTGCTGCCACTGGGCTTCTCCAATCGCTGCTTGGGCGGTTCGATGATCATGTGCGAGAGCGGGGCACCGGCCGGGATCATCGGGAAGACATTGTCCTCCTTCATGACTTCGGCCACCAGTACGACCGGGCCATCGTGATCTCGTGCTTCCTGGATCTTGCGGTCCACGTCGCCGGGGCGTCGGATGCGCAGACCCTTCACCCCGTAGGCCTCGGCCAGCTTGACGAAGTCCGGGTTTCCCTCGAGGTCGACGCCGGAAAGGCGGTTCTCGAAGAACAGCTCCTGCCATTGGCGAACCATGCCAAGGAAGTTGTTGTTGATGACCAGGACCTTGGTCTGGATGTCGTGTACCGCGACGGTCGCGAGTTCGCTCAGCGTCATCTGGAAACCGCCGTCGCCAACGACCGCCCATACTTCTTCATTGGGCCGTGCCAGCTTGGCGCCGATCGCGGCGGGGAAGCCGAACCCCATGGTTCCTGCGCCGCCGCTGGTGATCCAGCGGCGGCCTTCACGGGTGCGGCAGAACTGGGCCGCCCACATCTGGTGCTGGCCCACATCGGAACTGATGATCGAGTTGCCGGCCGTCAGGTGGTCGAGGCGGTCGAGCACGTGTTGGGCCCGCAGGCCGCCTTTCTTGGGATACTTGAGCGGGAAGCGCACGCGCCATTCTTCGCACTGGGTGAGCCACGCCTCCGTCTCGAGGGGTTCGACGCGTTCGAGCAGGTCCTCGATCACGAGCCGTGCGTCACCGAGCAGCGAGACATCGGGGCGAACGATCTTGTTGAACTCAGCGGGGTCGACGTCGACGTGGATCTTGGTCGCGGTGGTACAGAATTCATCCAACTTGCCGGTAATCCGATCGTCCCAGCGCGCACCGATGGCCATGATGAGGTCGCAGGCGTCGACGGCCTTGTTGGCGTAGGCCGTGCCATGCATGCCTAGCATCCCGAGATGAAGCGGATGGGTCTCGTCCGCGGCGCCCTTGCCGAGCAGCGTATTGACGATGGGCGCGCGCAGCTTCTCAGCGAACGCCATGATGGCCTTGCCGGCACCCGAGATGACGGCGCCATGCCCGACATACAAGACGGGTCGCCGGGAACGCGCAAGCAATTCGGCCGCAGCCTGAAGATCTGTCGGCGCTGCATGACTCGGCACGGAATACCCCGGGAGATCGATCACCGCAGGCCGCGGTTCGATGCAAGGATCCTGGGTCACGTCCTTGGGCAGATCGATCAGGATCGGTCCGGGCCGGCCGGTGGTGGCGAGGTGGAAGGCCTCTCGCGTGATGCTCGGAATATCGCGGTTGTCTCGAACCATGTAGCTGTGCTTCACGACCGGGTACGTAATGCCGGTGACGTCCGCTTCCTGGAATGCGTCGAACCCGAGATTCTTGCGAATCGTCTGGCCGGTCAGCACGATCATGGGGGCCGAGTCCATCAGCGCGGTCAGCAGGCCGGTGACGGTATTGGTGGCGCCGGGGCCCGAGGTCACCAGGACCACACCCGGTTTTCCGGTGGCCCGCGCGTAGCCGTCCGCCATGTGCGTGGCACCCTGCTCGTGGCGGGTCAGGACGAGTTCGATGCTGGAATCGACCAGTGCGTCGAAGATGGGGATGGCGGCACCGCCAGAGAGGCCGAAAATGTGCTCGACCCCTTGTTCCTCGAGGCAGCGGATCAGGACCTCTGCGCCGGTCGGCGTGGCTCGAGGCAGGGAGTTCGGGGGTTGAGACATCAGACGGGCTCCGGATGAGCACACCGAGTTGGAGGAAGTGTGCCAGTCGACTCAGTGGTTAACACACGAATCGTCCTTCCGAGCACTGAAGTAGACACAAAAGCTGTTTGAGAATCAAAAATCCTGATAATTCCAGACAAAGAGGGAACCCCCGCGGGGTCATAGGGTCATCATTGAGCAATTTGGTAGAACTCTCAACCGAACTCATTGCGGCCGATACCGTGAGCCATCGGGGCAGCCGGAAGGCGATGGATCGCCTCGGCGACCGCCTGCTCAGCGCCGGCTTCCGCGTCGAACTCCAGACCTGGGGCGAGGGAGAACTCGAGAAGGCGAACCTCGTGGCGGTGGCCGGGCCGGCGGAGCCGGACGGGCTGATCCTGTCGGGCCATCTCGACGTGGTCCCATTCGCGGACCAGCCAGGCTGGACGCGGGAACCCCTGGCCCTCGGTTTCGAGGGGGACCGCGTATTCGGGCGCGGGACCACGGACATGAAGGTCTTCCTTGCCCATTGCGTCGAGGCCGCGACCCAGCTCGACCTGGCCGCGCTCAATCGTCCGCTGGCCCTGCTCTTCACGTCCGATGAAGAGATCGGTTGCCAGGGCGCAGCGCGCCTGGTTCCTCGCCTCGATGGCATGTTCGGAGACGTTCCCAGACCGAAGCTCTGTTGGATCGGGGAGCCGACGTCGTGGGAAGTCTTCCACGCCCACAAGGGCGTGGTTTCGTTCGAGGTGGAGGTGCTCGGTCAGGGCGGACATTCGAGCGTGCCTGAAGCCGGCGTGAGCGCGATCGCCGTCGCTGCACAGCTGATTGCGCGGATCGGTGAGGTCCAGGCAGAGCTCCGATCCGAACCCAGTGAAGCCTTCGCCGAAATCTTCAGCGATGCGCCGTACACGACGCTCAACTTCGGCACCGTGGTAGGGGGCAGCGCACTCAACATGATCGCGGATGCCTGCACCTTCTCATTGAGTTATCGCCCGCTCCCGGATGAAGAGCCGAGCGCGCTCTGGCAGCGAATCCGTCAGCGCTTGCTCGACGAGCCTGCCGTGGATTGGGCTTCGGGCCGCGCGCCGGTCGAGATTCGAATCAGCGAGCCTTCTGCTGCGCCGGGTCTGGGTTCGCCACTGGGCACCTCTCTCGAACTCGCGCTCCGCGAGCGGCTTGGCGAGCAGCGGATCGCGGGTGCGCCGTTCTGCACGGACGGCGGTCAGCTGGCGGCAGCCGGCATCGATTCGATCATCTGCGGCCCGGGTGATCTCGATCAGGCGCATCAGCCGAACGAGAGCATGTCCCGAAGCGCGTTCGAGGCCGGGACAGCGCACATCGAGGCCGTGATTCGAAAGCTCTGCATCGAATAGTCACCCGTTCGGCTGGAGATCTGCTGCGGTTCGGCCGATACGGGCCGATGTGGGTACCGTTCTAATCGTTGATGATTCGGCTGCTCAGCGCTCCGTACTCCGTGAGACGCTCGAGCAAGCGCGCCTCTTCGAGCATCACCTGGAAGCCGAGGACGGTGTTCAGGCGTTGAAGCTGCTGGTCAAGGAGGATGTGGATCTGGTTCTGTGCGATGTCGAGATGCCCGGCTTCCAGGGTGAGAAGCTCATCCTGATGTCGGAGAGCGCGGCCGGCAGGCGAATTCCGTTCCTGATGCTGACCGGGGTCACCGACAGTGACCGCCGCACGCGGCTGCTTCGGCAGGGCGCACGTGACGTCATCTCGAAGCCGTTCGAGCCCTCCGATCTGGTCGCCCGGGTAGAACTCCACCTCGAGCTGTCGCGCCTGCAGGCTGAACTCGAGGAGAAGAATCGGCTGCTCGAGCACATCTCCACCACCGATGCCCTGACCGGCCTGGCGAATCGCCGGGAACTCGATCGAGCCCTCGAAGTCGAGACGAAGCGAGCCCGGCGCTTCGGCACACCCCTCGTGGTCCTGATGGTGGACATCGATCACTTCAAGCGCGTCAACGATACCCACGGACACCAGCACGGCGATCAGGTTCTGCGCGAGGTCGCCCATCTGCTCATGGGCCGCATGAGAGAGACGGACCTCGCGGCTCGCTACGGTGGTGAGGAGTTCGCGGTCGTTGCCGCGATCACGCTCGAAGGTGCACGCCAGCTCTCGGAGACCTACCGCGCCGAGGTCGAGGCCATCGCGGTCCCGCGCGAAAACGGGGACGCCACGAACGTGACCGTCAGCATCGGGTTCGCGCTCGCGGAAGGGGACGAAGAAGATTCCCAACAGCTGCTCCGGCGCGCCGACGCTGCGCTCTACCGGGCGAAGCTGGCCGGGCGCAACTGCGTGGTCTGCGCCTCGGACACCGACGACCTGCCGGACTAACGATCAGCGAAGAACGCGCGCGCGGCTTCGGCAGGGTCCGCGACCAGGGTTTCGGCCTCCTCGCCTTCGAGCCACGCCTCGGGAAGCCAGTCGCGATACGGGCTGCGCAGGAATCGATCGCCAAAGAGCACGATCATTCCGAAATCCTGCTCGCGTCGCAGCAGGCGACCCGCGCTCTGGATGACCCGCGTCATCCCGGGCAGGGCGACGGCCATGTCGAAGCCTGCACCGAACTGCTCCTCGTAGTGCTCGACGAGAAGCTGGCTTCGCGCATCGACGCCGGGCAGACACGGCCCGATGACGGCGACCAGCCGCAGGCCGAGCTCGGCGGTATCGACGCCCTCGGCGAGGGCCCCTCCGGCGATGGCGAGAAGCGCCAGATCGGAGGCGTCTCGAAGTTCCTCCAACATCCGGGCGCGCTCGGGCTCCCCGTCTTCGGCGCGCTGTACGCGAACGCGATGTCGGGCCGGTGACAATGCGCTGCGAAGGCGATCGAGCGCCGCGAAACTCGCGGCCAGGACGAGTGCGTTACCGGGCACCTCATCGAGGAGCCGCGCCAGGGAGCCCGCGATCCGCGGTTCGGCTTCTGCGCGATCCGAGTAGCGCGTCGAAACGCGAGGTTCGATCACGACCCTTTGTCGCTCGCGAATCGAAGCCCCTGCGACGATGGCCGTCGCCTGGCGATCGGGGTCGAGACCGAGCAGGCCGGCGTGGAGCTCGGCGGGCGAGAGCGTTGCCGAGAGCGCGACGACGGCTGCCGCAGCGCCGAACACGCGCGCAAGCGCCGGAGCAGGATCGATACACCAACGCTCGAGTCGAAACTCGTCGGCCTCACGTACGGCGACGCGGGCGTAGTGCCCGAGGGGTTGGGCGCGCCAGGCCGAGCATTGCCAGGCCAGCTCGAGGAATACCTGGTGGGGACCCTCGGCGGGCGCGCCATCGAGGGCCTCGAGGGTTTCGTCGACTCCCAGGTCGATCTGGGCGAAGACGTGCTCGACCCGTTCCGGGTCGACTTCGCGGAGCACGCTGCCGTCGCCTCCTGGAAGGGCGTCTTCGACCTCGTCCTGAAGGAAACGCGCGAGTTCCTCGATCAACGCCCGTTGGCGGCGATGGATCGCTGCGCCGCCCAGTGCCGCCTGTTCCGCGGCTTGCCAGACGAAGCGCGTAGCCAGGGACGCCGATAGGGCCTCGCGAGCGCGGCCCGGCAGCCGGTGAGCCTCGTCGATCACGAGCACCGCATCGCCGAGTTCCTCGGGTTCGCTCCAGCGGGGCAGCGCAACGACGGGATCGAACAGGTAGTTCGAATCGCCCACGGTGACGGGTGTGCAGTCGGCCGTATCCAGCGACAGCTCGAACGGGCACAAGCGAGCGCTCGTCGCCTCCTTCCAGATGAGCTCCGGCTCGATCAGGGGCCCTGCCGTCAGCAGACGTCCGAGAGACCCGGAGGTTCGCAAGCGCTGAGCGTAGGCCTCCGCGTGATCGCAGTGTGCGGGATGGCATAACATCGTTCCGGTCGCACACATCCTGCGCTTGGCGCGGATTCGAGTGGCCAAGGGGATGTTGCCGGGATCGATCGCACGCAGGGTCTCGACGCTGCCGTGTTGCTGGAGGGTGCTCGCGGTGGCGATGAAGGCGCGTCGATCCCGGGCCAATACGTGCCGCACGACAGGTGTCAGGACGGCCGCCGTCTTGCCGATTCCGGTGGGCGCCTGAAGCAGCAGGTGCTCGCCGGATTCGAGCGCCCGCTCCACCGCCATCTCGATCTCGTCCTGGCCCTGGCGTCGCGTGGCGAAGGGGAAGTGCACGGCCTTGGCGGCCCGGTGTCGTTGTTGGCGCGCTTGCTCGTCTCGCTCGAGGTCCGCCACGATCCGCAGCACGACGTCCTCGAGTTCTGACTGCAGGGCAAGCGGATCGTCCGGGATCGGATGGACGACCGGATCCCCAGCGCCGGTCGGGATCCAGATCCAACTCGCCCCGCAGCGCGCGGCCAGGGACTCCGAGGCCATCCATGCATAGAGGCGGGCCTGAAGCACGAAGCCGCGCACAGCCAGGCTCCCGGCTGTCGGGTGCCGGCGCCCGGTCTTGAGCTCCTCGATCATCCAGGCCGCATCCGCGCTCTCGGCCTCGGTGGCCGGTCGCAGGCCATCGCAGCGCCCGCGCAACGCGACCCTGAAGCCGCCGATGTCGCTGCTGCGATGCAGCGAAACCTCCGAGCGGTAGCGGGGATTGGCAAGGGTGGCTGCCGCCTGGTAGCGGGCATGCAGGGCCGAACCGAGCCAGGCGCCGCGCGATCCGCCTCGGGCCGAAAAGCCCAGGCCGCGCTCGGCCGCGCGCGCAACCAGTTCAGTCACGCCCAGGCGCAAGGTTCGGGCTGCTAGATCGGCCTGCACGGGGCGATCTTCATTTCGGGGATTTGGAGGCCTCGCTCTCGGCGATGAACTGCTGAAGCGACCGGCGGACCTGGAGTCCGCGCGGCCCGCGCCAGCCGGCCAGGGTGGAGAAGACCAGGAAAGCCTGCTCGCGAATCACCTCGGCGCCGCCTGCCTTGATGGCGTCGAGCGCTTGGATGGCATGGTCTCTGACCTGGGCGTGAGGGCATTGATCGCGTACCGCGACAATGGCCTCGACGACCCCCAACATCCGCTCCGAATCCGCGTTGTCCTGTTCAGGCACGGCGGCAAGATAGCGGCGCCGCTGGCACGAACGAACAGCGAAAGGCCTGAAAACAACAAAACCCGCCGGGAGGCGGGTTCTCAATTCCCGATGTGTTAAGTCAAGTATAGCACAGGTTCGTAGTCACGCAAGGCCTGTTCGTCATTTCGTCGCGAAAGTGGCTCTGGTGTTCCGAAAACCGCTTTTCCAGGCCGAAAACGTGTGGCCGCAGTCCTGATTCGCACTCTGAGCGCGGGTCTTTTTCAGGGGGTTTCGGAGCCTGCTTTCCTGCAGACGCACCGGAAGGCCGCGGCCGAGCCGAAGCTTCGACGAAAGTACCTGACGCTCAGCGCCTGAAGCGGCTCCAGACGGCCCGACGACGCCGCACCAGTTGGCGCTGGCGTTCCTCCGGATCGATTCGCGGAGAGCCCGCCGGCAGGTGTGCTTCGAGAGCGTCGCGCTTCAGGACCTCGTAGCGAGGGATCGGCGAGGCGTCCGCCATGACGAAGCGCGCGATCAGCGTCCCGCGGTCGTGGCCCGCACAGTCGAGCCAGTTCGCATGGCCGGGATCCTCATGGCTGATCACGGCGCGGAAGACGCCATCGGGGTCGAGCGCGGCCTGATGGTGGTTGAGTGAGGACTGATGGGTGGCGGGGTCGATCGCCTCCCACCACCAGGTTGCCAAGGAGACGCTCCAATGGCGGCAGATGGGCGGGGTGAACTCGAGCAGGACGACTTCGTCCGCTGCGCAGTAGAAATTGCCCATACCGTAGGCCTGCCCCTTGAGTCCCGAGAACTCACTGCTCCGCTTCGGGTCGGGAATGCTCAGGCTGTTCGGTGGCATGGAAAGCATGGCCTTGCTCATATCGCGCCAGAGTGAACCGCCAGCGCTCATCCAGCTTCGCAACAGGTCGATGCGCTCTGCCATCTGGTCGGTCCGAACACGCGGGCGCATGACGGGGCCGCCGTCACGTTCGATGCGAAGTTCCGCGGGGCGTTCGCTCTCCCAATCTGCGAAGACCTGGCGCAGCTGGAAGAAGCGGGCACCGTCGCCTAACGGCAGCCAGTTCCCGGCGCGCGGTTCGCCCCCGACGTGCAACACGATCGTCCCGTCCGGCTCGCGCTCGAGCTCGTCGAGGATCACGGAGCCCTGGGTCCGCGTACTCGCGATGTCGCCCAACGCGTAGTGGCCTTCGTTCACCTGGAAGTCGACCAGGTTGGCGGTGCCTGGATCGCCGGACACCGTGTAGCTGGCATCGCCGCGAACCGACGCGAACAGGTAGAGGTGGTCTGGCGAGTCGAGGCCCCAGCGCCGATCGAGATCCATCATGCGGGTCAGTTCCGGATGGTCGGCATCGCCGTGCGCGACACAAACGGAAATTCCCGAGGCGAGGAACTGGAGCAGGTAGCGCAGATATTCGGCGCGGTCCGACGGAGCGAACGGGAAGGAATCGTCGCGGAACAGCGCGTGAGCCTCGGCCAGGGTATTGCAGAGTTCGGCCCAGATTTCAGCGTCCATCACGCGCGGGTCGAGCGGATCTTCCATGCGGCCCTCCCGAAAGGGGTGTTACCGTCGGCTCCGCAGCATAGCGTTGCTGCCAGGCGCTTCGGCGATCGTCGAAAAGGAGAGGGCTTGCACCGATTCATCGTTGGGACCGGTCGCTGCGGTTCGACGCTGCTCTCGAAGATGGTCGGCTGCAACCCATCGGTGCTGAGCGTCTTCGAGTTCTTCAACGGCCAACACGGTGGACGTCGCTTCCAGCCAGAGCCGATGAGCGGTGCGGACTACCGTGCGCTGGTTTGCGAACCCCAGGCGTTCCTCAACATGGTGCTCGAGCGGCGCTATGTGGTTCCCGAGGTGACCTACCCACTCGACGACCCGGCCTCGCGTTATGGTCGCGATGGGGCGTTGCCCTGGATTCTCGGCACCACGATCCCGCGCCTTTCGGAACAGCCCGATCGCCTGTTCGACGAGACCTGTGCTTTCCTGAACGCTCAGCCGGAGCAACCGCCCGCGCAGCACGCGCTCGATCTGTTCGCATGGTGGGCTGCGCGTTTCGACCGGCCGGTCTGGGTCGAGCGCTCGGGCGGTGCCATCGACTACCTCGCCGGTCTGGATCAGGCGTTCGAACAGGCGCGCTTCCTCCATATCCATCGCCAGGGGGAAGAGGCGGCCCTGTCGATGCGCGAGCACCACGCCTTCCGGCTGGCGATCATGCTGGCGAACCGACTGCCTGCTGGAACCGGCCGCTCTAGGCGGGCGCTTCGAGAAGCGGCGCCGGACGAGGACCAGATCGGCCAACTCCTGGCTTCGCGGCCAGCCGCCGTGCACTTCGGTCGTTGGTGGAGCGATCAGGTGGCGCGGGGTCTGGCGGCTCGGCAATCGCTCGACACCGACCGCTATCTGGAGCTTCGTTTCGAAGATCTGCTCGAACGACCGCGCGCGTTCATCGAGACCGTGGCGCAGTTCTTCGAACTTCCGGAGGCGGAGCCCGCCTGGCTCGATGAGGCTGCCGCTCGCGTCCGCGCGGCAACGGCTCCGCGTCTGCCCGAACTCGATGCCGAAGAGCGAAGCGCACTCGAAGAGGCATGCGCGGCGGGTAACGCCGCGCTCGGCCGCGGCTAGCGAGGTAGCATCGGAGCCATGGCGAACGAGGACTACCGGCACCTGCTCTCGCCCGGCCGTATCGGTGCGATGGCGCTCCGCAACCGGATCGCGATGACGCCGATGGGAACCAATCAAGAACGTGAGGATGGCTTTCTCGGCGAGCGCATCCTGCGCTACTACGAAGAACGGGCCAAGGGCGGTGCAGGCTTGATCATCGCCGGCGTGGCCGCGGTCACCTGGCCCGATGGCGCCTGCAATCCCAACCAGGGCACGCTTTCGGACGATCGCTTCCTGCCGGACTGGGAGGACTTCGCCGAGCGTTGCCACCGACATGGTGCAAAGGCGGCGGTCCAACTCCAGCACGCCGGCAAGGTGGCCCAGGAAGATGTCAGGTACGGGCGGCCGATGTGGGTGCCGTCGGTACCCGAACCGTCTGGGCGCGGGGACATGTTCGCCGATTTGACCCCGGAAGAGTTGGCCATGGCCACCTCGGCCTACGCGGCGCCGGATGCGAAGGTCGAATATCACGTCATGGACGAGGCCGACATCGCGTTCATGATCGAACGCTTTGCGGATGCTGCAGAGCGTGCAGTGCGCGCCGGACTGGACGGCATCGAGCTGCACGCGGGCCATGGCTATATGATCCAATCCTTCCTCTCGCCGAAGTCGAACCGTCGCAGCGATCGCTTCGGAGGCTCGGTCGAAGCGCGCGCCCGGTTCCTGGTCGAGGTGGTTCGTGCCGTGAGGGCGCGGGTCGGAGCCGGAACGGCGCTTTGGTGCCGGCTCGACGGCGAAGAGATCGGTGTCGAAGGCGGAATCAGCCAGGAGGATGCGCGACGCGCGGCCGAACTGGCAGAGCAGGCGGGTGTGGACGCGATCCATGTGAGTGCCTACGCCGACCCGACCTCGGGCCCCGCCTTCACCGATGCGCCCCTCGTCCATGAGCCGGGGCGCTACCTGCCGTTCGCCGCCGGCATCAAGCAGCGCGTGGCTATTCCCGTGATCGCGGTCGGTCGCATCACACCCGAGGCCGGCGACACGGCGATCGCCGAAGGCCGCTGTGACTTCGTCGCGATGGGGCGTCGTCTGCTCGCCGATCCGACACTGCCGGCTCGTCTTGCCGAGGGGAACCCCGAGGCCGCGCGTCCGTGTATCTACTCGTACCAGTGCGTCGGCAACGTCTTCCTGCGCACCCATGCCCGCTGCACGATCAATCCTCGAATGGGACGCGAACACCTGGGCGAGCCTGGTGCCGCGGCGCCGGCGCGCCGCGTGGCCGTTATCGGTGGCGGCCCCGCTGGGCTCGAAGCCGCCCGCATCCTCGCCGAGCGTGGGCATCAGGTGACCTTGCATGAGCGCGAGGAGTCGCTCGGCGGCAGGCTTCGGGTCTCCGCGAAGCTGGATAGCGAGGTCGCCGGACTCGTGGCCTGGTTCGAACGCGCGGCTCGAAGCGCCGGCGTCGAGATTCGCACCGGGCATGATTCGTCGGCGTCCGAGCTGCTCGGCAGTGCGGACGCGTTCGTGGTGGCGACGGGTGCGGTGCGAATCGCGTCGGTGGCGGGTGCCGAGAATGCGGTTCCGGCGGAGTCGTTCGGTACGTTGTTGACGGAAACCGCGGGTGCAGGCGTGATCGTTGTCGGCAGTGATGTGATCGGGGTCAAGGCAGCCGAGGCCCTGGCATTGGCCGGGCATCGGGTGACGCTCCTCGAGCAGCACGGGTTCGCGCCGCAGATGGGCCTGCCGCGCCGCTGGCGCGCCGCGGATGCCATTTCTCGCTGTGGGGCACTGCGCGTTCAGGTCGACGCCGTCCGCGAGGTTGCCGCCGATCGAGTGAGCTTCACCCACGAGGGGAGTCGCGCCGAGATCAAGGCGGACCACGTCATCTGGGCGTCAGGTCTGAGCGCGGCGCCCGGGTTCGCGAATGCGCTGCGCTGCCTCGGCGCCGAGGTTCATGCCATTGGCGACGCGGCAGAGGTGGGATACCTGCAGGCGGCCATCCTGTCGGCTTCTCGCGTGGCGGGGGCGCTGTAGTCGGTGGCGGTTGCGCTCGATCTTTCAGGGAAACGCGTGTTGGTGGTCGGGGCATCGTCGGGCGTCGGGCGCGAGGTTGCTCGGCAGGTAGCGCGTGCCGGCGGCCACGTGGTCCTTGCGGCCAGACGCGCCCAGGCGCTTGCAGACGCAGTGGACGCGATCCGCACCGAGGGCGGCAAGGCCGATGCGGAGCCCTTCGACGTGACGGATCAGGCGCGCTGCCAACAAGGGGTCGCTTCGGCCGTGGCGACGCTAGGTGGCCTCGATGGACTGGTCTATGCCGCTGGGATATCGCCGCTGGTCATGATGCAAAGAGCCAGTCACTCGGAGTGGCAACAGGTGCTTGCCGTCAACGTGATCGGGGCATCTCATGTCACCGCGGCAGCCGTCGAGACCCTGGAGCACGATGGTGGACGTGCGGTGTATGTGGGTTCCTACTCCGTACGCCAGAGTCTCCCCGGGATCGGGCTCTACGCGACCTCGAAGGTTGCGCTCGATGGGCTCATCGAAGCGTGGCGAATGGAGGTTCCCAACGTCGACTTTACGCGTGCGCTGCTGGGCAACACCTCGGGGACCGAGTTCGCGAACGGCTGGGGCGCCGAAGAGACCGGTAGGGTGACGAAGCTCTGGATCGAACGGGGCCTGTTCCCAGCGGCCACGATGATGCCCGTCGAGGCGGCCGGCGAAGCGATCGCGTCCGTGCTCGCACTGCGCGGCTACATCGACGACATCGCGATCATGCCACGCCAGCGCGACGCTTCGGCATCGGTAGATCCGAAGCGGCGTTAGTCGACGGCAACGATGGCGTCCTCGGGCAGCCAGTCATCGAGGCCACGTCCGTCGACGCCGAGGCGTCCGATCCCGACTCCAGGAACGTCCACGATGACCTCGGCCACGCCGTCCCCGTCGATATCGCCGGAGCCCGGTCGCACGCCGCGGGGTGCGCCGGTACCGGTGGGGTCGAGGTCGAAGATCTCGCCATTCGAACCGAAATCCCTGGGCTTCGCGAAGCCGGTGCCGGCATCGTCGGCGACGTACATGCTGGTACGTCCGCGTTCGTCCGTTCCCACGATGATCTCGGCGAGCCCGTCGCCATCGACGTCATTGGCGGTGGGGAAGAAGGAGGTTCGCCGGCTCAGCGGAGCACCCTCGAAGTAGAGCCGTCCCTGGCGGTCGAGCCCGGCATAGGGCGCGAAGCCGGTCTCGGCATCGTCCAACAGAACGACGTAGGGCCGCCGCTGGAGGTCCGGCCCGATGATCACTTCGTCGAGACCGTCGCCGTCGATGTCCCCGAGTGTGGGATGGCCGCCGCCGAGGCTCTTGTTGTAGCTGCGGTTTCGGATCCACTTGATGCGTCCGTTCCCGAGCCGCGTGTCGGCGGCGACGAGACCGCCATTCCCGTCGCCTTCGAAGAGCTGGAGGAATCCCCGGCCACCGGTGCCGAAGCCGACGACGAGTTCGTCGCGCCCGTCGCCGTTCGTGTCGCCGCACGCCGGGAACGTCGCCCCGTTGTTGGTTCGATAGTCGGACTCGCCAGCAACGACTTCCCGGACGTTCGAGGGTCGGCCGTCGGTCATCTCGACCACGAGCATCTGCCCCCGGCTCCGACGCCCGAAGCCCAGGACCCACTCCGACTTGCCATCGCCATCGAAGTCGCAGACCGCGGGCCTGACGTCGTAGGCCTCGGCCGCAGGTGCGAAGGCGATCGGTACCGTCTCACCGCTCGCGAGTAGCGCCACGATGACTGCGCCGGTGTCGCGGAGGATTCCGATCCGGTGGCCATCGGGGAGGGCAAGGTCCGGCTTCGGCTCGGGCGCTGGAGTGGGTTCCGGTATCGGAGTGGGTTCCGGTTCCGGTATCGGTGTCGGCTCGGGCCGTGGCTGGGGTACCGGCATGGGCGTGGGCTCCGGTTCGGGCTCGGGCGCCGGAGTCGGCGCGGGCGCGGGTGCGGGTGCCGGTGCCGGCGGTGGTGCCGGGGCAGCCGCAATCAGGATCTCGTTGGAGCTCGGGGAGTAGAGACCGGAATCGCTTCGGGCGCGCAACACCAGGTAGTGATCGACGCTGTCGTCGAGACCCACCGGTGCGGAGGCCACGTTCTGCGAATCCGGCGCGGGGTTGCCGAGGTCGACGGTCGTTCCGTAGCTACCGCTCGTCGTTCCGACGGAGAGTTCGTAGCCATCGACGTCGATCGATGTCGATGGTGTGAACCGGACGGTTTGATTCACGACCGTTGCGTCTGCCGACGTCGTCGTGAGCAGGGTCACCAACGCGGTTCCGGCCAGGCCATTCAGGATCGTCGCTCTGGACATGGAAGTCCTCCCAGAACAGACGTATCGAGAAGAGCGACGGACGCGGATGTGACTCCGACCACGACGCCTTGCCGAAATCACGGCCCGGCCGGTGACCGCGCACACGAAACGGCCAGATGCGAGCAGGCGCGCGGGGCGTCCGACGGGAGGATTCGCCGCCCTCGCGGCGCGCACCCCCGCTCAGGTGAACGGCGTGCAGCCCTGCCTGGTCGACGCCGAGCAACGGAACCGCAGCTGCCCGTGGCACGGTAAGAAGCTCGAGGCGGTCACGCCCGGGTCAGCGTGAGATCCCCATCAGCTCGGCCATGTTGCCGTGGTAGAAGGCGTCCATGGTGGCCTGGTCGCAGTGGGTCATCGACGCTTCGAACTTTGCGATCAGATCGGTTGTTCGCTCGCGTGGCTGCTGGTGACCGTGATCTCCGAGCCGCCCGGTTCGACGATCGTGAAGGACGTGTGAAAGGCCGCGACCTGGAGTTCGCTCGGCGCCATGCCCAACGCCGCATAGTGTGCGTGGGTGGCCTCGATGTCATCGACCATCAGGTCGAAGCCCGCCTTGGCTTCGCCGGACGCCGGCTGATCCGACGGCAGCACGATCAGGTGGGTGCCGCCGCGCAGTTCGAGCACGGCGATCTCGTCGCCAGTCTCGATGGATCGCAGGCCGGCCCGCAGCAGGAACGCGTTGGACGCCGCGACGTCCGGGCTTCGCAACAGGACATGTCCGATCGCGACCGGCGGGCGTTCGTCGGGATGTGACAAGGGGTTCCTCCGCAGATCAGCGAACCAGCATAGCTCGCCCCGCGCACCGTCGACGTCCTCCAGGCCGGCGGCGTCGGTACCGTTCGCGGCACCAGGCGTTGCCCGCGATCCGCGATATGTTGGCACTGGCGGTGTCGGCACTGGATCGGGGCCGAACCGGAGGGCAGATGAAGGTTTTCTACTGGACCGTGTCGATCGTCCTGCTGGTCGCGCTGCTCGCTTCTCTCGGGCAGCACTTCCGCTACCTGAAGGCGCGCCGCAGCGTGGTTGCGGATCGACAGCCGCTCTTCCATTCCTCGTCGGCCTTCCATGTGGTGACGGTCCTCCGGCTTGCGCCAGGCCAGGAGCTTCTGGCCGCGGTGAGGGGGTTCGTGGAAGCCACGGAGGGTGCCGGTGCCATCGTGGTCTACGCCGGCAAGATCGCACTGAATGCGCTGGAGTCACGACAGATCCCCCAGGAAGACTGGGACGCCTTCGTGTTGGCCCAGTATCCGTCGCGGAACGCCTACGATGAGGCCGCGTCGAAGCCGGCCTATCAAGCATCGCGGTCGGGTTTCGCGGCCAGCTACGCCCAGGGAATGCAGCGTTCGGCATCGACCAACCTGATGCTTCCGATGGCGCTGCTCGGCGTGCGAGCCGCCGACATCCTCGCGCGCAGCCCCGCCCGGGTTCCCTTCACGCCCGGTGACGCATCGGCAGCGCCCCCGGAGCAACGGGCCCAGCGCGACCGCGTCGTGAAGAAACTGCTGGCCAACCGCGACTACGGCAAGGATGCACTCGTTGTCCTGAACTTCATGAAAGAGGGAGGTGCCGACGAACGCAAGGCCAACGCCGGCTACGGGAGGGCCATGATCGGGATGATGGCCGAGTTGGGCTGTGGCCCGATGCACATGGGCCGCGCCGTGACCCTCGAAGGGGACGCCGATTTCGATTCTGTCGCGATCGTCTACTACCCGGGGGCCGAGTTCTTTGCCGAGATGGTGACGAGCACGTTCTACGGAGGCATCTCCGGAGGCAAGCAGCTCGGGGACACGCTCTCGTCGCCCAGCGTGCCGCTACTGCCGCATCTGTAGACGGGCGCTCCCACGCCGCTGAGAGCGTTGGCTTAGGGGTCGCTCAGTTGGCACGCCCGATGTTCCGCGTAGAATGCCCCTTGAAGCGTTCGATTATTCGAGGGGATACGGCATGACGATTTCCGAATTGGGGAGCCTGGGCGAGCTAATCGGTTCCGTCGCCGTCGTCGTGACGCTCGTCGATCTCAGCACCCAGCTGAGCCACCCGTTCAGGGCACGGGTGGAATCGCAGCTTCTGGAAGCGGGCGGCGCCCGATGAACTGGAGTGCCCTTGCCGCAATCGCCGAGCTGGTTGCAGCCCTGGGGGTGATCGTGTCGCTCGTCTATCTCGGTGCACAGATCCGCCACGGCAGCCTCCAGGTGGCCGAGCAGGGCCGTTCCCAGCGTCTGGTCGCCCTCGCGGACGTGGCTCAACGATTCACGGAGTTCAGGAAGAGCATCGCCGGGGATGGGGAGCTGGCGTCCATCTGGCTTCGAGGCCGTCGCGACCTCCAGGCGCTCGACGAGGCTGAACGAGTACGCTTCGACTACCTCGCGGCCGAGATGTTCTGGGCGTACGCGATGTTGTTCCTGTATCGCGAAGAGGACAGGCTCGCCGAGAGTCTCTTCGAAAGCTCCGTCCCGAATCTCAAGATCTACGGCGCAGGTATAGGCATCGCAGACTGGTGGCGTACGTCGAGCCACCGGTCGGAGTATCCCGACGAGTTCAGGGCGGCCGTCGATGATCTACTGCTGGCACCGGCCGCAGCAACCGAGGCTCGCCCGTAGTCAGCCGGCCTCGCGGAATCTCCTGCTCCGTGTAGGTTCGTTGGCATTGGTGCCCAGGCCGGCGCCGCTCAGCGTGACGTAGGTGCCCGCTTTCACCACGCAGTACTTCACGTAGAAGTCGCCGATGAGCGAGGACACACCGATCGCGGCCAGCAGGAAGAGGCCCGTCGCGCCGAACTCCCGCGCGGCCGCCAGGGCGATCGGCACCAGGATGCCGACCACGACGGTGCCCCCGTAGAAGGCCGGCGAGAGCCGCCCGGCGACCAGCTGGCGTACGGAGTGGCGCGCGGCGCCGCCGGAGCGGCTGGCCGTAGTGAGATACAACAATACGAGCACGCCGGTCGAAACGACGACCCAGAGCTTGATGGCCTCCATGGCGTGGACATCGAAGGCCGTGCTCCCGGCCGCGGCGAGGATGAGCAGCAGGGCCGCGCCGCCGCGCAGCCCGTAGGTGATGTAGAGCACCGGCAGCAGCTTCGTGCTCCAGAACGGGATCCCCTTCGAGGCTGCGTACACGAAGCCTTCGTAGAGCAGGATGATCGCGCACCCGAACAGCGAGACCGCGACCATGGTGTCCCGCCAGGCCGGCGGCGCGCCCAGGGTTCCGAGCGCGCCGACGCTGAAGATTCCGATGCCCCAGATGCCGCGACTGATCCACGATTTGTGCGGCCGTTTCAGCATCCGCCAGAAGCGCTCGAAACGCCCCAGGAATAGCAGGTGGGCGATGCCAGAGAGGATGGCCACGCAGACGAGGCCCAGGACCATGCCCGCTTCGATGTCGAGCCAGACGGAAAAGAGCCAGGCGCCGGCGCCGATGCCCGAGAAGAAGTGGGCGACCACGATCAGCAGGCCGCGGCCATCGATCCACTCGCGCTGGGGCCGGAACTCGCTGCGAAGGTCGCGGCGACGGATGTCGAGCGTGTCGGGGGAACTCATGGGGTTACCTGTCTATCGTTGGTGGGCGGCCGGTCGGGTGGGAGGTAGAAGACGTTGGGTTCCGTCCCGGCCTCGGGGGTGAGCGGGAAGCCGCCCTCTTCGCGAACGAGGCGGCTCACTTCGCTGTCCGGATCGTCGAGGTCGCCGAAGATGCGCGCCTTCGACATGCAGTTGGTCACGCAAGCGGGATCGAGCCCTTCGGCGAGCCGGTGCCGGCAGAAGTCGCACTTCTCCACGACGCCACGCACATGCTCCAGGTAGCGGGTTGTTTCGTACTCGTTGGGACCCTCGGAGTCGAAGTAGGTGTGCTCGCGGTCCTGGTAGTAGCGGGCCCCGTACGGGCAGGCCATCACGCAGGCTCGGCAGCCCACGCAGACGTCCCCGTCTACGAACACGATGCCATCGCTTTCCTGCTTCTGGCTGGCGCCGGTCGGACAGACGTCGACACACGGCGGCTCGCTGCAGTGGTTGCAGAGCAGGGGGATGGACAGCCGCTGCACGTCCGGGAACGTGCCCCACTCGCGCTTGATCAGGCGCGCGTAGGTGGTTCCTGGCCGCGTTCCGTTCTCGGCCTTGCACGATACCTGGCACCCGTAGCAGCCGATACAGCGCTTCAGATCGATCACCATACCGAGACGCACGACTAACCTCCTTCGGCCGGATAGACCCGCACCCTCGCGTCGCAGTCCATCGAGAGCGAGACGAGATCGGTGTGTTCGAGGTCCATCTTCTGGAGTTGGTTGAAGAAGACTCCCGTGCCCTTCGCGAGCGGCATGCCGCGCGCCCAGTGTCCGCCGTTGTTCGCGATGGCGACCACCTCGGGATGAACGCCCTCGGTGAGCCGCGCGCGCCCCTCGATGCGGGCGCCGTCGGTCCCCTCGATGACGATCGGGTCTTCGTCGTGGATCCCCTTTGCTCGGGCCGTCGCCGCGTTGATGCAGACGTAGTAGCTGTAAGGCTCGCCCCGGCTGATCTCGTCGAGCCATGGGTTCTCGTAGGTCATCGAGAATGTGTGCCAGGGCACGCGGTAGTAGATGGCCTGGAGGTCGAAGCCCGGAACCGGCTTGTGCGCCTGGCACGGAAACCAGTCCGGCAGGGGCAGGAACCCCTTCGTGTCGATCCCGCTCATTCCCTTCTCGTGGGCGATGCGCCGCACGTCCTCGCCGTAACGTACCAGCCACTCGTTGTAGAGGGGCGCCCGCGCCTCGGAAAAGGGCTTCCAATAGACCTCTTCTACCTGCTTGGGCCAGCTCAGCACGCCGTTCTTCTGGAACCAGGCGAGCCCGCGCTCCGAGCCGAACCAGCCCTTGTAGATGCGGTCCGAGATCTCCTCCCAGCTGTACTCCTCGTCGGGCTCGAGCGCGAACTCGGGCGGGATGCCATAGGCGAAGTTCGTCATGAGGTTGGCCACTTCGTTGATCCCGAGGCGTCGCTCGATCTCGAGCAACACCTCACAGAAGTGCCGGCGCTCGTGGAGCGGCTCCACGGCGGGCTGGCGGATCTGGTGCCCCCAATCCCCAAGGCCCACCGGATGATGGTGGCGCGCGAAGTTGGGCACCGGATCGAGGCGCTCGAGGTAGCTGGCGTCCGGCAGCACGATGTCCGCAAGCGCCTCCGCCGTCTCGTCCGAGAACAGACTCGAGCACACCACGAAGCAATCCTTGAAGGCCTCGAAGCAGGTCTCCGGTCGCGCCGCACTCATCAACAGGTTCGACCCGTAGTTGATGAGCATCTTCGGGCGGACTGCGCCGCCGAAGTTCTCGTCGTCATTGAGGGCGGCAGGCGTGAAACACGTGGTGATCGGCCAGCCGATCAGGTCGCGCAGGTTCGGGAGCTCGGCCGATTCCGGCGGCGGCGGCCAGCCGGGGGTCGGCCCGTCGATGTCGTTGTGCAGCAGGGCACCCGCCTCGAGCAGACCCTCCGCGCCGGCCGTCGGGTTCCAACGCGGAAAGCCGGTTTCCGGGTGGCCGAAGCAGACGGGATTGGTTCCCATCAGGCCGCCCGGAACGTTGCTCGCGCCCACGACCTCGTTCAGCAGCTCGATCGCGAGGGAGGTGGGCCAGGCATTGTCGTGGCCGTGCGCGCCCTTGAAGTAGAGCGCGGCAGCGGGGCGGTGGGGCAACTCGTGGCCCTCGATCTCGATGGTCTGGCCGATGCGCGCGGCCTCGCCGAACTCCCGCGCGATGTGCCGGATTCGTTCGGCCGGGACCGTCGAGACCTTCTCGGCCTCCTCGGGCGTCCATTTCGCCACCTGCTCCTTCAAGCGCTGGAACACGGGCTTGCAGCGCTTTCCGTCGACCGAATAACAACCCGTCAACGCGGCCGATTCCGTCGGGCGCCCGGCCGCGTCGAAGGGACGGGCGGCGCCCGGCCCCGTGTCCCACACCAACGGCTTGCCGTCGGCATCCCGGACGTAACGTCCGTCCTCTCCAACGAGGTAGGGGCCGTCCGTGTGGTGGCCGATGTACTCGGCGTCGTACATCCCGTACTCGTTCACCAGCAGGTTCAGCATCGCGCACGCCATTGCGCCGTCGCTGCCGGGCCGGATCGGCACCCACTCGTCGGCCTTCTCGGCGGCCTGGCTCAAGTAGGGATCGACGACCACGAGCTTCATCCCACGCACGCGGGCGTCGGCCACGTCCTGGGCCATCGTGGTGAGCGCATAGTAGGTTCCGAGCCCCGCCTGACAGCCGAAGAGCAGCAGGTAATCGCAATAACGCGCATCCGGGTTGGTGGTTACCGACGCATGGAGGGTGCGGGCAAGGATGTGCTCGGCATTGCCGCACTGGTGGCCATCCGAGACGAACGCGTTGGGCGTTCCGTACGCGGGAAGGAAGGTGCCTAGCATGTGCATCAGCGGCGAGAGCGAGACGACGGTGCCGCTGAAGAAGAGCTGGCGCGGATCCTCTTCACGCACCTCCGCGAGTTTCGCGGTGACGAGATCGAGCGCCTCGTCCCAGGAGATCTCCTCCCACTCGGGATCGACCCCGATGCCCTTCACCGGGTTGGTGCGGCGCAGCGGCCGATCGACCCGGTGCGGGTCGTAGAGCATCTGGATGCCGGCCAGGCCGCGCGCGCAAAGGCGGCCGCGCCCGTAGGGGCTGTCCGGGTTGCCTTCGATCTTGACGAGGGTGCCTTCCTTGCGGTGCGCGAGGATGCCGCACTGGTTGTAACACATGGAGCATGCGCTCGGAATCCAGACGTCTTCCTGGGCTTGGTTCTCGATCAAGGCGTTCTCCCTCGTTCACGCCCCCCCGGAGACCGGAGACGCAAGTACCACGATGACCCGGGCCGCGGCGCTTCCGTCGCGAGCGATCCGCTGGTCCCGGCGCTGCGCGAGTTGGCCGTCGATGAAAAGACGAAGGCGCGTGGGAAGCCCGGGGCCCGCCGGAAGCAAGGCCGAACGAAGGGGTTCGGGAACCCTCGCCGCCACCTCACGGAGGAGATCCCCCGCCGTCGAAGCTTCTGGAAGGGAGAGCCCGATGGGGTCGCGCGGGAGAGCGGGCCCTCCTCGTGGTGCACCTTGAAGCTGCACGGTTACCTCGACCACGGCCGCTCCCTTGTCTGCTTTCTACTGCGTGCATAATCCGTTCCAGCCACGAGCCACCAGCGGGCTCGACAAGCAAGCGAGATGCTGGGAAGGAGGGTCAAGGTGACCCGCCGCTGGCCCGCTGGGTCCGGATGACACATGGGCAATGCAATCCACCTGCCGAATAACGCGCGGGCCTACGCCACTCGCCGCGCCACGGCGGCTCGTTCAGGGGGCGTCGCGGCTGGCTGGGCGGGGCTAGAGTGCCGGCCCACCCCGAATCGGACGTCTCCGGATCTTCTCGCAGCCGGCGGCGTCTTCGGGCCCCGAATCCCATGACCTTTACGACGCTGACATTCCTGCTCTTCCTGGGCCTCGTGCTCGGCGTCTACCGGGCCCTGCCGAACCGGCGGACGCAGAATGTCCTGCTCATCCTCTCCAGTTACGCGTTCTACAGCTGGTGGGATTGGCGCTTCTCGGTGCTCATGCTCGTATCGAGTCTCGTCGACTTCCTCGTCGGGAAACGCCTCGCGCAGGTCGACGGCACCCGTTCCCGCAAGTGGCTCCTGGCCGCGAGTCTCGGCGCGAACCTGGGTCTCCTCGGGACCTTCAAGTACTTCAATTTCTTCGCCGCCGAGTTGACGGATCTCGCAGCCTCGCTCGGATTGAACCTGCATCCGGTCACGCTGCGCCTCGTCCTTCCGGTGGGCATCAGCTTCTACACCTTCCAGACGCTCAGCTACACCATCGACATCTACCGGCGCCAGCTCGAGCCCTCGAAGAGCCTGCTCGACTACCTGGCGTTCGTGTCCTTCTTTCCCCAACTCGTTGCCGGCCCGATCGAGCGCGCGGCCCACCTGCTGCCGCAGTTCCAACAGCCCCGACAGGTGCGCGAGTCCGATCTCGTGGACGGCCTGCGTCAGATCCTCTGGGGCTTCGTCAAGAAACTGGTGCTGGCGGACAACCTGGCCCGCATCGTCGACCTCCACTACGCGAATCCTGGGGAATCGTCAGGCCCGGTCCTGATGCTCGCGACCGTCTGCTTCGGCTTCCAGATCTACCTGGATTTCTCGGGCTACTCCGACATCGCGACCGGTACCGCGAGGCTCTTCGGGTTCCGCCTGATGCGGAACTTCGCGAACCCGTATTTCTCGATGAGCGCGGCCGAGTTCTGGCGCCGCTGGCACATCTCGCTCTCCACCTGGTTTCGGGACTACGTCTACATCCCCCTCGGCGGGAATCGCGCGAGCCGCGCTCGTCAGGCTTTCAACCTGCTGGCCACCTTCACGCTCAGCGGACTGTGGCACGGTGCTTCCTGGAACTTCGTGATCTGGGGCGCACTCAACGGCTTGTGGATCGTCCCCTCGGTGATGACCGGGCGACGCGCTTCCGAGGGGCCCGACGATCTGCCCGGTGGCACTGCACGCCTGCCGCAACCTCGCGCGCTGTCGAGAATGCTAGGCACCTTCGCCTTCGTGACTCTGACCTGGGTGTTCTTCCGTGCGGATACCCTGGGCGATTCACTGCTCATCTTCGAGCGCGCGGGTCTCGATCTTCTCACGCCATCGGCGTACCTGGAAGCCTGGCAGGTCATCGGCGGAGAGCTCGGATTGTTCGCCTTGCTCGGTCTCTTCGTGCTGGCCGAGTGGTTCCAGCGGGGCAAACAACACGGGCTCGATCTGCCCTGGCCCCGGGCGGCGCGCTGGGCCGTCTACTCGGGTCTCATCTGGCTGTGCATGTACCGAATGCCCAACGACGTGCCGACCTTCATCTACTTTCAGTTCTAACGACGCGGAACAGGACGCCATGCCTCCGACCATCGAGCGACAGGGATCCACACAGGCCATCGAATCGAGCGGGCGCCTGGGCGTTCGCGTCGCGATCTTCCTGGCCCTGCAGTTTCTCGTGCTGGCTTCGCTCGGTTGGGGCTACTCGCGAAACGAGCACGCCTTGCTCGGAGCTGCCCGCCAGAAGCATGCGCTGCTCGATGCGTCCGGCCCGCCGCGTCTCATCCTGGTCGGGGGTTCGAGCGTGCTCTACGGCCTGGACTCGCCCACGCTGGCCGAAACGTCCGGGCTCTCGAGCGTGATCAACATGGCCCTGACCGCGCCGTTGGGATTGGAACTGATGCTCAACGAGGTGCGCGGCCACCTCGCTGAGGGCGACGTGGTGTTGCTGTCGTTCGAGTACGAGCACTTCTGCACGGACGTCGTGTCCGCCCGGGATCTCATCTGGCTTCTGGAGCAACGCCCCATTTCATTGGAGGACATGGGCGTCGACCAGCTCAAGCTCGTGCTGGACCGCAGCCTCTATCATCTCGGCTCCGTGCTTCGTTCCCGTTCCTGGGATGGTCCTCGCGCCCACGATCCGATTCACGACATCGCCTACATCAATCGATACGGCGACAGCACCGTCAGCCAGCACGTCGACGAGGTGGCGGCGCCGATCCCCACACTGCTCGATTGCGATCTCGGGCGCTCGGGCCTCATCGCAACCCAGGTAGAGAAACTGCGCAGCTTTACGACGGAAGCGGCCGCGAACGGCGCCGAAGTCTACTACGCGCACCCGCCGCTAGAGGCCAGATCCTTCGAATCGGCCCAGGCCGACATCGCCGTGATCCACCGCCGACTCTCCGAGGCGTTGCCCGGCAGGCTCCTCTCGGAACCCGTCGAAGCCACTCACCCCGTCCGCGACATGCTCGACTCGAACTATCATCTGCGCCACGCACCGAAGCTGCGACGCAGCCGGCTGCTGGGTGATCGCATCCTCGAACGGCAGAAGCGCGTGGAGCCGAGGGGGATCGAACCCCTGACCTCCTGAATGCAACGGCCGCGAAGGTTGTGCGGCCAGGTGCCAATCTGGCCCAGTCGGCACACCACGGTGCACACCACTTCCAGCTAGAATGCGCCCCATGAACGAGAAGCCCGGCTTCCTGACAGAGCTCAAACGGCGAAATGTATTTCGCGTGGCCACGACCTACGGCGTGGTCGGATGGATCGTGGTCGAGGTCGCGTCAACGGTTCTGCCGACCTTCGACGCCCCGCACTGGATTCTTCAGGTGCTCACGTTCGTGGTGATTCTGGGCTTTCCGCTGGCGCTCGTACTCGCATGGGCCTTCGAACTCACGCCGGAAGGTGTCAAGCGGGACGCGGACGTGGATCGCAGCCAGGCGAGGGGGCCGGCGGGCCGGCGCAGTCTGCTGATCATCTTCGCCGCGCTGGCGGTCGGCGCGCTCTGGTTCCTCGCATTGGACCGATTCGTCGAAGCCGATACGGACGACATCGATCCAGCGCCAGAGGGAGAACGTTCTGTGGCGGTCCTGCCATTCGAGAACATGAGCGGGGACGCGGCCAACGATCCCTTCACGATCGGGATCCACGACGATCTCCTCACGAACATCTCGCAGATTCGTTCGATCAAGACGATCTCGCGAACGTCGGTTCTCCAGTACCGGGAGACCACGAAGACCATCCCGGAGATTGCTCGCGAGCTCGGGGTCGCCGCGATCCTGGAGGGCGGCGTGCAACGCTCCGGAGATCGGATCCGCATCAATGTCCAGCTCATCGATGCCGCAAGCGATGAGCACGTCTGGGCCGAGACCTACGATCGCGAACTCACCGCAGCAGATGTCTTTGCCATCCAGAGCGAGATCGCGACATCCATCGCCGACTCGCTCCGGGTGACACTTTCCGCAGAGGAACACGAGCGCCTCGACTCCGCGCCGACGCAGAGTCTGGCCGCGTTCGAGAGCTACTTCCGCGGGAAGCAGCTTCTGGAAGAGCGAACGCGGGAGTCCTTGTATCAGGCGGTCGAGTATTTCGATGAGGTGGTCGCGCTCGATCCAGAATTTGCGTTGGCTCACTCGGGCCTCGCCGACGCCTACTTCCTCCTGCCAGAATACGTGGCCGATATCGATGTAGCGAGGGAGGCGCGAGGCAAGTCCGAGGCGGCCGCGAACCGAGCGCTCGCTCTCGATCCGAATCTCCCCGAAGCACTCACTTCCGTCGGCTGGAACCGCTTGATCCACTACTACGATTGGAAGGGAGCCGAGGCGAGCTTGCGCCGGGCGTTGACGATCCAGCCTAACAATACCGGCGCTCTACACTGGCTCTCGCACATTCTGTCATGGCAGGGCGGGCACGAAGAGGCGATAGAACTCGCGCGTCGTGCCGTCGAGGTCGATCCCTTCTCGCGACTGATGAGTATGAACCTGAGTTACATCCTGATGGATGCGGGAGACATGGACGCATCGATCGCCATTGCCCGGGAGAACATCCGGCAGTACCCCGATGCGGTCGAGCAGTACGGCAACCTCTGGCTGACCTACCTGCGCGCGGGTCGGGCCTCGGAGGCGGCTGGAATTTGCGTGACGTGGGCCGAGCGTACGGGCCGCGATGTCGAAGCTGCGAAGTTGGTTGGGGAAGCGTTCGTTCGGCACGCCGAGACCGGCGAGCCCCAGGTCTTGCCGAATGGGGTGGTTGATCGGGTGGAGTTCGGATTGGAGGACCTCGGGCAGGTGTACGCGTTTGTCGGCGATGCCGGGCGCGCGCTCGATGCGTTGGAACTCGGCTATGAGGAGCGCTCCGGCTCCCGCAGCGTCCTGAGCATGCGGCTGAACGAAGGCTACGACTTCATTCGCGACCACCCGCGCTTCATCGAACTCATGGCGCGCGTCGGCCTCGCGCCGTAGGCGACCTCGGTCGGTCCCGGCGACGCACCACGCCGAACTCGTTCGGTCTTCGGGCTGGAATCGAGATAGCATCCGGCACGTTTCACCAATGGAGGGAGGTATCGATTGATCCCCCAAAAAAACTTCGTTCGGGTCCTCGGGTCCGCATTGGCCATGGCGATGACCTTCGCAGCCGGATGTTCGGGTGATGGCCTGCCGGACAGAGACGCAGATGAGGCCGCGATCCACGCGATGCTCGCCAGGAACCAGGCCGCGACCAATCGGGGCGACCCCGATGAGGTCATCCGGACCTACCTGCCCGACGGCGATATCTGGATCGTTGGTCGGGAGCGGTTGTCGGGATGGGACGAGCTCAGGCGTAACGAGGAAGAGTTCAACAGGATGCCCGGATTCCGCTGGGAGGTCACGATCGATTCCATCCGGTTCCTCGACCGCGATGTCGCGATCATCGAATCGTCGGGTCTGACCACGCACGCGTCGGGGAAGATCGAAGAAAAGCACACGATGGTGGTCAGCCGTCAGGATGACGACTGGCGAATCGCTGCCGTCCGAATCATGGAGTTCGACGAACGGCCCTGAGTCATCGGGTCCGTTCCCAATGGGCGAGGTCGGGGTGTTATCGCTATCCAGGCAGGCTTCGAGCCGATGCTGGCCGATCAGGGCTGGCTTACCGAACGACCGCGGCCCGGCGGCATTCAGCCGGGCCGAGCAGAAACCCTGGTGGAGCAAGGGCTGGTTCGTTCCGGTGCCGTAGGGCGTAGAATCGCTACGTGCCGGATGACCCGACTCCCTGGAGCAGCTTCCTCGACGAGCTGAGACGACGACGCGTCGTTCGCGTTGCCTTGATGTACCTGGGCGCGGGCTTCCTGGTCCTCCAGGGCGCCGAGCTGCTGGTCGAGGTCTTCCAGCTCCCCCAGGTCGCGCTAACGAGCATCGGAGTGGTGGTCGTCCTCGGGCTGCCCGTGGCGCTGGCGCTGGGATGGGTATTCGACGCCTCGTCCGAAGGCGTCGAGCGAACCCTCCCGGCGGATTCCGAGGACCCGTCAGACGATCGATCGACTGCAGCGCCCAAGTGGCTTCCCCTGCCGATCCTCGTCGCCTTCCTCGCACTTCTCGCGGCGGGGGCGGTTGCGGGAGCCGCGGTCCAGTGGCTTCCGGTCGGGGCGCCGGAAGCGGGAGGCGACCAACCCTTCTCGACCTTCGCAGCCCAGCTTCAGGTCGAGCTGCCTCCGGGTGTGGTGCTCCCTCTCGATACCGAGCACCCCGTCCTGGTGGTCTCCCCGGACGGGAGCCGTCTCGTCTTCGTCGGCGAGGAGGACGGACGTCGGCACCTGTACGTGCGGGCCTTGGCGGACTCCCGAGCTCGAATGATCACGGGAACGGAGGGAGCGAGCGCTCCCTTCATCTCGCCCGAGGGAGAGTGGATCGGCTTCTTCGAGGGCGCCAAGCTGAAGAGGGTCGCAATTGCGGGGGGAGCCCCTGCGACCCCGCCCACGGTCCATCGCGGAGCCGCATGGGTCTCCGGCGCGACGCTGGTCTATGCGCCGAGTGCGAATGGCGCTCTGGAACGAGGCACGGTCAGCGACGATCGCATCGGGGCCATCGACGAGTGGGAGCTCGTGACCTCTCCCGAGCCGCCGGCCGCGTGGCCTGCGGCCGTCCCGGGAGGCACCCACTTGCTCTTCGCGGAGAACGCAGGCTCGAGCCCACGGGACGCAAGGGTGGCGATCGTGTCGATCGAGTCCGGAGAGCGTCGTGTCCTGCTCAACGGCGGCATGAGCCCGCGCTTCTCGAGGAGCGGGCACCTCCTCTTCACCCGGGGAAGCGGCCTACATGCCGTTCCGTTCGACGCCTCGAGCCGCGAGGTCACGGGACCGGAGCAGGAGCTGCTGGTCGGAGTGATGTCGGAGTCGAACGGAGCCGCCCACTACTCGGTCGGGGGCAACGGCGTCCTCGCCTACGTCGCAGGCGAGTTTTCGACGAGCGCGCAGGAGCTGGTCTGGGTGGGCAGGGACGGCCAAGTGGTGTCCACGCTTCACGAAGGCAGGACCTACGCGACACCGCGGTTGTCGCCAGATGGCACGCGGGTGGCACTAGCGATCACCGAGGGCACGAACCTCGACATCTGGACGCTCGACCTCGTGCGCGGCCCCTTCTCCCGGGTCACCTCCCATCCCGGAGAGGACTTCGATCCGGTCTGGAGCCCGGACGGGAGCGCCCTCGCATTCTCTTCCGAAATCGGAGAAGACGAGGGCGATCAAGGGCCTGCGCTCGCCTGGATCCGGGAGTTCAGCGGAGAACCCGAGATCTTGCTCCGCACGACCGGCCCCGGAAGCTGGGAGTTCCCGACCTCGTGGTCACCCGATGGGCTGTGGCTGGCGTTCCTGGCCCGGCGGGTAGACGGAACGACCTACGTGGGCATGCTCCCGCCCGGCGATCCCGAAGGCGCCGTTCCGCTGATCGATACCCCACACAACGTGCGGGGGGCCCGCTTCTCTCCGGATGGGCGCTGGATTGCCGCCGTGTCGGACGAAACGGGTCGAGACGAGGTGTACGTCCGGCCCTTCGAGGGGCCCGGGCCTAGCATCCAGATCTCGACGGGTGGCGGGAGCGAGCCCGTCTGGTCCAGGAACTGGTCGGACACAGGCGGAGAGCTGTTCTACCGCGCGGGCAACGACCTCATGGTCGTGGACTTGACGGGCCCGGAGCCCACCGCGGAGCGCCCCCGGCGTCTCTTCACGGGACAGTTCGAGAAGACGCGATTCGGCGGCGAGGGCGCCAACTACGACGTGTCGGCCGACGGCGAGCGCTTCCTCATGGTGCGCCGAACAGGCCCGCGGACGGCAAGCGCCATCCATGTCGTGCTCGACTGGCCCGCGGTGTTGCTCGACTAGGTGGGCGGCCGTCCGCCTCGCGCTCAGATCCGAAACGCGAGCCGGCACACTAGAACGCGAAGCAGGGCCAGCCGTTGCCAGCCAACCCCGCGAAATCCCTGGTGGAGCTGAGGGGAGTCCAACCCCTGACCTCTTGAATGCCATTGCCGGGATCGTTGTGCGGTTGGGTGTCGCCGAGTGCCGCTCAGGTAGGGATTTCGGGCACTTGGGCGAGGTCGAGTCCTGCTGAGGGTCGCCCTGTGTTGCTAGGTGCGGCTTCGTTGGCACACCAGATGGCACACCAATTCTGGGTATAATGCGTTCCGCGAGGGAGGAGACCGGCTTGGACTGGGAAGCCATCGGCGCAATCGGCGATTTCCTTGGCGGGGTCGTGGTGATCGTTTCCGTCGCCTATCTGGCGGTCCAGATTCGACAGTCGAACCGACACGCCGAGGCGTCGGCCGAGCTGTCGTGGGTCCATGGATTGAACGAGATCTGGGATCGTTGGGCGGTGGAATCCACGGCGAACGCGATCCGCAAGGGGTTCGCCAATTTCGATGGGTTGTCGAAGAACGAGAAGGTCGTCTTCCAGATGCAGGTGGGCTCACTCGTCAATCACTGCATGGTGGCCGAGCAACTCTGGCGCCGGCACCTGATCGCGCCGGAGACCCGGGACGCCGCCGTCGACGTGCTGGCCCGGGTCCTGGGAACACCCGGCGGCCGCCGCTACTGGGAGCTGGACGCACAGGCGTCGCCCGACGCTCCCGAGCTGATGAGCGAGATCGGGAGCCGCACCCCGCAGCCTTGGGACGAGATCTTCCCGTGGTGGCGGGAGGGCGAAGGCAGCGGCGGGCCGTAAGGCGCGGCCCGGCTGCCATGAGCGGGGGATCGCGGAGATCCTGGTGGAGCCGAGGGGGATCGAACCCCTGACCTCCTGAATGCCATTCCAGGGAACCGAGTTTCGGTGGGTGTCGCCGAGGGCGGCTCCGTTGGCACACCAAATCGCACACCCGTTCCGAGTAGAATGCGAGCTTCTGGCCGGCCATCTGCTGGCTCGTCGATCGGCCCACTCAACAGGACTGGAGACTCATGAGCCCCTTCGAGTACGCGCTGGTCTTGATCTCGATCATCGTCGGTCTCGGAATCACCCACATCCTCTCGGCCCTGGGCAGCGCGGTGCACCGGATGCGGGGCGATGGGCCGCGCGTCCGCTTGGAGATCACCTACCTCTCTTGGGTAGGGTTCATCTTCGTCTACCTGGTGACCTTCTGGTGGTTCGAGTTCAAGTGGAGCCAGCTCGCTTCGGAGTTTGGGGTAGGTCTCTATTTCTTCCTCGTTCTGTATGCCGTCTCCCTTTTCATGTTGGCGGTGATCCTCGTGCCACATCGGCTTGCGGGCATGGCTGACTCCTGGGAGTACTTCCTCTCGATCCGTAGCTGGTTCTACGGCGGACTCTTGGTACTGAACGTCATCGATCTCGCGGACACGTTCATGAAGGGCGTGGAGTGGGGAACTCGGGTGGGATTCCTTGCTTTTTGGATCGCCATCACCGCCGCTGGACTTGTTGGGCTGAGCACCACGCGCAGAGAAGTCCACACGGGATTTGGGATCACCCTGTTTCTCTGGCAGATCGCATACAACTTCACCGACTACGGGGTCTTGGGCGATTGAACTGGAGAAGGCGGGCGGAACGACCGAGGCCCGGCTGCATTCAGCCGGGCCTCGTGGAATCCTTGGTGGAGCTGAGGGGAGTCGAACCCCTGACCTCTTGAATGGAATGGCCGGGATCGTTGTGCGGCTGGGTGCCAATGAGTGCTGCTCCAGTAGGGATTTCGGGCACCTGGGCGAGATCGAGTTCCGCTGAGCGCGGCCCTGTGCTGCTGCGTGCGGCTCAGTTGGCACACCAAATGGCACACCAGCTAGCGTCGGCCGTTAGCGGAGGACACTCATGAACTGGGAGGCCATCGGCGCTGTGGGGGAGGTGCTGGGAGCCATCGGGGTGATCCTCACCCTGGGCTACCTGGCGGTGCAGATCCGGCAGAACACGCGCACGGTCCGGGGCTCGACACAGATCGAGATCGTCACCGCGCAGTCCTCCTTCTCCCGTCTGGTCACCCAGGACCAGGACATCGCCCGGATTATTCGCGTCGGCACGTTGGACCTGGATCAGCTGGACCCGGATGAGCAAGCGCGCTTCGCTGGACTCATGGCGCACATGTTCGCCAACTTCGAAGCCGCGTACCTGCAGCACGAGCAGGGGCTTCTGGACGACGACCATTGGGAGGGCTGGCAGCCCAGTCTGGAATGGTGGACGTCGCTGCCCGGGGTTGTGGAGTGGTTCCGGCGACGCGGCTCCATCGACCCATTCAGCACGCGGTTTCGCGAGTTCTTGAGACAACGATTCGAGAGCGCAGCCAAGCGCGATCCGTAGATTCCCCACCGCGGTCCGCGGTCCGCGGTCCGCGAGCCGGGCTCCGGCGTCCGAGACGGGACCGCCGATCGTATCTGCGCCCGCGCGTCGCGGCAGACGAGACCGACCCGCGTCGAGTTCGCCGTTTGCTATTTCCACGTCCAGGCTGCATGCAATCCCATCGATCGCGTCGGAGGTCGACATTCGACCTTGTTCTTCTGGGTCCTGTAGCGCCCTGTTCTGGATCAGGAAGACGCGCTTCTTTATGGCGATTGCGAAGCCGATCTCGTAGGCCACGTTGACCTGTATGACATCTTGGTGGCGATCCAGCTGTCGGGGCGGCGCCGAGTCGGGCCGGCACACCATGGGCACACCAGAATGGGACGCGGGGCCACACCTTCTGGCCTAACCCCGCGAAATTCCTGGTGGAGCCGAGGGGGATCGAACCCCTGACCTCCTGAATGCCATTCAGGCGCTCTCCCAGCTGAGCTACGGCCCCACGGTGCTCGAAGCGTGGTGTCTTCGAGCGGCTGCGGAAACTATCGGCCCGTCCGCGGTGTGTCAAAAGCGCCTTTTCGGGCGGGGACTTTGCGGGCTACTTGGTCGGGAGGCCCTCGCCGCCGGTGACGGGGAGGGCGACGCCCACGATCATCTCGGCCTGGCAGAGGAAGACGACGGCCTGGCCGATGTCTTCGGGCTCTACCGAGCGGCCGAGGGGCAGGCGTTTTTCGGCGACCTTGGTCCACATCTCGTCGGCGGCACCGAGATCGTCGAGGCCGACCACGTCGGCGAGTTCGCCCACGGTCATCTGGCTGCGGACCGAGGAGGGGCAGACGCAGTTGACGCGCACGCCGTCCTTGGCGACTTCGGCGGCCAGCGATTGGGTGAAGCCCACCGCGGCGAATTTGCTGGCCGTGTAGGGCGAGCGGCCGCCACCCGCGCGCAGACCCGCGATCGAGGCGATGTTGACGATGCTGCCTTCGCGTTGGGCGGTGAGGTGCGGCAGCGCGGCGCGGCAGGTCAGGAAGGTGCCGGTGCTATTCACGCGCAACACGCGCTCCCAATCTTCGGGTCGTGTTTCGGCGACGGTGGCGATATTCATCACGCCCGCATTCGCGACCACGACGTGGAGGCCGCCGAACTGCTCGATGGCGCTCGCGACCAGGGCGTCGCAGTCGGCGGGCTCGCTCACATCGCATTGCACCGCGAGCGCGCGGCGACCGAGCGCTTCGACGCGCGCCACGGTCTCCTTCGCGTCGGCCGCGATCTCGTCGATCTGGAGCAGGTCGCCGATCACGACGTCGCAACCGGCGCGGGCGAGTTCCGTTGCGATGCCACGGCCGATGCCGCGGGCCGCGCCGGTCACGATCGCGATCTTGCCTTCGAGTTCCATGCTCAGTCCGCGCTCGAGACGGGGACTTCGATGCCGGCGTCGGCGGCCTTCTTCAGTACGACCCGGTAGTCCGTCAACATCGAGAGCAGCTCGCTCTCGTCCGGCGCAGTGGCACGCACGTGGGGATCCTCGAGCAGCGCATCGTGCCAGGCGCGTACCTGGCCGAGGCTTTCGGGAATCTCGAAATCGTGGAAGTGGCGCAGGCCGGCAAACCTTACGAAGACCGGAGCGGCAGCGGCGTCGACCAGGCTGAGGCTCTGGCCATTCCAGTAGCCGCCGGCGTAGTCCAACGCAGCGAGGCGTTCTTCGCATTCCTCGAGCGCACGGCTCAGCCGCTCTTCGACGGCCTTCTCGCGTTCGGGTCGCACGTTCATCAGCCGTTCTTCGTAAGGCGCCGTTGGTCCCTTGTGGTTCCACCAGTCGATGAACATGCGTGCGCGGACACGCTCTGCTGGTGCGGATGGAAGCAACGGCGGTTCGGGCCAACGTTCGTCGATGTACTCGTTGACGGCGGCGCTGCCGTAGAAGGCACCTTCGTCGCACTCGAAGAGCGGCACGGTTCCGCCTGAGGCTTTCGCCCGGAACCAGCTCGGCCGACGCACCAGATCGATCTCGACATTCTCGAAGGCCACGCCCTTGGCGCTGAGCGCGATCTTCACGCGCTGGCAGAAATTGCACGGAATCGAGGAGTAGAGGGTCGCTGCGTCAGACATCTCACAAGGATAGTCCGCCGCGAGGCGTCTGGTATGATCCCGCCCCGCGCGCCGGAGTGGCGGAACTGGTAGACGCAGGGGACTCAAAATCCCCCGACTTCACGGTCGTGTGGGTTCGAGTCCCACCTCCGGCACCATTCTGCCCGCCGCGGGCTATTGGATCACAGCGGAAGGCGAGGGGAAGATGCGCAGTCGGGCCTGGGGACGGATCGGACGACCTGCCGGGTTACACGCCGGGCTACGGGCCAGGAGAGCGCTGTCCGGATTCCTCGTCGCGATATCGCTGGTGTTGGCGCCCAGCACGGCCGCCTGGGCCGGCTCCTGCGGTGCGCTCCGCTCCTTCAACGGCATCGTGAAGTCCGCCAGCGGTGGCTCGCTTTCGGTCGAGCGCGGGGGGCGAACCACCTCCTTCAAGAAGGCCTCCGGGGCTCGCGTGGTGGACGAAGGCGGAACCGGCGTCTCGGGCTGGTCCAAGCTGCGTCCGGGCCTGCGTGTGAACGTCTGCTGGGCCTTCGATGACGAGCCGCGGGCGGCCCGCATCGTCTTCGTCTCCGGGCGTTGAATCGGACGGGCGTTCCGATGCGCCGGTTTGATCCGACGCCGTTCGAGTCCTAGCGTTTCGTCATGGGCCAGGCACCGCTCACTCCTGCGCAATACGACCGCTACCGACGGCACCTGAACCTGCCCGAGTTCGGTGTCGAGGGGCAACGCGCGCTGCTCGGCTCGAGTGTGCTCCTGGTCGGTGCCGGCGGGCTGGGTTCGCCGCTGGCCTTGTACCTGGCCGCGGCCGGCCTGGGTCGGATCGGCCTGATGGATTTCGACGTGGTCGACGTCTCGAACCTGCAGCGCCAGGTGCTCTACCAGACCGCCGACATCGGAAAGCCCAAGGTCGAGGTCGCACGCCAGCGGATCCAGGCATTGAACCCGGATGTCGAAGTGACGCTGCATGCCGAGCAACTAACATCCGAAAACGCCCTCGAGATCTTCGCGCCCTATGACGTGGTGATCGACGGGACGGACAACTTTCCGACCCGCTACCTCTCGAACGACGCCTGCGTGTTGCTCGGCAAACCCACCGTGTACGGCGCGATCCTGCGCTTCGAGGGCCAGGCCAGCACGTTCGATGCGTCGCGGGGGCCTTGCTACCGCTGCTTGTTCCCGGAGCCGCCGCCGCCGGGCGAAGTTCCCTCGTGCGCGGAAGGTGGTGTCCTCGGGGTACTGCCCGGCATGATCGCGATGATCCAGGCCACCGAGACCGTGAAGTTGTTGACGGGCATCGGCGAGCCCCTGATCGGGCGCTTTCTCCACTACGACGCCCTCGAGATGAAGTTCAACGAGTTCCGCTTCCAGAAGGATCCGGATTGCCCGCTCTGCGGCGACTCGCCCACGATCACCGAACTCGTGGATTACGAGGGCTTCTGTGGCGTTCCCGCGGTCGAAGAGGCGCCGGCTTTCGGCGAGGTCTCGGCGAGCGAAGTGCAGGCGCGGCTCACAGCGGGCGACGATTTCCTGTTGCTCGATGTCCGGCGTGATGACGAATACGAGACCGCCAGGATCGACGGATCGTTGCTGATTCCCCTCGATCAGCTGGAGTCGCGGCTCGTGGAACTCGGCGAATGGAAGGACCGGCGTGTCATCGTGCACTGCCACAAGGGCGGGCGTAGCGCTGCAGCCTGCGCGCTCTTGTCCGGGGCCGGGTTCGCCGATATCTCGAATCTGGTGGGCGGCATCGACGCCTGGTCGCTCACCATCGATCCTGAAGTCCCGAGGTACTGATGGCCCGCTCACTGATTCCCGATCCGCTGACACGCCGGCACTTGTTGGCCGGCGCTCTCGATGCGGCGCGAGCGAACGCAATTGCCGAGGCCTATCTGGCTGCGGAGCGTCACGGCGAAGCCGTCGCCTTCTTCCAGAAGGTGGAGAACGAAGACGGGCTCGCCCGGCTCCGCGATCATGCGATCGCCGAGGGCGATCTCTTCCTGTTGCGCGAGGCCAGCACGGCTTCGCGCAAGCCCATTGACGCCGAGACCTGGACAAGGCTCGCAGATGCTGCGCAAGCGACGGGCAAGGAAAGTTATGCGGAAGAGGCGAGGCGCCAGGCGGCGCGCCTCGCAGATCGGGAGGGTTGAAATGGGCCTTCAATGCCTGGTGGTTCGCGGCCTGGTGAAAGAGGTGGAGGAGGACGTGAACAAGTTCCTCGCCTCTCGGGAAGTGAACGTGTTGCATATGGCTCAGAGCGAGCACGGGGAGTACGTGACGGTGACGTTGCTGTACTCGGAGTTGACGCCTCTCAGCTGAGGTTCTGCTCGGGTTTCGGCGGGCTCGTTTTCTTTCTGCACCGCGCGCGGCGGCCGGGGCCCGCTGGCTCATGGCTCGCTTGGCGCGTCACGGCACTGAGCTGGGTCTTCTCGTTTGGGAAACGGGAGGAGTCCGGGGCTGTTCCTGCTGCGCTTTACTTCGCCTGCGGGCCCCGGCCGCCGCGCGCTCCACGGTTGGACGGTTCGGGGCTTGGTTGGGGGGAGGGTGGTAACCTCGGCGCGATGAATGGCGGGGACGGACACCTCATGTTTCAAAGTTTCAAGTTTTCCAAACTTGAAACTTTGAAACATGAGGTGTCCGTCCCCGGGTTGGTTTGATCGTGGCGGCCGCCAAAGAGATCCGCGTGGAGAACGCGCGCTCCCATAACCTGAAGGGCGTCGATTGCGCCTTTCCGATCGGCGCGCTGACCGTCGTGAGTGGTCCCTCGGGCTCCGGAAAGTCGAGCCTGGCCTTCGATACCGTCTATGCGGAGGGGCAACGCCGCTACGTGGCCTCGCTCTCCACCTATGCGCGTCAGTTCCTCGAGCGTTTGCCCCGGCCCGAAGTCGACCTGATCAGCAACCTGCCGCCCGCGATCGCGATCGAACAGCGCAACCCGGTCAGCAACGCGCGTTCGACGGTCGGCACGGCGACGGAGATCCTCGATCATCTGCGCCTGCTCTACGCCAAGGTGGGAGAGACCCGCTGTTGTGGGAAACGCGTCGAGCCGGGCACGGTAGAGGCAGTGACGGCTCGGGTGCTCGCGCGCTTCGAGGGCAACCGGGTCACGGTCGCGGCGCCCGGCGTCCATCGAACCGGCGAGAAGCCCGGCGAGTTGCGCGATCGGTTGCTCCGCGATGGCTGGGGCCGATTGCTAGGCGTCGATGGAGAGATCATCGAGGTCGGCGAAACGACGCTCGAAGTGCTGCGCCGGGTTCGCAAGGAAGCGCGGCTCGTGATCGACCGCCTGGCGATCCGAGACGACTCCCGGGCCCGGGTCGCGGAAGCCCTCGCCGCCGGCTTCTTGCGCGGCGACGGCGTGGTCGACGTGGTGACGCCCGAAGGGGAGTCCCAGCGCTACCTCGAGGGTTTCGCCTGCGAGCAGTGTGGCCGCCGACATCCGACGCCCGAGCCCGCGCTCTTCTCGTTCAACAGCCCGCTCGGGGCCTGTAGCGAGTGCCATGGCTTCGGTCGCACCCAGGCCCTCGACATCGAACGCGTCATCCCGGACGCCTCGAAGCCGCTCGGCCGGGCAGCCATCGCGCCGTTCGCGACGAAGACCGGCCGAGGCTGCCAACGCGACCTGCTCGAAGCCTGTCGCGCCGCGGGCGTAGCCACGGACGTTGCCTGGCAGGATCTCGATGAGACGACCCAGCAGTGGGTGATCGAAGGCGACGAAGCCTGGTACGGCATTCGCGGTTTCTTCGAATGGCTCGAAGGGCGTCGCTACAAGGTGCAGGCGCGGGTGATGATCGCGCGCTATCGCCGCTTCGATCCGTGCGAATCCTGCGCTGGGACGCGGCTTCGCGAGGAAGCGCTGGCCGTCGAAGTCGGCGGCCGGTCGATCGGTACGGTCTCCCAGCTTTCCATCGGCGAACTGGATCGTTGGCTCGCCGAGCTCGAACTCGAAGGAGCCGCCGCCGAGCGCGGCAAGCGACTCCTCGACCACTTGCGCGGGCGCGTGGCGACGGCTTGCCGCGTCGGGCTCGACTACCTCTCCCTCGAACGCCAGGTGCGAACCTTGTCGGGGGGCGAGGCGCAGCGCATCCAGCTGGCAACGGCTCTCGGCGGGGCGCTAACGGCCTCGCTCTACGTGCTGGATGAGCCTTCCGTCGGACTCCATCCCCGCGATGTCGGCCGGCTGCTCGACGTGTTGTACGCGATTCGCGACCAGGGCAATACCGTCATCGTGGTCGAGCACGCGCCCGAGATCGTGGCCGCGGCGGATCACCTGATCGATCTCGGGCCGGGAGCGGGTCGCCACGGCGGCGAGATCGTGGCTGCCGGAAGCGTGGCAGAGGTGGCCGCGAACCCGGCCTCCGCAACGGGCCGCTTGCTCGCCGGCGAGTTCAAGCTGCGCCGGAAGTTTCGCGACCAGCCGCTCGGGCAGCTCAGCGTCCGCGGCGCCCGTGCGCACAATCTCAAGGACATCGACGTCGCCGTTCCGCTCGGGCAACTGGTGGTCGTCTCCGGCGTTTCCGGCGCTGGGAAGTCGAGCCTGGTGCGCTCGATCCTGGTCGGTCATTTGCAGGGTGACCCCGAGCGAGGCGATTGCGACGGGGTCGAGGGCGGCGAGCAGCTGCGCGAGGTCGTGATCGTCGAACCGACACCGCCGGGCCGGAGCCTTCGCTCCAACGCCGCCACGGTCTCGAAGGCATTCGACGGAATTCGCAAACGCTTCGCAGAAAGCCACGAAGCGCGTCGGCTCGGTCTGGCACCGGGTTGGTT
Organism: Deltaproteobacteria bacterium; assembly: GCA_029261795.1. Taxonomy (GTDB): domain Bacteria; phylum Myxococcota_A; class UBA9160; order UBA9160; family UBA6930; genus JAJDAP01. The sequence continues at coordinate 41,943 of JAJDAP010000047.1, forward strand.
CTCGTTCAACGTTCCGGGCGGGCGCTGCGAAGCCTGCGAAGGGACCGGCGAGACCGTGGTCGACATGCAGTTCCTCGAGGACGTTCGCGTGCCCTGCGATTTCTGCGAAGGGACGCGATACAAGCATGAGGCGCGCTCGGTCACGGTGAAGGGCCGCAGCATCGTCGACGTGTTGTCGCTCTCGATCGATGAAGTGCGCGAAGTCTTCGCTGCCGAAGCGAGCATCGCGGGCAAGCTCGAACCGCTGGCGCGGGTGGGTCTCGGCTACCTGACCCTGGCGCAACCGCTCTCGACCCTGTCCGGCGGCGAGTTGCAACGGATGCGCGTGGCCCAGGCCCTGGCGAGTCGACCGGCGGGCACGCTGTTCGTGCTGGACGAGCCGACCACGGGCCTCCACGCCGGCGAGGTGCAGGTGCTGCTCGATTGTCTCGATCAGCTCCTCGACGCCGGCGCCAGCGTCGTCGTGGTCGAACACAACCTCGACCTGATCGCGCTCGCCGATCACGTGATCGAACTCGGCCCGGAAGGGGGCCCTGGCGGCGGGGAACTCCTCGGCGTCGGAACGCCCGCCGAGATTGCCGCGATCGAGGGCTCGCCCACTGGGCATGCGCTGCGGGAGAGCGCATTGGGAGCCACGCTCCGCGATGGCTGATCGCGCCGTTCCGCCGCTCGACATCACACCGGAGGAGTTCTTCACGTCCTGGGTGCCTCGCTCGGTCGCCGAAGACCCGGTGCGTCAGAGCAAGCTCGCGGACAGCGATCCCGTCCTGGTCTTCTACCTGGACGATCCGGCCGGCGAGCTGGGCGGGGCCTACACCCTCCATATCCAGGAGGGCAGGGTGCGCGGGGAGCGCGCCGACGCAGCCGCGGCCGACTTGCGCATCCATCTCACCCTGGAAACCTGGCGAGCGCTCAATTCCGGCGAACTCTCGGCGCCGGAAGCCTTCATGAAGAAGCGCGTTCGCCTCCACGGCGACCTACGACTCGCCGTGAAGCTCCACCTGATTATCGGCTAGCGGGCGTTGTTAGGCCCGTTTCGGCCGGATGCGCTGGGCAGTGCGCCGCTGCGCGAAGATCCTCTTGTCATGGACTCGCCGCAGTTGCATGCGGAGCTTGTCCAGGGCCCGGATCGCGGCAGGGCCGGATTCCGTGGCGTTCGCCCGGGTCGCGACTTCCGTGGATTTCCCGGTCGCGTGGCTTCCTGCGCAGAAGCCTTCCCCAGCGGGCTCGATCGTGACCTCTAGATGGGTCAGTTCGGGGAACTCTTCCCCCAGGTCGTGACAACGTCGCTCTGTCGTCTCCTTTACGTCTTCGTGTATCCGCATGTCCTTGAAGTGAATCGTGACGGCGGCTTCGCTCATGAATCCTCCTTGTCGGTGGTTGCGAGTCTTGTCGTCTCTCCTTATCGACCACAATGCGTCCCGTCCTGAGCACTGTCAAGCGGACGCTGCGTCTCGAAATAGGCAACGAATACGCGCCTGGCGGCAGCGAGCGAGCTATTCTTTTGAACCCGGAAGCGTTTCGAGTGCTGGTGCCTCGCCCGGACTTCAAATCCGGTGGAAATCGTGGCGACACGGTTTCGGCGGGTTCGATTCCCGTCCGCTTCCGCCAGGAGTGCCTTCAACGCTAGGTAGACGGCGATTTGAGGGGGTCAGTTTCGGTGGTGACGGTCCGGTGTCGGTCAGACGCGCCGCGTCAAGAATTCCCGGTCCTGCGCGAACGGCTGGGCGGCCTTGTCGTTAGGCCAATCCCGGGCTGATATCGTGTCGTGGTGATTCGCTTCTTAGTCGAAGGAGAGCGCCGTGCTTCAGATGAGGCCGCTGCGGGAAAGCGACTGGGAGATCGTTACCTACCTCGCTTCCGACGAGGTGCAGGAGGGGGATCACAGCGGATCGATTGACGGCTCGTGGATCGCTAATCGGCGGCACGCGGGGAGGTACAGGCAGCACGCGGTGCTCGAGGCTGACGGGTCGGTCGTTGGCTACTGCGCAATCGAGCGAGTCGAATCAGATCCGGCGGAGATGTATCGCGTCTTCCTGGTCACGGATTGGAGCACTGGTCAGGATGACAAAGCCCTCGGCGGGGGCCGCCTTCCCGGTTCCGAATGGATGCGGCAGCGCGCAAGGCAGGGTGATGCCCGAGCGCGGCGAGGACCATTACGGACAGCAGGGACACGGACGGCTCCGGGATGAAGATCAGGTCGTCGATCCCCGGGGTCGAAAGGGTCGGATCGCTGGTGACCCAACGGACGGACGCGATCGTTCCGATTCCCGAGAGCGACAGGATTCCCTTGTTGGTGCTGGCGGCACCCTGGGTGGTGGAGCCCAGCACGGCTCCGGTGGCGTCGAAGGCGGTCATGGTCATCGCGCGGTTGGCCGCGGCCCACCCGTTGACCGAGATGAACGTGACGGGGACCGAGAACACCGCGATCAGGTTGAAGATGTCCGACCCCCCGATGGCCCGATTGAAGTCGGTCAGGAAGAACGTGGGCGCGACCGTGCTGCGGATCACGCCGCTACTGGGGTCGCTCGGATCGTCCGCCACGAACACCACGCCAAGGGAGGCATAGGCGGTCTCGACGTTCAGGAACTCGGACGTGGGCGTACCGTCCGGGAGCGTCTGGAAGTCGATCGTGACCGCTCGAGCCGGCGGCGGCGCCCCGAGCAGGACAGCGACCACGACGAAGAACGGAAGCGACCTGAGACCCATCCCTCCTCCTTACTCCCAACGTGGTACCCGGGGCCGGGATGTGGCAGATGAATTGTCTCGTGGTGCCGGCGGAGTCGAATCGGGTGAATCGGGAGCCCCCTCGCGGGCCCCTGTACGACAGAACCATGGAGGAGATCTTCCATCTTGGTTTCGAGCGGTTGGGTGTCCCGTCAGCGCTTCTCGAGGCCGCGCAAGATGATCTCGGCGACGGCTTCTGCGGTTTCCCTGGCCGGGGCCGCCGCCGCGGCCGCGACCTCGGGCCGCGCGAACTCGCGACCCAGGCCGCCGAGGACGTGGGCCACCGAGGCGATATCGACGGTGCCGATCTCGCGCGCGGCGACCGCGCGTTCGAGCAGGCTTCGCGTTACCGCCATCACGTAGTCTTCGTGGGAGTCGAGCAGCCGTTTGGCGCCCGGAATCGCCGAGAAGTCTCGGGCCAAGGCCGCCGTCTCGGGTTGGACCGCTTCGTTCGCGGTCCGAAGGTACGCGCGCAGCGCCGCGAGGGGCGATAGTGAGCCGTCGAGAGACTCGATGGCCGTCCGGCCGATGCGGTGGAGCCGCCGGTCCACCACGGCCAGCACCAGCGCTTCCTTGCTCGGCGCGATGCTGTAGAGGGTGCGGAGCGAGCAGTTCACCCGTGCGGCGATCTCGGCCATGGTGAGTTCCGCCAGTTCCTCGGCCGCCACCAGGTCTTCGAGATCGTCGAGGAGCTCGCGTTGTCTCGCCGTGAGCCGACGCTCGGTGTCGGGCGCGAGCAGCGGCTTCGGCGCGCGGGCACCGGGAAAGCGGCGGCCCGCGGGCGCCTTGGGCTCCGGAGCGCTCAACGCAGCAACGCCTGGGGAAGATCGACGACCCGCGCGCGGAGCCATTCGCCGAGGCTCTTGGCCTGGGGATCCTGGCGCGTCGAGGCGGCGACCCCCTCCTCGAGCAGCTCGTGGATCACGAAGTTCAGCGAACGAAGGGCCGGCAGCCGGTGGCGGTCGACCACCAGATCCTTCACTTCGGGCAGGAGTTCGCCCAGGCGATCGACGCTGAGAAAGCCGTCGAGCCACGCCCACGCTTCGTCGCTGCGCGCGAAGATGCCGAGGTTCGCGTTGCCGCCCTTGTCGCCGGAGCGGGTGCCGTACACGGCGCCCAACGGCGATCGGATGGTGGGCCCCGATGGCGCGACGGCGTGGGGCCCCGGCTTCGACGCCACCGATACTTCCGCCGCGGGGATGACGGACGAGACTTCCCGCGTCTCGCCGCTCAGCATCACGACCTCCTGGGGCACGATCTCGGCGGGGATACGGGCGGGTTCGTACACACCGAAGGGGCGCCCCGACGCCGGCCCGCCACCGACCCCGAAGAAACCCGGAATCGTCGAGAGCGCCAACTCGGTCATCGCGTTCGCGAAGCCGCGACCCACCTTCTTCTCGTCGGGGTCCTTCACGCTGATCTTCAGGATGGCGACGCCCTGCTCGTTGGTCTCCGGATCCGGCTCGTCGTTGCGCATCAAGTGCGTCGACACCTGCGCGTAGTCGCTCGGTGCGAACGGACAGGCCGCCCAGAAGGCTTCCTCCATGAGCGCGGCCTTGGCTTCGATGTCGAGTCCCGTCAGGCAGACGCTCATCTCGTTGCGGAAGCCGCCGGTGCGATTGATGCACACCTTCAGTGTGGACGGCGGCGGCTCCCCCTTCACGCCGTGGATTCGCACCCGGTCCTTGGCCACGGGATCGAGCTCGATCGTGTCGAAGCGCGTCGTCACGTCCGGGCCGAAATACTGCGGCCCTCCGATCTCGTAGAGAAGCTGGGAGGTGACGGTCCCCGTGGACACCTCGCCCCCGGTGCCGTCGTGCTTGCCGATGATCGAGGAACCGTCCGCCGCGACCTCGGCCCACGGAAACCCCACGCGCGCCATGCCCGGGACTTCGGTGAAGAAGGAGTAGTTGCCGCCGGTGGCCTGACTGCTGCACTCGATCACGTGTCCGGCCACCACGCCGCCGGCAAGTGCGTCCCAGTCCGTCCGGGACCAGCCGTGGTGCCAGGCGGCCGGGCCGCATACCACCGCCGCGTCGGTGACGCGGCCCGTGATGACGATGTCCGCCCCACGCTCGAGGGCGTCGACGATGCCCCAACATCCGAGGTAGGCGTTGGCCGTGAGGAACGACGCATCCTTGATCGGTTCGCCGCTCTCGAAGTGCGTGAGCTGGTCCGATGCGAGCAGATCGGCCACGCGGGGCATCAGGTCGTCGCCGCGCACGTAGGCGATCTTCGGGTGAAGGCCCAGCTTGTCGGCGACTTCCGACACCGCGTCGGCGCAGCCGTCGGGATCGAGGCCGCCGGCGTTCGAGACGACCTTGATGCCGCGGTCGAGACACGTGCCCATGACTTCTTCCATCTGGCTCACGAAGGTGCGCGCGTAGCCGCCGCCCGGCCGCTTCATCCGGGTGCGCGCCAGAATGAGCATCGTGAGCTCCGCCAGCCAGTCTCCGGTCAGCACGTCGATCGGGCCGCCTTCGACCATCTCCCGCGCGCCCGACTGACGGTCGCCGAAGAATCCAGAGCAGTTGGCGATGCGGATCGGGTCGGCCATCACGAGTCTCCCTTGTCTTCGCCAGCGTCTGTGGGCTCGACCACGAGCAACACCGCACCGGCTTCGACTTGTTCGCCCTCCGTCACGCGCACCTCGGTCACGATGCCGTCTTCGCTGGCCGTCATCGGGTGCTCCATCTTCATGGCCTCGAGAACCAGCAGCGTCGCGCCGGCTTCGACCCGGTCGCCCACCTCGACGCACAACTCGATGACCTTGCCGGGCATGCGCGCCGCGAACCCGGCGGAGTCTTCCTCGGCGCCCGGCACCACGAAACGCGGCCGGATGACGAACTCCACGTCTCCGCCGGGACCCTGGGTGAGCAGGCGGTCGCCGGCCCGGCTGACCCGCGAGTGGGTTCTGCGTCCGCCGATTTCGATGTCGATGCCGCCGGCGCTCCAGCCATGGATACGCGCGTCGGTGCCGTCACCGAAACCGAAGCTGCCATCGCGGTGGCGGCGGTAGCTGACCGTGACCTCGTTCTCGCCGCGAGCCAGGACGATGCGCTGCTCGGGCAGGCGCGCGTTTCGCCAGCCGCTGGGCGCCGTCGCGAACGTTCGCGCTTGCGCCCGGTTCGCGCCCTGCAGCCACAGGGCCGCGGTTCGCGCCAGCCGCTCGAGCGCGCGCTCGTCGAGAGCGAGCGACCGCGCCGGCTCCACGCGGTCGATGAAGTCCGTGGTGGTGTCGCCCTCCAGGAACGCCGGGGTCCGAAGCGTCGCCACCAGGAAGTCGCGGTTCGTGACCACTCCGCCCAGATGACAGCGCTCGAGGGCCAGGGCCAGCCGACCTGCGGCTTCGCTGCGCGTCGGCGCGTGGGCGATGACCTTGGCGAGCATCGGGTCGAAGTCCGTGCCGATCACCGAGCCGCTCGCGACACCCGAGTCCCAGCGCACCTCGGGCACATCGGCGGGCTCGAAGGCGACCAGTGTGCCGTTCGTCGGCAGGAAATCGTTGGCGGGATCTTCCGCGTAGAGCCGCGCTTCGATGGCCGCGCCTTCGAAGGTGATGTCGTCCTGCTCGTAGCCGAGCGGCTCGCCGCCGGCGATGCGCAGCTGCTCGCGCACCAGGTCGATGCCGGTGACGGCCTCGCTCACCGGGTGCTCGACCTGGAGACGCGTATTCACTTCCAGGAAGAAGAACTCGCCCGAATCGTCGTCCAACAGGAACTCCACCGTGCCGGCAGACTGGTAGTCGAGCTCGCGCGCGAGCCGCAGGGCGGCCTCTCCCATCTGTTCGCGGAGCGCGGGGTCGATGCGCGGCGAGGGAGATTCCTCGAGGATCTTCTGATGGCGGCGCTGGATCGAGCACTCGCGTTCGCCCAGGTGGACGACCCGACCGTGGGCGTCGCCCAGGATCTGGATCTCGATGTGGCGGGCCCGCGCCACGAAGCGCTCGAGAAAGACGCGATCGTCACCGAAACCGCTGGCGGCTTCCCGTTGCGCCGCGGCCACCGACGCCTCCAGTTGGTCGGCCGACGCGACGATCCGCATGCCCTTGCCGCCACCGCCGGCGGCGGCCTTGACGAGCAGCGGATAGCCCACGGCGGCGCCGGCGGATGGGTCGTCCGAGCCCGGCAGCGTGGGGACCCGGGCCTTCTCCGCCAGCGCCTTGGCGGCCAACTTGTCCCCCATCTGCGCGATGGCGTCGGGCGACGGGCCGATCCAGACCAGCCCGGCCGCCGCCACGTCGGCCGCGAATCCCGCGTTCTCGGACAAGAAGCCGTAGCCGGGATGGATCGCTTCGGCGCCCGTCGCGCGCGCGGCGTCCAGCACGGCCTTGCCGTCGAGGTAGGAATCCGGCAGTCGCACGGCCTCGTCGGCGTCGTCGACGAAGAGTGCATCGGCGTCGGCAGCGACGTAGACGGCCACGCAGCGGATTCCCATGTCGTGGGCACTGCGGATGACCCGGCGCGCGATCTCGCCCCGGTTCGCAACGAGGAGCGTCGTGAAGCTCACAGTCGGAACACTCCGTAGCCGACGGCGCCCTCGACGGGCTTGTTCCGCACCACCGAGAGGCACATCCCGAGAACCGTGCGCGTATCGCGCGGGTCGATGATCCCGTCGTCGCTGATGGCGCCACTGGCCTCCAGGGCCAGCGAGCCCTCCTCCTGGATGGTCTCGACCTGCTCGACGATCTTCGCATCGGCTTCTTCGTCGAAGGGTTCGCCCGCGCGGGCTGCCTGGCCGCGGCGCACGATCGACATGACACCGGCGATCTGCTTCGGGCCCATCACTGCGATCTTGGCCGTAGGCCAGATGAAGGTGAAGCGGTTCTCGAACGCGCGCCCCGACATGGCGTAGGTACCCGCGCCATAGGACGCGCCGATGATCACCGTCAGGTGCGGCACCGTCGAATTGGTGACCGCGTTGATCATCTGCGAGCCCTTCTTGATGACGCCCGCGCGTTCGAAATCGCGACCCACGACGAAGCCGGTCAGGTTCTGGAGGAAGAGCAGCGGCACGTCGATCTGGTTGTCGAGCTGGATGAAGTGGGCGGCCTTCTCCGCGGACTCGGGGTGGAGGACGCCATTGTTGCCGAGGATGCCGATGGGATAGCCCTCGATGCTGGCCCAGCCGCAGACGAGGGAGCTGCCGTAGCGGGGCTTGAACTCTTCGAAGCGCGAGCCGTCGACCACGCGAGCGATGACGTCGCGCACGTCCACGGGCCGGCGCAGGTCCGGGCTCATGATGCCGAGCAGCTCTTCCGGGTCGTGCACCGGCTCGTCTGCATGCAGACTGGGAGACGGGCCGGGCTTTCTCCAATTGAGATGCGACACCACCTCGCGACACAGACGCAGCGCGTCGGTTTCGTCCTCGGCCAGGTGCTCGCCCAGGCCGGACGTTTCCGCGTGCATCTGGGCACCGCCCAGGGTCTCGTCGTCGGACTCTTCGCCGGTCGCCATCTTCACCAGGGGCGGCCCCGCCAGGAAGATCTTCGACTGGTTCTTGATCACGATGTTGTAATCCGACATTCCGGGTTGATAGGCGCCGCCCGCCGTCGAGGAGCCGAAGACGACACACACCGTCGGAATCCGCAGCTTCGAGAGCTCGGTCATCTCGTAGAAGAAGCGACCCGACTCGGCGAAGTGGTCGACCCGCGCGGAGCCTGCGCTGCCGCCACTCTTGCTGTCGGCGTCGGTGCGAACCCGCAGGTCGGCGCCCGCCGACTCGACGAAACTCACGTAGGGGATGCGGTTGTCGCGCGCGATCTGGAGGGCGCGCATCCACTTCTTGCTCACGTAGGGCGTCAGCGCCCCGCCCAGCACGGTCGGATCATTGGCGAAGATCACACACTCGGTGCCCGCGATGACGCCGATGCCCATGACTGCACCGCCACCGATGGTGTACGCCGAGTCGTAGGCCGCCAACGGGCTCAACTCGAGGAAGGGACTGTCGGGGTCGATCGCCAGCGCGATCCGCTCGCGCACCGCGAGCTTGCCCCGCCTGGCCAGTCGTTCGTGGGAGGCCGGGCCGCCGCCGGCCTCGGCCTCGTCGAGCAAGCGGTCGATCTCTGTCAGCTTCTCGAGCATCGCCCTGCGGTTCTCGGCGAAGGCCGAGGTGCGCGAATCGAGACTCGATCGGAGAGGAGGGGCGAGAAGAGGCGACTGCATGGCGCTCCCGTTCTTCGATCTTCGAGGTGGGACCGAATTCGATTGACACATAGGTAACGTGTAGGGTAACGATAGGCAATTGATATTACCGTTCCATCGGAGCAGGCGATGAGCGAAGTCCGGGTTGCGATCTCCCGAGCCGTCATGACCATCACGCTCGCGGACGTGGAGAACCGCAACGCGCTCGGCGCCGGTCTGGTGCAGGGCCTCTACGATGCGATCGCTGCCGCAAACGCCGACCCCGACGTGCGCGCCATCGTCGTCACCAACGAAGGCTCGACCTTCTGCGCCGGCGCCAACTTGAAGGAGCGCTCCGGAACGAAGCCGGGCGCGACGGCCGGTGTCGGGTTCGAGGAACTCCTGCACGCGATCCAGTCCTCGCCGACGCCGGTCATCGGCCGCATCGCCGGCCACTGCGTCGGTGGCGGGAACGGACTCGCGGCCGCGCTCGACATCTCCATCGCCGCCGAGGACGTCGAGTTCGGCTTCAGCGAAGTTCGCCTGGGCGTCGCCCCCGCCATCATCTCCATCGTATGCCTGCCGAAGATGCGGCGGGGCGAAGCGATGGAGGCGTTTCTACGCGGTCACCGATTTCCCGCGGCGCGCGCCGCGGAGCTCGGCCTCATCAACCGCGCCGTACCGGCGGCGGAGCTCGATGCCGCGGTCGAAGAAGTCCTCGCGGACTTGCGCAAGGGCGGGCCGAAGGCACTCGGATTCGCCAAGCGGCTGGTGCGTGAGGTGCCTGCCATGCCGGAGAAGGAGGCCTTCGAGTGGTCCGCAAAGCTCTCCGGCGAGCTCTTCGCTGGCGAGGAAGCAGCCGAGGGCATGAAGGCGTTCCTTAGCAAACGAGAGCCGTCGTGGGCCGCCGCCAACGACGACTGAGCAGGAGTTCTCCGTGAGCCAAGATCCCTTCTCCACCCCGGAGCACGAGCTCTTTCGCGGGACGGTTCGCAAGTTCGTCGAAGAGGAGCTGCGCCCGCGTGCGCGAGAGTTCGACGCCGCGGGACGCTTCGATACGTCTCTCTACAAGAAGATGGGCGATCTCGGCATGCTCGGTCTGCGATACGACGACGAGTACGGTGGTGCGGGCCTCGATTGGTCGTTCACCTCGGTGCTCTTCGAAGAGCTGGGCCGTGCCGACAACGCCGGCGTGACCATGGGAATCAGCGTGCATACCGACATGGCCACGCCGTCGCTCCATGAGTTCGGTAGCGACGCGTTGAAGCGGCAGTACCTGGTCCCCGCCATCGCAGGCGAGATGGTGTCGGCCATCGCGGTCACCGAGCCGGACGCAGGCTCCGACGTCGCCGGAATCCGCACCCGAGCCGTGCGCGACGGCGATGACTGGGTCATCAACGGCTCGAAGATCTACATCACCAACGCAGCGACCGCCGACTGGCTGTGCTTGCTGGCGGTCACCGACCCCGACGCCGGCTACGGTGGCTATTCGCAGATCGTCGTCCCGACCGACGTGCAGGGCTTCCGCTACGACCTGCTCGACAAGATCGGCAACCTCGGCTCCGACACGGGCCAGCTCTTCTTCGACGACGTGCGCGTGCCCGTGGCCAACACCATCGGCGAGATCGGGCGGGGCTTCCAGCAACAGATGATGCAGTTCCAGGACGAGCGCCTGGTGGCGTGCGTCAGTGCCATCGCCAACTCGTTCGACCTCTGGGAGGAGACGAAGAAGTGGTGCGACGGGCGCGTCCTGTTCGGCAAGCCCTTGTCGAAGATGCAGAACACCCAGTTCAAGATGGTCGAGCTGATGACCGAGTTGACGGCGGCTCGGGAGCTCGTCCGTGCGTGCGTGCGGCAACGCGTCGACGGCGTCGACGCCACGAAGCTCATCTCCATGGCCAAGCTCCACTGCTGCCGCGTCTCGCGCAAGGTCGCCGACGAGTGCATCCAGCTCCACGGCGGCTACGGCTACATGAGGGAGAGCGCGGCGGGCCGTGCCTTCGTCGACAGCCGGCTGCTCAGCATTGGCGGCGGCTCCGACGAGACCATGCAGCACTATCTCGCCAAACAGCTCGGCTTCTAGCAGCTAGACGAGCCCGCGACGTGGCCCGGGCGATCGAACGTCGGATTCGGCGGTGCCCGGAGTCGTCGCGTCCCGGTACATCTCGTACAGCTCCGGAGAACCCACCCACTTCCCCGCGAGGGACTCGACGAACTGCTGGAGTCCCGGAGAACGCTCGATCGATTGGACCATCCAGGCCACGTAGTCGATGTGCACGCTCACCTTCTCGCGGTTGACGAAGCTGTGGGCGTACTCGGCGAGATTCAAGCGATCGATCGCATAGCGCTCGAACCGCTCTCGCTCGATCGGATCCAGCGTCTCGAGCGAATCACACCCACGGATCCAGATGTCCGCGAGTTCGCGGTCGCCCGACAGCCTCCCGTTGAGATCTGCCAGCGCCTGGTTCATCGACCATGACAGGGTCGCCTGGTTGCTGCGGGTGTTGTGCCGGATCTGGATGACGAGATAGATCAGCGTGACGCCCACGAGGAGCGAGCCCGCCGATCGCGCCGATCGCTTCCCAGTTCATCGCGTCAGTCTACCGCGGGCGCCGCAAGGGTCGTTCCCGTCCGGCTCGCTTCTGCTGTAGCCTCACGGTCCTCGACAGGCGATGTTGTTCAGCGCGCCCGCGTAGAACGGGGGTTTGCAGAATGGTTTCTTCAAGCCGCTGGCCACGGGCGCGATCAGCAGGCTTCCGCCGCAGTTTCCCGCGAGGCTGGCGTCCGAGGCCTGCCAGTGGCTAGCGGATGATCCGAGGGCGACCGAGGTGCGAACCCACGATGCGGGGAGCAATGGGACGTGGTGCAGCGTCAGGTCCTTCAACTCGATGACGTACTCGATCCAGCCCTTGCTATGTTGCTTGTCCCGCAGCACGACGGACACGATCCCGGCGGACGCGGGGGTGCAGCCCAACGGATCCATCGAACCGGAGCGGTTCGTGTACTTCTCGTATGTGGTTCGTGGGCTCCGCACTCGGCAGCCGGAACGTTTTCGATTCCCGTCCGCTTCCGCCAGCTGTTCCCGGACGTTAGGCGCCAGCATCCGGCGGCGGCTGCCCGATTGGACGAGGTGAGCGCTGAGGCCTCGCAAGTTTGCCCGAGTATGTTCCCCGCGGTTTACGCGGCCTCGCCGCGCGGGATCGAGAAATGCGGGCCGTTCGGGAAGCAGCCTGGCCATCGTGCGATCCGGATCTGGACGACGCGGAGGGACGGCGGCCCCTGGGAGCCGGAAATCGACCATTGTCAGTCGACCTGCCATTTTTTTCGACAATCCGGCCCTGCCTCCCGTTTGGTAGGGATAGACTGGCAGCCGGACAGCCGGTCTGGAGTGCCTCAGTGGATTGTCGTGGATGTGGGCAGCCGAGGGCTGAGGGGAATCGTTTCTGCTCGCATTGCGGGCAGGCGTTCGCGGTCTCCTGTGCCGGGTGCCAGGCGTCGCTGGAGCCTGGGGCGCGCTTCTGCAGCCAGTGTGGTGTCGCTGTCGCCGCCGAAACGGGCCCGGCAACGGCGGCCGCCGAGACGCACCCGATCAGGACCGTGGGCGAGCGTCGCCATCTGACGGTGATGTTCTCCGACGTGGTTGATTCGACCCAGCTTGCCGCCGGCCTCGACCCCGAGGATCTCCACGAGATTCTCCAGCGCTACCAGCGCTTCAGCGGGCGCTTGATCCGCGAGCACGGGGGACACGTGGCCCAGCACCTGGGCGACGGGTTGCTGGTCTACTTCGGCTACCCCCAGGCGCACGAAGACGATGCGCAGCGCGCGGTTCGCGCCGGCCTCGCCATGATCGATGAAGTCACGCGGGAGAACGAGGCGATCCGCGCGCGCTGGGGCGTGGCGCTGCAGATCCGCATCGGCGTTCACTCGGGAACCACGGTCGTCGGCCGCACGGCGAGCGGCGAGGACGAGACCCTCGCTTTCGGCACCACCATGAATGTGGCCGCTCGCTTCCAGGGCGAGGCGGCGCCGGACCAGTTGCTGGTGGGGGAGGCGACGCGCCGGCTTCTCCACGGCGCCTTCGAGCTGGAGCCGCTCGGAACCCGCTCGCTGAAGGGCATCGAGGAACCGATGTCGCTATTTCGCGTCGTCGCGAGCGTGGCCATCGATCAGCGGGTGCGGGCGGCAGAGCGTGCCTCATCGACGCCCTTGGTCGGTCGTGACGCAGAGCTCGATCGAATCGAAGCGGCCTTCGATCGTGCGCAAGCCGGCGACGGCCGTGCCGTGCTCGTGACCGGGGCGGCCGGGATCGGAAAGTCGCGCCTGATCGCGGGTCTCCATGGCCGCTTCGTCGGCCGCGGTGCATCGTGGCTCGAATCGCGCGGCCTCTCGCATCGCTCGGGCGCGGCGTTCCATCCGATCGTCGAACTGATGCAGTTCGCACTCGGCCTGAGCGAAGAGCGCGATGCCAGCGACACCGAACGGCTCGTCGCCGCGCTCGACGCCGCCGGACTTTCGACCGAGGTGGTGCCGCTCTTCGCCACGCTTCTGGGTCTGCCCTTGGAGGAGGGTACACATCCGCGACTCCAGGAACCCGGCGCGCAGCGGGCCACGCTGATCGGCGCACTCGGCCAATGGCTTCGTGCACTTTCGCAGAGGCAACCGATCGTCTTGGCGATCGAGGATCTGCACTGGGTGGATCCGTCGACCCTCGAACTGTTGGAAGCGTTGCTCAAGGACGAGGGCGGACAGGTATTCCTGTTGTTGACGGCCAGGCCCTCGTTCACGATCGGCGAGGATGCAGGCGGGCACTTGACCTTGATCGAACTGGGGCCACTCGGGGACGCCGGTGTCGCAGCCATCGCCCAGACGATCGCGGGTGAGGTCAGGCTTCCGGACGAGGTGCTCTCGCGGATCGTCGAGCGTACCGACGGCACTCCGCTCTTCGTCGAGGAAGTCGTGCACGACTTGCTGGAATCGGGGGCGCTACGCAGGGACGGAGACGTCTGGTCGGTGGTCGGGTCGCTCACGGACCTGCGCATTCCGGCAACGCTCGAGGATGCCCTCCGCGCCCGCATCGATCGCCTGGGCCCCGAACGCGAGCTGCTCCAATACGCGTCGGTGCTAGGCCGCGAGTTCCGGACCGATGTGCTCGCTGCCTTTGCTGCGCGGAGCCCGCGCGTACTCGCCACTGAGTTGCAAGCACTGGAGGACGCGGATCTCATTCACAGGGCAAACGGGGCCGAGAATGCGGCCTTCCACCATGCGCTGGTTCGGGACGCCGCTTACGATGGCCTGCTGCGAAAGGCGCGCAAGAAGCTCCACGCGCGCGCTGCCGAGGCATTTGCGCAAGGTTTTCCGCGGCTCGCCGAGACGCAACCCGATGTCGTGGCTCATCACTACGCCGAGGCCGAGGACGCACCACGTGCGGCAGGCTGGTTCGAACGTGCCGGGATGCTGGCTTCTGCCGGGGCGGCCCTGACCGAAGCCGAGCAGCATCTGGCCGAAGCGTTGCGCTGGCTCGAGCGCGTCGAAGCCTCGCGAGAGCGGGATCAGGCGGAACTCGGCATGCGCGTGACGCTGGGCGAGGCCCAGGTTCGCCTCTATGGCTACGGCGCCAACGAGATCGAGCAGACCTTCAGTCGCGTCAGCCGGCTCTGCGACGCGCTGGACGAGACACCGCCGATGGTTCTCTGGAGCCAGTTTGCATTCGCGAACTCCCGTTCCGACCGTTCCGCCGTTGCGTTGTTGGTCGAGAAGGCCGAGACCTTGATCCGCCAGACCAACGATTCCGACGTGCTCGAGATCTTCCACTGCGTGCTGATGACGAATGCCTTCTATTCCGGAGACTACGCGCGCTCGCGGGAAATAACCGAGTCGGCCCTGCGCATTCGCGAAACGCGCACCACGGAACCGGGCTTGCGTACCCAGGAGATGCGCCGCGAGATGGAGGGAATGCGAGCTGTCGCCGAGTGGGTGACCGGGAATGCCGAGACGGGCCGCGCCCTGATCGAAGAGGCGCTGGAGGACGCCGAGGCATTCGAGAGCCCCTACGTGCTGACGGCGGCCCTCGATTACGCGACGTCCTTCGAGATCAACGAAGGCAACCCCGAGAAGGCGCTCGCCCTGGCCGAGCGGCAACTCGAACTGGCGCGCAAGCAACATTTCGGGATGCGCCACGCTACGGCGCTCGCGAAGACGGGCTGGGCGCGTTCGAGCCTCGGCGACGTAGAAGCGGGCATCCCCGAGATCCGCGAGGCGCTCGACATGAACAAGGCCGCGGGCCATGAACTCGGCACGGTGTTCCTGCGCACCTTGCTCATCAGTACCTTGATGGGAAACGGTCAGCTCGAGGAAGCGCGCGTCGCCTACGACGAGGCGCTCCGTCGTTGCCTCGCTGGAATCGAGTTCGGCCTGTTGCCCGGCTTGATGATCCTCGGCGCGGAACTCCATCGTGCCGAAGGAGATCTCTCGGCTGCCGAGAAGGTCGCTCGCTCGGGTGTCGAACATGCGCGCGACCAGGGCGCGCTGATGCTGGAAATGCGCGCGGCCCTGAGCCTGGCGACGACACTCGCGGCCACGGATCGCGGCGCCGAGGCGATCGAACTCCTCGACGGGATCAGCGCACGATTCCCGAGTGGGCAAAACTCGCGGACCCAGTCCCATGCCACCTGGATGCTGGGACAGCTCCGGGGATGACGGCGGCGATCCCCTCGACCGCAGCGCCCCAGAGCGCCGACGCGAGCGGCGCGAACTGGGCGTCCCAGGCCACATTCGAGGGGGTGCTGGCGCTGCACTGGTTGCCGGCTTCGCTGGCTGCGCGAATGCTGGCGCCGGAGCTTCGCCTGGCCGGGCCTGGCGGGACCACCCGCCATCCGGCGCTGTTGTTATTCGGCCGCTACACGCGAGGCGGACCGCTCTGGGCCGGCCTCCCGGTTCCCCTCGGCTTCTCGTATCAGGAACTTCTCGTCGTACTCCCCTGGCTCGAGGCCGCTGGAATCCCGGAGCCGGTGAGCCAGCCGGTGTTGGGCTACGCGGACCATTCCATCCCGGCGTGGTTCGGCAACGAGCACTACGGCATCCCGAAGCAGCTCGGCCCTTGCGAATGGGACGGGACGACGTTCGTGAGTGCGGGAGTTGGGGCCATCGCTGCGGCGACGGGTCCGGTCTGCCATGGCGAGATCCTGGAAAGCCGCTCGCTGACGCAACTGACCGAGATGATCACGGCGCCCTGGATGGGACGCACGCGCCGGGGTGGGCTGGCCCGCTGCGACCACGCCTGGGATTTCTCGGAGGCGCAGGTCCAGGCCGCTCGGGTCGTGGCAAAGGCCGCGCCGGAGACCGGGCTGCCCGCGACCTGGACGGCGGAACCCGACGCCAGCTTCCTGCTTCGCGACGTTCGCTGGCGGATCAGCTACCCCCAGGGCTGAGCGCGCGGCCGGGGCGACCTTCGCTCAAGCGCGTTCGAGCACCCAGGTCGGCAGCGCTTCAAGGAATCGACGGTCGCGGGAATCCGGCACCGCTTCGAAGGCGCTTTCGAACTCGTGCAACGCAGCGCCGGCCAATCCGTGTGCGAACTCGCGCCCGTACTCGATGCTGCCGCTGGCATCCATCCATTGGCGCAGCCACCGCACCTCACCCTCGGAGCGCTCTTCGCGCGGCTTGCCCAGGACCTCGCCGACGATCTTCCGATCTGCGGTTCCGCTCTGCTGGAGGGCGTGGATCATCATCAGCGTGCGCTTGCCTTCGAACAGATCGCCGGCGAGTTCCTTTCCGTAGCGGTCCGCGTCGCCGATCAGGTTGAGCAGGTCGTCCTGGATCTGGAAGGCGGCGCCGAGGAAGAAGCCGAAGCGGATCAGGCGATCCAGCTCGAAGCGATCCCGGCGACCGATCAACGCACCGATCCTCAGTGGATAGAGGATCGTGTACCAGCAGGTCTTCTTGAGGATCATCTCGAGGTAATCGGCCTCGACCAGATCCAGCGCGTTGTCTTCGCGCCAACCGAGTTCGATGGCTTGCCCCTCGACGGATTCGCGCGCCATCCGGAGCGCCTCCTCGAACACGCGCATCGAGAGGTGGGGGCCCAGTCGTCGCTGGTTCTCGACGAGCGGCGTCAGGCCCATCACGAGCAAGCCATCGCCGACGTTCAAGGCGACCGGCACACCGTGCTTCGCGTGCAGGGTGGGCTCGCCGCGGCGCAGATCGCTCTCGTCCTCGATGTCGTCGTGGACGAGGAAGGCGTTGTGCATCAGCTCGAGTGAGACCGCACTGTGGATGGCCTCATCCATGCGTCCGCCGAAGGCGCGCGTCGCCGCGATGCAGATGCTAGGCCTCAGCATTCGCCCGCCACGGCGCGGATAGTCGGCGGCCGGTTCGTAGAGATGTCTGCGCGGCTCGCCGCTCTCGAGCACGCGCTCGAGCTCCTTGCGGGTGGCGGCACCGTACTCACCCAGGATCGAGGCCACGAGAACGGAGCTGGGCTCCGCCACTTCAGCTGGCGCCCGTGTGGGGCTCGGCCGCGCCGATTCTCACCCAGACCGTGCCCTGCGGCAGTGCGGTGACCTCGTCGACGATCACGCCGCTGTAGACCGCGTCGGGTTGATCGTCGGGAATCGAGATTCGAATCACCCATTCGCCGGCCTCGAAGTCGATCCGACAATCGGCGAGCCGTGGGAGGTCCGGGTCCGGTGCGCGCAGTTCGTTCAGCGCTGGCGTTCCCGAGCAAGCCCGAAGGTCGACCGCGCAATCCGTGCGTTGCGAGGTGTCGAGCTGGACGCGAACGCGCAGATCGCTCGTCGCTGCTTCGCGCCCTGCGTGAGACCGCGGGGCGCCCGGCTGGTGAGTGGCCTCGAAGGGCGGGGCCTCCGCCGCGCTCGCGCCTGTTCCATTCCCGCCTTCGGCACCCGCCCAGTTCGCGGGGAATCCGTACCAGCTCAACCATTGCTGCCACATCTGGAGCCAGTTCCGCGTGAACTCATCGAACATCGGGCCAGCGTCGGACGCCCATCCGCCTGCTCCCGCGGCACCGAACGGCGCGCCTGCGCCCGGCATCCCGCCGAGTGGTGGCGTCGGCCAGCCCTGCGGCATCGCTGCGGAGAAGGCCTGTGCTGCATTCTGGCCGAGTTGGATGTACTCCTCGATCACGCGGTAGCCGAGGCCGACGCCGGTCCCGATCCGGTCCGCCGCAGGACTGTTTCCGGCAGGCTCCTCGCTGCCGAAGATTCCCGCCCAACCACGGTTGGGCGCGGTCCTCGTCAGGTGCGGTCGTTTGATCCGTGCGTGGTGGCTCACCTGAAGTCACTCTCCGCGGCGGGAACCCGCCGGTCGCGCTCAGGGGTGGTCATAGCCGACGATCTCCTCGAGGCCCGGGCGCAAGGAGAGCGCGTGGGCGGCCAGCAGGCCGGACATCACGGCGGCTTCCACGCAACCTTCGTTGAAGCCGCAATCCGTCCAATCGCCCGCGATCGTCAGGTTGTCGTAGGTGTCGTCGAGCGGTGAGATCCGGTGCGCGAGACTGCCGGGCAACGACAGGACATAGCGATCGGTGGGGTCCGTGTTGGCTGTCCAGAACTGCGTCGCGAAGCGCTCGCTTCCGGCCCCGGCATCGGCCGGCGAGCCGTCCGGTGAGGCCAGCAGGTCCCAGCGGAACTCGCCGGGCCCGCGGGTCGCCTTCGGCCACAGGTGAACGATGTCGTGGTCGAGGAAGCGAATCGCGGCAGCGCGCACCTCTTCCTGACGGACTTCCCGGTCTTGCGGCACGCCGCCGCTGGCCTCATCGGGGAGTACGCTGCAGAAGTAGGCGATGGCTCCGGGGTCCCGTGGCCAGCTTTCCTCGGGCACGAGGTGGGTCATGTCTGCCCAGGTGTCGAAGGGTTCGACGAACCCCGAGAGGTTGATCTCCGGAGCCTCCCAACCGACCTCGCGCATCGGCGTTTCGAGCCACAACTGGAAGGCCTGGGTCGACACCGTCTTGACGCGATCGACCATGGTTCGCCAGCGCGGGTCACGCGCGAGAATCTCCGAGGCCACGTGCGGGATCGCTGCCACGCTGACACCGAGCACCACGAGGTCGAAATCCCGACCGACTTCGAGCCTGCGGGTCTCGACTGCATCGCGCGCGGTGGTCGATTCGAGATCGATTCCCGCGCGAGCGAGCTGATCGCCATCGACCAGTTGGTCCCAAAGGGGTGCAGCCGGCCAGCAAGGGAGACCCCGTACGTCGACGAGGGGCTCGTAGTTCGCGTCTCGCACATGTGCCTGGACGTCGAACTCGAGATTCTGGACGTAGGGCCGCTCTGCCGGCCCATCGGGTTCTGCCATCCCTACGTTCGTTAGGCGGTGGAAGAACTCGAAGCGCACACCGCGGCGCTGCAACACCTCGTACATCGGGGCAAACACGATATCGCCCATCCCCGACTGCATCTTCCAGAAGAAGGAACCGCGATAGCCGAAGAAGGCACGCACGGCACCGCGCAGGGCCTGACCCGCTGCCACGCGCGGCCGATTCGTGTCGCCGTCCTCGTAGGCGAAGGCCAGATCGTAGAGCGCGCGTACGAAGGCAGAGTCGATGGCGCGCTTGGAAGCGCCGTGCATCAGCAACCACTCCCGGCAGTCCCACTCGTCGAGGACATCGAAGCCGCGTGGGCTGGTCAGGAGTCCGGTGCGCAAGCTGCCGCGCACCACGGCGAACACCAGGTCGATGATCTCCCAGAGCCGACGCATCTCCGGGTCGCCTTGCACGCGGCTCTCGAGGTACTGCGAGGCCCCGCGCGAGATCCCATCCAGGAACGGCAGTGCGAGCTCGTCGGGTACGATGCCCGGTGCGCGAACGACCATTTCGAGCAGCCGCACGCCTTCGAGCAGTGCCGTGACGGTGGCGAACTCGCCGAATCGCAACAAGCGTCCGATTCGGGAAGCCAGGTCTTCGTTCGCGCCCGGCGGATCTTCGGCTGAGCGGGTGTCGGGCGGATGTACGTCCTTCGCGCGAATCGCGTCGAGCAACGTCCCCACCAGTGAGATCGTGCGGGCGAGGTAGTCGCCGATCGAGGCCGCCTGGCCGGGCGGCTGCGGATCGCCGGGCAGCCCCGGCAAGGGTGGGAACTGTGCCGTCCACGGCAGCCAGCGTCCGTCCGGTGTGTGATCGGCGATTCCACAGTACGGGTCGGGGGTGAATGCGTCGCGCCAGGTTGCGATGCGGCACTTCGCGGGGTCGCGGCCCAGCTCCTCGTAGGTCTCCCGCATCACGCGAAAGGCATTGTCGTAGAAGCCCATCCAGAGATGGAGGCCGTGCTCTTCGATGCGATCGGCCACGCCGCGCCCCGAGCGACCCTTGCCGCCGAGCCGCCATCCCATCTGGTAGACGGTCACCTCGTAGCGACCGCGATGCTCCGGCTTGCTCAGCTCGAAGGCCGTGGTCATTCCCGCGCAGCCTCCGCCGATGATTGCGACGCGAATCGGCCGCTCAGTCATCGTGCACACGCTGGCAGGCGCTCATGAATCCATCGGGCGACACCGTCTTCTCCGCTTCTACTGCATCCCAGGGACCCATGTTCGCGCGGCTCGCCGTGGACGGGGTGCTGCGCGAATGGCTGAATACAGAGCCTATCAGGTCGGAACCACTGAAAGGTCTGCGTTTCGATGGCGCAGCTCCGCTCCGGCGATCGGCAAGTCCCGGCGTAACACACCTTTGAAACTGAGAATCAGGTCCGCGCCATAGAGGCGAGCTGGCGTGTGAAATCCAGCCTCGAAATCGCCACTGGCGACGCGGCGGGCGATCTCGATGCCGCTCATCGCCGTGAACGAGTACGACTCCGGCGTTTCCACCTCGGCGGCGACTACCCTTCCTGATGCGTCCCGGGCGACCGCCGTGACCGACAGGCGAGCCCGGGCTCGCTCGTCGCGCCCGGGTCCTTCCGGCAGGGATCGGGTGGCGCGTTCGGCGGTGGCGCGCACCAGCGGCGTCTGCCAGAGCGGGCCTAACAACTGACTCATCCCCAGCAGCCCGCGCAAGCCGGCGCGTTCGGTGAACCAGGTCGTGATGTTCGGGATCCCCGTGGTGTAGAAGGCCGTCACGACGTCACCCCAGGTCGCAGGGATGGCCGGCTTGGTGATGCCGCGGACCGGGAACGAGCATGAGACCGGGCCGGTGAGCCGGACGGGCAGGGTGGTGAGCCGGCCGCCTCGGCGGACGCGTGTGGGCGCCCCGGCCTGCTCGAACATGGTTCGCACCGAGCCGCGCGAAGCGAGGTTCAGCCCGTCGACCACCAGGTCGAGCTGAATCGCGCCGGGCAGTCGCGCGGCCACATAGGCCGCCAGGCAGTCCGACGGGACGACGTCGAAGCCGACGCCCGGCATCAATTGGATGCCTCGCTGGCGGGCTTCCACGTGGCGCTTCGAGATCGCATCGAGGACGTCCACTTCGCCGGTGACGTCGAGATAGTGGGTTCCCGTTGCGAGGCAGGCGTCGATGATCGGAGCCGCGGTTCGCGAGAAGGGCCCGGCGGCGTTGAGCACCACCGAGAATTCGCTGAGCGCGCGATCGAGTCCGGAGAGTGGAATGACGCGCCAGGGGAGCCCGAGCGCGGCGGCGACCGGAGCCAACCGGGTGGCGTCTCGCCCAGCCAAGACGGGCTCGAGGCCACGGCGAGCAGCTTCAGCCGCCAACAGACGCCCGGTGAAGCCCGAAGCGCCATAGAGCAGGATCTGGCTCGACATGGGTTCGCAAAACTAGCACGCCTGTCCCCGGGGTATGGTTATACTCCCCCGGAGTGCCGACGATTCCCGTTCATATGACACATCGGTTCCGCTGCGGGGCTCGTGCCAGCGATCAGCGAAGCGCGACATGACGGCCGCGGCAGTAGCGCCTGTCCCTCGCCAGGCCGCTGGCGGCGTCACCGCAGCCCAGCGTCGAGCGGCCTTCGCTTCGATCTACAACCAGTCCCACGGCATGGGCGACCGCGCCCGAACGCTCCTGCCCGAGGCCTACCGGCCAATCCCGCTCGGCGAGGCGCTCGAAATCCTGAGCAACGACAGCTCGCACCACGGCGACGCTCATCGGGCCCGCGCGCTCGCGAATCTGGCGGGCAACGGCATCCATCACGTCCAGCATCACCGCGAGCTGCTGAACGACTTCTACCGCAAGCACCGCCAGGCGGGGAGCGAGAGCGGGTCGAGAGCGCTGCACGAACTCGTTCCGCCGGACACGCCGAAGCTCGAGGCCCGCGACCGCGTCCACCTGATGCTCAGTGTTCCGGATCAGACGACGATGCGGAAACGCCAGCTCGATGTCTGGTACCAGGCGCGTGCCCAGGTGACGAAGACCAAGATGACGCTCGAGCTGAACGAGGGCCTCGACGAGCTGGCGCGCATGGTGGACCCGCGCTCCTGGTCGCTGTGTAGCGATCTGTTCGCTCATAGCTACCAGGTTGCCGAGGGCAACGGGTGGGGGCCGGGCGCACCACCACCGATTCGAAGCTCTCCGCCCGGCTACAGCTTCGACAGCTTGTTCTACGAATCGTTCGAACTCAGCTTCAACGCCATCGTGTCGAACCTGTTCGACAACATCCTGCATTGCAACTTCCAGGTGCGCCGCGAT
>JAJDAP010000048.1 GCA_029261795.1 Deltaproteobacteria bacterium
AAGGGAAAGGATCAAACTAAAGACGCTCGAAGCGCGACGCTTGCAACACCGCAAACGCGCTGCATAATGCGATCAACCAGA
Organism: Deltaproteobacteria bacterium; assembly: GCA_029261795.1. Taxonomy (GTDB): domain Bacteria; phylum Myxococcota_A; class UBA9160; order UBA9160; family UBA6930; genus JAJDAP01. The sequence goes on from JAJDAP010000048.1 coordinate 82, forward strand.
TGAGCCAGACTCTCTCTTAGATTAAGTCGCCTTTGGCGCCAAAAACCCTGACGACGGACAATCTCACACTTCAGGAGCGCGATGCAATCGTCGCGTATTTAATGGGAAAAGGTGGAAATTCGATAGCGTTTGAGAAGTTGCGAAAAGCCGCGAAATTGCCTGACGATGCTCGGTTCAATTACGAGCTTTCGGGCAGCAAGGGCTTTCAACCTGACCAAACTGCAGTAAAATTGGGCGCTGGAAAGGCCTTTGGCAAGACTTGGCGCAGCTTTCCGCGAGACCGACAGGTAGAGATCGTGGAAAACCTGCTAGCGATCGAAGATCCCGCAATATGCGTTGACTGGATCCTCGGCGAATTCGACCTTGAGTCAGAAAAAGCAGACGCGATTTCAGAAACGCGCTTGCCCCAGGGGTACGGCGCCTTCGGGCGCGGCGTGCTCTCCGATCTGGTTGCGATTATGGAAAGCCAGTCCTGCGAAGACGGTGTTGACCCGAGCACTGGCGAGATTTATGCGCGCCCCATAACTTATGACGAAGCTGTGCGTGAACTCGGCCTGCACCACTCCGATCTCAGAGGCGGCGGCAAGGCGGCGCGCCTGCCCTATTACGGCGAGGCGCTCCCCCGCCATGTCATCTCGAAACCGGATGCGCCGGAAGGTAGTCAGGAGAGGATCGGCCGCGTCCCTAATCCAACTGTGCATATCGGACTTAACCAAGTGCGAAAGATCGTCAATGAGTTAATCGGTGAATATGGGTCGCCCGCTGAAATTGTGATTGAGCTAGCGCGCGAGTTGAAGCTGAATAAGAAACGTAAAGATGAAATCCAGCGTGAGAATCGCGAAAACGAAAAGAAAAATGAGAGCCGACGCGAAACCCTGTCCAAACTTGGCGTTGCGGATACATATGACTCGCGCCTTCGCCTTCGCCTGTTCGATGAATTACCCGCGGATGAACGCGTTTGCGTCTTTTCCGCGGCGTCATTGTCTGTAGAGAAATTATTTGACGGTTCGGTGGAGATCGAACATGTGTTGCCTCACTCCCAGACTCTCGACGATAGCTTCATGAACAAGGTGCTGTGCACACGCGAAGCGAACCGGCAGAAGGCCAACAAAGCGCCTGCGGGTGCCTGGTCGGGAGATGACCTTCAGGAAATCGTCGAGCGCGCCGAACGTCTGTTTCCGAAAAAATCTTGGCGCTTTCAGCCCGACGCCATGAAGCGGTTCGAAGTCGAGGGCGGGTTTCTGGCGAGGCAACTCACCGATACTCAACACATGTCGCGTCTGGCCAAAACCTATCTCGAACACGTCTGTCCCCAAGTTTGGGCGCCGCCGGGGCGACTCACCGCCATGCTGCGCGCCAAATGGGGGCTAAACAGCCTGTTGCCTGATCACAATTATGCTGACGTCAACCAGCCAAAAAACCGGAAGGATCACCGTCACCACGCGATTGACGCTTTTGTTATCGCCTGCACTGATCGCGGACTGCTGAATCGCATCGCTAGGGCGTCAGGGCAGGCCGAAGAAATCAACATTGATCGGCTGTTCCCGAAGGGCAGCTTTCCAGAACCCTATGATGGGTTTCGCGACAATCTGGCGGCGCAACTAGAATCGCTCATCGTCAGCCACAAGCCCGACCACGGCCTGCCACCGGGCGCTCAAGACAATGTCCATGTCACGTCCGGCCAGTTGCACGAAGAAACCGCATACGGACTTGTTAACGAGAAAATAGACGGCAAACATTATAACCTGGTTATGCGCAAAGCGATCGATGCGTTGACAGAAAAAGAAATCAACCGCGTGCGTGACGCAAAATTGCGGGAAGAATTGGTCGCGCTCGCTTATGAGGCCAAGGGCGCCGGAAAAAAGCTCAACGAGGCGCTGGCGGAATTTGGCAAGGAACGGTGTATTCGGCGCGTGCGGGTTCTCAAAACAGAAAAATCTGTTCGAATCGTCCGTCATGGGAATGGTTATGAAAAAGCCTATTCTCCGGGCGACAATCATCGCATCGAAATTTATGAATTGCCCGACGGGAAATGGGCAGGCGAGGGCGTGACCGTCTATGACGCCAATCAGCCGTGCTTTAAACCATCGTGGCGCACCAAACATCCTCAGGCGAGGCTCGTCATGCGCGTGCACAACGGTGATCTAATTGAGGCCGATTTTGGCGAAGGGCGCCGCATCGCCCGCGTCTATCGGCTAGAACCGTCCGCCAAACGCCTACGTCTTGCTTATCACAACGCAGCAGGCGGCATAGATAAACGGCACAATGACGCTGATGACCCGCTAAGGTGGATTTTTGGCACCTACACTCTCCTCAAGAATGGCGACGCCCACCGCGTTCGCGTTAATGCTATTGGCCGCACCCGCCCTGCTATGGATAGGTAAGATTAAGTCAATGCCCTTCCGATAGCATGACATTATGGTCGGACGCGTTGTAGAAATTGCTATCGATGGACGGCACTTGGCGAAGGATCGTGGTTTTCTGGTGGTTCAGGAAAGCGGCGAAGAGATCGGCCGCGTCCCGCTTGACGATATTATCGCCGTCATCGCGAACGCCCATGGGCTGACTTTCTCCAAAAATCTGCTGGTAGCGCTGGCTGAACGAAAAGTCCCTTTTGTTTTCTGCGGCTCCAACCAAATGCCGGTTGGATATATCCAACCCGCAAGCTCTCACCATGAACAGGCGGGGCGCATGGCTGATCAAGCCACCGCAACTCTTCCTATGAAGAAACGACTCTGGGCTGAAATTGTCCGTTCAAAGATCGAGCAACAGGCGGATGCGCTGTTGAGCGTCAATTCGGAAGCCGGGGCGTTCGCCCTTCTTGCGCGCAAAGTACGTTCTGGCGATCCGGACAATATTGAAGCACAAGCGGCAAGACGTTACTGGCCCTTGATGTTCGGACTTCAGTTTCGCCGGCGACATGACGCAGACGGCGCCAATGCCCTCTTGAATTATGGCTATGCTATTCTTCGTTCAGGCGCCGCGCGAGCCGTCATGGCGGCCGGCTTGCATCCGAGCTTTGCTCTCGCCCATATCAATCGCAGCAACGCGTTTGGCCTTGTTGATGACCTTATGGAGCCGTTCCGCCCACAGATCGATTTGTTAGTGCGCGAGCTTACTGATCAAGGTGTCAATGAAGTTACCAGCGAGGTCAAGCGAACACTCGCAGGCGTTCTTACTACGGACATGATGAGTGATCGCGGCGCTGCGCCAGTTTTCGTCTGTATGGAGCGTTTGGCGTTTTCCATCGCCCAGTGCTTCGCCAAGGAAGCCCAACATCTTGATCTTCCGGGGCGGATGCTGCCGTTGGCGCGGTAACTATGCCCGCACCGCCACGCACCCAACTGAGTGGATACCGGCTTATGTGGCTTTATGTGATGTTTGATCTGCCCGTTGGCACGACAGCCGAGCGCAAGGCGGCGACGAAATTCCGCAAATTTCTGCTAGATGAAGGCTTCGAAATGGCGCAGTTTTCGGTGTATCTTCGCTTCGCGGCGAGTAAGGAGGCCGCCGAGGCATATATCAGGAAAGTACGCCTTTCTCTTCCGCCGAGCGGCAAGGTGCACATTATAACGCTTACCGATAAGCAATACGCAAATGCGCGAATTTTTACTGGAAGAAAACGAGAACGCAGGTCAGGAAACCCGGACCAATTGGCGTTATTTTGATGGCTTTTCGCATAGTTTTCAAACATCTGAAAAGAAAAAAGCCCTGGAAAACCAGGGCCTTAGTTTAAAATCTAGCTTAGCCGCTCAGGGATCGAGGACCAACCGCAACTATAGGTAATCCATTTCGCCCATACCATCGAGCTTAGCCGCTCAGGGATCGAGGACCAACCGCAACCAGTTATGCTGCGGCGTACTTAGCAGCGATAGCTTAGCCGCTCAGGGATCGAGGACCAACCGCAACACAACCCCGGCAATCGTGATCGTGAAATCGAGCTTAGCCGCTCAGGGATCGAGGACCAACCGCAACCGCTGCGTGATTGTCGAGACCGGCTTGTCAAGCTTAGCCGCTCAGGGATCGAGGACCAACCGCAACTCTTCGCGTAGTCGCCCGATGAACGCATCGAGCTTAGCCGCTCAGGGATCGAGGACCAACCGCAACGTATCGGAACGGATTTGTTTATTCGATAAGAGCTTAGCCGCTCAGGGATCGAGGACCAACCGCAACCACCTTGCTGCGCTGCATTTAAAGGACGTAAGCTTAGCCGCTCAGGGATCGAGGACCAACCGCAACGTATCGGAACGGATTTGTTTATTCGATAAGAGCTTAGCCGCTCAGGGATCGAGGACCAACCGCAACAAGATTGTAGCAATTCTGACCATGGCTGGCAGCTTAGCCGCTCAGGGATCGAGGACCAACCGCAACTCTGCCCGCGCGCAATACGGCGCTATCAAAAGCTTAGCCGCTCAGGGATCGAGGCCAATCCGCAACAACAGCGCTTCAAAACGCGGGTCAGACCTCAGTCCATCCATTTCTGGCGCAACATTGAGCCACGCCATGGATCGACTACGAATATCATAGGCTTCTTCCAGCAAAGCAAACGCCTTATCGTTTT
>JAJDAP010000049.1 GCA_029261795.1 Deltaproteobacteria bacterium
CAATTCATGATTATGAGGGTTTCGAGGGTGCGCCCGTAGAAGAATATAGCAGTTTTGAAACTGTTTTTGCGTTGGCAGAGTTTATTGAGGAACACGGCCCGCTAGGCGGAAAGGTTCTCGAACATTTTAGCGGCGATATTGAGGATGCGAAGACCGCGTTTGAAGATTATTCCGGCGAATATGAATGCCTCGAAAATTTTGCTCACGATTTGGCAGAACAGACGGGCGCGGAAATCCCCGAAGGGTTCGCCCCTTACATTGATTATGCCGCCATGGGTCGCGACATCGAATTGAATGGCGATATTTTCACAATAGAGATGCGCTTCGACGAAATTCATGTTTTTTGGGTGCGGTGAGTAACTGGCGAAACCCTGGTGGCCGATCATTTTGCCGACCGTGACGCCTTAAGCTTGATACACCTCGGACTTGGTCATTTCCTTGAGACGATCTGATCCAAGCGCAACAGTGAATCTCTTTCCGCGGTGAAGACCCGACGCTTACGACTATTGAGTGCTTTCAGTCAAAAAATTCATTGCAACAGAATTAACAAGTTCAGGTTTATCCTGCAGCGAGTAGTGTGTCCCTTCGGGTACAACAAAAAGCTGAGCATTCGGAATCCCTGCATACAACTCCAATACATGCTCCAAAATGGTATCCTCACGATCACCATTAATTATAAGCGTCTCAGCTACCATCCCTCGTAAATCTGACTTTGTAAAAGTTGGGCTTGTTGTCCACATGATGGACATCTCTTTGAGCAGACGTCCAAAATCATCTAGGTTTTCATGCCCGGTCAAATAATGCTCGATAAAGTTTCCGGGGTATTTGGTAGGGTCGGTATTACCATCCCATTCGTAATTGGCGATGAATGTCCGCATGTCGCCTGGATACGAATCGTAATGGAAAGTCGCACCCAACAACACAAGCTTATCAATGATCTCAGGGTTTCGGATAGCGATTGTAAGCGCCGTGATGCCGCCATCACTCAGGCCCATTATGGAAATGCGTTCGTGCCCCAAATGCTTGGCGAGAGCGATTACGTCTTTTGACATTAACTCATACGATATTTGAGTATCGGCAGGGCCACTACGGCCCTGCTCACGGCTATCAATGGAGACGACGGTGAATTGTCTGGCAAAGACAGGGATTTGATTTTCGAAACTTTTACGCGACTCCATCCCGCCATGCAAAAAATATAATGGCGGGCCTTCACCATGAACAATGTAATCGAGCGTTACGCCGTTTACGGATAATTTTTCTGAAGCCATTTTTTCGCACCCAATCAAAATGATAGCCAATAATGGAAATAATAATTTTTTCATACCCCCATATAATGAGATTTGAAACGATACTCAATATCATAAGTTTCACAACGAAAATGGTTTGATACGATAAACAATTTTCGATCAGAGGCGGAAATAACTAACGCGTATTGTTGTGCGTCTTGCAGTCAACCGCGTTGGGATATTCATCCGTTAATTCATCGCCAAAATGCTACATTCAGTAGTCCGGTGGAAGGCGAACAATAGCTTGATCTGACGCGGTGATTATTCAACGGGATAGGGGCCGGTTTCAAAGACTGCCTCATGATAGCCTTTTACACCCACTGCTGTGGCAAGGTCACTCAGTGGCGGGCGACCAGAACGGATGCGCGCCAGAACGGTTGCGAAATCATACACCGGGCGCCAACCGAGCTCGGTGCGAGCCTTCTCATTGACGTAGACCCGATCGAACGAGGCTGGCATTGACCATCCCCTTTCAGTATATGCTTCCTCAAAGTCGATATATCTACTTACAACGGCAGACGGATCACTCCTGAGATCAACGAGATCTTTGATTTGGAACGGCGTCGTGGCGGAGATGATATAACGACCAAACCCAATACTCGGCGCCCGCTTGGCCGCCTGAATGTGAGCGGAAACCACATCCTCAATATCGACGCGGCGATGTAAAAATTCATTTGCTTGCGCATTGTCTGTGCTGAAAGCCCGGCGCATTGATGCACTATCTTGTTCCTCAGGAAAAAACCGCGATGTTCGTAGAATAATACATGGCAGCTCGTCTTTCCGATGGGACAGCCAACACAAATCTTCAGCTGCAAGCTTGGTCAAACCGTATATGTTTTTGGAACGCGGGATCACATCTTCCGTGATCCATGCCGCTGGCTCGCCTGACGGCGGTGTTAACGCATCACCGAACGCGCTGGTCGTGCTTGTGAACACAAAGGAGGACACGCCCACATGTTGAGCCGCATCCAACAGGTTCAATGTGCCAGTGATATTTGTGTCGATGAAGTCGCGTCGAGAATGGGTAGCGACATGTGGCTTGTGCAGTGTGGCCGCGTGGAGAACAACGGAAGCACCGTCAATATATTTGTTGACGAACGCCCGGTCTGTGATCGATCCAACCTGATCTGTAAACGCCCCGGATTTGATATCGATCGAAGTTACATCATTGCCGCTGGCGCGTAACACCCGAACGAGTGCTTCGCCAAGATGGCCTGAACTTCCTGTCACCAAATAACGCATACCATCCCTTTTGAAATACTCCATTTGTACAGGCAATTGGGTGCTTTTGAATGTCAAAACATATTTGTAGCAGTGATATCCGAACGGATGTTATTGACTGCCCACTAAGGGCTCAAAATACTAATTTGATTGTATTTCGCGTCAACCCGGTCAACGCCATAAACGTTCATACCAACTCGTTATTCAACTGACTATGAACTAGTCACGATACAACGCCGTGACAATTGTGCTCCGATAATTCACCGTGGTATTACAACCCCGGCATTTTCAGTTATAAACATCAGGTGCAGCAATTCGAGGATAGACAATGAGGATACTAATTGTCGCAATTTTTGTAACATTCACATTTTTTTCGAATGCTACTGCCGGTCCAATCGACTTTTTACCAGGGATAAAAGGCGACTATTTCGAAATTCATTCAGACAAGGTCGAGCGACCATATCATATCTATGTTCGACTTCCTGAGGGTTACGAAGAGGCAGACAAAAATTTTCCAGTAATATACTTGCTCGATGGAGATATTCTTTTCCCCATTCTTGGGGCGTACCACTTGCTCCTTCAGTATGACGAACCAGTCCCTGAAGCTATTATTGTAGGTATTTCTTACGGCACGTTTGACAGAAACAATGGTAACTTTCGATCCGTAGACTATTCCACGCCTCCGCTTGAAGATGGAAACCCGAAAGGTGGAGCCGCTTTATATCAATCATTTTTGAAAGAGGAATTACTTCCTGAAATCGAAAAGCGATACAGGGCTGATCCAACTAGGCGAATTTTGGTTGGACAGTCACGAGGTGCGCATTTTGCCCTCTACTCGGCTATTTCCCAACCAGACCTGTTTTGGGGACGCATTGCCAGCAATCCATCTTTAAACCCGAACAAAGAATTCTTTTTTCAGAGTTTTTCTAAAACCACGCCAATTACATCGAAATTGTTTTTTTCGAGTGGGTCAAGAGATTGGGAAACGTTGAGGTCAGATACACTTGAACTTTTTGAACATTTTGAAAATGAACCAAACAAACCTTGGCAATTGAAAACGATAACAATGGAATCCGAAACTCATGCCGCTGGGATCGTGAACGTTTATCGCAAAGGCCTGCTCTGGATATTTAATTCAGAAAATAAAAAAGAAAGCAAATAGGACTATTTTTGAACATCAATCTTGCGCCAAACCTGACGTATAGCTTGATACCCTCCAAGTTTCCTAAACGCCCGGCAGCTTCACTTTGTGCCTCCATTGTGACGGCAGCGCTCAATTCACTGTTTATTTTGCTACATAGGTTGCAACCCACACTATCAACCCTGGCATTTACTCATCAATCAAGACGCCAATCCCACAATGTTATCGCTTCAGATTCAATCGAGAACATACCCAAACCCTCGCGCCATGATTGCCGTCACGCAAGATTTATTAGCGCAGAAAATCCAATACCCCGATACTGATGCCTTTCACATGAGCAGAACCCAGTCTGCCCCAAGACCCTCCAACCCCAGTTTTTTCCTCACCGCTGGCGCGGCTCATCGCGAAACAAAAAACAGCGTCTTCCGGGCGCTTCTCTTCGTTTCG
>JAJDAP010000050.1 GCA_029261795.1 Deltaproteobacteria bacterium
ACGCTGCAGCGCGCGCGCGAAGAGGCCGTCGAGAAGGTCCGCGGGCTCGGTCCGCCCGAACGCGAGAAGCCCGCGGTCCAGATGCGGATTGCGCGCGCCACGGTCGAACTCAGGAAGGCCGAGCTGCTACTCGCCAATGTCGTGCAGGAAGTCGAGCAGTTGCGCAACGCGGCGACCGCAGAGCCCCGTGCTCGGTGGGGCGCCTGGATGACGGAAGTCGCCCATACGAGCCGCCGGATCGTGGTCGATCTGGCCGGGAGCGCTGGAGCCGGTGCGCATTTCCGAACCCACCCCTTGCAGCGCACGGTCCGGGATCTCAACACCCTGTGTTGCCATGTCGCCCTCAACCAGGACGCGCAGCAGGAGAACCTCGGTCGAATCCTGCTCGGCCTCGAGGGGAACTCGCCGCTCTGAGTCAAGCGATGCGGCCGGATCTCCGATAGGCCCATCGTGGAGAAACGACACTCGACGCGGCATCGCACGCTATTCGATGTCGCCTTCAGCGCGGGGCGCATAGAGGGTGAGGGAGTCCTCGCCGATCTTTCTGCCGGCGGCGCCTCGGTCGAACGTGCCTCGGTGCGCCCGCCCATCGGTAGCCAGATCCGAATCGACATCTTCGTCGAGCCGCGCCGCGCAGTTCAATTGGTCGCCACGGTGAACCGGCTTACCGAGACGGGCTTTGGCGTCGACCACGACGGCCTGTGCGCCGAACTCGAAGCACTCGATGCCGACATGGCCGCCATCGCGGAAGGCGAGAAACAGCCCGAACTCGAGACCTAGCGGAACGCGGGGCCATTCGGTCCTGCGGCCGCACGAGGCGCTCCGCAGGATGCGCGGTCGATGCATCACCCGCAACTCTGTGCCAAGGGGAAGTGAACACCGTTCTGGCGCGGATCTCTCGGGACCGGATGTCACGCTTGTTGTACGATGGCGTCCAGACGAGGAGCGAAGCCATGGCCTACGTACAAATCATCGAGGAGCACGAAGCGACTGGGACCGTTGCCGAAGACTACGCGTTCATTTCCGGCTCGTATTCTCATGCCTTCGGCTCCGAAGTGCCGGCGCCCCAGGTCTACCGGACCAACAGCGTGGTGCCCGAGTACTTCCGGTTCGGAGCCGTCCAGAACCGCGTGCTCACGAACGATGGCGCGCACGACGCGGCGCCGGGACCGGTTCCCGAAATCCTCGTGATGTTCGCGATCTCGAAGTACAGCGCCTGCTTCTATTGAACGGAATCCATCGGAGCCGTGCTGCTCCCCCTGTACCCCGATCCGAAGATCCGCGAACAAATCCTCGAGGATCCGCAGACCGCACCCATCCCGGACGTCCAGAAGGAGATGTTCCGGTTCGCCGAGCGATTCGTACGCGGGTCCTGGGAGATGGGACCGGCCGATCTCGAACGGCTGCGCGCCGTGGGGCTCTCGGAGGCGGACATCGTCTCGTGGGCCACACTCGGCTCGACGCAGACCTGGTTCACCATGAGCGCGGACGGTGGCGGCATTCCCATGGAAGGCGACGCCCTCTCGGGGCCCGGCGTGGGTCTGACGCGTGAACACTACGAGGCCTCCGCAGAAGGCCTGCTCGCCCCGGCACTCGGCGCGGGTCCGAGGGCCACGGCGCCCGAGACCCACGGCGCTTCGTGGGCGGGGACGGACCTCGAGGCTCCCGGCTACCTCGAAGCCGCGCGCTGGGCCGAGGAGCGATACGGCTTCGTCCCTAACCTCCTGGGTGCCGTTTCGCTCCAGCCGAACTACTTCCGGCGTCATCAGCTGGCGCTCGAGCTGCTCGAACGCCCGCAGAGCGAGAAGCTCGAGCCGCGCCACCACGCCATGGTGCGCGCATTGGTCTCCCAGCTCACGCGTTGCGCTTACAGCCAGACGAGTACTCGCGCGCTTCTCGCTCGCAGCTGCGGAGATGAGGCCTGGGATCGGATCGCGCACGCCGGTGCGGATCCGTCCACGGATCCGGTCGAGCGCGTGGTTCTGGACTTTGCCGCCAAGGTGGCGCGTCACGCCTACAAGGTGACCGACAAGGACGTGCAGTCCTTCCGGGAAGCCGGCCTCGACGACGCCGCCTACGTGGACGTGCTCAACACGACCTCGATCCAGGTCTCGCTCGATCGTCTGGCGAACTCGTTGGGGGTGCGGCCCGACGGCGAGCCGATGCTAGGCAAATAGCAACGGTCGGATCGATCGATACGCGACTTCGCCGCTCAGGAAGTGGCGCGATCGAGTTCGGCGGGCCATCCAGGAAGCCCAGACCAGGGTCTGCAGCGCTCCCGGTGAGTGACGGCTTCCGGGTGCCCCAGTGGAGCCCGCGATCCAGGTCCGCGACGGCGTGGCGCCGAGTCGCTGGTCGTTCGTCCGTGGTGCGAGCGGGGACGCGGGTGCGATAGCCTGGGTGTCGTGGCCGGGGCGGCGCTCGGGTCACAAGAGCTTCACCGTCAACCACCAGGGGCAAAGTCGGCAACCGGACCGGCGAGCTCGCGCCGGTCAAGGAGAGGGCATGGCTGAGCGCCCGGCCGATGAGTTCGTGTCATGGCGGGGTGCGGGCCCGGGGGAGACGCCGCCGGCCGGGTTCGTCGAGCTTGATGTCGTTGAGATTCGGCTCATCCCGCTGATACCCCAAGCGCACGTTGCCGAAGTCGACCTTGGGCTCGACGGTGGTGAGAAGTGCCGCATCGGGCGCGTTGGCGTAGTACACGGGGACCAACCCCAGCGAGAGGCACCAGTCGAAGAGCGCCGTGATCGCCCGGCCGAAGAGGAGAAGGTTCTGTGGTCCTGACGCCTGGGGGCGAAAGCGTAGGTACGGAGGATCGAAGCTACCGCCCCGGGTGGCTCGTCTTCGCACCATTCCTGGGCAGGCCGCCGCCGCTCACGCCACGCCAATGGCAGATCCTCGGCCTGATCGCGCTGGTCACCCTGTTCGAACACTACGATCTCGCGCTCTTCTCGATGGCGCTCAAGCAGATCCAAGCCGAGCTCGCCGTGCCGGAGGCCTCTCTCGCCCGTCTCGGCGCGGTCGTGCACTTGGGCGCGCTCCCCGCCTTCTTCTTCGGCCCCATCGCCGACCGGCTCGGCCGCCGGCGCGTGTTGATGGGCACCATCGTCGCCTACACCGTGCTCACCGGCGCCACCGCGTTCGCGCCCGACGCCACCAGCTTCGTCGTGTTGCAGTTCCTGGCTCGAATGTTCGCCGTCGCCGAAGTCATGCTGGCCTATGTGGTCATCACGGAGGAACTCGACCCCGAATCGCGCGGCTGGGGGATCGGTGCCCTCGCGGCACTGGGCGCGTGCGGTCACGGCCTCGCCTACGGACTGTTCGCCCTCATCGACTACCTGCCGATGGGATGGCGCTTTCTCTATCTGTTCGGGCTGGGCCCGCTCATCGCGATCGCGTGGATGCGAAGGAATCTGCCGGAGACCACGCGCTTCGAGGCGCACGCGGCCCGGCGCGTGCCGATCGGAACGCTACGGGCGCTGGCCGATCCACTGATCGCGCTCGCACGCATGTACCCGGGACGTCTGGCCGCGATCGGGAGCGTCATCTTCTTGCTTGCCTTCGCCGAACGCGCCGCAAGCTTCTTTGGACCGAAGTACCTCCAGGAGGTCCATGGTTGGCTTCCCAGCCAGATCTCCGCGATGGGGATCCTGCTGGGCGGCGTCGCGATCACGGGTGGGGCATGGGCAGGCCGTGCCTCCGACCGCTACGGCCGACGTGTGGTGGCTGCGGCCTTCCTAGTGGCGCACCCCGTCGCAGTCGTCGTCTACTACAACCTTGGCGGTGTCGTTCTGCCAGCCGCCTGGATCCTGATGGTCTTCACGGGGATGGCGGGTGGCGTGGTCCTCGCCGCGACCGCCAACGAACTCTTCCCGACGTCGTATCGTTCGACGGCCTCGGGTGCGCGTACGATCATCGCCACCCTCGGCGGCGTGCTCGGGCTGTCCGCAGAGTCTGCCTTGTACGCCCTGACGGGTTCGCACTGGAGCGCGATTTCCCTGCTGGTAACGGTGGCGCTGGCCGCTCCCCTGATCCTCTGGCTCGCGATTCCAGAAACCGCCGGCCGGAACCTCGAGGAAGTCTCGCCCGAGCGCTGAGCCGGAGCTGGCGTCCTCTCGCGAGCGCGTGCAATGGGGAGGCGGCGGCCTAACGAAGGAGATTGGACCCTGGACCTTCGTGCACGACGTAGAACAAACAATCGCTCGCTGCCGCCACCGGGTCGGTGGTAATCATGATCGGGATCATCGGGCAATTCGTTCGAAGGACCCCGTCTTCGACATTGAAGTGATCCGAGGCGCGATCGCTCCCGTCCTCGTCGACCAGCACGAGCGGCCATGCGTCGCCGCGAACGAAGCCGATGGGTGTGCCTGGCTCGACCCGCTCGAAGTTGTGTCGATCGAGGTCGGTGAGAATCGTCAGATCCGCTTCCGGATCGGCCGTGTCCGCGATGGCGAGGCGCGCGCCGGGTTGCAGGCAGACACGCATTGGCCTCATCAGGACCTGTACGTCGGGCTCCTCCGCATCTCTCGCGAAGAGATCGTCTCGCTCGAGAAATGCCACGAGCCCGGCATGCGCGATCTCGTTGGCACGGGCGTCGCCGCTTCGGCCTACCTCGACGGTGATGCCGGGAACGTCCGGGAGCACTTCGGTCAAGGCGCCCAGCGAAAGGTGGCTCCAGACGTAACGGGTACCGAACAGCGCGACGAGCCGTAGTGCCTCCGGGGTGGGCTCGATCCCGACCCCGTACGGCGGATTGTGGCCGGTGTTGTTATGCACGTCGATCACGGCTTCGGGAGGGCCGTGCGCGAGGGCGTCGAGGATGCCAAGCGCCAGCTGACCTTCCGGGCTGTCGAAGGGGCCCGCGAAGCACCGGTTCAAATCCTGCCGGCCCGGCAGCATGCGGTAGTGAAAGCCGGGCTCGGCCAACGCCGCCTCGACGTTGGCGATCACCAGGAGCGTGTCGACCGCGGGCATCCGTTCGTCGCGAAGCCAACGATGCGCCGCGAGAAACCCGGACGGTTCGTTTCCGTGCAGCAGCGTCGAGACCGCGCGCGTGCGGGAAGCGTCGCGTCCCACCAGGTGGATGGCGCAGGGACCGCCGAGTGAGCGCAGGAATCCGGTCGGGTCGCCGGGAATCCGTCCGAGGTCTTCGCGGTTCAGGTGTCGCAGGGCGCCGCTCACGCGTCAGGATCCGGCCAGCCGTCCACGGGGCTCCCCTCGGCAGAGAGGGCGCGGTAGCGCGCAAACATCACCTGAAGCGCGTCGCTCCGGGAGCGCCTTCGTTCTGCTTCCGCCAGCGCACGGCGTTGCCAACGCGCGCCGGTCAGCCCGCGCCGTACCCGCCGCTCGATCGTCGCGAGTCTCGGGGCGGCGTCCGCGTGCTCGATGCCGGCCCCATCGAGGCCCCTCTGCGCGCGCGCAAGTAGCGCTTCGAACTGTTTGCTCGCCCGAACCGGAGGTGTGTCATCGCCCGCAGCCACCGACACGGGTCGGATCTCGGCGTCCAGGCCTTCGCGGGCGGCGCGGTAGAAGTCGGCGTGGACCGCGTCGAATGCTGCGGCCGGCACTCCCTCGGGTAGCTCATTGGCGAGGTCCAACGCGAGGCCGAGGTGGAAGGCGGTGTTGGCCACCATGTCCTCGACCGTGGGTCCCGATGGCAACACGCGCATCTCCACGCGGAGATGGCCAGCTCCGGCCGGATCGTAGATCGCGCGGTTCCAACGCCAGATGGTGCCTTGATGAAGACGCAATTCGCGCAACCCGGGGGCAGCCCCATCCGCGACGGCGGAGTCGGGGGATTCGGTGTCCAGAACTGGCAGCAGCACGGGGTGGCACTGGACGCTCTCGGTGAACAGTTCCAGAGGGTGTTGAATCCAGCCTTCCCCGAACGAGACGCGGGCCGGTGCATGGCGTCGCGTAGTGGCAGGGCGCGTGTCGACGGCCTGCTTGAAGAGTGCCACTCGGGTCTCGTCCCAGAGCCGATGGCCGAGAAACGTCGGAGAGTTGCCAGCCACGGCAAGGACCGCGGGCGTTGCGAGTTGGATCGCATTGTAGACGGCGGCGAAGCGCCCGGGATCCACGCGCAGGTGGATCTGGAGCGAGGTCGCGGCGCCCTCGTAGGTCACGTCGTGACATCGGAGCGCGAGCGGATCCTCGCCGTGGATGTCGAGCAGGAACGGTTCCTGGCGCAGACGTCTGAGGCTGGCGGAGAGTGCTCGATAGCGCATCGCGTCGGTCATCGCGTCGGATTGGAGATCGGCCTCGGTGAGGGTCGGCAGGATACCGATCATGGCGACCTGCCCGCCATGAATGCTGGCGGCGCGGGTCATCTCCGCGAGGGAACCGTGCATCTCCGCCTCGAGTGCAGCGAAGGGCCGGCCGCGCAGCGCGCTGTACTGGAGATTGCTTTCGAGATTGAAGCGGTCGAGTTCGACGGTGAGCCGAGGGTCGACGCTCTCGCCGAGTACCTTGCTATTCAAGGGAAGCGGCCGTCCAGCGGGATCGACCAGGGAGACTTCCAACTCCGCACCCAACGTTGCAGGACCGACTCCAAAACCATCACGGGCAAGCAGGTCTTCGAGAACCTCGAGGGAGCGCGCAAGGCGGGCACCGAAGCGCCGGTACGCTTCCTCGTCGAACTCTTCGCGGTCGATCTCCAGGCCCATGGGATACCCGTCTATCGGCCCGCTGGCCTCATCAAGCCTCGCGAGCCGCCAGCTGCGTTCAGCGCATGAAGGCGCAATCGATCGCGTCGAGCGCCATGTGGATCAAGAGGCCCACGCCGATCAGGCGTGTCTTGGGCCAGATCGCCAGTGCAACCCATAGTGGCTGGATCGGCCACGAATGAAGCGGGTGGAAGCCAATGCTGCAGCGGTTCGGGTCGAACAGCGGATCCGCAACAAGGTGATCGAGATCCACCAGGTTCGTGAGAGCCAGGATCAGCCAGGCGCGCAACCAGGTCCGGCGCCAGCCCAGCCGAGCGACGAGCCCGGGCACGCCGAAATGGAGCAATCCGTGGAGAATGGGCCTGAGCACGGTCTACCGTCGCGCGTTCGTGTGAACGGTCAGCATGGTCTTCGTCTTCTCCGCAGCATTCAGCCTTCGATCCGCCCGGTCACCTAGAATCTCAGTCTCGCTGAGAAGTTCGCTGAATGGAATCCTCGGGCTGAATGGAATCCTCGGATTAGGCCGGGATTCCCACTGACTTGCGCGCCCACGCACGACCTGGAGAAGACCGCCGTGATCGCCAATTCTACCGTGCCGCAGCCGCTCGCAAACGCGGGAAGGAAGACGGCTCGGCGGTATGCCGTCGGCAGCGACCCTCTCTACGTGTTCGTCCTGGCGCTCGCATCGGCCGTCGCCTGCGCTTCTCCGCCCGAGACCGAACCCGTGGCGCTCGACCTCGCGCGCTTTGCAGCCGTCGCCTCGATCGACGATGTGTGTCCTGACACTCGGGTCGACGCGTTGTGTGAGGTATTGCGGGTCGCGCATGCAGCGGAAGGGGAGGCGGCCTCGGAGGCCCATCGAATCGCGCGCGAAGCGTTGCGTCGGGCCTTTTCGTCCAGGCCACGTCGCGAGCTGATCGAAGACCCTGCGGTGCGCTGGTGGATCCGCGAGCGCGGCGTTGCGTTACTCGCGTGGAATCGCCTCGCTCGAGAATCGGCTCCGCCAGAGAATTCCGAGCGTTACGCCAGCGAGGCTGGGGCTGTACTCGCGCTTCACTTCCCGGTGTACGCGCCCGAGATGTTCCGAGGCGCGCGAGTTCGGCTGCCCCCTGCGGCAGCTTGTCGAGGCGGCCGCGTCGCGCTGCTGTTCTTTCCTGGAGTCATCCGTGTCGAGACGCTCGACGAGTTCGCGCCTGCCCGGGAACGCATCGAGTCCGAACTCCCATGTGTCACCACCTACACGGCCGAGACCGGGACCTTCTCGACGCCATCCGAGAATGCGATCACGGGCTGTTCGGTACTCGAGCGCATTTCCCAGGAACTCCCCAACGCCGCCATCCACACGATCGGCTACAGCCAGGGCGTGCGAAACGCACTGGAGACGTTCGTGACCTGTCCCGAGCGCAGCGGCTCGGTTCGCTCGCTCTTCGCAATGAATTCGGCCGCGCGGGGCAGCCCGGTCGCCGATGTCGTCGCCCTGATTGCGCCGCTTCCGGGTCTCGAGGATGCAGAATGTGTCGGCTTGGACGGATTCGCAGGATGGTGGTGCCGGAATCCGGGCGCCTCCGGGCCCGGCCTGAGCGGACTCGTAGCTGCCTCGCTACGGGCCATGGGCGCGCCCGAGAAAGATCCAGAAGGAGTCGCGGGCGCGAAATCGGGCCGTGACTACGCGGACCGGCGCCTCGCGGGCCTGAGGTCCCTGAGCACCTACGAGTCGCAGAACTTCTGGCGCACGCAGGGCCACGCGCTCCCGCGTGACATCCTCTACTCGAGCTTTCGCAGCATCATCACGGATGAGTCGCAGAACCTCCCGAGCAGCGACCAGCTGTTCTACCGCTCGCTATTCCTCGCCGGTGGTGTCGCACCGTGGAACGATATGCAGGTCAGGCTCATCGACCAGCACCTCGGTGGCCCCGTGAAGGAGCGTGAGATCGTGTGGCCCGTCGCAGAAGGAAATCACTGGCAGTGGGAGCTCGAACCGCACCAGATTCCGGAGCTGTTGATTCCGGCCGAGATGTTGGAAGGCATCCCTCGCGTGGAATTGCTGCTCGCTCACATACAGACCCTCGCCGAGCTCGGCGCGTTGGAAGGCCGCTAGTGCCAGCGCAGGGGATTCGAGACATATCGAACCCCGCTCAGCGCGAGACGGTGGCCTCGAGCGTGCAAGTCAATGTGCCGAGGCGGGCGCGCCCCAATGCGGCTGTAACGCAACGGCCGATCTCATCGTCCGGCTCGACGGAAGCCGAAGCGAGCCTTCCCGCCTCGATCTCCAGGGCGACGCGCCGGCGGTCTGAATCATCCAGGCATCCCCGGACGGATGCGGCAGCGGAGCCGAGAGCCGCGCTGAGCGAGAGCACGCCGCACGTGGACTTCACGTTGGTGAACGAGGCAGTCTCGCTTCCAGCGCCGATCGTCATCGAACCGATCTCGGTGGTCCAGGCCGTGGTTCCATCGGCACCGGTCTGCTTGCCGGCATTGAACGAGAAGTTTTCGACCTGCGTGGACCATCCGTTTTCCGATCCAGTCTCATCAGCGGCTGGAAGCTTGCGGAGGTTGTCGCATCCCGCCTGGTGGCCCGCGCGGCAGGCCGAATCGAACAGCGCTTTGGCTTGCTCGACGTCTACGGGGAAGTCGCCAACGCCGCGATAGTGCGCGATGCCGAGCCCAACACAAGCCACCTGGGAGCCGGCCTCGCAGCCGCGTTCCAGGGCACGGAGGCTGGCGTTGTGGTCCACCGGACCGCCGACGCCGTCTCGGAGGGTCACGGCGAGGTTCTGGCAGCCTTGGGCGTCACCACCGTCACACGCCTTCGCGAACAGCTGTCTCGCCCCCGTGGGATCGGCTTCGACGTCGATACCCTGAACGAACGCCAGGCCGGCCTGGTTGCAACTCGCCGGGTAGCCAAGGTTGCAGGCCCGCGCGTACAAGTGCGCCGCAGAAGCCCGATCGACCGAGCCGCCATCCCCACCCCAGTTCGCGATCGCCAGGTCATGGCAGCCGACCGCACTGCCACCGTCACAGGCGCGAGCGAGCAGGTGTCGGCCTTCTGGCGCGCGAGTTCCACCGAGCTTGCCCCGCACCATGACACTTCCGATGTCTGCGCATGCCGACCAGTGATCCAGTTCGCAGGCCCGAAGGTAGAGCGCGACGGCATGCGGGTTCTCCTCGCCAACGCGCGTCGGCGGAGCTTGCAAGCGCGCTGCCGATGCACACGAGTCCGCGTCCGCCAGCGCGCAGCCTCGCTCGAAGCTCGCGATGGCCAGGGACTCATTCCTGGCGCCCCCCAGGCCCTTCGCCTGATAGACGCCGAGATTGTGGCAGCCCTGGGCGTCGCTCCCCATACAGGCCAGCCGGAATGCTTCTCGCGCTCCTTCGGCATTGGCCGGAACGCCACTGTCCTGGTTCAAGGCGACGCCGTACTGCGTGCATCCACGTGCATCCCCGAGTTCACAGGAACGGTCGAAGGTCCGAGTTGCGAATGCCCGATCGACCGGGCCGCCGAGACCCTTCGAACTCGCGGTTCCTAGAAAGAGGCATGAGGCCGCATGGCCCGCCTCGCAGCCACGCGCAAGCAGCGCGCGTCCCTGCTCGGCGCGATCCGGTCCCGCTCCACCTGCCAGCATCGTGCGCCCGATGTGGCCGCAGATAGCGGAGTCGCCGAGTTCGCAGGCGCGAACGTAGAAGGTGACGGCCTTTGCGTCGTCCTCGGGCACACCCTTGCCGTGGGCAACCATTTCCGCCGCGGCCTTGCAGGATGCGGCGTCGTTCCTCTCGCAGCCGAGTTCGAAGGCACGGAGGGCTCCAGCAGGATCGCCGCTCGTTTCGCCCGGCTGGGCGGATGCGCTCAGCCCCGCTGCCGCAAGGACTCCCACCAAGCCCAACACTCTCCA
The DNA here is from genome assembly GCA_029261795.1 of Deltaproteobacteria bacterium. Classification (GTDB taxonomy): domain Bacteria; phylum Myxococcota_A; class UBA9160; order UBA9160; family UBA6930; genus JAJDAP01. Next base: position 10,556 of record JAJDAP010000050.1, read on the forward strand.
CAGCATCGACATTCGACGTTCCTCCATCCCACGGTACCCGCATCATCGCACGTCGAGCTCCCAGGCGAGATCCGCAGATGATCCGAGTCTTTCTGGCGTGCTGGTGTCGTTCCTCCCGCTCCCGGGAGCGGCGAAGTCGGCCAGATGCCGGTCGATAGCCTGGATGGACCCACCGCGAGTCCGACTCCTCGAGAACCTGGTGGCGGACGAACGCGGGAAAGACCGATCGGGTTGTTATGTCGCGGCATTCGGAGAGGCTACGGTGGCCGCGCGGACGGCGGCGCCTCGGGCGCTACGGCGAACCTCCGCGGTAGCCCTTGGTGCCGGGCCCGGGTTGGGGGACCCGCAAGAAACCGGTCACAAACCTGCTGCGCGGAGATGATCCTGAACTCTGCAACGAGTCTGAGCCCGGGACAGTCACGATGGCGAGGCGTCCACGGTCCGCACGCTGGGGCGCTGGGCCTCGTTCGGGGCGTCCAACCCCAGTCGGAGGTCGGCTCGGGAGCTGAGCGGCCGGGCCACGCGGTATGCCAGTTGCATCAGATGGTCGCCAACTCGAAGGTGACGCGATGAAGCGGCTCGGAATGATGGATGCGGCATTCCTGTACATGGAGACCACGAATGCGCCGACCCACGCCGGTGCGCTCCAGTTGTTCGAACCGCCGTCGGATGGGCGCGATTTCTTCGAGACGTTTCGCTTGCACCTGGAGGAGCGGATCCCGCTCCTGCCGCATCTGCATCAGCACCTCCACGAAACGCCGCTCGACCTCGATCACCCGGTCTGGGTCGCGAACGACGACATCGATCTTTCGTACCATCTCCGGCGCGAACGGCTCGAACCGCCCGGCACCGTCGAGCAGCTGACGCAGCTCTGCGAGCGCCTCTACCCGCCGCTCCTCGATCGCACGCGACCGCTCTGGGAGTACACGGTCATCGAGGGCCTCGCGAGCGGGCAGGTCGCGCTCTTGATGAAGGCACACCATGCCTGCATGGACGGCATGGCCGCGCAGGCGACCTTCGAACTGTTCTTCAGCGCGACGCCCGACCCCGCACCCCTACCGGCGCTCCGCTCGGCCCACCTCGAGACGGACCCGGGTTTCTTTCCGATGCTTCGCGATGCCTACGCGCATCTCGCCGAGCAGCCGCGGCGAACCCTGCGCGCGCTCCCCGAGGCGGCGCGGTCGCTGGCACGACTCGGCGAGCGCTTCCTCGAGGCGCCGCCCGAGGCGGCGCCGCGCACGCGGTTCGACGTCTCGGTTTCCGAGCAGCGGCGCTTCGCGGTCACGACCCTCTCGCTCGGGCGCGTTCGGGCGGTCGCGAAGCGGCGAGGCGCAACAGTCAACGACGTGGTCATGGCGCTCTGCGGTGCGGCATTGCGGCGCTACCTCGATGGTCACGCGGAGCTGCCCGAAGCGAGCCTGGTCGCATTCGCGCCGGTCTCGCTGCGCCCGAAGGGCGACGGCGGCGCCAACAACCAGGTCTTCGGCATGATGGCGCCGCTCGGAACCGACGTGGCGGATCCGCTCGCGCGTCTCGACGCTGTTCGTGAGGGAACCGCTCGTGCGAAGGCGCTGGTCGAGGACATGCGGGAGTTCGTACCCGCCGATTTTGCGATGCCCGGCGTGGCGGCCCTGATCCCGGGGTTCTTCCGGCTGATGTCGGACCTCCACCTCCAGGAGCGGATGCCGCAGATGTACAACGTCACGGTCTCCAACGTGCCCGGGATCCGACACCCGATCTACATGAGCGGCGCGCGGCTGGTCGCCGAGTATCCGATGTCGATCGTCCTCGATGGCAGCGCCCTCAACATCACCGTGATGGGCATCGAGGACGCGCTCGACTTCGGGCTGGTGGCCTGCGCCAAGGCGGTGCCCGACGTCGACGTGATCCGCGACCTGCTCAGCGATGCGTTCGGGGAACTCGAGCGGGCGGTCGCCAACACGTAGCCGGAAACGTCAGGCAGCGCGTCGCTGCGGGTGGCGGTCGGCGGACTGGACGACGGCCGCACTGATGCGAGCGATCCGGATGTCGCCGAAGGGCGTGCCCAGACCACTGTTCACGATCATGGCCACCGCCAGTTCACGGCTCGGGTCGGCCCAGCCCCCCGAACCTCCGAAGCCGAAGTGCCCGAACGCCTGGGCCGGGCTGCCGCGGGTCGTGAAGACGCCGTGGTAGCCGAGCCGCCAGCGCATGTCGAACGGGATGACCGCGCGCTCGGCGGCCTCGCCCTGGACACGCGTCGCGCGATCCAGGGTCGCCTCGGACAGCAGGCGCACGCCGTCGAGTTCGCCACCGCCCGCGAGAGCCGCGTACATGCGCGCCAGCGACCGCGCGGTAAAGAGGCCGTTGGCCGCCGGGATCGACGCGCGAAGCGTCTCCTCCGAGCCGAAGTCGAAGCGATCGATCCCGTGAGGGGCGAGGGCGTCGACGATGCTCTCGAGGTCGAGCTGCACGCCGAACCACGAGGCGACGCGTTCCACCGGCGCGCTCGCCCGGCGAAGGCTGCCGCTGAGCGAGCCCCGTGCCTCGATCAACGGGCGCATCATGCGGCGAGGCCACATCAGCTCGGCCGCGCGATGCAGTTCGGAACTCGGTGCTCCGACGAACATCCCGTCGAGGCCCAACGGGCCCACGAGTTCCTCCGCCACGAGCTGCGCGAAGCTCTGGCCGGTCACGCGCTGCAGGATCTCGCCGACCAGGTAGCCGTAGGTCAGCCCGTGGTACCCGGTGCGTTCGCCGGGCGGGTGCGCGGGCTCGGTGCGCTCGATCGCGTGGATCACGTACTCCCAATCGAGCATGCGCTCGGCATCGTCGATCATCTGGCGGATGTGGTAGAGACCCGACTGGTGCGCGAGGACCTGGCGAACCGTGATCGCCTCCTTGCCGGCCTGGCCGAATGCGGGCCAGTGCTCGGCGACCCGATCGTCGTAGTCGAGCAGCCCGCGGTCGACCATGATGTGCAGCAGCGTCGACGCGACGCCTTTGGTCGTCGAGAAGCTCGGCGACATCGTGTCGACCAACCAGGGGTGGCCGGCCGCGTCCCGCTGCCCGCCCCAGAGATCGACGACGCAACGCCCGCGGTGGTAGACGCAGACCGCGCTACCCCCGCTCGTCAGCATCAGCTGCTCCTGGAGCCGCTGAGCGACGAGCCCGAAGTGCGGGTGGTGGAACCCATCCAGTTCGGGCAGCAGGCGCGTCGCGAGATCGTTGCGAATGGCAGCTCCGGGGTCTCCGAGAGGATACGAGTGTCTGTGTGTAGAGCAAGCGAAGACGCCTGCGAACGCTTCAACGCGAAGGGCCGTCTGGAACGGCAGGGATGACTTCGGGTTGAACGCGGCGACTGGCGGGGCTGTTATGCTTCCTCACCAAGGAGACCCGAATGGCAACCGTTCTCGAGAGGCTCGTGCCCTGGGGCCCGGCATTCTTCGGGGTGTTGATCTTTGCTCCGGTCACGACGGCGGTGATGGACGCTGGGGGCATCGCGGCGGTCGCCGGCGTCCCCACCTTCTACCTCGCCCTCGCAGTGGGCCTGGCCTGGGGCGTCGTCGCCAAGATCCGAGGTCGCTGGCTATGAGCTTCGTCGAGGAGCGGCGGGTCGCGAAGAAGTACATCGGCCAGTTTCCCTGGTTCATGGTCGTCTGGGGCCTGGGTGGATTCGGCGTATGGTTGACGTTGTTTCCCCTGGTGCAGGCGGGGCTCATGCCGCTGTGGCTGGGCGGCGTGATCGCGACGGTCATCCTTTGTTACTGCTATCTGCCTTCGCACGAAGCGCAGCACGGGAACATCACCCGTGCCGGCCCTCGCTGGCTCAACGAGCTGATCGGGTATGTGTCGATGTTTCCGATCCTGGTGCCGTACAGACTCCACCAGGCGATCCACATGAAGCACCACGCCTTCGCCAACGATGAAGCCAAGGATCCCGATATCTACATGCGCGCGGAGAATGTCTGGCAAGCCGCCAAGCATGCCTGGCTGAGCACCCAGCCGGGCCATGCAGACGGCATGACCGAAGGCGTGCTGGAGGACGGGCCGGAAAAGGAGCGGCTGTTATTCGAAGCCTTCCTCTCCACGTCGTTGGCCTGGGCGATCATGGCCGTGATGGCCTGGAGCGGCTTCGCGCTCGAACTCCTCGTGCTCTGGTGGATCCCGCGACAGATCGCCAATATCTACACGCCGGTCACGCTCTCCTGGGCACCCCATCACCCGATGATGGAAACCGGCCGCTACCGGGATACACGAGGTTGGAAGAGTCCCGTCGGTACCATCCTCTCCGCGGGGATGGAGTACCACCTGGTTCACCACCTCTTCCCGTCAATCCCGCTGAACAAGACGGGCGACGCCTATCGCGAGTTGAAGCCGCTGCTGGAGGCGGAGCAGATGAGGCTGGGCGGGCTCTGATTCTTCCCTCCGCCGACCCGCTTCGTGGTCATCATTTCCGGCCGGTGTGGATGAGCTGGAAGCAACGCATTCGTCGGGGGCTGCCGTGCCGCTGAGCACAGCAATGGTGGGTCGAAAAACGCAGGCTTTCGAGCACCCGATCGACGCGCGTTGGCTGATGGCCTACGCGGCCGGCCTCGGGGACCATGCACCCGCCTATCTGGACACCGTCACGCAAGCCATCGCCGCGCATCCGGTGTTCCCGGTGTGCCTGGAATGGCCGGCGATTCTCGACTGCAACAACCTTCCCGGCTCGGAGCATGCCAGTACCGAGGAGCGCGCACGCCGTGTGCATGCGACCCACGACCTGCATCTCTACCGGCCGATTCAGGCTGGAGAGGTGCTGACGACCACGGCCTCGGTGGTCAGCGTACGCAGGATCAAACCTGGGGCCGCCCAGACGACCCGGCTCGATACGGTGGACGCCGACGGAAACCTGGTGTGCCGCACCTACCAGCTCGGAATCAGCAGAGGCGTCGACCTCGTGGGCGACCCTGCCCAGAGCGAGGTGATACCGGAACCCCCGAATCGCGAATCCGTGAGGGGGCATGGGTTGCACGAATCGATCGAGATGCCGGTTTCGGCTGGCGCGGCGCACGTCTACACGGAGTGCGCACGCATCTGGAACCCCATCCACACCGATCGGTCCGTGGCGCTCGCAGCGGGCCTGCCCGACATCATCCTGCACGGTACGGCCACCATGGCGCTGGCGGTCTCGCGCATCGTAGAACGCGTGGTCGCGGGTGACCCCACGCGGGTAAGACGCCTTGGCGGGCGCTTCTCCGCGATGGTGCTGATGCCCTCCACGCTGCGGTTGGAACTTCACGGCGTCCGCGATGGCGTCGTCGCTTTTACGGTGTTGACCGAAGACGGGCGCCCAGCCTTCAGTGACGGCTTCCTTTGTTTCGACGGATGAGGCCGGTCGCCGCGATGGATGTATTCTCTCCGGCCATGGCGGCCGACCGGTTCCTGGATGAGTGGCATCGAATCGTCTCGATGCACGACATGGAGGCTCTCCGCGACGCCCTCGCCGAGGACGTCACGATCGGCGCGCCGCCGTACTGGACCAGGCTCGAGGGCCGACCCATCGTCCATCATCTGCTCGGGCTCATCATCGAGACCATCGAGGGTTTCAGCTACTACCGGGAATGGCAGGACGGCAGCGAACTCGCGCTGGAATTCCAGGGCAAGGTTGGTGCACTCGACGTGCAAGGGATCGACCTGATCACGTTGAACGAGCAGGGCCAGATCCAGAACCTCGACGTTCTGATGCGCCCGACCAACACGATCATTCGTCTGCAGGAGATCGTGGCCCCGCGGATGGCAGAATTCCTCGAGCACCGTTGAGAGATGCGCGAGCTGAAGGAAGCCCCCATCGAAAGAAGGAGTCATCGTGGTCATCGTCACTGCCGCCTGGTCTTTACGAGCCAGGAGGCCCGCGACACCGCCGTCGAGGCCAGCATTCCGATCCAGGCCGCCACCCGCAGGGACGAGCCGGCTGTCGGATGTACTGTTTCGGGCTGGACCCCGCGGTGCCCACCGAGATCCAGGTGTACGAACTCTGGGACGACCCGGAGGCGCTCGAGAAGCACTTCGCCCACGAGAACTACTTCCAGATGGCAGGAGCGTTGCAGCGGGTCGAAGGCTTCCTCGACAGCATCAACCGCCAGTACGTCGCCGACGATCGTGGCACCGTGTACGACGAGAGCGGCAAGCCGCGGATCGCGGCGCTCGCCTAGCATCCATGGCCCTCGATCAGGCGAAGTAGCTGGGCGAGGTCGTCGTTGCGACCACGTTCTCCTGGAGCTGGGCGAGCGATTGGATGTCGGCGTTGACCACGTCGAGACCATGGGCGAGAACGAAGGCATAGCTGCGCTGGAAGGCGGAGAGCCGCGCGGCCATCAGCTTCTCGTTGTAGTAGCCGTTGAAGGCGTCGGGCTTGTCGAACCAGCCCACGAAGGGAAGTCCGGCCAGGTGACGGGCCGCCTTCATGCCCACGAGGCCCATGCCGGATGCCCGCGCCTTGTCGAGGATCGGTCGGAGCTCGGTCATCGGCGGCGAGCCGGAGAGGACGCTCTTGCTCTCCCAGTCGTACCAGCCCCCCGGCGTGATCGCGATCATGGCAAGGTCGTACCAACCGGTCTCGACGGCGGCGAGGAGCACGTTCTGCGCATTTCGGTGGGTGCTGAGGCCGAGGTGGGTGACCTTGCCCGCCTGCTTGGCGTCCTGGAACGTCCGATAGATCTCTTCACTTCGGATCAGGGAGGGGTTGTACGAGGCCATCAGGTAGTAGGCGTCGACGCGATCGACCCGAAGCTCTGCGAGGCTCGCGTCGAGTCGCTGGCTCCAGATCCTGGCCGCGTTCTTCGCCTGCTGGACACCGACCGTGTCATTGTCGCCCACCTCGATGTCGGCGGGTGCCTTCGAGATCAGGAAGACGTCGTCGCGTACCTTCTGCAGGAAGGGCGCCAGGTTCTCTTCGGCGTTCCGGTAGTAGTCGCGATAGCCGACGTCGAAGACGTTGATGCCGGCATCGTAGGCGGCGTTCAACAGGGAATCCTTCGACACGAACATGAGGCTGGCGCCACATCCCATGACCAGGCGGCTCGCGTTGAAGCCGGTCCGGCCGAGCTTGCGATAGCTCATCGCGGGCCACTCTGACGCGCTCGCGCGAGCGTCGCGGGCCGCCTCGACGGCGGCGCGAGCGCTGCCCGAGGTCAGGAAGGTCTGGCCACCCACGGCAGCCATCGCGAGGTACTGGACGAAGCTGCGTCGGCTGATCGATCTCGAGTCTCGTTCGCGTGCCATCTGAATCCCCCGAACCAGAGAACTGTGCGCGCCAGAGCATAGCCAGACCGGGCGCGGGCCCGCGTCAGGCGCCCGGCATACGCTTGCAGCGGATCAGCAGGGAATCGGTAATGGCCTCTTCGCGCAGGTGTGAGATCGCGAGGTAGCCCGGGTCCTGCGGGAGCTGGGTGAAGGCCTCCCAGTTTGGCCACTCGACGGCGAAGATCAGGTCCGGCTTCCAGTCGCCAATCACGGCCATCTCGGGGAGGTATCCCTCGACGAAGCGCGCGCCCAGCTTCTCGACGAAGGGCGAGGCCGCGGCCGAGTACTCGGCGTACTTCTCGGCACCGCCATTCGGCCTGAACCAGAGAACGTTCAGCATGTAGACCTTTTCGTCGCTCACGATGACTCCTTGTGTTTCGCGATGGCCGCGAATCGCGACCGCAGCTAGGGAAGGGTCGCTATCCAGTTCGCGATGGCCCGGCCGATCTCGTCGGGCGAGTCTTCCTGCAGGAAGTGAAGGCCCGGCACGGTGACCTCTTGTTGGTTCCGGAACTGACTTGCGCGGTCGAGGGCGGGGCCCTGGAGGATCGCACCCGGGTCGCCCACGACGAGCAGCTTGGGAATCTCGGTCGTCTCCAGCCACTTCGCGTAGTCCGAGATGATCTCGTGCGTGTCGGCGGGCTCGCCGTCGAACGGGATCTCGCGCGGCCAGGTGAGCGTCGGACGGCGGTCCTCGCCCGGTGTCAGGTACGGGGCACGGTAGGCGGCGAGTTCCTCGGGCTCCAGTTCGCGCAGAACCGCGCCGGGCAGCGCACCATCGACGAAGAGATTCCAACGCAGGATCAGCAGTTCGCCGAGCGGTCCTCGCATCGCGCGGAACATCAGCGAGGTCCAGAACGGAGCGCCGTCGAAATTCGCGGGTTGGGTGATGGCCTCCATGTAGGCGATACCGCGCACACGATCCTCGTGGCGACGCGCCCAGTCGAAGCCCATGGCCGAGCCCCAGTCGTGGATCACGAGGACGACATTGCGCTCGACCCCCAATTCATCGAGCAGGGCGTCCATATGGCGACGTTGCTCGACGAACCGGTAGCGGCCGTCGCGCCCGTCTTCTTGCCGGGTCGCGAGCTTGGCGGAATCGCCCATGCCCACCATGTCCGGGGCGATGCAGCGGCCGGATCCTTCGACATGCGGAATCACGTTTCGCCAGAGGTACGAGGAAGTCGGGTTGCCGTGCAGGAACACGATCGGCTCACCCTCGCCGACATCGACGTAGGCCATGCGCGTCCCGAGGACTTCGCGGAACTGCTTCTGGTAGCGCATGGTGGCGGCGGGCTCTGCCGTCGCGGGAACGACACCGGCCAGGAAAAACGCGCTCGCCGCCAGGAGCCCCAGTGCAGCGGAGGGGCAGGTGCGAACCAGGGAAGACGGCGGCAAGACGGAACCTCTCGCTGGGAATCCAGGCACTTCAGGATACCGGGCGAAGGCGAGAATGGCTGAACGCAGTTCCGCGTTCCGTCAGGTCCGGCGGCGACTGCGTTGGCCGCGCCGCGCCAACCGCTTGATGACATCCGCCAGCTGGTCGGCATCGACGCCTTCCTTGCGAAGTGCGCAATGGGGCTGATCGCAGATCGCCGCGTCAGGAACGGGGGCCAGGGGCGGTTTGGACATTGGACCTCCTTAGGTCGCGATGGACACGCAGGTGACGCCCGGAGGGTCAGTTCCCGCCGCACCGAGCCGGTCGGGCCCGAGCGGAGCGCTTCACGAACCCGACGAACCTCACGGTTGCTCCGGTGTCTGGTACTCGAGGCCGATTCGTCCGAGCCGCGTCTTGAATTCACCGAGCACGGTATTGGCAAGCACGTTCTCGAGATCTTCCGAGGATGCCTCGGCGAGGTTGACGCCGTGGTACTCGGGCGCGGGAACACCCGGGGTATCCGGAACGACCTCGCGCAGGTGCTCGCGCTGCGCATCGATCACGCCACTGCGGAAGCGATCCGCGAACGTCGCGAGCATGTGGTACGACATCTCCTTCTGCATCTGCTGCACATCCGCCTTGCGCTCGGGGTGTTCGATGATCAGCGACCCGATGCGGTTCTCGCCGAAGCCCACGTGCCTGCGCTCGTCGGCAATCGTGCCGGCGAGGGTGTGTGCGAACTTTGGGTTCCCGACCTTCATCGATTCGTGGAGCATCTCGAAGACACTGAAGGCCATGCCCTCCAGGACGATGTTCTGACCGACCACGCCGGCTACGAAGTCTCGCTTGTCGACCTTCTCCAGCAGGATTTCCGCGAAGCGTACGAGGTTCGGGTTGGCGAGCTGTGCCACGACATCATCGAGCTCGGCCTTCTTGACCCCGAGATCGAAGAGGCGCTGCGAGAAGATCTCGACGTGGCGAGCCTCGTCGAGGGTCTGGGTTGCCAGGAAACGCTTGCTCGCCTCATCGGGAGCGCAATTGATCAGGCCGGACGACGCCGCCAGGGCGCAGCGCTCGCCGGCCACGAGCTGGACGGTGAGCGAGATGGCCTGTTCGCGAAGCATCGGGTCTTTCACCAGCAGCTCCGGCTCGCGCTCACCCGGCGGGTGGCCGAACTCGGTATCCGCCAGGTAGCCCTGTGGGCAGGACTCGAGCCAACGTTGAATCGAATAGCCCTCGAGGAAGTCCGCCATGTTCGTGCCTCCTTGTTCTCGGTCCGACCGACCGGTCGAATAGAGAGCAAGAACGGTGCCACCTCTCACACAGACCAACCGCGAGTGATGATCAATCCCAAGCGTCCCTAGCGAGGGGCGTGACTCGCGTTCCCGGTGTTCGGCCTTCTCGCGCGACAGATCGCCCCCCAAAGCGTGTGGCCAAACGCCCCGACGCCGTCGTCGTGCCCGGGCGCCAACTGCGCGCCGGCGGTCTCGTTCTCGGGTTGTCGCGGTATCGGCCGGCGACGCAAACAAAAACGCCGCCGGTGAGCACCGGCGGCGTTCATGATCGGGGGCGGCAGGCAGCTGCCGCCCCCATTGGTCAACCGTCTCTCAGAGTGGGAAGTCCCGCTGGAGCACCGCCGAAGTGCCCGTGCGTACTTCGATGGTCTCGCCGCGCGGGTCGAAGTCGAGCAACACCTCGCCCGGGTTGTCGGGGTTCGTGTCGAACTCGATCTGGCCCTCGAACTCGCCGGTACTGGCGTTGAAGGCGACGATGATCGCGCCGCGGAAGGTTCCGCCCACGTACAGGTCGTAGCCTCCGGCGGGCAGGTTCTCGATCTCGACCCGGAAGTCCTGGTCGCAATCGTCCCGCACGCGGAAGCGCGCCTTGCCCTTGGCCCCTGGAATCACGCTCGTGTCGAGAAGCGGAAGCTCGGCCTCGTCTGCGGTGCAGACTGCGGGCGGGCCACCCGGCGGCGGTGTGCCGCTGACCGTGCTGGTGAGGACGACGACGCCAGCCGCATCCTCGATCGCGACATCCAGGCCGCGGGGATCGAAGTCGAGGAGGACCTCACCGGGACTGTTGGGCTCGGTATCGAACTCGATCTCGCCCTGGGTCGCGCCCGGGGTCGAGGGATCAGCCGCGACCGCGATGACGCCGCGCAGCACGCCACCCACGATCAGGTCGTAGTTGCCCACGGCCAGATCCTCGATCTGCACGCGGAAGTCCTGCTGGCAGTCCACGCGTTGGCGGAAGCGGGCGTCGCCCGAAGCCGCCGGAGCCGCCGCCGTGGCGAGCAGGAGATCCGTGGTCTCCTCGAAACCGCAGCTGCCGCCGCCCGTGCCCGGATCGAATCCGGTGCTGGCGAAGGCCACAGCGCCACTGGCCTGGTCGATGATCTCGACCAAGGCGCCCACGATATCGAAGTCGAGCAGCAGCTCATCGATCTCGTCCGGATCGCTATCGAACTCGAGCTCGCCTACGAACTGGCCCTTGGTCGGATCGAAGACTGTCGTGATGACGCCGCGAACGATGCCGTCGACGACAAAGTCGAAGCTGCCGCCGGCCGCCGTTTCGACCTGGACGCGCACATCTTCGTCGCAGTCCTCACGGGTGCGCACGCGAATCTTCGCGTTGTCGCCCGGGCTCGCAGCCACGAGGGGCAGCTGGCTCTCGGACTCCGAGAAGGTGCATGTGTTCATGCCCGGCACCTGGGCCTCCATCGGGCCCGAGAAGACGACCGTGCTGCCAAGGGCAATATCGACCACCGCGCCGCGGGGATCGAAGTCGAGCAACAACTCGCCCGGATCGTCCGTCGGGTTGGCGAACTCGGTCTCGCCGAACGAGGCCGGGACATCCACGGTGCCTCGAACGGTTCCATCCACGAAGATCGTGTAGGTCCCGGGCACCGCCAGGCCCTGCAGCTCGACATCGAAGCGATGGCGCCCGTCCGGGTCGATGCGGAAGCGCGTCCGGGCCTTGCCCGCGGTGGCCGGATCAACCTTCTGCAGCTGCGTCCGCTCGTCGACCGTAATGGTTGCCGGCTCGCCGACGCCCGACATCACAGCGTTCAGGACGTTCTGACCGCCGGTCGAGATCGAGAGGTCCTGCCCCCGAACGTCGTACTCGAGTAGGCCTTCGAAGAGGCTGCCCGTCTCCGAGAAGAGCCCGAACGCATTGCCTGCGCTGTCGCTCATGAACGAGGTGACCAGGTGCCCCCCGACGCGAAGCTCGTATGACGTATTCGGTGCGAGGCCCATGAGCACCACTTCCAGCGAAGAGTGCGGTCCCTTCATGGTGCTGATCGCCCATCCAGAGGCCAGTGTGATGCCGTTGGCCTCCAAAGTGGCCGTGATGGCGGAGTGCTCTTCTTCCGGTGCGCTCCCCGGGCAGCCCAAGACGCCCAGGGCCAGAACGGTCCCGAGAATCATTCCGCCAGTTTGCTGTGTCCAATGTCTCATGAGGTCCCCTCGTGTTCGATTGGGTTCCTCCATGTGCAAAGGCTGCGCCAACCCAAGGCGGCCGCTCGTGGAACTTCAGGCACGCTGGGACCCAGCGAGTGCGTGATCCCACGCAATAGCGGCGTCAGATCACGCGCCGTGGCGCGCATCGAACGGCCCGGCCCGGCACAGGCGTTCGCCGGGGGGAAGAGGGCGGAATCCTCCCTCCTATTCTTCACCGCAAGGGCCGGTATCCCGTTTGCGAGGGGAAGCCGAGCACGGCCGGGCTGAACCCGACACACCGGGCGCGTAGGCTGGCGCCCGGCCATCCGCGTGCCCTGGTGGGCTCAGGCCTAGAGGAGCCCCATGGATGCGTGGTTCGGGGCCCATCGACGCACGATCATCAGCGTGCCGAAGCCGAACATCAGGAAACCCGCGGGCTCGGGGATCGCGGGTGCGACCCGGTTGGCGGCGAATTCGAGGTTGGCCTCGAGATACGCGCATCGCGTCGGGTTGATCGGGCTGCAGAACTCGCCCATTTCGACGCCGAGCAGTTCGAGAGAGGCTCCGTTGCCGCTGATCGACAGCGTTCCTGCGGGACCGCCCGGAATGACGTATCCGTTGATGATCTGGACGTGGCCGAGGGTGTCGGTCACCACGAGGTCCATGGTGAGCTGGCCCGGAGACGGGCCGAACTGGTAGACCCCGGCGCTGGGCGAAGTCATCGGCGTTGGCGCGGACGTCGCGAACACGGCGTTCGTGAACACGATCGACTCGATGTCGAAGAAGCCACCGAGTTCGATGCGGCCAGGCCCCGGAATCGTCATCGCGATATCGATCAGATTTCCTGCCGCGGTATCGAGCGTGATCGATCCCTGGCTGATCCCGAGCGGGGTCGTCACCAGGCAGTTGCCGGTGCTGCCGACTTCACACGGCGTCGTGTGGGCGAAGGGGCTTGCCACCTGGACACTGGTCACCTGGCCGGAGCTGATCACATAAGTCTCGGGCAAGGCCAGCGCGGCCGTCGGCAGCAGGCCCGCGACGAGCAAGAGGATGATAGTGGAAGGGGCTAGGCGCACAGGGCCGGTTCTCCTACGAGGGGAATGGACATCAGTCCAACTCGATTGAAATCGATGGGAGGGATTTCACCATAATTATTTCGAGGTGTCTACACCCCAATCGGAAAAGCGAGCCCTCATGCGGGTTTTCGGCCTCTTGGCCCCCGAGGGGATTCGCTTCTTCTGTGAAGGTGGGCCTCACCCCAGCCGCGCTGGAATTCCCGCTTTCGATCGCTCTGCGCGCCTTGGGTCTGAGGCGGCCGCGACAATTCCAGGGGAAATCCTGCCCATTTGGTGAGATCGAGTGCTTCCTGCACCATGGCGGCCGGAGGAACTCCCCTTGAAGCTGCGTCCGCCCAGACTCCTGTCCGTTCTGGCCGTTCTGGTTCTGGTTGCGCCGGCTGCCGCCGCGGGGCCCCGCGGTCCGGTCACGATCGTTCCGGCGTCGGATGCGCTGGGGGCGAGCTTCGTGCCAGGCGTGCGACTGCTGGCCGATCTGCCGGGCGCCTATGTCGAGGAGGAGTTCCTCGTCTCCGGCGAAGCGACCGTCTACAACTACGCGACGAACCCGCCTCGGCGGGGAGACATCGTTCCCTTCGTTCCGGATCTCCCGTACACCACGCGAATCATCGTGCGTCGCCCCCGCGATCCTGCCGCCTTCAATGGCACGGTTGTCATCGAGTGGTGGAACTCGACGGCCGGCTTCGATACCGCGCCGGTCTGGGACCCTTCGGCCGAGTACTTCGCGCGCGAAGGCGTCGTGTATGTCGGAATCACGAACAGCACCACATCGATCGGTCACCTGGCCGGCGGTTGCCGCACACTCGGCATCCGGGCTAGCAGAGCAGTCGCGGAGGCCGCGCTCTGTCACGCGCGTCGAGGCATGCGAGCGCTTCCTCGAGGGTGGCCACCGTCTCGCGGAGCTGGGTTTCGTCGATGTGCAGCGTCAGCGCACCCAGGTTCACGTGGAACTTGCCGTGATCGCAGGCGTCCACGGCACAGGTGCGACCGCGTGCGAGGGGGCGGTGTTGGCAGCCCATGGTTCTTCGATTCATGAGTGTCCTCCGGGTAGGGTGGCGCGGAATACTGGCGGGTCACTGCTCGCCGAGGCGATGAAGGGCGGGGCGGCGGGTGTCCACTCCCTCCGCCCCGCGCCGGACGGGCTGCGCCCATCCTCGTTGCCCGGGTCTGGAACCAGTCGGAGGGGAAGTCTTCCTGGTACCGGACTGAGCGATGGAATCAATGATATGAAAATGAAATTCATTTTCAATAAAATCAAGCATTTATTGAAATTGAATTTCACTTTCGATAGTCTCGCACCATCCGCGCTAGCCAGCCCGAGGCCAGCCCATTCCGCGGCGATCCCCCACAAATCCGCCGAAGGAATCGTCATGACTGTTGGTCGCAAAGATCTCGAGCCCGACCATGGCCCTGAAGAGGAAGCTCACGCAGGCGGGCCGGATGCCCCCCGCATCATCTCCGTGGAAGCCCTGCTCGGAGATCAGCGCGTCCTGCGCCTCGAGCATCGCGGGGAGCTGTACACGCTCCGCGTCACGCGAAACGATCGGCTCATCCTCACGAAGTAGGGCGGCCGCGCCGCCGGCGAAGCGCCATGGCCGCTACTGCGCCAGCGAGCAGGGCGGCGAGGCCAGGTTCGGGCACGATCTCGAGCACGAGGTTGGGCTTCAAGTTGGCATGGACGCCGGCTTCGAAAGAGTAGAAGCCCACGAGTCGCTCGGTCGGATTGGTGATGGCCACCCCATTGTTCGTGAGCGATCCATCGAGCCAGCCCTGCGCCAGTGAAGTCACATCGAAGATCTGGAGGCCCAGTCCAGTGACGCCCGAGATCTCGTCCAATACACCGCCGACGCCAGGACGGGAGTTCCAGTCGAGCGAACTCTCGCTCCAACTATCGAGGACGGGCCGGAGCTGCAGGGTGGCGGCATCCGTCGTGGCATCGCCGAAGCCGGTGAAATCGAAGCTGTAGTGGAGCCAGAAGAATGCGGACGCCACGCGTTCACCGGGCTTCAGAACGATGCCGCCCAGATCCATCTGGACGTAGGTCTCGAAGCGATGCGATACGCCCGAATCATCGAAGCCCGTGAACGCGTACATCGTATCGCGGTTCCCGCGCGGCAGACTCGGCAGGAACGAGTACGGCGAGGAGTCGACGCCGGACGAGACCAACAACGGCGTCGCCGCTGAGGGGCTCGCCACGAAGGTGAGGATGAGTGCGAAGCGTAGCCACCGCATGGGTTCTCCAGTTCCGGGCTCGAGGGCCCGGATCAATCGAAGCGCGCTCGCATCCCGACGAAGAACGTGCGTCCACGCACCACGTAGGAATCGACGAAGCGTTCGTCAGTGAGGTTGTTGATGTCGAGATAGAGCGCGAAGTCGTCGCCGAGGGGTTGCGTCAACCTCGCGTCGACCGTGAGCGATGGATCCGAACGTTCGAGCGTCCCGAAGCTGAGTAGCCCCGTTCCGCTCGTCTCGATCAAGGCGCGGTCACGCCAGCGCGCACGGATCGACACCTCGGTCTGCGTCACGGGGAGCCGGAACGTCGCGCGCGCATCCGCCACGTGTTTCGCCTCGTTCGGAAGCTCGGTCAGGTTGACGTTCGACGCCGTCACTTCGGTGTCGAGCAGCGTGTAGCCGAAGTCGAGATCGAGCCCGAATCCGGTGCGGAAACGCGCACGCGCTTCGATCCCCCGCGTCTCCACCGAGTCGAGGTTGGTCTTTCGGAACAGCTGGGCAGTCACCGGCAAATCCAGGAGCGCGGTCGTGGTCGCGCCGAGCGCGCCGCATTCCGGGAAGAAGTTGGACGTGACCTGGCAGACGAGCGCCAGCCCGGGTGGAACCACGACCGGCACGACCGAATCGATCCGGCGGGTCCCCGTCGTCAGTGAGCCGGCGAAGTTGGAGCGGATGTGGTCCTCGATGTCGTTGTGGAACGCGACGCCCGAGAGCAGGACCCCCTCCTTTGGCGACCATTCGAAGCCGAAGCGAAGCGACGTCGAGGTTTCGGGAGTCAAGCTTTCGTTGCCGGACAGGAAGTAGGCCCCGCCCAGTTGCGCCGAAGGCGGTTGGTGCAGGTCTCGAAGCGAGGGCAGGCGGTAATTGCGTCCGTAGGAGGCGCGGAGCCGGAAGAGGCCTCCCTCTGCGGTCGACCACGGCGTCCAGACGATGGCCGCCTGAGGGAGGATCTTGGCATCGAACTCGCTATGCAGCTGGAGCCGCGTCCCGAGTTCGAGGCGAAGCGTTTCGCCGAAGCGGATCTCGTCCGCCAGATGGATGCCCGTGGCGTCGTGCGACTGGTTGACATCGTCGGGTGTCAGGCGCGCATCGATGTCTCCCGGGAGCATGTCCTGCCGGAGCTTCAGGCGGGGCCTGCGCCAGTCGGCCCCGAAAGAGATCTCGTGCTGCAGGGGGCCGATGCGAAGATCGTGGGTGGCGAAGAGTTCGAGCGAGAGTTCGTCTTCGTCCAGCGCGAATCGCCGACCGACGGCAGAGCGCGTCTCGCTGGAGAACCACCCGACTCTGGCTCGAACCGTCGTCGCCCCGTCGAGGTCGAGGATGGCTTGTTGCGAAATCAACCAGCGCTGCTGGTCCCGGCGCAGCGGCGCACCCGCATCGAAGACGAAGTCCTCGTCCTCGCGGCGGAAGCCGGCTCGGGTGCGAAGCTCGAGCGCCGACGAGGGCGACCAGCGGAACGTGCCGTAGGCGTCCCGCGAGAGACGTCGGGATTCGCGGCCGGATGGAACGAAGACGCTGCGCTCGAGATTCTCCGGCGCTTCATAGCCGTCGATCTGGTCGTGCGTGAAGGCCAGGGTGCCACCGAGCGTCGGCGTTCCGTAGGCGAGCGTGCCGGCGCCTTGCGCCTTGTGGTCACTTCCCCAACCGGAGTCGATGCTGCCGGCCCAGCCGTCCTCGGGCGCGGACTGCGTGACGATGTTCAGAACGCCACCGGCCGCCTCGGGGCCGAAGCGCAGGCCCTGGGCGCCGCGGAGGATTTCGATTCGCTCCACACCGGTGAGCGGAACATCTCGGAGATCGTCTACCGCACCGATCTCGCCCGAATAACGTTCGCCGTTGACGAGTACGCGCGTGTACGAGGGCGGCATTCCCTCGATCGAGACCGCGGCCTCTTCGCCCTGGACCCGGCGTTGCAGCCGGATCCCGGGCAGGAGTCGCACGGCATCCGCCGCGTTCGTGGCCGGAAGTCCTTCGACCTCCGCCAGGGTGAGGACTTCGGTTTCGACGGCCGTGTCCTCGAAGCCGATCGGATCATCGACTTCCTCGTGGGTGACGACGAGTTGGTCGATCTCGGTTGGCGCATCCGGTTCGGCTGCTTGGCTGGGCCCAGGAGCGAGCACGAAGACGGCGCCGATGAGGAAGGGGAGGGCGAGGGGCGCCTGCGCGCCGCGCCACGAGTGCATGAGGGTCATGTGCGAATTCCACCGGATTCAAAAGGGATCGCTCCGGGGAATTCCACGTGGCTGGCGCGGCGCTTGCTGCCCGAACTCACGAAGCAGGGGCAGGGTATTGAAATTGACAATCGATTTCAACTAGCCTAGGGTCGATTTCGAACGCCAGCCAAGGCTCTCTGCCAGCCAGCGATGACTCGACTCCCCGGACGGAACTACGACCGCCCGGTCGTCTCCATCCCCCATCGCCCGACGCAGAGAGCCGCCAATGCCCCCGTCTGTTTTCGCTGCTTCGCCCGACGCCCCCACGCGGCCTTGGACGACCCCGCGATTCTTCGCATTGCTTCAGCAGCTCGGCCGGCTTCGCGTCATCTCGCAGTGCGGCCCGAGCACCTTCGAGGCGCTCTGCGACGTGTCGTCGTTCGAGATCGCGCACGGCTTCCTGAACGCGATCACGCGCGACTACCACTGGCACCTGGCGCTCGAGCGCTGCCGGCATCTGAGGAGCCATGACGCGCTGCACGCCCGCTCGGGTCGGCGCGTCCTGTTCTTCACGCTCGCCGAATCCGACGCCAGCCCGCCGTTCCTTCGCATCTACCTCCACCGCGAGAAGGGCGCGGAGTTCGACACCGAGATCGAATCGCGTTTTCGGCAAGCCCATGACGAACTGGCCCCGGGGCGGGCCCTGACGCTGGAGTCTGCCTGATGCCGCGGTTGCTGAGCCTGCTCGTTGTCTTCCTCCTCGGCGCGGTGCCGCTTCCCTCGGTGGCCGAGACCCGCGTCGCCACGCTGCTGCCGTTCGTTGAGGATGCGCTCGAGCGCGCGGCTCCGGACGAAGTCGACATCGTCGCATCGGTACGTCGCGACCTCCGCGTGCCGCTCACCTCGGGTGCGGCCGATCTCGGGAATCCGCACGCGCCGAGCCTGGAAACGCTGGTCGCCGCGCGACCGGACCTCGTCGTTGGCGATCGGCTCGTGCACGGATCATTGCGGCTGAAGCTCGAGCGCAGCGGAGCCGAGATCCTGCTGATCGACACCACATCGGTAGACGGGACGCTCGACGCCCTGATGATGGTCGCGAGGCAGGCCGGCATCGAGACGCAGATGCGCCGCGAAGTCGGGGCCGCCCGCGCGCGGCTGAGCGCGGCGCGGCTGGCCGAGCCGGTACGGGTCCTCGCGCTCTTCGGCACGCCCGGGTCCACCTTTGCGTTCACCGAACGCACCTGGTTCGGCGATCTGCTCGCGCGGGTCGGCTACGAGAACGTTGCACCCGAGCCCGAACGCAGTGGACGCTTCCCCGGGCTCGTGCCGTTGAACGACGAGATCGTGGCCACGCTCCGTCCCGATCTGGTGCTGCTCGTGACACACGGCGATGTGGCGTCCGTGCAGGCGTCGTTCGAGGCGTTGACACGCTCGGGCGGCGCCTGGGGATCCCTCGGCCGTTCGGCCAGGAAGGGGATGCACACCCTCGATGCGAGTCGATTCGCCAGCAACCCGGGTCTTGCCCTGCCCGAAGCCGCCCAGGCGCTCGTGGCGCTGGGGACGCCGCAGCCGCCACCCAACGTGGGCGCACCGCCGCCACTCGTCGAGGTGTCACCGACGCTAGGCGGAGGCGCGAACCGATGACCGCGATCTGGTACCGCGCGCGTCTTCACTGGGAAGCGCTCGAGTCGCACTCGTGGTTCTGGGCGTCTACGCTCGGGGCGTCCGCCGTCACGGCCGCACTCTTTGCTGCGGCGATCGGGCCAGTAGCGGTCCCGATCGGCGAGATCGGGCGCGTGCTATTCGACGAAGCCCACGAACTGCACGCGGTGCTCTGGGAGGTCCGTGTCCCGCGCGTCGTCGGCGGTGCCATCGTCGGCGCGGTGCTGGCCACTGCGGGCACCCTGATGCAGACCGTGGTTCGCAATCCGCTCGCAGACCCCGGGCTCCTGGGTGTGACCGCGGGCGCAGGCTTCGCTGCGCTGCTCGCGATCATCTTCTTTCCCGCCGCCACCGCGTGGGTGCCGGCTGCCGCCTTCGTGGGCAGCCTGCTGACCGTCTCGCTGCTGATGGGGCTCGCATGGCGTCCGGGGCGCGCCGGCGGCCCGTTGCGTCTCCTGCTCTCCGGTGTCGCGATCCAGGCGGTCTTCTTCGCGTCGACGGCCATGCTCTCGTTCGTGTTCGCCGATCGCGCGCCGTCCTTTGCGGCATTCGTGGTCGGCTCACTCAACGGCCTCGGCTGGCAGGATGTGAGGTTCGCGGCCTGGCCCGCCGCCATCGGGTTCTTCGGGGCACTGCTCGGCGCGCGCTCGTTCGACCTGCTGCTGCTCGACGATACGAGCGCGGCCGGCGTGGGGCTGGCCGTGCGTCAGACCCGGATGTTCGCGGCGGCCTTTGCAGCCGTGCTGGCGGCCGGCGCCGTGAGCATTGCGGGCCTGGTCGGCTTCGTCGGCCTGGTGGTACCGAATGCGATGCGCCTGCTCGTCGGGCCGAACCACCGGACGTTGCTCCCGCTGGCCGCCATCGCCGGCGCCATCCTGGTGGTGGTTGCCGATACCGCCGCGCGCAGCTGGTTAGCACCCCTCGAACTCCCCGTCGGTGCGCTCCTGGCATTCGTCGGCGGCCCCTACTTCCTCTACCTGCTGTGGCGGAGGCTCGGCTGATGACGCTCTCCGTTGCGCGGGTCGGTGTGCGCCATGTCGGTGCCGATCACGATGTGCTTCGCGATGTATCGCTCGCGGTAGAGCCGGGCGAGGTGCTCGCGCTCGTCGGGCCGAATGGTTCGGGGAAGTCGACACTGTTAGGCGCCATGGCGGGCCAGATCGCGCCTCGCGCCGGCACGGTTTCATGGGCCGGGCGGCCCCTCGCACGGATGTCACGACGCGACCTCGGGCGCCAGATGGCTTTCCTCCCCCAGGATCCGCAATGCCCCGAAGGCCTCACCGTGCGGGAACTCGTCGAGAACGGTCGCTACCCACACCGATCCTTCGGCGCCCAGGCGCGTGGCGTCGACGACACCGCCGTTCGTCGCGCGATCGATTTGATGGGGCTCGCGGATCTGTCAGGCCGTCCCGTGGCGACACTGTCCGGTGGCGAACGCAAACGCGCTTGGCTGGGAATGGTCCTCGCGCAGGCACCCGTGCTGTTGTTGCTCGACGAACCGACTGTGGCCCTCGACGTCCTCCATCAGTGGGAGGTGCTCGATCTGTTGGCGCGGATCAACCGCGACCGCGGGCTCACGGTCGTCGTCGTCCTGCACGACCTCACCCAAGCGGCGAGCCTGGCCCATCGCATCGCGGTGTTGGTGCGTGGCCGCATCTACGCGCTGGGCGCCCCGGAAGCCATTCTCGACGAAGCGCTGATGCGCGACGTCTTCGGCGTCAACGCGCGCGTCGAGAAGCGCGGCGGTCAGTTCCACTTCGATATCCAGGGGCCCGCCCCGGCTATCCGGCATTTCTAGGAGACTCCGATGACGTTCAATGCAAATCCGCTGGCACGCGAGTTCATGGAATGGCAGGCCGCACTTCGCCTCCACACGATGATCGAGCGCAACGGCGCACCACATGTGGGCGTTGCGCCGCTGGTCACCGTCAAACGTCCCGGGTTCGCGCTCGACGTGGTGAGCCACTCGATCATCTGCGGTCTGTTGCCGGAACCCGGTCGCCTGGACGAGAAGACCAAGGAGTTCCGAGGTATCTACGAGGAACACCACGCCGAGGGCGCGCGGGCGGTCTACGACCAGGGCATCTCGTACCTGCTCGGCTACTACTGCGATGCGTCCGCCTTCGACGACACGAGCCTCACCACGCTGCTGGCCAAGGATCTCGACCTGGTCACGGCGCTCCGGGCGGAGCCCCGCTGCTCGCTCGTGTTCTACGTCTTCGATCTCGAAGCGCGGGCCGACGATGTCAGCCGGTTCCGCTGCATGCAGGTCGATGTGCTCGCGGATGTTCTTTCGGAAGGGCCGGTCTACGAGAATGTCTGGTGGCACAACACGTTGTTTCACGGCTTCGCAGACGAGCACGTGGTGGTGCACTTCCACCACCAGACCACCTATTTCACCGGCTTCGGCCGGCTCGAGCGCGTCAACGGTTGACGCGCTCACTCGGGCGAGCGGACCCTCGAGCGCGGTCCCTCGTCCATCCATGCCCGCCCGCGGCCCGCGGAACGCCAGCCAGCCTGGAATCTACGCGCTCTCGTTGGAAACGAAAATGATGAAAAACACATGGTTGGCATTCGGCTTCATCGTGGGTCTCGCGGGCGGGGTGCCGCTCTCGGCGTTCGCACTCACGATCCCGTTCACCGAGGACTTTGCCACGGGTGTCTCGAACTGGGAGGACAGCGTCAACAACCCCCTTGTGGCGGTCGGAGCAGGCGGCCCGGATGGTGGGTCCTACGCCACGACGACGTTCAACTACTTCGGGTTCTCGAGTCCCTTCGGCGGCGGGCCCGTGATCTTTCGCGGGAGTGATTCGGACGACGCGAGCGGTGATGCCTTCGTTGGCGACTGGATTGCCGGCGGCGTGTCGCTGCTCACCGTCTCGGTCCGACACAATGCGCCAACAGCATTGACGTTCTTCGCGCGTGTCGCCTCGGCTTTCAATTTTCCGGGCGCCGTGATCGCGGGAACACAAGCGGTGGCGCCTGACACGTGGACCGATCTGACGTTCATCATCGATCCCGCCAACCCGCTCTGCACCGGAGAGAGCGTGAGCTGCGCGACGGCATTCGCCGGTGTCGGAAACCTGCAGTTCGGTACCGACGCGCCGGCCGCGTTGACCGCGCTGGACTTCGCCTACGCGATCGACCTCGACAAGGTATCGATCACGGCGGTGCCCGAGCCTGCACTCGCTCTGTTGTTGCTGGGCATTCTGGGTCTCGTCGGGGCCGAGCGCCGCTGGGCACACTGATCCTCTCGGGGAGTGGTCACGGGAGCCCGCGCCCTACGTGGCGAACAGGGTGGCTCGAGCGGGCGCGTCGACCGATCGCGCGCCAGCCCCGCGCCAGCCGCCGTCATCGGGTTGGAGCCGTCTCACACTCGGGCTTGCGGGAGACCCATTCCGCGCGGTCGGGCGTCAGCCGGAGCACATCGACTGGCGTTGCGGCCCTTTCTGGAACGATCGCGATCGCCGCTTCGAGAAGCGTGTTCGCGAACTCGAGCCCCTCGAGGTTCGAGAGCGCTGAGTCGCGGCGCGCCAGTTCGAGAGCCCTTTCCTGGCCCCCGACGAAGATGCGTTCGCTGCATCCGTTCTCGCAGAACTCGACCTGGTAGGTGATGCGCTGGCGTTCGTGGCTGCTGCCGTCAGGCCCCGTGGTCTGGCCGCTCTCGAGAAGCTTCAGGTTTCCTTTCGCGCTGATCATCGCACCGTCGCGATCGACCCCTGCAAAGAGGAGCGTCACCGCGCTGACCGTTCTCGTCAGCATCGTATCGAGCTCCGGCTTCGATTCGAGGGCTTGCTGACGCAAGCCGAACTGAAAGGTCACAGCGCCCATCGCATCTTCGATCCGGTCACGGATCGGCGCTCCCCTGGTTTCTTCGAGCCGATCCGCAAGCACCACTGGAAGATTCCAGCGCAGCGCCGACGCCTCCACCAGCCCGGTGTGGGCCACGGCCACACCCGAGTGCAGGGAGATCTTGCAGAAACTCTCCGCCAGGGCCCGATTGTGTTTGTCCAACCCGATGCTGTCTGCGGCGAGCACGATTTCGTCGTCCGAATGAACCAACACGGCGACAGAACCCGCTGCACTGGAGGCAACCAACATCGGCAAGACCAGCAGAGCGACGCGGAGGAGTTCCATCGGCGCCACGATACTGCGCCTGGGAATCCCCCGCAGCTTCTGGTCGTGTGCGCTGGGGCGCCCACGGCAGGAATGGAAGTGTTGCACTTGTAGTGCAATAATCGCCGAGGCGAGCCCCAGGAGGAAACAACGCCATGGCGACCGGAAACGACGACCAGACTCCGCAGGAAACCGCGGACCTGGCGATGCAGGATCTCGGATTCGATCCGAACGCCTTGCGCGAAAAGTACCGGGAGGAGCGCGACCGGCGCCTGCGCGAAGATGGCAACGCCCAGTACGTCCAGGTCAAGGGCGAGTTCGCGCATTTCCTCGATGATCCCTACGCGGAACCCGGCTTCGAGCGCGCGCCGCTCTCCGACGAGGTCGAAGTCCTCATCGTCGGCGGGGGGTTCGGCGGCTTGCTGGCGGGTGCACGGCTCCGCCAGGCCGGCGTCGAGGACATTCGCATCATCGATCCGGCCTCCGACTTCGGCGGCACCTGGTACTGGAATCGGTACCCGGGCATCGCCTGCGACATCGAGTCGTATACCTACCTGCCTCTCCTCGAGGAAGTCGGCTACGTGCCGAAGGAGAAGTATTCCTACGGGCCCGAGATCCTGGACCACAGCCAGGCCATCGCGCGAAAGTTCGAGCTGTACCGCGACGTCTGCTTCCAGACCCGGGTGGAGGAACTGCACTGGGACGAGGACGCGGCGCGCTGGATCATTTCGACGAACCGTGGCGACCGGATGAAGGCCCACCACATCTGCCTCGCAACGGGCCCGCTCAACCGACCGAAGCTTCCGGGCATCCCCGGAATCGAGGAGTTCGAGGGCTACTCGTTCCATGCCAGCCGTTGGGACTACGAATACACGGGTGGCGATTCATCGGGGAACCTGACAGGGCTGAAAGGCAAGCGCGTCGGCATCATCGGGACGGGAGCGACCGCGGTCCAGTGCGTCCCCCACGCAGGCGAGTGGGCCGATCAGCTCTACGTGTTCCAACGCACGCCGTCCTCGATCGACGTGAAGAACAACCCACCCACCGATCCGGAGTGGGCGAAGGCGCAGCAGCCGGGCTGGCATCAGCACCGCATGGACAACTTCAACGCACTGGTGTCCGGCGTTCCGCAAGCCGAGGATCTGGTGAAGGACGGCTGGACGGACCTGATCGGCAAGCTCGTCGTCGGCATGCAGAAGGGCCGATCGAGCGACATGACGCCGGCCGGCATCGCCAAGGCCGTCGAGATCGCGGACTTCGAGAAGATGGAGGAGATCCGCGCCCGGGTGGATTCGATCGTGAACGATCCCGATACCGCCGAGGCTCTCAAGCCCTACTACCGCCAGTTCTGCAAGCGGCCGTGCTTCCACAACGAGTATCTCGAAGCCTTCAACCGGCCCAACGTCACCCTCGTCGACACCCACGGAAAGGGCGTGGAACGCATCACCAAGAAGGGTGTCGAAGTGGATGGCCACGAGTACGAGTTGGATTGCCTGATCTACGCCAGCGGCTTCGAGGTCGGCACCGACTACTCCCGCCGCGCTGGGCTCGAGTTGCATGGTCGCGGTGGCGAACGGCTCTCCGAGAAGTGGGCTGGCGGCATTCGCTCCCTCCACGGGATGCATGTCAACGGGTTCCCGAACTGCTTCATCATGAGCAACCCGCAGGCGGGCTTCACGGCCAGCTATCCCCATCTGCTCGATGAGCAGGCCAAGCATCTCGCCTACATCATTCGCACCTGCGCCGACAATGACGCTCGCTCGGTAGAAGCCAGCGAGGCGGGCGAAGCCGCCTGGGTCCGGCAATGCATCGAGAGGGCGAGAGATTCCGGTGACTTCTTCGAGAACTGCACACCCGGCTACTACAACAATGAGGGCCATACCTCCGAGCTGAGCGCCCAGAACGGCTTCTACGGTGGCGGCTCAATTGAGTTCTTCAAGATCCTCGAAGACTGGCGCTGGAACGGTCAGTTCGAGGGGATGGACCTGGGTTAGGCGGGTGCCCGCGTTGGCAGCAGCAACGCTCGACGGGCGCCAGGGTCGGCGTGCACGTTCGCGCACTGCCATCTGCGAGGCCTGTCTGGATCTCGTGCAGGAGGGCGTCCTTCAGCCGAGTGCCGACCAGGTTGCCGAGCGCGCTGGAGTTTCACGCCGCTCGATCTTCAACCACTTCGTGGACCTCGGGGAACTCTACGACGCCGTCGTCGAGGTGGGGATGCATCGCTATGCGCCACTCCTGGAGAAGATCTCCGACGCGGAGCCGGTTTCACAGCGCGTCGATCAGCTCGCCCGGGTGCGGTCGAGGTTCCTCGAAGCGACCGCCGCATTCACGCGCGCGCTGACGGCACAGTCCCTGGTCGGCCCCGCACAGGATCAGGCCATGCGGGTTTCGCGGGCCGCTATCCACATGCTGCACCAGGACGTCGAGCGCTTGTTCCACCGCGAACTCCAGGCACTTCCTGCCCAAGAGCGGGCCGAGGTCTGCGAAGCGTTGTCGGCGGCCATGTCGCCGCTGCAGTGGGAGACCCTTCGGCGGGGTCGCGGGCTTTCTTCTGCGCGCGCGCGCGCGGTGATGACGCGAACCCTCATGGCGCTGCTGCGGGATGCCGGCGTGGAGCGTTCGTCCTCCCAGACCTGATTCTCACGGAACCGGGATCGACAGCCCCAGCAGGTTGTTCACGATGTCGGCATCGAGCTTGTCGATGCGGCCGTCGCCCGAGAGATCAGCATCCGGGTCGAAGAAGGGATCGCCCAGTCGGAGGCCGCTCAGTCCGGAGACCAGGGCGTGGTCGGCTGCGTCGACGAGGCCCGAGTCGTCGACGTCCGGATCCGGCAGCGAGATTTCGACCAACGTCGGCTCGAGGCCGTCGTCCACCACGATGATGTCCTCGTTGACATCGTCGAAGGCGAGCCCCCCGTCGTCCAGGAGAATCGAGACACCGCGGTTGTCGGTCAGCGTGACCGTCTCTGCGAACGGATCGCCATCCGTGTCAGGTGAAACGATGCGCACGATCCCGCCGCTCGAGATCGTCACGGTTGCGTTCGTCGCCATGTCGGCCACGTTGCCCAACCGGTCGAGCGGAAGCACGCGAAGCGTCTGCGGACTTCCGGCGCCATCGTCGGGAAGCATCAGCCGGTTCAGGATCTCGTAGACGACCACCGCACCGGCGTCGTCGAGGCCTGGTCTGAGCAAGCGATGGCCCCCACTCCTGAAAGTGGCCGGGTCGGGCCGTTGGCCCAGACCGAATCGGGAGTGCTGGCCCGTGCGGCCGATCGCGAGCGAAACGGTCTGCGCGGAGCCATCGACCGGGATCGTGAAGCTCTCGCCAACGCGAAGGTCTGCGGGATCGGGGTCGTACGCCGACTCGATCTCGACGGCAAGGAGCCCACCGACCACCGGCTGGCTCGGGCCCGCGGGCCCGGCATTGATCAGGTCGTCTGGGTCGGTGCGTGGGAGGAACGGCAGTTCCGTCATCATGAGCGGACCATCGGGCACGATTCCGCCGAAGAACGCCGGGTCCAACGGTCCGGCATAGGCAGCCGCCGTCACTACCACGGATAGTGGCGCATTCGACGGACCGCCGGCCCCGAGCGAGAGCGAGCCTGACGCCTGGCCGCCCTGGGCGAACGCCATCGTTCTTCCCAGCGGCACGAATTCCGCCTCTTCGATGCCGAAGTCCAGCAAGTCGCCGTCGAGGTGGGTGATGCCGATAAAGCCATCGCCGTCGAGATCGCCGAACGCTGCGACGACCACGGGAACGCCTTCAAGGGAGGGCGGGACCGTGGGCGGCCCCGGTGCGTTTGCCGGTGCGCTCGAGGAAGCACCGACCACGAACGAGACCGGGACCCCCTGTCCGAACGGCTCGGCCACCGCGACCGGCGCACCGGCCGGGGTGGGGGTCGGTGGGAAGGGTCCGGAGAAGGAGGTCATCCCGGTTCGCACGACGAGGTCCGCATCGCCGACAATGCTGGGAGATATCACGTCATCGGCGGTCCCGAAGTTTCCATCGGGTCCGGGGCGAACCAGCGGCGCGCCCGCGACGATCTCGGCGACCAGGCCGGTCGCGAAATCGATGTAGTCGGCAAAGAGCAGACCGTCCGTGTTGGGGACGAAGATCAGCGGACCGCTGCAGTGATTGCCCATGAGTGCAACGGCGAAGAACGCGATCCAGAGTCGATTAATGGGCTTCACGGTAGTGGGACCTGGATGGTGAAGGGATTCGAAAGCACCGGGACCGTGTCGCCGGGTTCGAGCACGAAGAGCTGGACCTCGGCCGCACCGGAGGGAAAGCTCGCCGGGAGCAGGATGTCGAGTCGCCGTGGCCCGAGTCCGATGACCCGGGCAAACGGGTTGGGGGTCCCGGATGCCAGTAGGCCTGGCACGTCCGCGGCATCGAGGCCGTCGACGAGACTTGCTTCGTTGCCCTCGAGCACCTGCAGGCCGAGATCGAAACGGAGGTAGCTGGTGCCGTTGCCAAGGCTACGGACCAGGAGCTGAAGCGGGTAGCCGGTCTGGACGAGGTCGTCGCTCGGGAAGATCCCGCGCAGGACGACCACCCGGCTCGAACCTCCGCTGACCGTCGCGCTCGCGACCGCGAGTGCAGGATCCGTGGGACCTGCCCAGCTCTGGGTGGACATGAACAGGGCAGTCAGGATTGCGCCTGCGATGCAGCGCACGATCGATGTCTTGGGGTTGGGGCTCACGATCTACTCCAAGCCGAATTTTCCGAGCCGATGTCTTCGCCTAACATTAGAGCGAGGCCGTTGGGCGTGTGCGCGAGGCGCACTTCGTGGATGACCGGGATGAAGGGCACAGAAAAAGATTAGGCGATACCCGGAGCGAGGTGAAGGGATAGCGTTGCTAGAGAGGCAAGATTCTGTGCGTGCGGCCATCTAGTCGCTGGCTGTCGGCTCGCGCGGAGTGCCGGTCCTTCTCGAAGAGATGCGTATGAGTTGCGCGATATCACGCACCTCTGCGCGATATCACGCAGTCCGAACGGCCTCGGCGTGTCTCATCGCGTCTCGCCGCTCCATCCGTTTGGCACGTCACTTGCGTTTGTTGCCGCGCATGTGCGGTTCGGAACCGGTGCGACTTCTGTTGGTCGACGACGATCGAGTCCTACGCTCCGCCCTCGAGGAGTTCCTGGTGCTTCATGGCAAGCAGGTGGTCGCAGTCGAGTCGGCCGGGGCGGCGAGGGCGGCGATCTCGAATTTCGATTTCGATGCCTTCGTGTTCGATGTCTGCTTGCCGGACGGGAGCGGTCATTCGCTGGTGGATCCCGACCGTGCAGCGCGAACGGTCATGATCAGTGCGTTGCCGGGCTTCGCCGAATCACAACCGCAACACGGCGCCCGTCGTCTGGGAAAACCGTTCGATCTCAATGCCGTCAACCAGCTGATCGACGAGATCACGACCCACGCTTGAACGGCGCGCGCGATGGGCGTTCGGCGTCAAGCCGCGCGCTCGAGCCTCACGGCAATCGAGTTGGGAGCACCGAACGCGTCGAGGGCCGGATCGGTTGGGTCCACCAACTCGATTCCGTTCAGGTGGTCGAGCATCGACTCGACCGCAATGCGCCCCTCGAGCCTGGCGAGGGTCGCCCCCAGACAGCTGTGGATCCCCAGGCCGAAGGCGAGGTGGGCATTGGGCGAGCGATCGGCGATGAATCGATCGGCGCCTACGAAGACACGTTCGTCGCGGTTGGCGGATGCGATCATGGGCAGCAGCAGGTCGCCCTTCGCGATCTCTTGACCGGCCAGCTCGAGGTCCCGTGCCGCCCTTCGCAAGGTGACCTTGAAGGGTGAGTGAAAACGCAGGGTCTCTTCGATGAAGTCCGGAACCTCTCGGCGCGAGCGCTTGAGCCGGTCGAACAACTCGGGCATGTCGTGAAAGACCCGGGTGCATCCCACGATCAGGCTCGTCGTGGTCTCATTGCCGGCGATCAAGAGCAGGAAGCAGAACATCAGTAGCTCGCCATCAGAAAGCCGGCCCTGGTCGGTTTCCACCTGAATCAAGTCGGACAGCAGGTGCTGGCGCGGCGCCCGGCGGAGTTCGGCGATGCGCTCGAGGAAGTAGGCGCTCATCTCCTCGCCTGCCTCGACCGAGGCTTCGCTAGGCGTCGCAAGCAGAATGTCACCGATGTTGCTGAAGATCGCGTCGGACCAGCGCTTGAACTGGACGAAGTCTCCATCCTCGACCCCGAGCATGGTGGCGATTACGCCGACCGGCAGGGGAGCGGCGAAGGACGTCACCAGATCCGCTTGCTCATCGCTGGCGAAGTCAGCCATCAGGCTCCGGCAGCGCGCCGCGATCTGCTCGCTCTGGGCAGCCACCTGCCGTGGCGTGAAGGCACGGCTCACCAGCGCCCTCATCCGATCGTGCCCGGGAGGATCGGTGAAGAGCATCGTGGGCACCGAATCGGGGTCCTCGGACATCCGCTCGGACACCACGGACGAAAAATCGACGTGGGTCTTGAGCACATGTCGCACATCGTCGTATCTCGCGACCCGCCAGGGGCCCTCAGGATCCCGCGAGATCGGCTGATCGGCTCTCAGCCGCGCCCACTCGGTGTACTGGTCGGCCGGCGCTGCTGTCGGTGGACTCGCTTCGGTCATGGCTGCTCCGGACTCGCTGGTGATCGACGTCGGCCTGGTTCGCGCTGGCTTGCGAGTCCCAGACAAGATACTTCGGCCGAACGTCCTGCGGCAGGGCTTGACGGCTGAGGATGAGAAGACACTGGAGGGCGCCAGGGACTTCTTCTCGACGGGGCTACCGGCCGATTCGGTCGCGCGCTGGGTGATCGAGTGCATCCGGCAGGATGCCGGAATCATCTTCACGAACCGGGAGCTACGCGGCGCAATCGACCAACGCGCAGAAGCCCTGGGCGCGGCCTACGACGCTTGTCTGGCAAGCCCGATCTTCGGCTCCGGCGAAGCCGGGTGACCGGAGCACCGTGTTCGCGGACCACGAGGGAAACGCGGCAGCCTGAGTCTCTCGCCTAACGAGGGCGTGCGAGCGGTCAGGTCGGCCGGTTGCTCTGGCCTCCATCCACGGCGATCACCTGCCCGGTGATCTGCCGGGCGCGATCCGAGCAAAGGAACACGATCGCGTCGGCGATCTCTTCCGGCGTCTGTTCGACACCGAGCGGAATCCGGTCGCCGATCAGCTCGACGAACGCCTCGTGGGTGGGTGCAACCTGCTTCCAGAGCGATGTGTGGATCATCCCCGGCGCGACCGCGTTCACGCGAATCCGCCTCGGCGCCAGTAGCTGAGCCATGCTGCGCGTGTGCGCGATGACCGCGCTCTTGGCCGTGCCGTAGGCGTGAAGGCCGCCGGGCTGTACACCCGCAATCGAGGCGGTGTTGCAGATTGCGGAGCCTTCGGCCATCTCGCGCGCGAACTGCCGCGTCACGATGTAGACCGAGGTCAGGTTGAGTTCGATGTCCCGCCGCCACATCGAGACGGGCATGAAGGTGTCGAAGGGCGTCGCCGTCGGGTTCTCCGGATCCGGTCCCGTGCCCCCCGCGTTGTTGACGAGCACGTCGGGGGGCCGGCCAATTGCCGACGCCACCCGGCGGACGGCATCCTCATCGGTGACGTCGCATTCGTAGACCTTGGCCTCGGACAGGTCCGCGGGTACGCGGTCGATCACGGCGACCTCGTCACACACGCCCTCTGCGAGGAGCCCCCGCACAGTCGCCAGACCGATTCCCCGTGCTCCGCCGGTAACGATTCCGAAGGCCATCGCGCTTCCTCCTCGGAGGGCTCGACCCGCAGTGCGCGCGCGGTTGGCCCATCCATTGCACCAACTCGTTGCAAGAATCAGGCGAGTCGCGCTGCGGCGCGATCGGGGGAGGGAAGATCATCCTCGCGAGTTCAGAACGACGACCGTTGACGAGCGCTTGGGAGCACCGGGACTTCCTGCCGCACCGTTCGGCCCCGCTGCGGGTCGCTCTGCCCCTCGCTTCCCGCGGCCGCGAAGCTGCTCGCCGAGAAGATCGAATCTCGAACGATAGGCCGACCCGCTGCTGGCAAGGCCTAACCAACGGGTTGCGGGAGGTGTAACGCCGCCCTGTTCGACCCTGGCGATGGAGGAAACCCAGATGGCACGGATTTCAGGCGGCCGCCTCGCGGCGAAGGTCATGCGACGACACGGCGTCAGTCACCTGTTCGGAATCGTCGGTGGCCACGTCTATCCGATCTTCGAGGGCTGTGCAGCGGAAGGCATCCGCGTCATCGACACGCGCCACGAGGAAGCGGGTGCGCACATGGCCGAAGGTTTTGCGCTGGCGACCGGCCAGGTGGCGGCGTGTATCGGCACCGCCGGCCCCGGCTTCACGAACATGCTGACGGGCATTGCGAACGCCCGCGCCGCCGCGTCGCCGCTCCTGGCGCTCGGGGGCCGCGTTTCGGTGAACGAGTTCGACACCGGCGCGCTCCAGGACTTCAACCAGATCGACATCGTGAAACCGATGACCAAGTTCGCCCGCTCGATCTTCGAGACCCGGAGGGTGCCCGAGTACGTGGATCGCGCGCTTCACGAGGCCAGGACCGGGCGGCCGGGCCCCGTCTACCTCGAGACCCCGATGGCCCAGCTCTACACCGAGCTCGAGGAGTCCGA
Source organism: Deltaproteobacteria bacterium (assembly GCA_029261795.1). Lineage (GTDB taxonomy): Bacteria > Myxococcota_A > UBA9160 > UBA9160 > UBA6930 > JAJDAP01. Next base: position 42,499 of record JAJDAP010000050.1, read on the forward strand.
CGTCGCGATGCCACGCTCCACCGGGGCCGCCTCTCTGCCGGCGGGGAATCCGCGCGACATCGACCGCGCTCTCGAGGCGATCGAACGGGCCGAGCGCCCCATCGTCATCGCGGGGGGTGGCGTCTGGTGGGCCCAGGCCCAGGGCGCCCTCCAGGATTTCATCGAAAGGGCGGACCTGCCGTTCTTCACCCGTGCAGCCGGACGCGGCTGCATCTCCGACGACCACTCCCACTTCATCGCGCCCGGGTTGGCGATGCACCCGGCCACGAAGGGTGCGATCGAGCAGGCGGATCTGATCGTCCTGTTGGGCACCCGGTTCGGGTTCACCTTCGAGCCCGAGGGCGTGCCCGCTTCGAAGCCCATCGTTCGCGTCGACATCGATCCCTCGGCGTTCTCGAACGGTCGCGAGGCCGAGATCGGGATCGTGGGAGACCTGGGCATCGTCTTGCGTCAGCTCGCGGACGGCGTGGAGAAGGGGTCGCGAAGCGAGTGGATCGAGCGGCTCCGGACGGGGGCGCGTGCGATCATGCAAGCGTTCGAGCCGGCCCTCAGCTCGGATCAGATGCCGATCCATCCGCTCCGGCTGTTCGGTGAGGTCGCGAAGGTCGTCGACTCCGACACGATCGTGTCGGTGGGCGGCGGCGACGTGTGTCTCTGGGGCAACCTCGTCCTGCCCGCGAAGGGCCCCGGACAATTCCTCTCGATCATTTCGTCGATCTACGGATGCCTCGGTGTGGCCGTGCCCTACGCCATCGCGGCCAAGCTCGCCCACCCTGAGAAGACCGTCATCGCGACGACCGGCGACGGGAGCTTCGGCCTCACTTGCATGGAGATGGAGACCGCGGTCCGCCACGACATCCCGATCGTGGCGATCGTCGGAAACGACCAAGGCTGGGGCATGATCAAACGTGACCTCGTCCGACGCAAGGGCGAGGCCGTGGGCTGCGACCTCGCTGCGACCCGTTACGACCTGATCGTCGAGGCCATGGGTGGCCACGGAGAGTTCGTCGAGAAGCCCGAAGATCTGGGGGCGGCGATTCGGCGCGCGATCGATTCAGGTCGGCCGGCCTGCGTCAACGTCATGCTCGATCCGGAAATCGGTCCCTCTCTATAGGGTTCAAAGCATCTTGTAAGGTTCAAAACGTCTGCGAGTTCGCACAGGCATAATATTCAAGGAGATCGAGCGATGCGTTTCGGCATGCTTCACCTGTTCGAGAACCCCGTGCACAAGACCGAGCACGAGATCATCCACGAGCAGATGGAGCTGATGCGCGCGGCGGAGGAGTCGGGTTTCGACTCCGTCTGGCCGGCCGAGCACCACTTCACCGAGTACGGCTACTGCGCATCACCGGCGCTCAGCCTCGCCGCGATCGCCTCGGAAACGAAACGCATCCGGCTCGGGACGGGCATCGTGGTCCTCCCGATGAACCATCCGCTTCGCGTCGCCGAGGACTACGCCTTCCTCGACCATCTGTCGGACGGACGGATCGACCTCGGCGTGGGGCGCGGCTACCAGCCCCTCGAATTTCAGCGCTACGGCATCGACCAGGAAACCACGCGCGGGCAGTTCCGCGAGGCGCTCGACGTGATCCAGCAGGCGTGGACCCAGGACACCGTCGACTTCGAGGGCGAGCACTACCGCTTCGAAGGTGTGCCGGTGCGCCCGAAGCCGTTGCAGCAGCCCAGCCCGCCCATCTGGATGGCGGCACTCTCACCCGAGACCTTCGAGCTGGCCGGGAGCTACGGCCTGAACCTTCTCTACGGCAGCGTCTTCGGTCTCTCGCCGGAGAACGCGAGGCTCCGTCGCGCCGACTACTTCCGCGGGCTGCGCGCGGCCGGCCACTCGACCGAGGGACGCCAGGCCGGCTGCCTCGCCATGGTCTACGTCGCCGACTCCATGGAGCAGGCGCGCAAGGAATTCCAGGACCCCGTGCTCTGGTACTACAAGACCATCTCGAAGTACGTCGCACCGCCGAAGGGGCAAGCAGCGCCCCGGAGCTACGAGATGTACACGGGGTTCCGCGACGTCGCGGCCTCGGTCGACTGGGAGACGCTGCTCGAGCGCGAGGCCGTGATCTGCGGCGACCCCGATTACGTGGGCGAACGCCTGGCCGAGTATCAGCAGATCTACGGCTTCACCGAACTCCTGTGCTGGACGCGCCTCGGTGGGCTCGACCACCAGAAGGTGCTGCACTCGATGGAACTGATGCGCGACAAGGTGATCCCGAGCCTGCGCGACGCCGAACCCCCGCCGCCGCCGACCGAGTAGCTCCGCGCGTCGTGCCGTCATACAGGAGGGCGTGTGAAATATTTCATGATTTGCACTCCATAGACATTTAGTGTAATGAATGCAGGGCGATGACGTCCGCCCCGAATCGAACGACCGACGCCCGTGTCTCTGCCAGGAGCGTGGTGGTCGACCTGCTCTCGACGATGCCGCCCCGCTATCGGGTGGCCGTGGGGGCGCTCGTCCGAGGTGGGGTCGTGCTCGGCATCGGCGAGAATCCGGTACGGGTGGCGCTGGCGCGGCTCCGCAGCCGGGGGCTCGTGGAATCGGACGAGCGTGGGCTCTATCGCTTGAGCCCGGCCGCCCAACCGATCAACCGCGAGGTCCGCTCCTGGCGTTCCATCGAGCGCGCAACCCGCCCCTGGAACAGTGCCTGGTTGGCGGTCGAGACGAGCGGGTTGCCCCGAGGCACTCGCAACGCCGCGCGCCATCGCGAGCGAGCCCTTCGGATCCTCGGCTTCGAGACCCTGACGCCAGCACTCCGGGTTCGACCGGACAACCTGGTCGGCGGTGTCGCCGACGTCCGGGAGCGGCTCGCGGCATTGGGTTACGAGCCGGCTCCCTTCGTTTGCGGGCTGGCCGACCTCGATCCCGCAACCGATGCGTACGCGCGCTCGCTCTGGGACTCACGCTCGCTCGCAGCGGGCTACCAGGAACTCCGCGCGCGGCTGGTCGCGAGCGCCGAGCGGCTTCCTTCCCTCTGTGCGGAGGAGGCAATGGCCGAGTCGTTCTGGCTAGGCGGCGAGGCGATCCGGCGGATCGTGCTGGACCCGCTGCTGCCAGGCGAGATCGTCGACACGCGCGCCCGGCGGGCCCTGGTCGCAGAGATGCGCCGCTACGACCGCATCGGTCGCAGATTCTGGAGAAGCTGGGCCGGAGAGTCGGTCGAACTCGCGAACACGCCTGCGGACGTCGGCGGCCTGGTCGCGGTTGGAGCCGCGCCGTAGGAAGACCGCCCGTCGGACCCGAGGGCCGACAGGGTGAGGAGGAGAGACCATGAAGATCACCGATATCGCGACACGAGAGGAGCTCGCCCGCTTCACCGAACGGGACGACGGCAAGGCGATGGCCTACGTCGTCTTCAACTGGGCCATGGTCGCCGCAATCTTCACCGGCGTTGCGCTCATCACGAACCCGCTCACCATCCTGATCGGCATCGCACTCCTGGGCGGACGGCAGCTCGGGTTCGCCGCCCTCATGCATGACTGCGGACACCACCTGTTGTTCTCGAAGCGGCAGACCAATGCCGTCGTCGGCCAGTGGCTGTGCGCCTACCCGATCCTCTCCGACCTGCCACGCTATGCGGCCGGACACCAGAAGCATCACGCCTTCGCCGGGACCCGCGACGATCCCGACCTGCCGAACTACCAGGCATACCCGATCACGCGGCAGAGCTTCCGGCGCAAGGTCGTCCGCGACCTGACGGGCCAGACCGGATGGAAGGCGCTTCGCGCCACCTGGAGACGGGGGCAGAGCGAGCTCGGCAAGGCGCCCTGGAAGGGCAACGCGCTGCTGGGCCATGCAATCGTCCATGGCGCCGGCTTCGCCGCGCTGGCGGCGTTCGGCGAAGCTCCGCTCTTCCTGATGTGGCCCGCCGCGTATCTCACCAGCTACATGTTGATCGCCCGGCTGCGCCAGGTCGCCGAGCACGGGGCCGTCCCCGACCTCTTCGATCTCGATCCCCGGAAGAACACGCGGACCACGCACGTGCGCTGGTGGGAGCGGCCGTTCGTTGCCCCCTTCCACCTCAACTACCACCTCGAGCACCACTTCCACGCGAACGTGCCCTGCTACCAACTGCCGGCGTTCCATCGCTTCCTCGTGGCCAAGGGGGTGTACGATGAAACCGAGTTTCCGCGGGGCTACCGGGAGCTATTCGCGAGGACTGTTCCCGCCTAGCGTGCTCCCCACGCGCGTCGCGCGTTCCGGCGGATCGCCTCGATCTTGGCCTGGCTGCGGCTTACCCCAACCAATCCGTGCTCGAGAACTCGTGCGGGCATCGAGCCCGGGCGCACATGATTCGGTAGTGTCGCCCCAGCATGACCATCCAGGATCTAGGCAGCATCGGCGAGTTTGTGGGCTCGCTCCTCGTGCTCGCGACCCTGCTCTACCTGGCCCGCCAGGTGGGTCAGGCCCGCAAGTCCATGCTCCTGAATACGCTCCATGCGCAACGCGCAGAGGTGATGTCGAACTTTCGGATGCTCATCGACTCCCCGTATCTCCCACAGATCATCGAGAAGCTGAGCGATGGTGAGGAGTTGAACGCGGTCGAGGAGCGGCGCCTGGGTAGCTACATCTCGCTCACCTGGGCGACGATCCACGCCACGTGGGCCCAGCGAACCCTCACAGGGGCCGTGGACATCCTTGCCACGGACGATGCTCACTTCGCCATCGCGATGACCACCTTCGGAGAGCGGGGAACCGTCTGGTGGAAGCGCAATGGGCGGACCATCTACCCCGAACCGTTCGTAGCGTACATCGATGCGAAGCTCGCGAGCTTCCAAGGAAGCGAACTGGAGCGCGACTTCGCCGGGCTGGGACGGACCTAGAGACCGACACAGAGCCGGCGAGAAGGCACGAGCGCAAGAAGGGCGAGGCGCCTCACGAGCCGTCGATCGACGGCTCCGGTAGCGTTCGCGACGCGCCGCAGGGGCGCCCTCTTGAAGGATCCACCGTGTCCGAAACTCCCGACGCCCCGCAGCGACCCCGCCGGGTGGTGCTGATGCTGCTCGACAGCCTGAACCGCCACATGCTTGGCAGTTACGGTGGCGACGAATTCGCAACGCCGAATCTCGACCGGCTCGCGGCCCGCTCGGTGCGCTTCGAGCAGCATCACACGGGTTCGCTGCCCTGCATGCCGGCACGCCACGATCTGCTGTGCGGGGCTCTCGACTTCTTGTGGAAACCCTGGGGTTCGATCGAACTCTGGGAGGAGCCGATCACGGCCAACCTGCGGCGCGCCGGGGTGCCGACGGTGCTCTTTACCGACCACCCCCATCTCTTCGAGACCGGCGGCGAAAACTATCATTCGGATTTCACCGCGTGGGACTACCTGCGCGGACACGAAAGCGATCCCTGGAAGACGCGACCGGATCCTTCCTGGATCGGCGCGCCCTCCTTTGGCCGGGGACAGTTTCCGTACGACAACTCGCGCGGTTGGTTCCGGGGTGAGGAGGATTTTCCAGGGCCTCGCACGATGCGGGCAACGGCTGCGTGGTTGCGCGAACACGCACCGCACCACGAGTCCTTCTTCGTGTGGGTCGACGAGTTCGATCCGCACGAGCCCTTCGACGTCCCGGAGCCCTGGGCCTCACGTTACGACCCGGACTGGGAAGGCGCCCACTTGATCTGGCCGCCCTACGCGGCAGCCGGCGTCGAGCGTGGAATCCTGACGAAACGCGAAGGGCAGCAGGTGCGCGCCTGCTACGGCGCCAAGCTCTCGATGATCGACGCGTGGCTAGGCCGTGTGCTCGACGCCATGGACGAAGGAGATCTGTGGGACGACACCATCTTCGTGCTCTGCACCGATCACGGACACTATCTGGGGGAGCACGATCTCTGGGGAAAACCCGGAGTTCCCGTGCGCAGCACGCTGGGACACATCCCCTTGTTGGTCGCGATGCCGGGCGCGGCCCCTGGGAGCAGCGAAGCCTTGACCACCACGGTGGATCTGCACGCGACGGTGGCAGACATCTTCGGCGTCGAGATCGAACACCGCACGCACGGCCGCTCGCTGCTGCCGATCCTCGAGGGACGCGCGTCTCGGGTCCGCGACGAGTTGCTGTGTGGGATCTTCGGGCGCCAGGTCCATCTCATCGATGAACGCCATCGCTATTCACGTGGACCTGCCGAAGCGAACGCTCCCATCTCCTTGTGGTCGAATCGCTGGTCGACGATGCCCCTGATGGGCATGCGCGAAGCGAAGCTCCCCGTGCCCGACGAGCGCGCCACGCTCGACCGCATGCCGGGGTCTTCCATCCCGGTGATTCGTCAACCCTTCCAGGAGGGCGATCTGTTGCCCTACTGGTCGCAGGGCACCCCGGCTGGCAACGCGCTCTGGGATCGCATCGAGGACCCGGGCGAAGACCACGATCTGGCGGGTTCGGCGGCGGAGAACCGGCAGGCAGAGCGCTTGCGCGAGGCTCTGCGTGCGGTCGACGCGCCGCTGGATCAGCTCGAGAGACTCGGGCTCGCCTGATCGAGGAGCCCATTTCGAACCCCGATGTGGCCGCGGTGCGAGTGTGCTCGCGGGGCTGGACTAACGCCGGGAACGGCGGCCGCGCGCGCTGGCAACCAGCAGCGTGCCGATGCCGAAGGCAACGGCCGCGCTGGGCTCCGGAATCGCCCGCGAGACGATCTGGTCCTGATTGCCGACCAGATCGACCACGACCGAGGTACCGCGCGACGCGCCCGGGCGGCTGGCCATGATCGTGTCGAACATCGAGACAGCGCCCTGCGAAAGGCTCGAGACGTCGATGACGCCGCCCCCATAAATGCCTTCCCAGATCGCGGCCTGCACTGCCGTGATGGCCTGCTTCCGGGTCAAGCTGCTCGAGACCAGGGCACCCACGTCTCCGAAGCTCTCCATCACATGGCCGGCCCAGGCGAAGTCCCGCGGCTCCTCGTCGGGGGGTGCGGGCTGGGTGAACGGATCGAGCAGGGCGCGCACGTTGTACGCGGACATGCCGATGTGCGTGTCGAGGTCGACGCAGAACGACGCTCCCGCCTGCCCGTCGATATCGACGTCGAGCAGGGCGGTCCACACCTGGCGGCCATCGTTCAGGCCGATCCTCTCGCCGAGTTCCCAGCCGTGCACCGTGAACGTCGTCGCGGCGGCCGGTGCTGCGAACAGCAGGGCCGCGGCGAACAGATACAGAACGAGACTCGATCGCTTCGCACACATGATCATGGCGGCTCTTTAGAGCAGGAATCGTGCCGAACAGCGTTGAGTTCCGAGTTGCGCGGGCTTTCGGTGCGAGCCCGTGTGGTTCCGATCGGTTCTGCCGGTCCGCAACAACTTGCGCGGGGTCGACGAGAGGGTGGTGGCGTTCCCAGATTGTCCCGCGACCTGCCGCTGCGCGGGTCTCCCTCCCATCCGTGCCGCCACCCAATTCAAGCTTCGTTGTCGCTCGACGTCCCGGATGGGCGCTGCGTCGACGCTAGTCCCGAGTGGCCCCGGGCCGCTTGTGGACGAGACCATCCTTCATCACGAACACGACGCGCTGCAGTTCGGTGATGTCCTCGAGCGGATCGCCGGCCACCGCGACGATATCGGCCCTCTTGCCCACTGTGAGGCTGCCGAGTTCAGCTTCGACGCCTAGCACCCGAGCCGTGACCGAAGTCGCCGACTGGATCGCTTCCATCGCGGGCATCCCGCCTTCTACCATGAGCTGGAACTCGAGCGCGTTGCTTCCGCGTAGACACACCCCGCAGTCCGTACCGAAGGCGATCGGGACGCCCGCCTGGTACGCCTCCACGAAGGTCTGCTGCATGACCGGCCCGATCTTGGCAGCCTTCACGCGCACCACCTCCGGGTAGTAGCCCTCGATCTTGGCCTGCTCGGCAACGAACCGGCCGGCCGAGAGGGTCGGCACCCAGTACGTTCCCTTCTGCTTCATCAGCCGCATGGCTTCGCCGTCCATGTAGGTGCCGTGCTCGATGGTTGCCACGCCCCCGCGGATGGCGCGCTTGATGCCCTCGGTGCCGTGCGCGTGGGCCGCGACCTGGAAGCCGTAGTCGTGCGCGGTCGAGACGATGGCAGCGGTGCAGGTCCATCAAGCCGGGCAATAGCGTGTGGCCGTCGAGTTCGATGACTTCGTCGCCGGCGGCCGCCGGGAATCCGAACGGCTCGAGCGCCGCGATGAGACCATCCTCCACCACGATCGTGACCGCTCCACGCGCAGCATCGGAACGGCCGTCGATCCAGGCCGACGCCCGCAGCAAGGTCCGCTCGGCGGAGGCAGGGAGCGTGAGGGCCAGTGAGAGCAGAGCGCCCAACACCCATGCGATTCTTGGCATCTTCCGGTTCTCCCAGTCGGATTCGGTACCAACCCTAGTCGCGCACGAGACGTGACGCGAGGCGTTCAGTCGGAACGTGTCGGAACGTTGTGACTCCAGGTTCCCCGAATGAGTTCGCGGTGTGCCCCGACGGCTGCAGGCAGCGGCGGTTCTCGCACCAGGCGCAGCGCCGCCGCGGTGCGGATGCCGTGGTAGATGACGGCGGAGAAGGAGATGCCGGCGGCCACGACCCAGAGCACGGTGGAGATTCCGGGATCCTGCTCCCAGTTCGCGAGGGAGCGAAGCCCCAGGGTGGCGGAAGTGGCGCAGAGCGCGACCGCGCCTACGGTCGCGCCGACGACGCGAAGCAACACCGAGCGCGGCTCCTTGCGCTCGATCAGTTCGAGTTCGCGGGCCGAGAAGTGGTCCAGGAACCAACCCGTCTCGGACTCCGCGCCGACCAGAGGTGGCGCCAGGAGCCGACCCGTGAGCGGGTCCGGGACGGTGGCGCCTTGCTCGTGGCTGGCAATGCCCGCGCGGATCGCCTCATGGGCTTTCTGCGTGAGCGGGTAGCGGAGCGCGATCAGGAAGGTCAGCACGGCGATCGCGGCGGGCGCGGCGCCTAGCATGATGCGGATCGTCCATTGGACACTCTCGCTCTGGACAGCGTTCGGAACGAATCCAGAGGCGCCGAGAACGGCCAGGGGAATCGACGCGCTCGGGATCACGGCGAACTTCTGGAGGAACGACCAGAACGCCGTGTACTGGGCCTCCCTGCGCAGGCCGGTGTGGAGTTCGTCGTAGTCGATCACATCGGCCAGGATCGATTGCACGAGGAACACCGAGGGGCCGAAGCCCGAACCCGCCAGCACGGCGAGCCCGATCGCGAGGCCCTCATCGCCGGGACCCAACAGCATCATGCCGAGCAGGCCGAAGAAGCCGGGCACCATACTCGCCAACCACGCGAACCGTTTGCCCTGGGTACGTGCGATCCAGAGCCAGGCCGGCAACGTCAGCAGCCCGCCGCCGAAGTAAGCGGCCAGGTAGGAGCCGAGCAACGCACCCGCGTTGTCAGGCATCAGCACGTACTTGATGAAGAACGGCGCGATCACGGGCGGGATGCCGGCCGTGATCGCGTGGACCACGTGTGCCAACAGGACGACCCGGAAGATCCGGTTGCGGAGTGCGCGACGGATGCCGGGGACCAGCGGATTCGCCGGCCGCTCAGCGTAGTCGGGGCGCTCCTGGACGCGAGCAACGAGGTTCCAGTAGAGGAGCACGAGCGTTACGGCGGTGACGCCTCCGAAGGCGGCGAATGCTGCACGCTCCCCGCCTAGCATGTCGCTCAAGAACGGCGGCACCACCGCCGCGACCAGCGTTCCCACGATCACGAAGCCTTCGCGCCAACCGAAGATGCGCGATCGCTCGTGGTAGTCCTCGGTGAGCTCGGCGCCGAGGCCGTAGTGCGGGATGATGTAGGCGGTGTGGCCGAGGTAGAAGAGCCCATAGGTGAGGCCGAGCCAACCAATGGCGGCCGTCCCCTCGAGATCGACAGGTGGCGAGAACAACAACCAGAACGAGACACCCGCGATCGGCGCGCCGACTGCAATCCAGGGCCGGCGCCGTCCCCATCGCGTCCGCGTGCGATCGCTCAGCCAACCCGTCGGAAGGTCCGTCACCGCGTCGAAGGCCCGGACCAAGGCCTTGACGAGCGCGATCGCGCCGAGAGGCACGAGAACCGTGTCGCTGTAGAAGACGGGCAGGTGGATGCCCATCACGATGGCGATGGCCACGCTCGCAAAGCTGGGAGCACCGTAGGCAAGGACGATGCCCAGTCGGAGCCTGGTCGTTGGGGGCGTGTTCATGGCCGGCGCATACTAGCGCGGTGGCTCGAACTGGCGTTGCAAGTCGTTAGACCGAAAGGGCGCACGCGCAGTGAGGCGGCCTAGCCTCTCGACGCGATCGCTTTCTGCACCGCTTCCACCAGCACGTCGGGATCGCACGGCTTCTGCAGCAAGGCGTGGAAGTGTGCGCCCGCGATCTCCTGCTTGGCGAGTTCTCCCGGGAATCCGGTCAGGAGGACCACCGGCAGTGCAGGACGGAGGGGCGAGATCTTGCGGAGCACCTCCGCCCCCGGGATGCCCTCCATTTTCAGGTCGAGAACGACTGCATCCAGATCGGGCGAGGCTTCGATCGCGCGCAGGGCGGATGCGCCGTCGGGAGCGGACTGGACCTCGAAGCCGGCTCGTTCGAGGAAGAGAACGTGGAGTTCCCGCACGGCTTCGTCGTCATCGACCACGAGCAGGCGACCGGTTGCCGGCTGCAGGGTGGCGCGCGGGGCGTCGCGCTCCGGTTCTAGGGGCTGGTCGGTGGGTGGGAACCATGCTCGGAAGGTGCAGCCCTTGCCGAGCGCGCTCTCCGCGGAAAGGAAGCCTTCGTGGGCCGTCACGATTCCGTGGACCGCCGCGAGACCCAGGCCGTGCCCGCTGGCCTTGGTGGTAAAGAACGGCTCGGTCGCGCGTTTGTACGTCTCGTCGTCCATCCCGGGCCCGTCATCGACGACCTCGAGTACGGCCCAACGCTCGGCAGTGTCCGCGGTGGCAGAGGTTGCAGCCATCGTGCGGACACGAATCGTCCCGCTCCGTTGGCCCAGCGCCTCGCTGGCATTGGTAACGAGGTTGAGAAGCAACTGGCGAAGCTCGGTTTCGTTTCCCATGACGGCGGGGACGTCGTCTTCGCACTCGACGATGAGCGAGTTCCCGGCACCCATCGAAACCCGAAGCATGTCCGTGGTGTCCCGTACCACCTGCCCGAGTGCGAGCGGCCGGGCCGAGTGCGAGGAACTGGCCGTATAGGCGAGCAGCTGATTCGTGAGCGCGCTTCCATGATCGGCTGCCGTTCGTATTCGCTCGACGCAATGGGTGCGTTCGGAGTCGCTCGTCGGCTCTTCCTGTAGAAGCCCGACGTTTCCGAGGATCACGGTCAGGAGGTTGTTGAAGTCATGGGCCACACCGCCGGCGAGGATGCGGAGGCTTTCCGCCCTTTGTGCCTGCTGGACGCGCTCGAACAGCTGCTGTCGTTCGGACTCGATCCGGAGCAGTTCCGTCACGTCCCGGCCGATCGAGACGAAACGGAGTTCACCGGAGGCGGTGCGATAGGCGCGCCCGGTGTTGTCGAACCAGCGCCAGGTTCCGTCGGCGTGGCTCAGGCGGTGAAGCGCCGCGGTCCTGCCTTCGCTGTCGATGGCGTTCTCCATGCCATCGCGAGAACCGGGCAGGTCATCTCGGTGGATCAGCAGGTCGGCGGGCTTTCCGATCAGCTCTGCCGGCTCGATTCCGAGCAGCTCCTGGAAGGCCTGGTTCGCGAAAACGTAGGCGCGCCCTTCGTCGAATTCGGAGATCAGGTCCGGTGCCTGATCGGCCAGGGCCCGGAACCTTGCTTCACTGGATTCGCGCGCCTGCCGCTGCGCACCGGCCTCGTTCTTCAACCGTTGCTCGTCGCGTCTTCGCTGCTCGGCGTCGCGAGCGTTCAACACCCAGCGCCGCTCTCCTTTCTGATTGACGAAGCCGCGAATCTCGGCGTCGAGCCACACGTAGTGCCCGTCGCTGTGGAGCCCCCGAACGCTCTTCCATGAACTGTCTCCCTCAGCAAGCACTCTCGCATAGAAGGCTCCTGCCGCGGCTGCGTCGGTGACGTGCAGAAATTCGGAGACCGGTTTCCCCTCGAGCTCGGCTGGCTCCCAGCCGAGGAGATCCCGGAATCGGGGGTTCGCATAGGTGACGATCGGCGTCTCGAGGTGCAGATCGCCGAGTTCGGCGACGAGGTCGATGGAGTTCTCGGCCAGTAGCTGGAAGCGTTGCTGTGCTTCGGCGAGCCGTGCCTGCATGTGCGCCTGAAGGCGCTTGCTCTCGGCCAGCCGGGATCGGTCCTCCATCCGAAGCTCGATGGGGAACGCGAGCATCAGTACCAACAGCCAGACGGCCTCGACTGGAAACGTGATGCCCTTGGGCCAGCTCGCGAGGGCCCAGCTCACGGCGGATAGCACCGAGATCATGAGGAGCAGCAGCGGGAGGATCATCGTGTCCCGGCGGCCATGAACCCGGGCGGAATCGGCCCGCCGGACGATCAACGCTGCGCTGAACAGGACCACGGTATTCAGCGCCCAGAATAGATCGAGAAATGGGGAGCGGGGTGCCAAGGAGAAGAGTTGGGCGATCGCCACCGCCGCGCCCAGCCCCAAGGGTGCGACCCAGACGGGCACCCGGCCGCGCGCGAAGGCGAGCGCGCCCATCAGTTGGCCGGTCGGGAACAGCATCGCCAGGAAGAGATGGGCTCCTCCGGAGGTCCACCCCGAATCGTTCAAGAACGATCCTGCCAGCAGCCCGGCCCAGGCACCTGCCCAGAGGCGACGCGGGTGATTTCGCATCGCATGGGCGCCAAAGCCCAGCCCGATGGCAAGGACGATCATCGCGATGGAGGTGGTACTGATCGGCATGAACCTATCATCCGGAGCTGCGGCTCCGGCCCGACCCACCAAGGGGCCGCCATGATGGTCATGATACTACGGACACGGGTCCCATACCGGGTTGGTTTCGATGGGCCACCGGCCCAGGCGAGTGGCGCCGGGCTGTAGGCGTTATGTCAGACCCCTACGGGGCCCGCCCGCTGCGGGGGAAGGCCCCTGGTTCGAACGGTTCTGTGGGTGTGCCGGAAACGAGAACGGCGGCCCCGCGGATCCTGCCCGCCCGCAGGTCGGCGAGCGCATCGTTCGCGCGTTCGAGTGGATAGCTCGTCGTGTGGATGCGCAAACGCGTTCGTGCGGCGACGGCCAGGAACTCGACAGCGTCGCGTCGCGTCAGGTTGGCGACCGAGCGGACGCTGCGTTCGCCCCACAGCAGTTCGTAGGGGAACGTCGGGATGTCACTCATGTGGATGCCTGCGCAGATCACGACGCCGCCCTTGCGCACGTGTTGCAAGGCGCGCGGCACGAGATCTCCCACCGGCGCGAAGATCAGCGCGGCATCGAGCGGCACGGGCGGATCGCTGTCGGAATCGCCCGCCCATTCCGCCCCGAGCTCGCGCGCAAAGTGCTGGCGGTCCTGGTCGCCAGCTCGCGTGAACGCGAACACGCGACGGTCTTCCGCACGGGCGATCTGCGTGAGGATGTGGGCCGCAGCACCGAAACCGTAGAGACCGACGCGCGGTGCGTCTCCCGCCATGCGAAGGGCGCGGTAGCCGATCAGCCCGGCGCATAGCAACGGCGCGGCTTCGATGTCGCCGAGCTCGGGAGGAAGCGCGAAGCAGTAGCGGGCATCGGCCACCGTGAACTCCGCGAATCCCCCATCGAGTTGGTAGCCGGTGAAGCGGGCGGTATCGCAGAGATTCTCGTCGCCCCGCCCACAAGGGTCGCACTCCCCGCACGTCCAACCGAGCCAAGGCACGCCGACCCGCGTGCCGACCTCCCAGCCCCTGGCGTTGGCACCGACCTCGACGACCTCGCCGACGATCTCATGGCCGAGCACGAGCGGAAGCGCGGGTTCGGTCAGGTCGCCGTCGAGGATGTGCAGATCCGTGCGGCACACCGCGCAGGCGCGAACGCGTAGCAGGAGTTGTCCCTCAACCGGCGTCGGACGCGGGCGCTCCTCGACTTCGACCCGCCCCCGCGGCGCCCTCATGACCATCGCCCGCATGTGACCGAGGGTAGCGCCAAGGCTTCCACGGACCTGGGGTCGACGCGCCCGATTCCAACCGATCTACGTGATCAAGCGAGCCGGGGTCGGCCCTCCGATATAGTTCCGACCATGGACGAGTGGGAGATCGTCAGGCGCCTCGAACCACTGGGTGGTGTCTTCGGCTTTCAGCTGGCGATGTCGGTGGTCTGCGGTGCGATCGTAGGGATCGAACGCCAGCTACGCGGCAAGGCGATCGGGATCCGCACGAGCATCATGATCTGCATGGCGACACAGGTCTTCATACGCTTGAGCACGGAGCTATCTGCCTCCGGCGGGGTCATCGACCCGACCCGGGTGCTGGGACAGGTGGTGACCGGCGTCGGCTTTCTCGGGGCCGGGGTGATTCTCTCCAGGGGCGGCGCAGTGACCGGAGTGACCTCGGCCGCAGTCGTATGGATGCTCGCCGCGATCGGCAGCACGATTGGCGCCGGTCGCCCCTTCGAAGCGCTGGCACTGTCCATCCTCGTGGTCGCCGTCCTGATCGTGGTTCGCTCGCTGGAGAAGGCATTCAAGCGCCTTCGCGGCGGATCGGACGAGCCCGAGATCGGAACCGCGGAGCAGCAGCCGCAGGACCAGGGCTAGGCGCGACTGCAGTCGGGGTTCTCGCATCCGGCAGACTGCGCAGCAGGCGGCCGACTGATTCAGTCGGAGAGCGCCTGCTGCGACGGGTTGGTAGCAGCACCCTGCATGCGCCGGCTCACACCACCCGATGGGGGCTCAGGCCAGCTTGGTTGATTCCCGGACCACCCTATTTGTGTCAGATGGTCCAGCGGATGGTCGTTGATATACCTGCTCCGAGGGGGACTCGCTTGCTCCCCCGGGCGCTCTAGCACTGCCGAGATCGTGGATCCGACGCTGAAGATGCCTGCTCGTTTTCCTGGATTCCCGCTATCGCTGGGGGGAGGCCTGTATGACAATCGCAGGCATGCCCCTCGCTCCCAATCCCACCGCCAGCCAGGGAGGGCGGACGCTGTCTCTCGGCCTCGTCGCGCTGCTGATGAG
>JAJDAP010000051.1 GCA_029261795.1 Deltaproteobacteria bacterium
CCACCCCTGGAGTACCTCACGTTCCTCCCCGGTGAGTTCGAGCGGCTCGAGTTTGCGTCCACGCGCCATGGCACCCTCCTTCCGTTGGAGGATGCCCCATCAATATCTATTTGTATACTTATTTATGGCGCATGACACTAGCCGTCGCTGGCACCGCGCTACAGAGCGTCGAGCGAGTCCAGCAACCGTTCGAGCGGCACATAGGGGCGACCCAGGCTCTCGGCGACGCCCTCGCAGACCAGGTGCCCCTGCCACACGTTCGCGCCGAGGCGCAGGCTCGAATCGTCACGAACCGCTTGCTCTACACCTCCGGAAGCGATCCGCTCGATGTAGGGAAAGGTCGTGTTGGTCAAGGCGAAGGTCGAGGTCCGGGGCACTGCTCCGGGCATGTTGGCGACGCCGTAGTGCACGACACCGTGCTTGATGTAGGTCGGGTCCGAGTGCGTGGTCGGGTGGATCGTTTCGATGCAGCCACCCTGATCGACGGCCACGTCCACGACGACCGAGCCCGGATCCATCGCGGCGACCATATCCTCGGTCACGAGCGTGGGCGCCCGGCGGCCGTGGATGTAGACGGCGCCGACGACCAGGTCACTCTCGGTCACCAGTCGCGCGATATTCGCTCGATTCGAGTAGAGCGTGTCGAGTTCGCCCCGAAAGATGTCGTACAGGTACGTGAGTCGCGCGAGATCGACGTCGAGCACGGCGACGTCGGCACCCAGCGCATGACCCACGCGCACTGCGTTGATCCCGACCACGCCGGCGCCGATCACGGTGATGCGACCTCGCATGACACCGGGGACACCGCCCACGAGCAACCCCTTGCCGCCCCGGTTCTTCTGCAGAAGCGTGACACCGATCTGCGTAGCCAGCCTTCCCGCCACCTCGCTCATCGGGGCCAGCACGGGAAAGGCTCCGTCGCTGTTCTGGATCGTCTCGTAGGCAATGGCGATCACGCCGGCTTCGCAGAGGCGTTCGGCCAGCTCGGGCTCGGCGGCCAGATGCAGATATGTGAAGAGCACTTGCCCCGCCGAGAGAAGGCCCGCCTCCTCTCGGTTCGGCTCCTTGACCTTGACCAGAAGTTCCGGCTCGCTCCAGGCCACCCCGGTCGAGACCATTCGGGCCCCAGCAGCCTCGAACGCGGCGTCCGGAAAGCCACTGCCCTCGCCCGCCCCGGCCTCCACCAGAACCTCATGACCCGCCTGCGCCAACACGCGAACCCCGTCCGGCGTCATGCCGACCCGGAACTCCTGATCCTTGGACTCGCGGGGAACACCGATGCGCATTGTCGGCCTTGTCTCCGGTTCTCAGGCCTCTGCCTGTGCCTTGTAGGTCTCGATCAGGATGTCGGCAATTTCGGGCCGAAGAATGCGCGGGTCCGGTCGCTCGCCGCTCTGGAGAAGCGAGCGCACCTTGCTGCCGCTGATGCCGTAGGGCTTCTCGTCGGGATGGTTGACCATCAGGTCGACACGACCCAGCGATTCGTAGAACGCGGCGAAGCCGATCTTGCAGGGCATCAGGTGCAGCTCACCGGGCAGGTTGTCGAAGATCTCCTGGGCATCGAAGTCGCCCCAGATCGCTTCGCCGTCCTCGTAGGGTGCGTCGGCGTGCTTGCGTCCGATCACCAGATCCGAGAAGCCCGAGTTCTGCCGGTAGATGGCGTGCATGACCGCTTCCGACGGACCGCCGTAGAACATCTTGATATCGAGCCCGATCAACTCGAACACCTCGGGCAGGCCGTAGCCGGCCTCGCCCCAGATGGCGGGATCGGAATCGCCCTCACCGAGGAGCTTCTTGCTGTGGAGTTCGCGGTAGCAGCGCATGCGCATGCTGGCCGGAACGTCATCGCCCTTGAGTTCGCCGACGAGCGGGTTCAGCACCACGCCCGTGTAGGCCCCACTCTCGGTCAGGCGCTCAGCGCCAGCAACCAGCGCGTACTCGTGGGCACGATGGAGCGGATTGCGGGTCTGGAACGCCAAGGCGCGCTCCCACTTGCGAGCGCGAATGCGTGCACGCACTTCGATGGGCGACAGCATGAACTCGCCATACTCCGCGTTTCGCGGCTGCGGCAAGGCCCGCAACTCGCCGCCGAGCAGCTGGTTGCGGGGATCGCTCTCGACCATGCGCCCGCCCGGATGATCGAAGCGCGGTGTGCCGTAGACCGCCTCGACATAACGCGCCTTGTCCCAGGGATGGACCTCGGCGCCATCGACGACGGCCACCAAATCACCTTCTTCGTTGCGAATCGCCACCGAAGCGCCGGGCTTCACGGCGCCGGCTTCCCCGTCGGTGAGCGGAAAGGCCAGCGGAATGGTCCACGCATAACGACTGCCCTTCGAGACGATCACCTTCTCGTCGAGCGACAGATTCCACGCCTCGGCCTTCATCGGGCCCCTCAACGGCGACAAGGTACCGTCGGCGATGCGGTGGACCGTCGACAGATCGGCCTTGGTCACGACGACGACCGGCAGGCCCTCGGCCTCGGCCAACAGCGCCTTGCGCTCACTCAGGGGGACGATGCAATCGACCGGGGCATCGAGCCCGCCATGCACCGGAACGAGATCGCCACCTGTGGATTCCGACTGGGACACTTTTCTTTCTCCTTGCCATCACTGCTTTTTTTTGGGGGGGGCCGTTCGCGGGCCTACAAGTCTGCGCTCTACCAGACGGGCAGCGAACCGCTGCCATCGACCTGGAGTTGTCTGGGCGATGAACCGTCGATCCGCTTCACCAGGATCTGCGGACCGGATTCACTGTTTCCGTTGTGGCCCGAGTAGACGACGTAGGCACCGTCCGGTGAAACCGACGGGTCCATCTCCTGGAGTCCGCTCCGGCCGAGGGAACGACGTCCCTTGCCATCCGCGTGCATCTTGAAGAGCCGGTAGCCGACACGCGTGCGTGCGCTGTAGATCACCCACTCGCCATCCGGAGAGAAGACCGGGCTTCGGCCGCGGGCCAACGCCCGCGATATTTCGCGGTTGGCGCCGGCGGCGTCGATGTCGACACGGCGGAGGGTGTCGCCGCCGTCCACATCCCAATGCTCGTAGACGAGCACCTTGCCGTCCGGTGACCAGGCCGGCGCCACGTCGAAGGGACCCTCCGTGACCGGCCGCGGATTCGCACCACCGATTTCAGTCACGTAGATCTGGAAGCCCCCGACGATCCGATCGCCTTCCTGGCGCAGGGGATTGCGACGGACCATCGCGATCCGGCCGCCGGGGCCATAGCTGCCGTCCACATGGGGTCGGCCAAAGGTCAACTGCCGCACCTCACCGGTCGCCTCGATCCACTCGAAGAGTTGGGGCCGGCGCTCCTTCTCGACCTGATAGAGCAAGCGGGTCCGGTCGTAACTCCACGCGAGCGGCCGAGCGTCACGGGGCGCGAACTCGACCCGCTCACCTTCGCGCTCGACCGGATCGAGGAAGATCAGCTTCGAGAACCGCGCGCGATTCTGCTCGACGCGGGAAAGGCCATCGAACAGACGCCGGGCCTTCACCATCGGGTCGTTGGTCGGGAACCGGTCCTGCTCCTCCGCCAGCTTTTCCGACTCGCGTTTGACCGTCTCCTGGAGTCGCTTGTCGTCATCCTCGGTGCGAACCACCAGGGCCACCGGGTGGCTTGGAAGCGCGTCGTAATCGATTCGATCAGAAGAGCACGCACCCGCCAGCAGTGCGATCGGAACCACGAGCGAGATCCATCTGAGTTTCTTCACGGCGCCTCCGAGACGAGCAGACGGCCCTCGAACCCGGGCGAAGCCTCGGCCCGCTGGAAGACCGCCGTCTGCTTCAACAAGCCTTCGACCACGGATACCACGATGTGGTGCGCGTCGGGAAATGGAAACGCCGGCTGGCAGGCGAACGCCTGATCCAATTCGGAGAAGTAGGCGCCGGCGTCGGTGTGTGAGTGGTAGACGGCAGTCACGACTTCGCCGAGCTGGTCCGCGTCCTTTTGTACGCGCAGGTAGTCGACCTCGCTCATGTGGAAGGCCATGCGGCCGTCGCGGGGGAAATTCGTGGGATCTTGCAAGTGGAGTTTCGTCATGTCGTTCCGGCAGCGATGCACCCGGTCGTAGCGTCCGGGTGCCGACCCGGTGAGCAACCCGCAGCATTCCTCGGGATGGGTTTCCCGAGCATGCTCCCCCAATTCGTTCAGGAGCCGAGCCGCCATCGTCGCCGGGGGCAGAGAACGGCTCACCTCGATGCGTCCGCTCACGCTCCGCCTCGCATTGGCTTCTCAGAGGGGCTGCGGCCAACCGCATACGGGTCCGAGCCCATGGCGTTGGTGCGCGAGCATTCTACGCAACGATACGGGGCGGCGCACCCCTGGGGGCAGCCGCGACGGGCTAGGCGGTGACACGAAGCCACCGCCTCGACGACGCGGGCCCCGGTCGCGCGGATAGCGCGCTCGCCTCCAGCTTGGGGATGGTGGGCAGTGGGTTGAGCGCGCCCGCGCCCCGGGTGGCACACTTGCGGCCATGGCCTCCGAGCCGCCGCGGCATCACCTTGCAGCGATCCTGAACGGTGACGTAGTCGGCTATAGCCGTCTCGTCGCCCTCGATGAGGAGAACGTGGTGCGCGCGCTCGCCGCCTGCCACGCAATCGTCCAAGACTGGGTCTCGGAGCACCATGGCAGCCTGGCGGACTTCACCGGCGACAACTTCCTGGCCGAGTTCCCGAGTGCCCTCGACGCGGTGGAGTGTGCGCTTGCCATCCGGCAACAGGTGAGCGAGTGGAGCGGCGCCCTGCCCGAGGAACGTCGCATCCTGTTCCGGTTGGGCGTCCACCTGGGCGACCTGCGCACGGAGGGCCCTCGGTTGTTCGGCAGCGGAGTCAACGTGGCGGCGCGACTCCAGGCCCTGGCCGAGCCCGGGGAGATCTGCGTTTCGGCCCCGGTGATGGAGCAGCTGCGTGGTCGGTTGGAGCTCGACGTCGAGGACCTGGGGTCGCAGACGGTGAAGAACATCCCGGAGCCGGTCCACGCCTTCCAGGTACGAGGCTCGATCGAGGCGACGCACCGCGCACACCCCGCCGTGCGCCGACGGCGCTGGATCCGCGCCAGCGTGCTTGGTGCAGCCGGTCTGTTCCTGGCGCTGATGGTGGGCGCCTGGGCGAGTTGGCCGCTGGCTGCGGGGCTCGTGCTCGACGGCCTCGGCCTCGGTCTCGAGCGCCAGGCGACGGCCCTTCCTGCGGGCCGGTCCCTCGCCGTGCTGCCCTTCCGGACGCTCGGAGAGGATGTCGCCGACTACCTGGCCGAGGGTCTCACCGAGGACCTGACCACGGATCTCTATGGCATTCCCGACCTGTTGGTGGTGTCGCGGAACTCGGCCTTCGGCTACCAGGGGACGGCGTTGGACCTCCGCGAGGTGGGACGTGCACTCGCGGTACGGTACCTGCTGCAGGGCAGCGTCCGTGGCGTTGCCGGGCGCATCCGCGTCACCGCTTCCCTGACCGATGCCACGACGAGCCTCCAGATCTGGAGCAACCGCTACGACCGGGTTCCCGCGGACATCCTCGTGCTGCAGGCGGAGATCTCGGAGGAGATCCTGGCCGCACTCAACGTGCAGCTCGACGAAGCGGAACGCACACGAATCCGCCGCAAGCCGACCTCGAGCCTGACCGCCTACGAGGCAGTGACCCAGGCCAACGCGGAGTTCTACCTCTTCCAGCGCGGCGCCAACCTGCGCGCTCGAGCGCTTTACGAGCGGGCGATCGAGCTCGACCCGACCTATGCGGAGGCCTTCGCCTTCCTCGCCAACACGTTCAACTACGAATATACGGGTGGCTGGACCCAGGATCCCCGGCTCCTGGACCAGGCGGAGACCCTCGTCCTAGCCGGCCTCGAGCAGGATCCGCTCTCGCCCCAGGCGCTCGCCGCACTCACCGCCGTGCACATCGCAAAGGGTCGATGGAGCGAAGCCGTGGCGTCGGGGGAGCGCAGTGTCGAGCTGGCCCCGAGCTATGACTTCGGGAATCTCCTGCTCGCCATGGCCTATGGCGGGAACGGCCGCCAGGTGGCCGCGCTGCAGACTTTCCGCCGCGCCCGACGGCTCGATCCGCGTGGCCAGGCACCCGCGCTGGCGTTCCTCGCGGACTTGCACTACCGGGCGGGCCGCGTCGAGGAGGCGGTCGCCACCTGGGAGCAGATCCGCCGCGAGAACCCCCACCACATCGCCACCCGGCTCGCCCTGGCCGAGCATTACGAACAGCGTGGCCGCACTGGGGAGGCGGCCGTAGCACTGCGGGAGCTGCTCGAGATCAACCCGGACTACCGCGCGGACCTCGCACGAGGTGCCGGCGGGCAGTACCTGGATGCCGCCCGCACCCGCTGGCTTGCAGCGCATCTCGCGCGCCTGCGGGCCGAGCGCCCCTGAGCCGTTCGACTTCGCCGGACGCTCTCGTGTCCCGCGCCGGAAGGGAGCGTCAAGGTCGTTGGCTAGATGTGCCAGATCCGATCGTCGGCATCAGCGCGATGGACGGCGCCTGCGGCCGCGCGCCGGCACAGGCTCTCGAGGTCGATGCTCTCGAGGGCATCGCCGACCCTGCCCGCCAGATCGTGCCAGACGAAGCCGGGCCGATTGAGATCGCGGCGATCGCGTGGCGGCGGCCCGGCCCCGAGCGATTCAGCCAACGGCCCCTCGACCGCCTCGACGATGTCCCGAAGCGTGATTTCCCCGGGCGGCCGCGTCAGCACGTAGCCGCCCCCGGGCCCGCGCTTGCCGCGGACGAGGTCGGCGCGGCGCAATAGCTGGAAGATCTGCTCGAGGTAGCGCGCCGGGATCTTCTGGCGTTCACCGATCACGCGTACCTGAACCGGACCCGCCTCGCCGTTGTAGGCCAGATCGAACACACCGCAGATGGCGTACTGGGATTTGAGGGAGAGGCGCACCCAGCGATCATCCCCCGTCGACAATGGGCCGTCCAGCGCGGCGCCTCCATTGCCAGTCGGCTGGCACCCGGTACGCTCGATGAGCCTCCCCCAACATCACCGAGTCGATTCCTGGCGTGCCTCCTCGCGCTGGCGAGGAGCCTAGGATGCCGTTGGGGCCGGAACACGCGATCGCTGAGTTGCTGGATGCGATCCAGGCCGACCCGGACCTCGGACGCGCCGTGCGCCACCATGAGGTCGAAGCGCCCCTCGAGGCCGAGTGCGATCACGATCTCGAACTCCTTGCACCGGTCCGAAAGGTGCTGGAGGGGCGCGGCATCGCGAAGCTCTATGCGCATCAGGCCCGGGCCATCGAGGCGTTGCGCCAGGATCGCGACGTGGTGTTGGCAACACCGACCGCGAGCGGAAAATCGTTGGTGTACTCGCTGCCCACCCTCGAAGCGACGCTTCAGGATCCGGAGCACCGCGCGCTCTACATCTTCCCGTTGAAGGCACTGGAACAGGACCAGCGCGCCAAGCTCGAACAGGACATCAGAGCCCTCGGACTGCGCGAGGACCTGCGACCTCGCGTAGAGATCTACGATGGCGACACGCCGCAAGCCAGGCGCAAGAAGATCCGCGAGCATCCGCCTAACATCTTGATCACGACGCCCGACATGTTGCACCTGGGAATCCTGCCCCACCATGCCAGCTGGGAGCGATTCTTTCGCGGACTCGGCCTGGTCGTCATCGACGAACTCCACACCTACCGCGGCGTCTTCGGTTCCCATGTGGCCCAGGTCATGCGGCGCCTCGACCGGGTGGCGCGCCACCACCGAGCCCGGCCACGCTTCGTCTGCGCTTCGGCCACGGTGGCGAACCCGGGAGAGCTGGCCACGCACCTGACCGGCCGCGACTTCGAGGTCATCGAGGCCAATGGCGCCTCTCGCGCCCGCCGCCACGTGCTGTTGATGAATCCCCAGGCGTCCCCCTACACGACCGCGGCCAGGCTCTTCCGGCTCTCGGTGGGGTTGGGGCTGCGGACCATCGCATTCACCAAGGCCCGGCGCATCACCGAGTTGATGCACACCTGGATCACCGCGGCGGATCCGAAGCTGAAGGACAAGATCTCCTCCTACCGCGCGGGCTTCCTGCCGGAAGAGCGCCGCGAGATCGAGCAACAATTGTTCAGCGGCGAGCTGCGCGGCGTCATCTCGACCTCGGCGCTCGAACTCGGCATCGACGTCGGCGGACTGGATGTTTGTTTGTTGGTCGGCTATCCGGGCAGCCAGATCGCTACCTGGCAACGCGCGGGCCGGGTGGGCCGCACGGGCGAAGCCATGGTCGCGATGGTGGCCCAACCCGACGCCCTCGATCAGTACCTGGTGACCCATCCGCGCCAATTCTTCGCGCGCGCCTACGAGCACGCCGTCCTCGACCCGGAGAACATCGAGATCGCGGCCGCCCATCTTCCCTGCGCGGCTGCCGAGGTACCGCTCCGAAGTGGCGAAGCCTGGCTCGCCCGGCCGGGGCTCGTGAGTGCCATCGAACTGGCCGACAGCCGTGGCGACATCCTGGAGAGCGAAGCCGGCACCGAGTGGTTCGCGTCGCGCCGCAACCCGCACCGCGACGTCCAGATCCGCAGCGCCGGTTCCAGTTACGTCATCTCGGTCGCAGACGTCGGAAGCGAGCGGCCGCGGGTGCTCGGAACGATCGGCTCGGCCAACGTCTTCGTCGAATGCCACGAGGGCGCGATCTACCTTCATCACGGCCGCCAATACAAGGTCAAGACCCTCGACCTCGACGAGCGCGAGGTGCTGGTGGTTCCCTCGGACGTGCCCTGGTTCACACGAGCGCAGTCGGAGAAGGACACCGAGATCCTGTCGCGCGATCGTGCGCGGCCGGCGGGCAACTTCCGCCTCGTCGAGGGCCGGGTCAAGGTCACGACGCGCATCACCAGCTACGAGCGACGTCGCGTCCGCGGCCAGGAACTGCTCTCGACCGAACCCCTCGATCTGCCGCCGACATCCTACGAGACCCGGGGCATCTGGTTCGAAATCCCGGACGAGATCCCGAAGGCCCTGCAGAACGCCGACCGCCACGTGATGGGCGCCCTGCACGCGGTCGAGCATGCGAGCCTCGCCCTCTTCCCATTGTTTGCGTTGTGCGATCGTTTCGACGTCGCCGGCATCACCTACAAGCACCACCCGCAACTCGGCCACGCCGCAATCTTCCTGTACGACGGGCACGTCGGCGGCCTCGGCCTGACCAGCGGCGTCTTCGATCGGATCGAACCGCTACTCGAAGCCACCCTCGAGATGGTGCGCGACTGTCCTTGCGAGAGCGGTTGCCCGGCCTGTGTCCACTCGCCACGCTGCGGGAACGGCAATCGACCCATGGACAAGCTGGGCGCCGTCGAGGCCCTGGAGATGCTTCTCGGCCGCGAGCCGTTGCCGGCCATGCCGGAGGCGCCGCTACTCGACCTGCCGCTTCCGGCCGAGGTCCTGGAAGCGGAGGCCGATAGCGGGCCGCCGCCCCGGTTGATGATGTTCGATCTCGAAACTCAACGCAGTGCCGCCGAAGTCGGGGGTTGGAACAACGCCCACCTGATGCGGGTGGCCCTCGCCGTGGTCTGGGACAGTGCCGACGACCGCTACCACACCTTCCGTGAGGGCCAGGTGAACGAGTTGCTCGCGAAGCTCGCGGAGGCAGACCTCGTCGTCGGCTTCAACGTCATCCGCTTCGACTATCAAGTACTGCGCGGCTACACGGATCAGGATTTCGGCGAGCTTCCGACCTTCGACCTGCTGGACGCCGTCCATGCGCGCCTGGGTTTCCGCGTTTCGCTCGGCCACCTCGGAGAAGAAACCCTGGGTGCCCCCAAGAGCGCGGATGGCCTGCAATCGCTCCAGTGGTGGAAGGAAGGTCGGATCGAGGAGATCGAGCGCTACTGCCAGCAGGACGTGCGCATCCTGCGCGACCTGTTCGAGCACGCCCGCGAACACGGTCAGCTGATCTTCAAGACCAAGCGCGGCGAACGGGTGAAGCTCCCGATGCAACTGCACCTCGCCGAACTCCTGGAGCAGGCCTACGTCCGCACGCCGAGCGCGCCTCGCGGCCGCAAGACGCCACGAAGTGGCACTCGCAGCAAACGGTCCGCGTCGCGGGCTGCGAGCTCGCGCGCGAAATCCGCCGCGCCCTAGTGCAGGACGGCGCATTCCCGCAGTTTGCCGTCGAGCAGTTCGAAGTAGAGCAACACCAGGACATGGCGCACCGAGGCCGGTAGGTCCTCGATGAAGTCGCGGGCTTCGTTGGCCGCCTCGATCTTCACGAGGCCGTCGATGGCGAAGTGGACCTCGTCGAAGCGTCCGTCGAGTTCGCCACGCAGGCGATCGGCGTCTTGCTGGAACGCGCTGACGATCGTTTCAGTGTCGAAGAGCAGGTGGATCCCGCGGGATCCGATCTCGAGCAGGCGTTCGGTGTCCATCGCTGACTTATCGGCCACTGCAGTTCCGAAATTGACCCATGAACACGCCGCCCAGGGCCAGGATCGGGTCCCCCCGGCCGTGATGCGGGCGGACGGTTCGTTAAGGTCCCCGCCCATGTGGCTGGAGCTCACCGGTGTCTCGCGCAGTTTCGGCGAACGGACCCTCTTCGAGGGCGTCGATCTGCGTGTCGGTGCCAGCGACCGGGTCGGTCTCGTCGGACCGAATGGCGCAGGCAAATCGACATTGATGCGAATCGCTTCGGCAGACGACCCGCCGGACGCGGGCCAGCGGATCACACCGCGCGGTGCCCGGATCGGGATCCTGCGCCAGGAAATCGACCCGCACCCGACCCACACCGTTCAGCAAGAAGCGCTTACCGCGCTGGCAGATCTCGGTGAACTCGAGCTGGAGTTGCGTGCCCTCGAGGCGCGCATGACCGCCGATGGCGAGGTCGATCCCCGGGTCGCCGAGCGCTACGACCAGCTTCAGGATCGCTTCCTGCGCCAGGGCGGTTTCTCCCGCGAGGCGCGCGTCGAGTCGGTCCTCGAAGGCCTCGGCTTCGACGGCGACGCCCGTGCCCGCCCGCTCCACACCTTCAGCGGGGGGTGGCTGATGCGGGTCGAACTCGCAAAATTGCTGCTCGCCGATCCCGACGTGCTGCTCCTCGACGAGCCCACCAACCACCTCGATCTCCCCTCGATCCAGTGGTTCGAGGAGACCCTCGAAGCCTTCCCGGGTGGCGTGGTCGTGATCTCCCATGATCGAACCTTCCTGCGGCGCCACACCAACCGCATCGCCGAACTCTCCCACGGACGTTTCACGCTCTACCCGTGTGGCTACGACGAGTACCTGAAGATGCGCGAGCAGCGGCGCGAGGAACTGCTCGCGCGCAAGAAGAGCCAGGACAAGAAGATCGCCGAGACCGAACGCTTCATCGAGCGTTTCCGCTCGAAGGCTTCGAAAGCGCGGCAGGTGCAGAGTCGCGTCAAATCCCTCGACAAACTCGAACGGATCGACGTCGAGGAACCCGGCGCCCGACGCATGCGACTGCGTATCCCGGAGCCGAAACGAGCCGGCGCGATTCCGATCGAACTCGAAGGCATCTACAAGGCCTACGGTGACACGGTCGTCTACGAGGGCATCGACGCCTCGCTGCGCAGGGGCGAACGACTGGCCCTGGCCGGGCCGAATGGCGCGGGGAAATCGACGCTGCTGCGGATCCTGGCCGGCGTGCTCCGCTTCGAAGCGGGCGAGCGCCGGCTCGGCCACCAGGTCGAGGTGGGCTTCTACGCCCAACACCAGCTCGAGGTCCTCGACGAGAGCAACACGGTGCTCGGCGAGCTCGAGACCGTGGCGACCACCGACGACGTTCCGCGTCTGCGCGGCCATCTGGGTGCCTTCCTGTTCTCGGGCGACGACGTCAACAAGAAGGTGTCCGTACTTTCCGGTGGCGAGAAGGCACGCCTCGCCCTGGCCAAGATGTTGTTGCGGCCGAAGAACGTGCTCGTCCTCGACGAGCCCACCAATCACCTCGATGTCGAAGCCTGTCAGGTCCTCGAGGACGCCCTGCTCGCCTATCGAGGCACGCTCGTGTTCATCTCCCACGACCGCGCCTTCATCAACGCATTGGCCACGCGCGTGATCGAGGTCAAGGCCGGCGTACTCCGAGAATTCCTGGGCAACTACGACGGGTACCTCGACGCGACGCAGCCGAAGACCCCCAAGCGCCTGGCCAGGCCCGAAAACGCCGCGGTCGAGAGCCCTTCGGCCCCGACTCCAGCAGCACAGAAGCAACCGAAGCCGCAGCTGACGCGCGAGGAGCGGCGGCTCGAACGCGAACGAAAGAAGGCACGAGATCGCATCACACGGCGGGTGGAGAAACTCGAGGCGGAAATACTCGAGTTCGAAACCGCGACGGAGGCTCTCGGTTGGAAGCTCGGCGACCCGGTGGTGTACGCCGACAAAGCCCAGGTCGTGACGATCGAGGCGGAGCGTACGGCGCTGCAGACGCAGGTCGCCGATGGCTACCGCGAATGGGAGCGGCTGGCCGCCGAGCTCGAAGCCCTGGACGCCGCCGAGGCCTGAGCCCGCGCCTCGTTGACTCGGCCCGACGCCCCTCCTAGCTTTCTCGGCCGACCCCTGCCCGGGTGGCGAAATTGGTAGACGCGCATGACTCAGAATCATGTGTTCGAAAGGACGTGCTGGTTCGACTCCAGTCCCGGGCACCAGGCGCCCCGCGCCGCTTCTGGGCGCCCAAACCGCTCGGACCGATGCGCCCCTGGGATGCGGTTCAGGAGGCCTCTCCGTAGGCCCTGCGCGCCGAGTTGACCGCGCCCGATCGGCGCTTAGTTTCCCGCGGCCCAGGCCGGAGGATCCGTGAGCGAACCGAACGAGTCACGAAATGTCCATATTGCAGGCGAGAACGTAGAGATCCCGCTGGAGCTGCCGGTGTTGCCGGTTCGCGACGCCGTGATGCTGCCCGGCCTCAACGTCCCGCTGGCCGTCGGCCGCACCCGCTCCCTGGCCGCGCTCGACGCCGCCGGGGATGGCGGCTTGCTACTGGTGGCGAGCCAGCTCGATCCCCAGACCGAGGATCCGGGTCTCGACGAGTTGGCCCCGGTGGGCTGCGTCTGCCGGATCCTGCGCATGGTGGACGCGCGTCAGAGCACGCGGCAGGCCCTGGTCGTAGGAATCCTGCGCGCCCGCATTCGCACCCGGACCACCCCGGACGACGCACCCGAAGGCACGGCCCTCCGCGTTCAGATCGAGCCGCTGCCGGAGCCGCAGCAACCCTCTACGGAGCGCGACGCCGCCCGCGCCCGGGTAACCGAACTGGCCCACCAGCTGATCGATCTGCGCGAGGACGCGCCCGAGGAGTGGAAGGCCGTCGTCAGCCAGATGCCGACGGCGGGCCTGCTCGCCGACATGATCGCCTCGAACATCCCGGTGCCCACCGACGACCGGATCGCCCTGCTCTGCGAAGCCGACCCGACCACACGACTCTGGCAGGTCGCCGGCTTGCTCGAGCGCGAAGTCACCATCGCCGAAACCCACCGGGCGCTGCGCGAGGACGACGACGAAGACGGCGAGATGGACCCGCGCCGGCGCGAGCGTCTGCTGCGCCGCCGCATGCGCGACATCCAGAAGGAGCTGGGCGAAGCGGACAGCGGCGAACGGGAAGCCGACGAATTGGCGGAACGGCTGGAGGCACTTCCGTTCGGTGACGAGGCACGCACCCATGTCGATCGCGAGCTGCGCCGGTTCCGGGCACTCCCGACCCACGCACCGGACCGACACCTGGTGCGAACGTATCTCGAATGGGTGGCGGATCTGCCCTGGGGCAATGCCACTGAAGACCACCTCGCACTGCACGAGGCCCGCGAGATCCTCGACGAGGACCATCACGACCTCGACAAGGTGAAGGAACGGATTCTCGAGTACCTGGCCGTACGCAAGCTGGCGCCGGAAGCCAAGGCTCCGATCCTGTGCTTCGTCGGACCTCCCGGGGTCGGCAAGACCTCGCTCGGCCGCTCCATCGCCCGGGCGATGGGCCGGAAATTTGCCCGGGCTTCCCTCGGCGGTGTGCGCGATGAGTCGGAGATCCGGGGCCATCGGCGAACCTATGTGGGCGCCATGCCCGGCCGCATCCTCCAGAACATTCGCCGGGCTGGCACCTGCAATCCGGTCTTCCTGCTCGACGAGATCGACAAGCTCGGCGCCGACTTCCGCGGCGATCCCTCCTCGGCGCTCCTGGAGGTGCTCGACCCGGAGCAGAACGGGACCTTCAGCGACCACTACCTAGAGATGCCCTTCGATCTGTCACGGGTGCTGTTCATTGCCACGGCGAACTCCCTCGCGACGATTCCACCGGCACTGCTCGACCGCATGGAAGTCATCGAGCTACCGGGTTACACCGACCGGGACAAGCTCGTGATCGCGCGTCGCTTCCTGATTCCGAAGCAACTCGAGAACCACGGCTTGCGCGAGGACCAGGTCGTGCTCACCGATGAAGCCGTCGACCGGGTCGTCCACGAGTACACCCGCGAGGCCGGCGTGCGCAGCCTCGATCGCCACTTTGCAACGCTGGTGCGGAAGGTGGCCGCCCGCGTCGCCACCGACCCGTCGGTGGCGCCGCTCACGGTGGACGCCGAGTTCGCCATCGACGCGCTCGGCGCGCCGCCCCACCTGCCGGAAACCGCCGAGCGGACCGAGGTGGCCGGCGTCGTCGTCGGCATGGCAGCGACCGCTCACGGCGGCGACATCCTGTTCCTCGAAGCCACACGCAGCCCGGGCGGCGAAGGGGTCCGGTTGCGGCTCACGGGCCAGCTCGGGGACGTGATGCGCGAGAGCGCCGAGGCCGCCTTGTCCTGGGTCCGGGCGAACGCCGCCCGCTGGCTCCCGGAAGACGCGCTCGGCGCCGGAGAGATCCATCTTCACGTGCCTGCCGGCGCCGTCCCCAAGGACGGCCCCTCTGCTGGCGTCGCCCTGGCCACCGCGATCGTATCCGCGCTATCCGGCCGTCGAGCCCTGGGAACGCTTGCCATGACCGGCGAAATTTCGCTTCGGGGACGAGTACTTCCGGTCGGAGGAATCAAGCAGAAGGTGATGGCTGCATCGCGGGCCGGCGTGAAGACCGTGTTGATCCCACGGCGCAATGAGAAGGACCTCGTCGAAGTGCCCGAGGAGGTCCTCGACCAGCTCGAGATCATTCCGATCGACACCGTGGAAGAGGCCCTCGAAGCCGCCCTCGAAGCGGCCGGTTAGTGTCCGCGCCATGCGTGCCGCGTTGGCCCACGACTGGCTGACCGGCATGCGAGGCGGCGAGAAGGTGCTGCTCGAGCACGCGCGCCTGCTGCCGGATGCCGACATCCACACCCTCGTCCACATCCCAGGCAGCACCCATCCGGAGATCGAGGCCCATCGGGTGATCGCGAGCCCGCTCTCGCAGCTGCCCGGAATCGCACGCCACTACCGCAAGCTGCTGCCCCTGTTCCCCTGGGCGATCGGTCGGCTACGACCCCGAGACGTCGACCTCGTGCTTTCGTCGAGCCACGCCGTCGCGAAGGGAATCTCGGCCCCGCCTGGAGCGACGCACCTCGCCTACTGCTTCACTCCGATGCGGTATGTCTGGGATCAGGCCGACGCCTATCTCGGTACGGGTGCCTTTCGGGTTGCAGCGTCGCCGCTGGTGGCCGCGCTGCGCCGTTGGGACGTGCGCAGCAGCCATCGCGACCGGGTGCATCGCGTGATCGCGATCTCGACGCCGGTTGCCGAGCGGATCGAACGGCATTGGCAGCGCCGCGCCGACGTGATCTTTCCGCCAGTCGACGTCGAGCAGTTTGGCGCGCGGCCGCGCGCCGCTGAGGATTTCTTCCTGATGGTCGGCGGTTTCGTTCCGTACAAGCGCGAAGAGGTCGCCATCGAAGCCTTTCGCAAGCTCGGCCTACGCCTGCTCGTCGCCGGCGATGGCCCCTCCCGGGCACGCCTTCAGGCTCGTGCTCCGGACAACGTGCGCTTCCTTGGACGGGTGGACGATGACACGCTCGCCGATCTCTACGCCCGCTGTCGGGCGCTCGTCTATCCGCAGGAAGAAGACTTCGGGATCATTCCCGTCGAGGCCCAGGCCGCCGGCGCCCCTGTCGTCGCGCTCGGTCGCGGCGGAGTCACCGACACCGTCAGGCCCCTCGACGGCCCCGCCAGCAAGGCGCCCACCGGGCTGTTCTTCGATTCGTCCTCGCCCGCAGCCCTGGCCGAGGCGGTGGCCCATTTCGAGGAACGTCGCGCTGAGTTCGACGCCGACGCCATCCGCGCCCATGCAGCAGCCTTCAGCGCGAGCCGCTTCCGGCTCGAAATGCGCGCCGCCATCGAAGAGACCGTTGCCCATGGTCCGCGAGCCTGGGATCCCGCCAGCTGACGCTTCAGTAGGCGTTGCGACTGAAAGCGCGCCAGAGCGTCATCGCCAGGATCCGGATGTCGAGGCCCAGGCTCCAGTTCTGGATGTAGTAGATGTCGTGCTCGATGCGTTCATCGAGCGACGTGTTGCCGCGCCAGCCATGGACCTGCGCCCAGCCCGTGAGCCCGGCCTTGGCCTTGTGGCGAAGCATGTAGCCGGGGATCTCGCGGCGGAAGCGCTCGATGAAGATCGGGCGCTCGGGACGCGGTCCGACCAGACTCATGTCGCCGCGCAGGACATTCCAGAGCTGGGGAAGCTCGTCCAGGTTCGAACGGCGCAAGAACGCACCGAGGGGCGTCCTTCGCGGATCGTCCTCGACGGTCCAGACCGGCCCGCTCTCCACCTCCGCGTCCATACGCATGGTTCGGAACTTCAGGCAGTCGAACACCCGACCATCCAGCCCCATGCGCTCCTGTCGATAAAGGATCGGACGCCCCGAGGTGAGCCGGATCGCCAGCGCAATCGCACCCATGACCGGGGCCGCCACCAGCATGCCAAGGCCGACGACGCCGACGTCGAAGGCGCGCTTCTGGATCGCGGCCCAGCCAACCAAAGGGCTCTCGCGTAGGTTGATGACCGGTAACCCGTCGAGTTCCTCGACACTGCTGCGCAAGGTCATCACATGCATCAGATCGGGGATCAGCCGGACTGTCACGTATTCGTCCTCGAGATCCGCCAGGATCTTCTCGAGGTGGTCGCCGTCATTCCGTGGCAGTGCCACGATCACCTGGTCGATCCGGTCCCGGCCGAGCGTGCTCTTGACCGCGGCGTAGTCGCCCACGATGCGCACGCCCTCGATGCTGCGGCCGTGGAGCGTCAGGTCATTGGTGAGAATTCCCAGCACCCGCAGACCGGCCTCGGGATGGGCGTGAATCGAAGCGATCGTTCCGGCGGCCGTTTCCCCGGCACCGACCACGAGCACGTAGCGCAGGTTGTAACCGCGCCGTCGGGCCGAGCGCAGCAGGGCACGACCCGTCAGCCGGAAGCCGACCACGCTGACCACCGAGAGCACGCCGAAGGCCGCGATCATGGTGCGCGCCAGGAAGGTACGAGCCAGCGCGTCGACGGCGAGGACCACCACCACCGTGACCGCCAGTGCACCGGTCACCTCCCAGGCCTCCCGCACCAGCGAGCCGATGCGACGGGGTTCGTAGAGACCGCGAGCGCGGAAATTCCAGAACGAGACCGCGCTGACGAGTCCCAGCCCGTACAGGTAGGAATCCGGGTTCCAGTCCTGCTCGGGCGTGAAGACGTGGAAGCGGAGCCAGTAGGCGACGCACCACGAGAGCGCGACGAGACCCAGATCCGCCGCCAACAGAAGCGTTCTGAAGATCTCGCTATAGCGGTGGAGCACGCGTCGCTCTCTCCTGGCGGACGGATCGCCGATCTTGGCCCGGACTAGCTTCCGCGCAGCGCGCGGTCGATGGCGCGAACCTCGGCCAGCAGGGACTCGAAGCCTGTCGGCGTTAACTGGCTCGGCCCGTCGCAAGGAGCGCCATCGGGGTCCGGATGGACTTCGAGGAACAGCGCATCGATCCCAACGGCGGCAGCCGCCCGGGCGAGAGGCGCCACCATCTCGCGCTCGCCACCACTGGCATCGTCGCCGGCACCCGGTTGCTGCACCGAGTGGGTCGCGTCGAAACAGATCGGCGCGAACGCGCGCATCTTCACCAGGCCGCGGAAATCGACGACGAGATCGTTGTATCCGAACGCCGCGCCGCGCTCGGTCAGGATGGTCCCTTCAGCGCCTAGCGCCTTCAGTTTCTCCACGGCCAGCCGCATGTCCTGCGGTGCAATGAACTGGCCCTTCTTCACGTTGACCGCTCGACCGGTCGCCGCGCAGGCCGCCAACAAATCGGTCTGCCGACACAAGAACGCGGGTATCTGTAGACAGTCCGCGACTTCGGCCGCCGGCTTGGCCTGGGCGGGCTCATGGACATCCGTCGTAACGGGCAGGTCGGTCTCTGATTTGACCCGCGCCAGGACCCTGAGGCCCTCGTCGAAGCCCAGTCCGCGATAGGAGCGCAGACTCGAGCGGTTGGCCTTGTCCACCGAGGCCTTGAAGACCAACGGAAACTCATGGCGCGCGGCGATCGCCTTCAACTCGTGGGCGATCGCCACGGTGGCGTCCTCGCTCTCCACGACATTGATACCGGCGATCAACGCCAGCGGCGCGCCTGCGCCGATCGGAATCTCGCCGATACGTACAGTCACGATTCGGTGCCCTCTCCCCTCACCCGGAGGCATCGTCCACTCGGATATAGCGACCGTGGGCTACGATCGCCCGTCTCGCACTCAGCTGAGATCTGCCTCGACGGCGCGCTGGAGTTCCGGCAGGAACTCGGGAAGCGCCGAGGTCACCCGATTCCAGTTCGGAATCTGCGGTCCACCCATCGGATCGCGCACGAACGCCAGCCCGGCCCCACGGAGCGCGCTCTGGAAGGTCTCCACCGCCAGCTCCTCTTCATGGCGATCGAACGGGATCCCGTTGAGGGCGGCGGCATCGTGGTAGCGGGCGACCGCATCCTGGGCGAGGCGCACGTAGGCGGACGTGAGCGTGTTCAAGAAGCCTGCATCGAACTCGATGCCGTAGCTGGCAAGGTTGCGAATCAACGAGGCGCCGATATCGGCCACCATCCGGTGCAGCCCGGTGGTGTGATCGGCTTCGCTCAGGTCACGGTGCTTGTGGTCGTAGTTGTCGACCAGTTCGACCTGGGCGATCCGCTTCAGCGAGCAGGCGCGATACACCTCGGCGAGCATGCCGACCTCGAGACCCCAATCGGCCGGGATCCGGATCGAACGCGCGAGGTCGGTGGTCATCGCGCACTCGCCGGCCAGCGGGAACCGGAACGAATCGAGGAATTCGAGCAATGGGTTCGGGCCGAGCACGGACTTCATCGCGCGCAGGAACGGTGTCATGAAGAGCCGGGTCACGCGGCCGTAGATGCGGTCGGTGACCCGCGCATAGTAACCCTTCACGAATTCGTAGTTCGTGTTTCGATTCGCGATCGGATAGCAGAGGCGCGCCAACAGCTCGCGCGAGTAATCGCGAATGTCGCAATCGTGAACGGCGACCACCCTGGCGCGTTCGGCAGCGATGACGGCACCGAGGGCAAGCCAGACGCCACGCCCCTTGCCCGCCGGACCCGGATCGAGGCCTTCGTCTTCGAGTTGTTGGATCAAGGCCTGCAGCCCCGGCCCATCGTTCCAGAGCAGCGTCGTCGGTCCGCCGTCGATCGTGCGGACGCCGTCGAAGGCCGCGCGCATTTCCTCGAACTGCTCGCGGCTCTCGGCTCCATCGACGGACACGATCACCTGAGCGAGATACGGAACCATGCTCAGCTGATCGATGATGCCCTTCAGCGCGACGTCGTGAAGCTCGCTGTACAGACACGGCAACACCAGCGCGATCGGACGCGCCTCGGCATGCCGCACGAGCTCGCGTTCCAATGAAACGATGTCTCGCCGGCCGAGGCGATGAAGGGTGCTGATGACCCCGGTCTGATGGAAGTCTGCCACCCGGGTACCGTGACACCCTGAACCGCCTCCTTCAACCCCCCGAGGGGTCGCGGGGCCATCCAGACGATCGGCGCCTTGGCAGGTATGCGGAGGGCCCCCCGCTAGACGCTGGCTGCGACCTCGGAAGTCTCTTCCAGGATGCGCAGCGCCTCGGGATCGATCTCGTTGAACTCGAGGCCCACTTCGAGCGTGAGCGCATCCAGTTCCGTGGCCCAGTTCACCGTGCCCACGGCCACGACCGTGTGCTCGCCGAGGTTGAACGTCACCCGAATCCGGTCGCCGAGTTCGAGTTCGCAGCCCACCGCCTCGAAGCGAATGCCACCCGCGGACAGGTTCTTCGAGACCCCGAGTTGGTCACTCGCTTCGACCATTGCGAAGGAGATCACCTGGTCGGTGGCGATCCGCGGGTACTTTCGGCGCTCGTTGCCCATGATGATTTCCCTGATCGAAGTTCAGCTGCGCCGGGATGCGCAGGAACTCCTCTTCGGCCGGCAACCGGGCGGGCTTGAGCGTGGACCTGATCCGGGCTTGGGAGCCCGGAACTTCAGGCGCCGAACAGGTCGAGCTGGCGGTCGTCGCGGCGCGCTCGCACCAGGGACTGGAGCGCCAGACCCAGGCCCCGGATCGGCCTGCTTCCCGCCTGGGTGCGGCCCAGCAGATCGACGGCGTGATCCCGTAGGTCGGACGCTCCGACGACCGCGCGAGCGAGTGTGCAGCTCCGCGTCTGGGGCTGTGGCTCGTCGACGTAGCGCACCTTCAACACGATGCGCCGAGCGGCCAGCCGCTCCCGGGCCAGCGAGCTTTCGAGCCCCTGGGACAGCTCTGCGAGCCTCTCCTCCAGGACCCCTCGATCGAGTTCGCCGGCGCTCAGCGTCGCCTCCTGGGAGAGACTGCGCGGGTGCGGCGCTGCGCGGAGGGTCGTGACATCGCGTCCGCGCGCGTACTCGAGGGCCGCCAGGCCGTGATTGCCGAGCTCCCGCTCGACGCCATCGCGGCCGAGCGCGACCAGCTCGGAGACGCTGGTGACCCCGATTTCGGCCAGGCGAGCGGCCGTGCGGGGTCCGACGCCGGGCAGCCGGCCCACCGGCAGCGGATCCAGGAAGCTTCGAACATCCGCCGGTCGAACCCAGAGAACCTGATCTTCTTCAGGGACTTCGGCCGCCAGCTTTGCGAGAAACTTGAGGGGTGCGATGCCGACCCGGAGTGGCAGACCCAGTTCATCCTGGATCGACTGGCGCACCGCGATGCCGATCTTGTCGGCCGGCTCGTCGCGGCCAGCCACATCCAGGTAGGCGGCGCCCAACCCGGCGGTTTCGAGCCGCTCGCTCTCGCGTCGCAGGCGTGCGCGAAGATGCGCATCCACCTCCCGATAGCGTTTCATGTCCGTCCGCAATGCGCGCGCCTGGGGGCAACGCTGGAGTGCCTCGACGATCGGCATGCCATCGACAACGCCGGCGCGGCGGGCGTCCTCGGTGGCCGACTGAACGGTCCCGCGCTTGCGCGGATCGCCGCCCACGAGGACCGGGCGGCCGCCCAGGGTGCCGTCTCGGCGCCGCTCGATCTCGGCATAGAAGCCCGGAACAGCGACGTAGACGAGCATCAGGGCAGCGCCACCGGCGTCAGCTGGAGCCTCGAGACCGGACCGTCCTCGATCACGGGATCGCTGGTCGAGAGCAGACTCGGCTGGCCGCGCAGCCAACCCTCGACGCCATCGCGCGAGTGACGATGCGCCGGATGGCCGGACTGGCCCGGCGCCAGCGACGTCAATGCCTGATCGAGGTTGCCCACGTCCAGCGCAAAGCGGTAGGTCGAGACGAGATCGGCTTCCCAGCGACGCACCACCCGCGCATCCCCGACCATCGAGAACTCGGCGGCCGCGATGGTCGAGCCATCGCCCCCGTACGGGAACGGGCCGAGACCCAACGGATCGTCCCAGGCGCCAGGCCAGAGCGGGCTGAAGCGGACCGGATGGAGACGCCCCCAGCTCCACTTGTCCCGGTTCGAGCCGAGTTCCACCGACAGCGTCAGCCAGGTCTGACGCAGGCTCGCGTGGATCGCCGTCCGCACACGGTCTGGCGCCGTCCACGGGTAGCTCGTGGAGCCCCCGGCCTCGGCGCTGATCAGCGCATCCTCTACCCACGGCTCGGGCCGGAAGCGCGGCAACAGCAACAGCCGATGCGCCAGCACATCGTCGAGCACGGGAACCAGCAAGGCCTCGGCGAGCTGGCTGACGAACACGTGGTAAGCGGCCGCACCGCGGCTGCCGGGATCGGTCCCACGATCCCAGGCCAGCAACATGTCCGCGACCTGGGCCTCCTCGTGACCCAGCTCTCCGGCCAACCGCAATGCCCGCTCGACCAGTCGATCGGCACTGGCCGAGTGCTGGTCGCGCTGCATCGCGACGACCACGCCCAGATCGATCGGCCCATCATCCGCAGCCAATTGCAGCAACTGTTCGACGCGCTCGGCGCGCGATCCGATTCTCAGCACCGGCTCCAGGGCAGCCCGTTCGCCGGCTTCGCCATGCGGCGTGCCATCTGCCGCGATCGCCCAGGGGCGGCCCGCCTCGAGGATCCGTCCCGGAAGCGCTTCACGAGGTACCCAACTGCTCCAGGCGAAAGAGGGATTCCCCGCCGGCACGGGCTGGAAGCCAGCCGGGATTTCGCGCGCCGGCACCGCGCCCGCGACCTGGACGCCGCCCTCGCCCCCGGCACTGGCCCAGGCCACCGCGACCAACGGTTCCCCGTGGCGACGCAGACTTTGGACGAGACTTTCCAAGTCGGTGGCGCGAACGAGTTCGACGAGGCCTGCGATGCCGCCCACTTCTTGACCGGTCCAACGAACCGAGATCGGGCGATCCGCGCCGAGCAGTTCGTCGACCCGGGGGCCGCGGCTGGTACTGCGAACGGGCAGCACTTCCGGCGTACCGCCGCGCACTTCGATCGACTCGTCACGCACCGTGAGCGAGCGCCATCGAGTGCCTTCGAGATATCGGGAAGGGTCGTCGCGGAACAGGGTTTCCTCGACGAGATCCATGACCTGGGCCGGCGTGTGGGTCGCTGCCCAGGCCAGCTTTGGCGTGAAGCCAACCCAGAAGACCGGAATACCGGGCAAGGTCGCGCCGGCGACTTCCAGCGAGCCACCGCGCAGATGGGCTTCATAGACCGCCGCCGGAACCCGCGGCGCGGCGTGAAGATCGCCCGCTAGCAAGGGCTTCCCGCGCTTGGTGAAGCGGCCGGAGATCACCCAGGCAGAGCTGCCAGCCTGGGCACCGGCCAGACCGCCCGCGATCCTCAGCGGGTCGATGGGCGCGGCCGGAACCCGGCTCGGAGAAGGCGCGTAACCCGCACGGTGGGACGAAGCCCGCTCGGAAACGAAATCCGGGAAGAACGGCCGCGAGGCATGCGGGCCAAGCCGACGCACCACGGCTTCGAGCGCGAGCATCTCGTCGCCGACGCTCGCCAGTTGCCAGGCACGCAACTTCGCGAGCGCCAGGGAATCCACTGGCGTCCAATCCTCGATCTCGGCGAGCGGTTGTGTGAGGCCGAGCGGGGCCTCCGCGCGACCCGCCCGCAGCACCGCCAGCCAGGCATTGACGCCGGCCGCGTAGGCTTCGAGAACGCGCTTGGCAGCCGGCGCCGAGCGCCTGAAGTCTCGCTCCGCCAGACGCACCAGGCCCAGGGTCCGGGCCCAGCGATCGGCGGGCAGCCCTCCGGGCCCGATCTGGGCGGCCGTTCTCCCGTGCGCCTGATGCCGCAACCAGAGCAGTTGCCCAAGGCGATCCTGGCCCTGGACGAAGCCCAGGCCGAACCAGGCATCGCGTTCGCTGGCAGCCCTGACGTGGGGCACCCCGTTGCGATCACGCACGATCTCGGCCGGGGCCGCGAGACCGGCTAGATCGAGTTCTCCCGCCTCCACCGGATGCGCGGCGCGCAATTGGCGGCGATCTTCGAGCCAGCGGGCCCCCAAGGCCAAAGCGGTCCCGACCAGCACGAGTGCCAGTGCCGCCCGCCGCTTGCGGCCGCGAACCTTCGGACGCCGCGGCGACTCCCGCTCGGTCCCGTCCTCCACTCCCCCGAGTGCCTCCCGGTCCCCCCTGCACGGGGCGACTTCGAACGAAGGGTATCGGACGTCGGCCCCCGCCTCTCGACCCCTTCCGTAGCCGCGCACGGGCGGGTACATTGCCCGCGCCCGGAGGGTTCGCACGAGTGCCCGACGCCCGCCCAGGCGGAGCTTGTCGCGAAGCACTCCATGGCGGCACCCACCCGCGGGGGACCGGGCCCGGAATCGCGGACACACACGTGAGGCCGCGGCAATCGATGACGTGACCGTGCAAAGGACCGGAGCGTCCCCGGCAATTTCATGATTCCGAGGCCCCCTGGCGGCTTCGAACGGGAGAGAACGAGCGATGACCGTCAAGGTGGGTATCAACGGATTCGGGCGAATCGGGCGACTGGCTTTTCGCAGCATGCTGAGCCGCGACGTCGAGGTCGTCGGCATCAATGACCTGGTGGACGCCAAGACCCTGGCGCACCTGTTGAAGTACGACTCGGTCCACCGCGGGTTCCCGGGCGAAGTGGCCGCCGATGGCAACGCCCTGGTGGTGAATGGCAAGAGCATTCCGATCTCGGCGGAACGCGACCCGGCCCAGATTCCCTGGGGCAAGCTCGGGGCCGAAGTCGTGATCGAATCCACCGGCCTGTTCGCCGACCGGGAGAAGGCACAGCTCCACATCGATGCCGGCGCCGGAAAGGTCATGATCACCCAGCCCGCGGGCGATCCTGACGTCACCATCGTGCTGGGCGTCAACGACGACGAGTACGACGCGTCGCAGCACAACATCGTCTCGAACGCATCGTGCACGACCAACTGCCTCGGCCCGATGGCCAAGGTGCTTCACGACAACTGGGGCATCGAGCGCGGTCTGATGGTGACGATTCACGCCTACACCGCCGACCAGAAGCTGGTCGACGCGCCGCATAGCGATCTGCGCCGCGCACGCGCTGGCGGCATCTCGATGATCCCGACGAAGACGGGTGCTGCCCGCGCCATCAGCCTGGTGCTGCCGGAGCTGAAGGGCAGGCTCGATGGTTATGCCATGCGCGTGCCGACGCCGGACGTCTCGGTGGTCGACCTCTCTGTGCAGCTCCAGAAGAAGACCTCTGCCGAGGAGATCAATGCCGCGATCAAGGCCGCCGCAGAAGGCCCGATGCGAGGCATCCTGCAGTACTGCGACGAGCCGTTGGTCTCGGCCGATTTCACCGGCAATACGCACTCGTCGATCTTCGACGCGCTCAGCACCACCGTGATGGACGGCGATTTTGCCAAGGTCCTCTCCTGGTACGACAACGAGATGGGCTACGCGACACGCGTGGCCGACCTCGCAGTCAAGATGTGCGCCTGACACACCGGTGAGTACCCCGACCCTGGATGATGTACTCGCCAAAGGCGTGCGCGGGCAGCGGGTGTTCGTTCGCGCGGACCTGAACGTCCCGCTGGTGGACGGCCGGGTCGGCGACGACACGCGGATCCGGGCGGCGCTGGGTACGCTGCGCAAGCTCCTCTCCGGTGGCGCTCGCGTGGTCCTCGCTTCGCATCTGGGGCGCCCCAAGGGCAGCCCCGATCCGGCTCTCTCGCTACGTCCCGTGGCGGAGCGGCTGGCAGAACTGCTCGGACGCGCGGTCGGCTTCTGTGAAGCCACGATAGGACCCGTGGCCGAGGCGGCGGTCGCCGCACTGGGCGATGGCGAACTCGTGCTCCTCGAGAACGTGCGGTTCGAAGCGGGCGAGACGAAGAACGATCCCGAGTTGGCCCGTCGCCTCGCGCAGCTGGCCGACGTCTTCGTCAACGACGCGTTCGGTACCTCGCATCGTGCCCATGCCTCCACCGCCGGCATTGCGGCCCACGTCCCTCGCGTCGCTGCGGGCGACCTGCTCCGCAGCGAACTCGAGCACCTGGCGGAGATTCGTTCGCCGGTCCGCCCCCTGCTCTGCCTCCTCGGCGGCGCCAAGGTGTCGGACAAGCTCGCCGTGCTCGAGGCGCTGACGCCGCACACCGACGTGCTCTGCATCGGCGGCGCCATGGCCTACACGTTCTTGCGCGCGCTCGGCCAGCCGACCGGCACCTCGATGGTCGAGGAGGATCGCATCGAGGATGCCAGGCGCGTGATCGCGGCGGCCGAACGATTCGGACGGCGCCTGCTGCTCCCGACCGACCACGTCGTGGCGGAACGCTTCGCCGGCGACGCCCCCTCGAAGGTGGTCACTTTGATCCCGGATGGCTTCATGGCCCTCGACATCGGCCCCGAAACGGCCGCGCGCTACGCCGAGGAAGCCCACCAGGCGAAGACGCTGTTCTGGAACGGCCCGATGGGGGTCTTCGAGATGGAGGCTTTCGCCAAGGGCACCGAGGCCGTGGCCAATGCCGTGGCAGAATCCGCGGCGAACTCGATCGTCGGGGGAGGCGATAGCCTTTCCGCAGTGAACAAACTGGGCGTCGGCGACCGAATCGGCCATCTTTCGACCGGCGGCGGCGCTTCCCTCGAATTCGTACAAGGGCTGGCACTGCCCGGTGTGACCGCCCTGGAGAAAACCGCCATGGAGTCGTCCCGATGAGGCGCCCGATCCTTGCCGCAAACTGGAAGATGCAGAAGACCATCGCTGAGGCTGAGACCTTCGCCGCCGCGTTCTTGCCCCTGGTCGCCAAGGCCGACGCCGTCGACATCGTACTCGCGCCCCCGGCGACCGCGCTTCACGCCCTCGGCCAGGCACTCGCCGGTAGCAACGTGGCGCTTGCCAGTCAGAACGTGAACCCGAACGAAAAGGGAGCGTTCACCGGTGAGTTGTCGCCGGACATGATCGCCGACGTCGGCTGTCGCTACGCGATCGTGGGGCATAGCGAACGCCGCACCCTGTATGGCGAATCCAGCGAGTTCGTCGCGGACAAGGCGGCCGCGGTACTAGGCCGGGATATCCGTCCGATCATCTGCGTGGGCGAGAGCGACGACGAGCGAGAAGCCGGCCAGACCTTCGCCGTCATCGGCGAGCAGCTCCAGGTGAGCCTCGCCAAGATCCCGAAGGATCGCGCTGCAGACATCGTCGTCGCCTACGAACCGATCTGGGCGATCGGTACCGGAAAGACCGCCACACCTGAAATGGCCCAGGAAGTCCACGCGATGATTCGCGAACGCTTGCGGGTCATGTTCGCTGCCGACGGCGACGCGATCCGAGTTCAATACGGCGGAAGCGTCAAGCCGGACAATGTCGCCGAACTCATGGCACAGGCCGACATCGACGGTGCCCTCGTCGGCGGCGCCAGTCTCGAAGCCGAGAGTTTCAGCCAGATCGTCAACTTCGATGGAGGACGCGCATGACACTGTTCGTCACGGTTCTGCACGTGGTCGTTTGCATCTTCTTGATCATCGTGGTGTTGCTTCAGCGCGGCAAGGGTGCGGAAGTCGGAGCGATGTTCGGTGGCGGCGGCGCCGGCACGATGTTTGGCGCTCGTGGCGCGGGCAACCTGTTCACGAAGCTCACCACGGTCTCGGCCGCGATCTTCATGATCACCAGTCTGACCCTGGCCACCAGCCAGGGTGCTGACAGCGATCTCTTCGACCAGCCCGTAGACGAAGCCAGTGGCTTCGAAGAGGCCGCACCCTCGGACTCGCCGTTCGAGGCGGTGGATGCCCCGGACACAGGCTTCGAAGAAGTGGTGCCCGATGCGACCAGCCCGGAGGTCGAAGCACCCGCGAGCCCCGAGCCCGCTGCCGTCGCACCGACCACGAGCGAGGCGGACAGCGCAACAACGGAAGAGACGCCGATCCCGTAGCGGGTACGGCAACGGGGGTTCCCGAGGCCCCACGCAGTCGTTAGACTGCTCGGCCCTCGAGTGCGGCAGTGGCGGAATTGGTAGACGCGCAGCGTTGAGGGCGCTGTCGGGGTAACCCGGTGGAGGTTCGATTCCTCTCTGCCGCACCAGAACCCTCCCCCTTTCTGCGCGGGGCGGTCCCGGGATCGGGGGGTGCCGCTGCTTCATGGCTCGCTTGGGGGTTGTGGGCTGGGCGGTGCGTTGGGGCACTCGACGGTAGAGGCTTCAACGCTTCGGTTCCTGCTGCGCTTTACTTCCGCTGCGGCACCCCCCGATCCCGGGACCTCCTCGGCGGCGCCAGCTGGGTGGGGAGGTGCGGCAGAGCGTGGGAGGTTGTTTTTTTGGGGGGCTTCGCTGGGCGCGAAGCTGGTTAGCGATTGGATGGGGCGTTGCGGTTCGATGCCGGGGGGGAGGCGATCTGCGCGTTGGTTGCCGAGGCGTGGGCGGCGGCTTCCTGGCTGCGGCCCAGGAGTTCCAGGGCGCCCATTGCGCAGACGATGCCGGCGGCTGGCAGCCATTCGCCGGAGACCGCGCCTGCAATCAGGAGTGCGATACCGAGAGCCAGGGAGAGGGCCCTCGAGACCTGGACGTTGGCGTCGGACTTCTCGTTGCCGCGCTGCGGGGTGCTGCTCATGAACGAAGTTTCTCCTATCGGGAGTGGCCAGGGCGAGCGCGAAAGTGTCAAATGCTTCCCGAAGGCGCCCGAATCAGCCGTCGAGTACACCGTCGAGAAGTCGCTCGATCCAGCGCCGGTAGGTCTCGACGGGCTGGGCGCCGGTCACGAAAGCCGTCGTGCCCTTGACGCGAACCGCAGGCACGCCGGTGATGCCGAGTTCGAGGGCCTCGTTGTGTTCTTCGGCCGTGGCTTGCAGCAGTTCCGGCTCTGCCACGGCTGCGAAATCCGCCGGCGGCAGGCCGGCCTCGGCCCAGATCGCCTGGAGCGTCTCGATCTGGCTGATGTCCCGGTTGTCCTCGAAATAGGCGCGCAACAAACGCTCGTGGATGCTGGAAAAGGCCTCCTCGCCAAGCCGCGCGGCGGCCTTGGCCGCGA
Source organism: Deltaproteobacteria bacterium (assembly GCA_029261795.1). Lineage (GTDB taxonomy): Bacteria > Myxococcota_A > UBA9160 > UBA9160 > UBA6930 > JAJDAP01. Next base: position 28,742 of record JAJDAP010000051.1, read on the forward strand.
GATGCGCCGGCACGCTGTGGCTCGGCGGTCCTTCGCTCGTCTCCCACACCTGGAACTTCGGCGCGTCTGGTTCGCCGGCCGGGCGCATCCAACTCTGCGTGTACCGCATGAACTTCTCGAGTTCGCGCTCTTCGGGCCGGGGTCGCAGCAGGTAACTCTTGAACTCGAGGGTGATGTCGTCGCCGAATTCCTGCTTCAGCAGACCGAGCCGGTGATCGGCGAGGTGACACCAGGGGCAGAGGTAGTCGGACCAGACCTCGAGCGCGACCGGCTTCACGAGCCGGCGCCTTCCGCCAGTCCGCGATAGCTGCCAGCAAAGTAGAGCAGCGGATCGCCCTCCCCTTGCACCACGTGCTCGACCTGGCCGATCACGATCACGTGGTCGCCGGCCTCGTGCATCGCCACGATCTCGCAGTCGAGGCTGGCCAGCGCGCCGGGGATGAGCGGGGCACCGGTTCGTGCGGTCGCGCATTCGAGCCCGTCGAACCGCGTCCACTCCTCCTTCTTCGAGGCGAACTTGTTCGAGAGCGCATCCTGGCCCGACGCGAGCAGGTTCACGCACATGTTGCGGCCCTTCTCGATGACGCCAAGGGTATTCGCCTTCTTGTCCGCACACACCATGACCAGCGGCGGTTCCAGCGAGACCCCGGCGAAGTCGGACGCGGTCATGCCATGAATTTCGTCGCCGGCGCACGCCGTGATGATCGTGACCCCGGTGGCCCAGAGACCCAGGGTGGAGCGGTAGGTATCGGCATCGATCGGCATGGTTCCTCCGTGGTGCGGGATACTACCGCGCAGCGTCGCCGCGAGTCTCGGGCCCCGGCACGCCTTCGTGCAGGAAGGCGAACACGTAGGGTCCGACGATCTCGAGGGGGCGGATTCCCGGCGCCAGTTCGGTCGCCAGGCCGAGCAACAAGGTCAGCGCCCGGCTCCACATGACGAGGCCCTCGGGAAGCCGGAAGGACGAGACCTTGGCGAGATGCTCGCGCATCTGGCCCAGGTACTCGCCCATGTCGATCTGGCCGACTTCCTTCGGCGTCAGGTTCCAGTAGGCGTCGCTGAACTGGAGCCTGGCGATCTCCTCGACGGCGGGTAGATCGGCGACGTCGATCATGTCCGCCTCGAGGAACGAGCGCGCATAGCGTTCCGGATCCCGGGTCGTCGTCGCGACGATATTCTCACGCAACATCGTCATCACCTCGGACGACACGCGCTTGTGCATGCCGAAATCGATGATGCCGATGCGTCCCTCGGGGTCCACCAGCAGGTTCCCGGGATGCGGATCGCAATGGAAGAAGCCATCGCGGAAGATCATGTGCAGGAAGGCACGGGTCGCCCAGGTGGCGAGTTCCGCGACGTCCACGCCCCTGGCAGCCAATGCCTCGCGCTCGTTGATCTTCTCGCCGGGAATGAACTCCATCGTCAACACCCGGCGCCCGGTCCGCTCCCAGTGGATCCTGGGGATCCGGATGCGCTCGGCCACCAGGACGTCGCGCTTCAGGTTCTCGGCGACCTCCTCGGCGGCGCGACCTTCTTGCTCGTAGTCCATCTCGCCGAGGATCGAATCCTGGATCTCACGGAAGACGCGATCGAGGTCCGCAACGGTGACGAAGTCGAACAGCCACAGTGCGATCCGCAGGGCGGCAAGATCGACGGCCACGGAACGTTCCACACCTGGGTACAGCACCTTCACCGCGACGGCTTCGCCGCTTTCGAGTCGCGCCTTGTGGACTTGCCCGAGACTGGCCGCCGCAAGCGGCACCCGATCGAACTCAGTGAACAGTGCATCCACCCCGCTACCCAACGTCTCGGCGATCTGGGTTTCGATCTCATCGACCGGGTGTGGGTCGACACGATCTTGCAGACGCGCCAACTCGTCACTGACCTCGGTCGGCAGCAGATCCACGCGCAGGCTCGCGACCTGGCCGATCTTGATCAGACCGCCTTTGAAACGCACGGCCGTCGCCGTGAAGCGCGCGGCGAAGCGGCGTTGGATCTCGACCATGCGGTCCGGGTCCGTGCGCCAGTGCCCGCGAGCATCGACAACCATCCGCGCGTAGATGGCGGCGGCCCGCGCGATCAATCCCAGCAACACCGCGAAGCGGTGAGCGTGGACAAGCGGAGAAGCAGCAGCGCGGTTCATCGATCCTCACAGCAACGGCCGGAGGCCGACGAGCGCCGGAGTCTAGCGATCCGGATCCGCCGTGAAGCCAAGTGCACCGCGCCCGATCAGCACCAGGTCCATCACGTTGGTCCCGGTCGGCCCGGTCCGCAGCAAACCGCCCTCGGCCGCAAAGAAGCGATGGGCGTCGTTCTCGGCCAGGCAGCCGCGCGCATCCACACCGGCCATCCGCCCGCGCTCGAGACTTCCCCCGTCCGCGAAGGCGCCAGCGGCATCGGTCGGCCCGTCGGTTCCATCGCTGCCGGCGGCGAGAATCGAAAGCTCAGGGTCGCCGGCCAATGCACAAGCCGCAGCCAGGGCGAGTTCCTGATTCCGACCGCCGCGGCCTTCCCCTCGTACCGTTACCGTCGTCTCACCGCCTGCGAGGAGCAGACCAGGGCCGCCTCGTTGACGCGCCTGGTCCACGAGAGCCTGAGCACACTCGCGCGCTTCGCCGGACAGCGGCGCGGCTGCACGCCAGGTCGCGATGCCTCGCGCGGCAGCCACGGCTTCGATGGCGGCCAATGCGTCTTCGTTGTTGGCGATGATCTCGTGCCGGACGCGCGCGAAACGGTCACTGGCGGCGTCGGGGGGCTCGGCCAGCCCGGACCGCAGATGGGCCAGGACGGCCGGCGGGGTGCCATCGCCAAGGCGCCGTACCAACACCTCGACGGCATCTGCGGCCGAGGTCGTGGCCGGCGCGCAGGGGCCCGAGCCCAGGGTCGCGAGGACATCGCCGGGCACGTCGGAGATCGCGGCCACCTCGATGACCTCGGCCTGGCACGAAAGCGCCAGCCGGCCGCCGGAAACGCGGGTCAGGCATCGACGCACCGCATTCAGTTCCTCGATTCCGGCGCCCGCGCGCATCAACGCGTCGCTCACGGCGCGGATCTCGGCGAGCGCGAGACCTGCTGCGGGTGTCGTCAGCAGGGCCGAGGCGCCACCCGAGAGCAGCACGATCAGCGCAGCCTCGAATGGAACGCCTGCCGCAAGCCGCAAGACCTCGTCGCCCGCCGCGGCACTGCGTTCATCCGGTAGCGGATGGCCCGCATAGCATCGGCTGAAGCTGTCGGGACCCGGGTCGTGCCCGTCCCGGGTCACGACGAGGCCGCGGTCGATGCGATCCCCCCACTCGCGCGCGACCGCACGCGCCATCGGACCGGCAGCCTTGCCCGCCGCGACGACGGTCAGGCGACGATCTCCCAGACGCTCGTCCAGAGGCTCTTCCAGAGGCGAGGCGGCATCCGCCAGCCAGCGCTGGGTGGCGGCCTCGGGATCGGCCGCGGCGAGGCCGACAGCAAGAAGTGCCTCGAGTTCCTCTCGGCGCGTCACTCTTGCGTGCTGGAGGTTTCCGCCGGAGCGTCTTGCGTCGGCTCGGGGGCCGGGCCATCGCTCTCTTCGCGCGGACGGAGCCTGATCTCGATGCGCCGATTCCTGGCGCGACCCTCGCTCGTCTCGTTGCTCGCGGCCGGGCGCGTGGCCGCGTGGGAGATCGCGGCCAGGCGATCCGCTGGCACGCCAGCTTCTTCGAGCAAGCGCACCACACTCGCTGCGCGGGCGCCGGCCAGCTCCCAGTTCGAGGGATAGCGCTGGGCGAGCGTGCCGCGGATCGCGACATCGTCACTGTGGCCGTTCACGTCGATCAGGTGGGCGACGCTGACGAGCCGAGCCGCCACGGTCCGAATCACTTCGCGGCCCTTCGGGCTGAGCCGTGCCGAGCCGGACGGGAACAGGATGGCCTCCGAGAGCCTCAGGTTGAGGCCTTCACGCAACTGCTCGATCTCGATGCGACCGGCGGCCACCTCGGCCTGCAAGTCATCGACCAGGCCATCGTAGGTCCCGCGCAACTCCGAAACTTCGGAGGTGCTCACCGCCAGCTGGGAGACCGTGAGTTCGAGATCCGCGGCCAACCGGTCACTGCGGGCCTGGAGGGAGCTGACGGATGCCTCGAGGGACTCGCGCGCAATGCGCAGATCTTCGACTTCATCCACGAGCGCGACACGTTCCTGATCGAGGCTCTCGCTCGATGCTTCCAGCCGCGCGACCCGCGTCTCGGCCAACGCCAGCTCACCGGAAAGTCGGTCGCGCTCGTCCACCACTTCTCGGTGCGTACCCGACGTCACGCATGCGGCGGACGACGCGACGAGCAGGCAAAGACCCAGTGCGAGACGACGCCCAGCAGGCATCATGCTAGGCGGAGCCTGAGGCGAGGATGTAATCGAGCGCTTCATCGACCCGGCCAACGTAGTGGAACTCCAGGCCCGAGACGAGTTCCGTCTGGATCTCTTCGACATCCCGGCGATTTTTCTCGGGCAACACCACGGTGTGGATGCCCGCGCGCTTGGCGGCAAGCACCTTCTCCTTGATGCCTCCGACAGGCAGGACCTTGCCCCGCAACGTGATCTCACCGGTCATCGCCAGGTCCGGCGCTGCCGAGCGACCCGTCAGGAGCGAGGCCATGGCCGTGACCATGGCCACACCCGCAGAAGGTCCGTCCTTGGGAACCGCGCCCTGGGGAACGTGCACGTGCAGGTCGTGGCCCTCGAAACACTTCTCATCGAGACCGACGCTCGAGCCGTTCGCGCGCAACCAGGTGCGCGCCGCCTCGGCACTCTCGCGCATCACGTCGCCCAGCGAGCCCGTCAGTTTCAAGCGTCCCTTGCCGGGCATTCGCGTGCTTTCGACGAAGAGGATGTCGCCGCCAACCGGCGTCCAGGCGAGCCCCACGGCAACGCCGGGCTGCCCTGCCCGCTCCGCCAGCTCGGGTTCGACCTTCACGGGGCCGAGCAACCCTGCCAGATCGTCCGGCGTGATCTCGAAACCGCCCTCCGGCGTTTCACCCTCGGCGACCCGCCGCGCCACCTTGCGGCAGACCGAGCCGATCTCGCGCTCGAGGTTCCGCACGCCCGCCTCGCGGGTGTAGCTGGAGATGATCTTGGCGATCGTCTCATCGGGAATGCGGAGGTCGATCTCGCCGACACCGTTCTCGCGACGTTGACGCGGCACCAGGAAGCGGCGCGCGATTTCGAGCTTGTCCTCCTCGGTGTAGCCGGGGAGTTCGATCACCTCCATGCGGTCACGCAAGGCGGGGTGGATCGGATCCTGAACGTTGGCGGTCGCGATGAAGAGCACGTGCGAGAGGTCGAAGGGAACCTCCAGATAGTGATCACTGAAGGTGCCGTTCTGCTCCGGATCGAGCACCTCGAGCAAGGCCGATGACGGGTCGCCGCGATAGTCCGCACCCACCTTGTCGAGCTCGTCGAGCATGAAGACGGGATTGCGCGTCTCGGCCTTGCGCAGGCCCTGGATGATCCGTCCCGGCAGCGACCCTACATACGTCCGCCGATGACCGCGGATCTCGGCCTCGTCACGCACGCCGCCTAGCGAGATGCGTTCGAACTTCCGACCGAGCGCACGCGCGATCGATTTACCGAGGGAGGTCTTGCCTGTGCCCGGCGGGCCGACGAAGCACAGGATCGGGCCCCGCAGATCCTTCTTCAGTGACAGCACCGCGATGTACTCGACGATGCGATCCTTGACCTTTTCCAGGCCCCAATGATCTTCATCCAGGATCGCCCGCGCGTCTTCGACGGAGAGGTGATCCTCGGACTCTGCAGACCAGGGGAGATCGGTGACCCACTCGAGATAGGTGCGGATCACGCTGTGCTCGGCCGCCGCCGCTGGCGTCTGTTCCAGGCGGTCGAGTTCCCGCAGCGCCTGTTCGTGCGCTTCCTCGGGCATTCCCGCGGCTTCGATCTTGGTGCGGAACTGGTCCACCTCGGCCTCTTCATCTTCGGCTTCGCCCAACTCGCGGCGGATGTGGTCGAGCTGCTGGCGCAACATGTAGTCGCGCTGCGACTTTCCCATTTCGCTCTGCACGTGGTCGCGAATTTCGCTCTCGAGTCGGACGGCTTCGCCCGCGCGGCGCAGCTCGTCGCGCGCCCGGCGCAACCGGGAGACGACGTCGAGTTGCTCCAGGAACTCCTGCTTGCCAGCGATGTCGAGTTCCAGGTTCGAAGCGACCAGGTCCGCCAGCCGCGAAGGCTCTTCCAGGTTCATCGCGAGCACCTGGAGCTCGTCCGACAGGCGACTCGATTCGGAGACCAACGAGACGAACTGGTCGCGCACGTCCCGGGCCAGCGCCTGGGCTTCGACCGAGTCCGCTTCCCCGTGATCCGAAAGACGCGTGACCGTCCCCTCGAAGAAGGGCTCCTCCTCGGTGAACGACTCGATGTGCGCCCGCGCCACACCCTGGACCAACAGACGATAGGAATCGTCCGGGAATCGCAACATCTTGGCGACCCGCAATACCGTGCCGGTACGATGCAGCTCGTCCTTCGACGGGCTGCCCTCCACGGATTCGGTCACGGCGACGGCGAGCATCAAATGCTCGCGACCCTGCATCACGGCATCGATCAGGCGCTTGCTGCGTTCGGTATTGACCAGTAGCGGCGCGAGCAGATGCGGGAAGATCACCGTGTTCTTGAGCGGAAGGATCGGCATCTCGGCCGGGAACTCCGCGTGCTCGGGCAGTTCCGCGACACCCTCCCTCGTGAGCGCTTCTTCGCTGGCCTCCAGGGCGGGCTCGTCCGGGGTCTGCTCGCTGTCAGATTCGCTCAATGTCTCGCCAGGTTTCGTTAGTTGGTTTTCGGCGGTTCTTCGGTGAAGTCCGCGTCGATCACGTCTTCATCTTCAGCCGTCGACGGGCCTTCTGCCGCGGCGCCCGGGTCGGCACTCCCGGCTGCATCCGGCTGAGCCTGATACAGCTCTTCTGCGAGCTTGTGCATCGTCTGTTCGACGCGTTGCTTCGCGGCATCGATGCGCGTTGCGTCATCGCTCTCGAGATCTTCGCGGGCGCCCTTCAGGACCTCCTCGATCTCGGTCTTGCGCGCGGCGTCGACCTTGTCCTCGTTGTCGCGGAGCGTCTTTTCGGCGTTGTAGAGCATGCCGTCCAACTCGTTCTTGCGTTCGATTCCTTCGCGTCGCGCCTTGTCCGCTTCGGCGTTGGCTTCGGCGTCCTGCACCATGCGATCCACTTCGTCGTCCGAGAGCGCGCCGGCCCCTTCGATGCGGATCGACTGCTCCTTGCCGGTGGCCTGGTCCTTGGCGCTCACCGACAGGATTCCGTTGGCGTCGATGTCGAAGGTGACCTCGATCTGGGGAATGCCGCGCGGCGCAGGCGGAATGCCATCGAGCAGGAAGCGCCCGAGCTCCCGGTTGTCGTCGGCCATCTCGCGCTCGCCCTGCAACACGCGGATCTCGACCTGGGGCTGGTTGTCCGCTGCCGTCGAGAACGTGTTGCTGCGCTGCGCCGGGATCGTGGTATTGCGATCGATCAGGCGTGTCATGATCTTGCCGTTGGTCTCGATTCCCATCGAGAGCGGCGTCACGTCGAGCAGCAGGACGTCCTTGACGTCACCGGCCAACACACCGCCCTGAACGGCGGCCCCGATCGCGACCACTTCGTCCGGGTTCACGGTGCGGTTCGGTTCCTTGCCGAACAGCTCCTGCACCTTCTCTTGCACCAACGGGATCCGCGTCGAGCCACCGACGAGAACCACCTCGTCGACCTCGCCCGGCTTGAGGCCCGCGTCCGACAGCGCGCGGCGGCAGGGCTCGAGCGTCTTCTCGACCAGGTCTCCGATCAACTGCTCGAACTTGGCCCGCGAGAGCTTCAGGTTCATGTGCTTCGGGCCGGACTGGTCCGCGGTCACGTAGGGCAGATTGATGTCCGTCGAGGGCGAACTCGACAGCTCGATCTTGGCCTTCTCCGCGGCTTCGCGCAGGCGCTGCATCGCCATCGGATCCTTCGAGAGGTCGAGTCCCTGATCCTTCTTGAACTCGTCGATCAGGTACTGGATCACGCGCTGGTCGAGGTTGTCGCCACCCAGGTGTGTGTCGCCGTTGGTCGATTTCACCTCGACCACGTTCTCGCCCACCTCGAGGATGGAGATATCGAAGGTGCCGCCGCCGAAGTCGTAGACGGCGATCTTCTCGTCCTTCTCCTTGTCGAGGCCATAGGCGAGCGCGGCCGCGGTGGGCTCGTTGATGATACGCTTTACGTCGAGGCCGGCGATGCGTCCCGCATCCTTGGTCGCCTGGCGCTGCGCATCGTTGAAGTACGCGGGCACCGTCACCACCGCGCTGGTCACTTCCTGACCGAGGTGATCTTCCGCCGCCTTCTTGAGCTTCTGAAGGATCATCGCCGAGATCTCGGGCGGCGAATAGTGCTGGCCGTTCACGTCGACGACGACCGTGCCGTCCTTGCCTTCGATCACCTTGTAGGGAACCAGGGAGCTCTCTTCCGGGACTTCGCCGAGGCGCCGTCCCATGAAGCGCTTGATCGAGAAGATCGTTCGTTCGGGATTCGTGACGGCCTGACGCTTCGCGACGGCTCCGGCGAGGCGCTCGCCATCATCGGTGAATGCGACCACCGACGGGGTCGTTCGGCCACCCTCTTCGTTGGTGATCACCATCGGCTGTCCGCCTTCCATCACGGCCACCACGGAATTGGTGGTGCCCAGGTCGATCCCGATGATCTTCCCGCCTGCCGCCGTGTTCGAACCTGCCGTCTCTGAACTCGCCATCTGAGAACTCTCCCCACGGGTTGTTTGGGGCACTCGACCCCGGAATTGGAGCGAAGGCTGAGCACCTCGACGGGTGAGTCAAATCCACGGGCGATTTCCTGTGCCACGGCCGGGGACCCCCCGGGGAAACCTCTTTTGAATGTGAGGAATGTGACAGCGACAACGAAACCTGGAGCCACGATCGTCCGAAGAGACGACCGGAAGGCGAAAAGCAGCTCACGAGCGAATTGCGCGGACGCTGTTTTTCGGGGCACCGGAACGACCGGGGCCAGACGGGGTTCTCAGGCAACGAGGCCGGGCGCTGCGTCTCGAACGGAGGGGTCGTGGGCGCGAATCGACAGGCAGAGTCGGCAGAACCCGACCGGAATCACTGGGAAGCCCCTTGGGGGCAGTCCGCGCCGACTGCTATCTTCGTGGATCTCGTCCCCCGCCGGGACGCTCCCCTCGTCGAATCCGGATTCCGGTCCCGGAACACCGTGAAGATGGAAGAGAACACTCCGGTACCCGCGTGCCGACCACCGTCATGATTCGAGTCATCGTCTACATCGTGAATGGCGCACTCATCGTGGTCTGCTGCTGGCTGGCAGCCGGGGTGGCGGTCGCGATCCATGCCTCCGCGTCGGCGCCGTCGGTCTCGGCACCGGCCCCGGCACCGAGCCTGCCGCTGCACAGCCGGAGCTGGGACGATCGCCAGAAGATTCTCTCGCGCAACCTGTTCGAGGCCTCGACGCTGGCCCCGGCGCTGAGCGTAGTGGCCGACGAGGAGCGCTACGCGAAGACCAAGCTCTCGTTGAAGCTACTCGGGACGGCCGCGAGTTCGATCGCATCGGAGTCGACGGCGGCGGTCGAAGACTTGAAGGAACGCCGCCACGACGTGGTGCGCGTCGGGTCGGAAATCCAGGGTGCCAAGGTGATCGCGATCGACCCGCGGCGCATCGTGCTCGAGAACCGTGGCAAGCGCGAAGAACTGGCCCTCGAAGAGGACCCGCCGCCGGCCCGGGGGGCGCCACGCCCGACGGCACGTAGGGCCCCGACCCGGCCCGCGCGAGCGGCCGCCGTACGCAACATCGGTCGCAATCGATTCCAGGTCGATCAGGGCGCCGTCGATGAACTGGCAGAGAATCCCGCCGCCCTCTTCTCCCAGGCTCGGATCATCCCCAAGTACGAGGGTGGCCAGATGATGGGTGTCCAGCTCAACGCGATCAAGCCGGGCAGCTTGTTCGAGCAGGCGGGCCTGCAAAACGGTGACACCGTGACGGTGCTGAATGGCATTGCCGCAAATTCGCAACAAGGCAGCCAGCAGATGCTGCAACAACTTCGCACCGCCGACGAATGGACCTTGACGGTCGTCGACCAGAACGGCACCGAGAAGACCATCGACTTCGTCAAGTAACCCGCCCGCTTCCGTCGGACGGGAGCCCGGAGAGATCGAGAACTTCATGATGAACCACTGGGCAGGCCACCGAACAACCCGCACAACCGCGGCGATGGTCGTTCTTTCAATCGCGATCGGGCTGGTTCCGGTGGCTGCGACCGCGCAAGCAGCAGCACCCGCAACCCGGACGAGCGATGGCGTGCAGCTCGATTTTCAGGACGTGGAGCTCTCGGTCGTGATCGACACGATCGCGCAGTACACGAAGAAAAACTTCATCTACGACGACCGTGTGCGGGGTCGCGTGACGATCGTTTCTCCGACCAAGATCTCGATCGAGGCGGCCTACGCCGTCTTCGAGAGCGTGCTCCAGGTCAAGGGCTTCACCACCGTGGTCGGCCCTGGCGGCGCGATCAAGGTGATCCCGATCCGCGAGGCGAAGGAAAGCAACGTCGAGACCGTCGAGGGGCGTGAGGAGATCCCGAAGTCCGATCGCTTCATCACCCGACTGATTCCCCTCAACTACATCGAGGCCGAGGGGATTACCAACACCTTGAAGCCCCTCGTCTCGAAGGACGCATCGATGGTCGCCTACCCGCCGACCAACACCGTGATCCTGACCGACGCCGCCACCAACATCTCGCGCATCCTCGGGATCCTGCGTTCGATCGACGTCGAGACCTACAAGGAAGAACTCACGGTCGTGCGCGTCGTCCACGCGGACGCCAACACCCTGGCCCAACAACTCTCGGAGATCTTCGACGCCGAAGTCTCGAGCGTGGGCGGCGCCACCAACGCGCGCGTTCGCCGTGCCCAACAACAAGCCCAGGCGGCCGCGGGAATCTCGAGCGCCAGCAAGGGCAAGGTCCGGATCCTGACCGACGAGCGGACCAATTCGTTGATCATCCTCACGGCGCGCCAGCGCCTCGAAGAATTGCGCAACGTGATCCGGCGGCTCGACGTACCGGTTACCGGCGGCGGACGCATCCACGTGTACTACCTGAAGCACGCAGACGCGGAAGAGCTGTCGAGCACGCTCTCGTCGTTGATCTCGGGCCAACCGGTTCAAGGTGGCGGCGCAGCCACTGGCCAGAACGTGCAGGCCCTGCGCGCCGCGATCACTGAACTCGCGGATGGCGTAACCGTCACGCCCGACGCGCCGACCAACTCGCTCGTGATCCAGGCCAGCCAGGAGGGCTACAACCGGTTGTCCCAGGTGATTGGTCAGCTCGATATTCCGCGGCCCCAGGTGCTCGTGGAAGCCCTGATCATGGAGGTCGACGTCACCGATTCCCTCGACCTCGGCTTCAGTGGCATCGCGCGACTGTTCCAGAACGACAAGAACATCGTGGTGGGTTCCTTGACCGGCGACGGCGCCGGCGTCTTCGGCACTTCGACCAGCGCGGACACCGAGACCAACCGCAACAACCGGATCAGCGACACGCTGCTCGACGGCCTGGTCGGCGCTATCCCGAGCTTCGGAGCCGGAGGGAGCATCGATGCCGGCAGCACCTTGATCCAGGGATTGATCACGGCCAGCGCCTCGGTAAATGGCACGAACATCCTCTCCGCGCCTCACATCCTGACCCTCGACAACGAGGAGGCCGAGATCAAGGTCGGTGACAACATCCCGATCGTCACCAGCCGAGTCCAATCCGCGGCCGGGGTCACCAACACGTCCTCGCTATCGACCAGCGCGAACATCGAGCGCCAGGACATCGGCATCACGCTGCGCGTCACACCCCAGATCTCCGAGGGCAACCTGCTCCGTCTGGAGATCGATCAGGAGATCACGGCAATCAACGAGGGGCTAACAGAGCAGACGGGCAGCGCCGAGCAGGTGGGCGTGGCTCTTTCGAACCGCCAGATCAAGAACACCGTGGTGGTAGCGGACAACGAAACCGTCGTCATTGGCGGCTTGATCGACGAGACCCAGCAAGACAACGAATCGAAGGTGCCGTGGCTCGGCGACATCCCGATCTTCGGTTGGCTCTTCAAGAGCACGGGCGACTCCGTCCAGAAGCGGAACCTGCTGATCTTCCTGACGCCGCATATCATCCGCAACGAGAATCAGCTGGCCGCCGAATCGATCCGCAAGCGCGAGGAATTCTGGGAAAGCTCTCAAGCCGCACTGAACCTGACAGGCAAGGAACGGGAGCGCGCGGAGGAGATCCGTCTCGAAGCCGAAAAGGCAGGAATCCCGGTTAACATCTACCGGGGCAAGAATCCGGTACGCGGCCGGTTGATCGATCATCGCACCAGCTATCCGATCCACCGCATGCTCGAGATCGAGAAATCCGAACAAAGCGCACGAGACGCAGGCAACGACACGTTGGCCAGCTCCGACAAGCACTTCGGCGTCCTTGCGGCCACGTTCGGCGACGAGGGCGCGGCGGCGGCCACGTTGCAGCAACTCATCGACGCCGGCTGGGACGGCTTCCTCCAGACCGAAGACCGCTCGGGCACCCTGCTCTATCAGGTCAAGCTCGGTCCCTTCGAATCGCTCGAGGATGCCGAAGGCGCAGCCGCCACCGTGGGCTCCGCCTTCGAACTCGCACCCACGGTGATCCTGGAGCGTGAAGACTCGTGACTGCGGCGCCCGCAGAATCGCTGGGCCTGCGCGAGGTCCTGCTCCGCACGACACGGCTCGACCTCGAGCAACTCCAGCGGGCCGTCGACCATCGCGAGGAGAGCGGCGGCCGTCTGGTCGACGCCGTCGTCGAGTTGGGTTTCCTCGGCGAGGACGAGGTTCTCGAAGCGCTCGGGTCCCAGCTGGGGCTCCCGGTCCACAAGGAACTCGCCACGATCGGGATCGACCCTGAATTCACCGCCAAGCTGCCGATCGGTTTTGCCAAGGGCCATGTCGTGCTCGCGCTCGGACGCAGTGCCAACGAGAGCGTGCGCGTGGTCGTCTCGGACCCCTTCGACACGGCCTGCGTCGACGACCTGCGGCTGCTGTTCGATGGCGCCGAGATCGAGACCGAGCTTGCGCCGCGCCGCGCGGTGATGGCAGCGATCAACCAGGCCTACGACCGGGGCGGCAGTTCGATCGATGACATCGTCGAAGGCGCCGCCGATGACTTTGCCGCCATCGCGAGCGAGATCTCGGCCGAGCCCCAGGACCTCCTCGAGTCAAAGGACGATGCGCCGATCATCCGGCTGGTCGACTCGCTGCTGCAGCAGGCCGTCAAGGAGCGCGCCAGCGACATCCACATCGAGCCCTTCGAGCGCGAGATCCGGGTTCGCTTCCGTTCGGATGACATGCTCTACGAACCCGTCAGCGCGCTGCCGAAGACACTGCTGCCTAGCATCGTCTCCCGCATCAAGATTCTCGCCGGCCTGGACATCGCCGAGAAGCGAATTCCGCAGGATGGTCGCATCCGGCTCAAGATTGCGGGCCGCGACTACGACGTCCGACTCTCGACCGTCCCGGTGGCCCACGGAGAGCGACTCGTCCTGCGGCTGCTGCCACGCACGACCGAAATGCTCGACCTCAGCCATCTGGGTTTCTCCGGCGAACAGCTCGAGGTCTGGGAGAAGCTGATCGCCCAACCCCACGGAATCATCCTGGTGACGGGTCCGACCGGTAGTGGCAAAACGACCACTCTCTACGGCGCCCTGGCAAAGCTGAACCGTGGCGACAAGAACATCATCACGATCGACGACCCGGTCGAGATCCAGCTCCCGGGCGTCGGGCAGATCGAAGTGAACAACAAGGTCGGGCTGACCTTCGCGAACGCGTTGCGTTCGGTCTTGCGCCAGGACCCCAACGTGGTGCTGGTCGGGGAGATCCGCGATCTCGAGACCGCCGAGATCGCCATCCAGGCTTCGCTCACCGGCCACCTGGTCTTTTCGACGATTCACACCAACGACGCACCGAGCGCCATCACCCGCCTCGTCGACATGGGCGTCGAGCCTTATCTGGTAGCGTCTTCGCTCGTCGCGGTGCTCGCCCAGCGATTGGTACGCACGTTGTGCACGGAATGCCGCGAAGTCTACGAGGCGACACCGGACGCCCTGGCCGAGGTCGGCATTCGCTCCAGCAAGCCCGTGAAGGTCTATCGGGCCGGCGGCTGCGGACGTTGCCATCAAAGCGGCTACCACGGGCGGGTCGGCATCTTCGAGCTGATGTTGATGAACGACCCGCTCCGCGAGAAGGTGACCCAGACCGTCGATTCCAAGACCATCAAGCGTGCAGCCGTCGAGGGCGGCATGCGCACCTTGCGCACCGACGGCGCGCGCAAGGTCCTCGAAGGCGTCACGTCGATCGAGGAGGTCTTGCGCACGAGCGAGGACGAGGGCGTCTCCGCCGGAGCGCTCTGATTTCATGCCGGTCTTCGCGTACAAGGGCGTCCTCGACAACGGACGAGCCACCAAGGGCTTCGTCGATGCCGAGAGCGACCGTTCGGCGCGCTCGAAGCTCAAGCGAGACGGGATCTTTCTCACCGAGATCGCGGAGAGCGCGCGGGGTCAACGCGCCGATTCCGAAGCGCAAACATCCGGCTGGAACATCTCCTTCGAGGGCTTCCGTCAGATTCCGCAGACAGAGCTCGCGATCGCGACGCGTCAGCTCGCCACCCTCCTGGGCGCCGGAATTCCGCTGGTCGAATCGCTCGGTGCCCTGACCGAACAGGTCGAACACGCACGTCTCAAGGGAATCCTGGCGCGTGTGCGTGACCGCGTGAACGAGGGCACCACCTTCGGCGACGCCCTCGCCGCATCCGGCGCATTCTCGGATCTCTTCGTCAGCATGGTGCGGGCGGGCGAGACCGGCGGCGCGCTCGAGATCGTGCTGCTGCGCCTCGCCGACTATCTCGAGACTTCTGTCCGCACCCGCAACAAGGTCATCACCATCGTGACCTACCCGATCTTCATGCTGGTGCTCGCCATGCTCGTAACGGTGGTCCTGGTCACAGTGGTTCTGCCCCAGGTTACCGAACTGGTTACGCGGCTCGATGCGGATCTGCCGTGGATCACCACGGCCGTGCTCGGAACGGCGGACTTCGTCAAGGCCTACTTCCTGTGGATCGTCGCATTCATCACTCTGACGACGTTAGGCCTGGTCTCGGCAGTTCGAACCGAGGCCGGCACGCGCGCGTTCGATCGGATCAAGATCGGAATGCCCGTTGCCGGCCGCTTGATTCGCCTGATGGCCGTTTCGCGCTTCACGCGGACGCTCTCGACGCTGCTCGCCGGCGGCGTACCGATCGTGAAGGCCCTCGAGACATCACGCCACGTCACCGGGAACCGGATCCTCGGCGAAGCGATCGAGCGCGCCAAGAACTCCATCACCGAGGGCTCCACCATTTCGGCGCCGCTCAAGGCGAGCGGCCAGTTTCCGCCTCTGGTGACCCACATGATCGATGTCGGCGAACGCACCGGCGAACTCGAAGCGATGCTGCAGAAGGTCGCAGAGGCCTACGACGAGCAGGTCGAGAACGCCGTCACCCGAATGACCGCGGTGCTCGAACCGATCCTGATTCTCGGCATGGTCGGTGTCGTGTTGATCATCACCCTCGCGGTACTGCAGCCGCTGATGCAGGCCACTCAGGGCATCAGCCAATGAAGGAGGTTTCCATGGGCCGTTCAAGGAATCAGCAGGGCTTCACGCTCATCGAGATCATGGCCGTGGTCCTGATCATCGGGCTCCTGACGACACTGGTCGGCATCGCCGTCGCTGGCGTCATCGATGATGCGAGGATCGGGACGACCAAGACCAACATCCGCGGCCTCGAGGCAGCGCTGCAGATCTACCAGATCGACAATTCGCGCTACCCGACCACGGACCAGGGCCTCCAGGCCCTGATCGAAAAACCCACGACCGCGCCGGAGCCGCGCCGCTGGCGCAAGGGGGGCTACCTCCAGAAAGCCCAGCTACCGAACGATGGCTGGGGTGAGCCCTTCCAATACGTGAGCCCCGGCACGCACAATCCGAATAGCATCGACCTCTGGTCGTTGGGAAAGGACAGCCTGCCTGGAGGCGATGACATCGGCAACTGGGCCCAGGCAGAAACCAACGAATGAGCCCGGCAGCCAGGCACCGCACGCACCCGCTTTCGGGTGCCTTCACGCTCATCGAGATCATGGCGGTGATGTTGCTCCTGGCCTTGATCGCTGGTGTCGCCCTGCCGGCCTTCGGCCGGGGCAGCGGCGCGGCCGCGGAGAATGACGCGCGCGAGCTCGCAGCGGGAATCGAATCGGGTCGACGCGCAGCACTGACCCATCGCGTTCCCTTCCGGCTCGTCGTCGATCTCAGGAATGCCGCCTGGTGGCTCGAGCAGGAAGCCCACGAGGAGCCCGAAGCGCTGCGAGACCTGACACCCGGCGAACTCCCCGCCTGGGCCGGCCTCGAAGTGCTTCCGCTCCTCGCGCCCAGGGCCGCTGCGCGCAGCTACCAGCCCGTGCCCGGCCTGGTCGGCGAAGGCAACGTGTTGCGCGAAACCGTTCACTTTCACGGCGCTGAGACCGCGGAAGGCTGGGTCGAAGACGGCGTGGTGAAGATCGTGTTGCGGCCGGATGGCTTGGCCGATCGGACCGTCCTGGTCCTGGAAGCCGAGAATGGCGACCGCTTCCACCTGGAGGTCGAGCCCCTCGACGAAACCGTGGGAATCGAACGTGAAGCGGGCTAGCGCTGCCTTCACCCTCCTGGAAGTGATGGGCGCCGTCGTCATCCTCGGGATCGTCGGGGTTTCGTTGATCACCTCGTCGATGGACAGCTCCCATCGCGCACGTCAGGCACGGGATCGACTCACGGCGTCGCTGTTGGCGGATTCGGCGCTCGCCGAGGTGGAGAGCCGGGCCCAGGCTGGCGGCCTGACACCCGGAAGTCAGCAGGACGAAACCCCCGAAGGCTTTGCCATCGTGGTCGAGACCGAGGCGGTCGACTTCGCCAGCCTGGCAGGGGGAAGCTTGGGGGAACGCGATCGCGACGCTGGACCTGCGGTTCTGCTCGAGGCCCAGCGCGGCCAAGCGTCGTCCCTGATGCAGATTCGCGTGGCAGTCAGCGACGGCAGCGGCGGGCTCGTGGCCGAACGCACGAGCTTCATCTTCGACCCAACGGCTTCGGCCGATCTGCAAAGCCTCGCGCCGGTGGAAGAAGGGGGGCAGCAGCCGTGAAGCGCGCTGCCGGATTCACATTGATCGAGACCCTGGCGGTCGTGGTCGCGCTCGCGCTGGTCATGTCTGCCGTCTTCTCGACCTTCGCGACCGTGCAACGCCAGGCGACCGCGGCTGCCCAGGCCACTGCGGGTCCACGGCGCGCCACCGCACTTCTCGACCGGATGGCGGCCGAACTCGCGAGTACCATCCTGATCGTCAAGCCGGACGCGACCGACCCGCTCGATCATCCGTGGCTGTTCCTCGCCGAATCGCGACAGGCGTCTCCGGGCGCCGACAGATTGCGTTTCCAGACCCGAAGCCACCGGCCCCGAACCGAACAAGGACACGTCTCCGACTTGCTGGACGTCGTCTGGCTCACCAACGAGAATGAGGACGGTGACGGTTTCGAGCTCGTCCGTTGGTCCTCGACCCAGCTGCCCGAGCGACTCGATCGTCGTTTCCCCCGTGCCGATGACAGCCGTGCACGGGTCTGGGCCCACGGCCTCGCCGAGTTCGGCATCCGTTGGCTCGCCGAGGACGGCGGCTGGGTCGACGAGTGGGACTCCTCGACCTTGTTGCGTTCGAGCGAACTACCCGTGGCCGCGGAGATCTCGCTGATGTTCCTGCCCGAGCAGGAAGACTGGGAACCGGTCGCATTCAAGCGCCGCGTCAACCTCGCCCTGCGGCCTCTCGACCTCGAAGCCGTGCTCGCGCCCCAGGGCGATAGCGCTGAAACGCAGTCGGACCCGGAGGCGGACGGCGACCTGGACGAGGTCGATGCGTCGAACCCGAACGACGCGGGGGCCGGCACCGGCCCGTTGGCACCCTGACATGAGTCGCGTGCAATCGACCCATTCGCGCGACGGTGGCATCGCCCTGATCGCCGTGCTGTTGTTCCTCCTGCTGGCGGGGAGCGCGGCGGCGACCCTGGTCTATCGCAGCACCACCGATGGACTCATTGCCGCCAATCAGGACAGACGTTCTCAAGCCGAGGCACTGGCCCGGGGCGGGGTCCAGCTTGCCCTCGCCGTCCTCGCCCAGGATCGGCTCGACGAAGAGCGGGCCGAGTTTCGCGTGGAAGCACGCGACGACGACTGGATGCGGCTGCGTTCGTTGCCGCTCGAGATCGCGGACGGCGGCGTGCTGCGCATCGCCATCGAGGATGCCGGTTCGCGGCTCAATCTGAACGCCCTCTTCGTCGACGGTAGCCCCCGCGATGCGACCACCGAGATCCTGCTGGTAGCGCTGTTCGAGCGGATCCTCGACGCAGAGCCTTTGAACGGACGGGGAGCCGACCCCGAGGAACTGGCCCAGAACCTGATCGACTGGATCGATCACGACCAGCTGCGCCTGCTCGGCGGTTTCGAGGACGACTACTATCAAGCCCAGGATCCGCCCTACCGTGCGGCCAATCGGCCCCTGCTCTCTCTCGAGGAGCTGGCGTTGGTCGAGGGATTCGACGCCCGCTGGGTCGAGAAGTTGAGGCCCTATGTCGGCGTCCACCCCTACGTCGCGGGCGACGGGATCAACCCGAACACGGCTCCGCCCTGGGTACTCGCGCTCTTGTTCCATGGCATCGGCGACGATTTCAGACTCGCGGAAGAGGACGTCATCCGAGCGGTCCTCGACATTCGGGAGGGTGACGGCATTCTCTGCGCGGACGAGGCGGACCATCCGGCCTGCACCCCGATTCGCGAAGCCATCCCCGGCGAGATCTACCCGCCGCCGACCTTCACGGCCGAGATCTTCCGGGTGTCGGCCGAAGCCCGCTACGGCGACGTGGCCAGCACGGTAGAGGTGATCGTGGACCGAACGGATCCGACGAAACCGAAGTTTCTCTCCTGGAGCGTGAACTAGCATGGCTCGACGAATCCTCGGACTCGATGTCGGTAGCCACTCGGTGAAGGCCGTCGAGCTGCGCCAGACCCTGCGTAGCCTGGAGGTCGTGCAGCTCCGCGAACTACCCCTCGACGATCCAGCACCGGCGCTGGCCCACGAGCTTCGCGAGTGGGTCCGGATGCACGATCTTCCGAGCGATGGCGTGATCACCGCCCTGGCCGGGGATCGCGTCTCGTCGCGGCGCCTCGAGTTTCCCTTCAAGGACCGCAAGAAGATCAGCGCCGCGGTCCCGTTCGAACTCGAGAGCCAGGTACCCTTCGACCTGGATGACTTCGTCGTCGACTGGGAGATCTTGCGCGAGCACGAGGGGAAGTCCGAGATCGCGGCCACCCTGGCTCCAAAGGGCGAGGTCGCCGTCGCCATCGAGACCCTGGACGAAGCCGAGCTGACGACACGCGTGGTGGAGGCCGAAGGCCTGGTCCTTGCGAACGTGGCCAGTCTCGTGGAACTCCCCGGCGTTCGGTTGCTCGCCGACGTGGGCCATCGGAAGACCACACTCTGCCTGTGTGTCGACGGCCGCCCGCTCGCCGCGCGCACCGTTCCGATCGCCGGGCAGGCGCTCACCGCAGCGATCGCCCGCGAACGCGGCATGGGGGAAGTCGAGGCGGAGCGATTGAAGATCGAGCGTGGCGTGATCGGCGGCGGCAGCGGCGAAGCGGCTGTCGAAGTACTCGACCGGCTGGCCCGCGAATTGGTGCGCACCATCGGCTCGCTGGAGCCCATTCTCGAAGGCGGGGGCCAGCGGATCGACGCCATCGATCTGCTAGGCGGTAGCGCGCACCTCCACCGCCTCGATGAGTATCTGGGCGAGCGCAGCGGAATCCGCACCGAGCGCTTGCCGCTGCCGAGTGGAGAGCTGGGTTCCGCCTTCCTGGCTGCCGGCGACCCGTTGCTCTACGCGCCGGCCATGGCCCTGGCGTTGCGCGGTAGCTCCATGTCACGCACCCGAATGAACTTTCGCCAGGGCGAGTGGGAACAGCGCGTCGACCTGCTTAGCGTCGGCCGGGAGTTTCGCTGGCCCGCGATCTTCGCCGCCACCGCGGTGGCACTCGGCGTGGTTTCGATCGGAACCGAGATCCTGCTGCAGAACCGCAGCGCGGACCGACGCGAACAGGAAGCCATCGCCTTGAGCGCGGGGGCCTTGGGCAGCCCTCCGGCCGGCAACCCGGTGGGCGCGATGCAGTCCGCGGTTCGCGGCGCCCAGAAACGCGCCGATACGCTCGGTGTCTATCGCGGCAATCTCTCGGCACTCGACATTCTCACCGAAATCTCGCGCCACGTTCCCAACGATCTCGACGTGGTGTTCGAAGAGCTCTCGATCGATCGCCAGGTGGTCCAGATCAAGGGCCATGCCCCGACCTTCGCGAGCGTCGAGCGCCTCGGCGCGGAACTCTCCAGGTACGCCCCGTTCTCCGAGATCACGCTCGGCGATGTCACGCGCGACGCTCGCCGCGGCGGACAGACCTTCAGTGTCCGAATCAGCCTATCCATCGAAGGCGAATCATGAGTTCCATGCTCGACCAGGCACGCAGCTTCTTGCGCGGGCTTCAACCGCGCGAACGGCTGCTCGTCGGTGCTGGCGCCGGCATCGCCTTCGCCATGATCGTTGTCCTCGGCGTGGCGCAGCCGCTTCTGAGAGCGCAACGGAATGCCGTGACCCGCGCCGAGATCGCCGAGAGCGAGGTCGAAGCCGTGCGTGCCCTGCGAGAGCAGTTCGACGCCGTCAATGGCCGCTTGCGCGCCGTCGAGGAGCGCATCCTCGCAGCACCCCAGGGTGAGATCTTCAGCACGCTGGAACAACTCGCTGCGCAATCCCAGGTCAGCGTCGATTCCATGGAACCGCGCACCGCGCCGGCAAGCGAGGACTACCGCGAGACCAAGGTGCAGGTCAGCCTCAAGGGCCAGACGCTGGCCCAGGTCGTACGCTATCTGCACGGCGTCGAGAGCGCACCGCAGCCGCTCTCGATCAAGAGCCTGCGAATTCGCACGCGCGCGGACAAGCCCGAGCTCCTCGACGTGACGTTCACCGTTTCGTCCTTCGAACCCATCGAGAGTTAGGCGCCGGGTGAGCAAGCTGGGCCGGTTCGGTGTCGTCGTGGGCGCACTGACCCTGACGCTGTTGTTCGTTGCCGCTCGCTACCCCTGGGACGAGTTGGCGCCCAGCGTCGAACGGCTGGCGAGCGAGGCCGCCGGGGTCCGCATCGATGTCGCGGCCATCGGTTTCGGATTGGGGAGCCTCGGTGCGGCCGCCCACGCGACGGACGTACGAATCGCCTGGCCCGCAGGCCAGGAGATTCGCTTCGAACGCGTCTCGATCCGCCCGGCCTTCAGCCTGGCCTGGCTCAGCGGCGAACCGCGGCTTCGCATCCTCACCGTGGGAGGCCCCGGCGATTTCGACGGCGTCGCCGGCCGCTCCGAGATCGACGGCAGTTTCCAGATCCCCGAGGCCAGCGCTCTCCCCTGGACGGTCGAGCCGCCGATCACGGGTCCCGTCGACGGGAACCTGGCGCTTTCGATCTCGAGCGGGCAGCCGACGGGTACCATCCACTTCGAGGCCAGCGACGGGAGCCTGCTTCCACCTGGCCTGCCGGTCGCGATTCCCTTCGATCGGCTCAGCGCCGAGCTGGCGCTGGACGCCAGCGGCCTGTCACTGGCCCCGCTCGTGGTGGAGGGCCCGCTTGCCGCCGGAAAGGTGGCCGGAACCGTGGTACCCCAGGCTGGACGCTGGGAAGCAGCACGCCTCGATCTGGTGGTCGATCTCGACCACTTCGACCCCGGCCTCGGCCGGATGATGCAAAGCTACGGGATGAAGCTGAGCGCCGGCTCCCGGCTCACGATCCAGGGAACCGCTGCGAACCCGCGTATCCGCTGAGTCGCCCGGCCGCGAAAACCGGTCAAGCGTGGACGACTTGCTGCCGAACCTTGGACAGCTAGCATCCCTTCATCTGGATCCCTTGATCCAAGCGCCTCCGGATTTCATCCAGCTCGCAGGTCCGCCGCAATGTCCTCGGAATTACTACAGAAAATCTTCCGCACCCTGGGCGACCCGACGCGCGTCCGAATCGGGCTGTTGCTTCAACGCGAGGAACTGGCAGTCCAGGAGTTGATGGAAGTGCTGGGCATGGCCCAGTCCCGGGTTTCGCGACATCTGGGGATCCTGCGGGAAGCGGCCCTGGTTCGGGACCGCCGTGATGGCACCTACGCGCTCTACCACTTCGTTGGGCCTGAGGAGCCGGCCTGGGCGGATGCCTGGGCGCTGGCTTGTCGGGCCGTCGCCGACGACCCGGCCACGGAGCGCGACCAGGCCGCCCTCGCCCGGGTACTCCGCGCGCGCGAACAACGCGCACACAGCTTCTTCGATTCCGTCGGTGGCGAGTGGGACGCACTGCGCAAGGTCTGGGGCGACGAGTTGCTTCGAGCCCGTGCCTTCCGCCACCTCATCCCCAGCGGGATGACCGTGGCCGATGTCGGCACCGGGACCGGGGTTCTCGCGATCGACCTCGCTGAAGCCGGTTGCCATGTCATCGCGATCGACTCCTCGGAGGCGATGCTCGAGGCGGCCGCGCGCAAGCTCGAAGCCGCCGGTGTGAGCGGCGTCGAACTTCGCGCCGGTACGGCGGAAGGGTTGCCACTCGCCGATGGCGAGGTCGACGCGGCCTTCGCGCACATGGTGCTCCAATACCTCGAAGCGCCCGAACCCGCGATCGCCGAGATGAGCCGCGTGGTGCGGCCCGGAGGGCGCGTGGTCCTGATCGACTTCGTCAGCCATGATCGTGCCTGGATGCAGGGCGAACTCGGGGTCCGCCATCTCGGATTCGCGCCCGAAGACCTCGCCGCTGCGATGCGTGCGGCCGGCCTCGAGCAGGTTCACGTCAATGTCCAACCCGAGGCGACCCGCGGTGCCGACCTTCCCGAGACCTTCATTGCCAGCGGCACCCGACCGGAGGAGAACCGATGAGCGCAGCCTCGAGCGTTGAAACCACCCTGCGTCGGATCCTGAACGAGCGCATCCTCATCAAGGATGGCGCGATGGGCACGATGATCCAGCGCGAGGGCCTCAGCGAGGACGATTTCCGTTCGGATCGCTTTGCCGATCACGAGACCGAGCTGAAGGGAAACAACGACCTGCTGGTCTTGACCCAGCCCGATCTGATCCGCGACATCCATGAGCGTTTCCTTGCCGTCGGCGCCGACATCCTCGGCACCACGACCTTCAGCGCCAACGCCATTTCGCAAGCGGACTACGGGCTGCAGGCACACGTGCGCGAGATCAACCGCGAAGCGGCCAGGCTGGCACGCGAAGCCTGCGAGACCTGGAACGCGCGCACGCCGGACAAGCCGCGCTTCGTTGGCGGTGCCATGGGTCCGACCAATCGTACGCTGTCGCTCTCGCCGGACGTCAACGACCCTGCATTCCGCTCGATCTCCTGGCAGGCGCTGACCGATGCCTACGCCGAGCAGGCGCGCGGCCTGCTCGAAGGCGGCTCGGACCTCTTGTTGGTCGAAACCTCCTTCGACACGTTGAACGCGAAGTCGGCCCTCGTGGCCATCGACCAGGTCTTCGCCGAGCGTGGCGAGCGTGTGCCATTGTTGCTTTCGGTCACCATCACGGATGCCAGTGGTCGCACGCTATCGGGCCAGACGGTGGAAGCCTTCTACCACTCGCTGCGACACGCCCGCCCACTGCTGATCGGCTGCAACTGTTCGATGGGCGCCGAAGGAACCAGGCCCTACGTCGCCGAGATGGCCGGCGTTTCCGAGACCTACGTTTCCGCCTACCTGAATGCCGGCCTGCCCAACGCAATGGGCGAATACGACGAGGAAGCCGGCCGCACCGGCGCCTTGCTAGGCGAGATGGCCGAGAGCGGGCTACTCAACCTCGCCGGCGGCTGCTGCGGGACGACCCCCGAGCACATCGGCGCCATCGCCGAGGCGGTGGCGCCCCATGCCCCGCGCACACTGCCGGGAGACGCGCGCCGAAATACCCGACTGACTGGCCTCGAGACCCTCGAGATCCGCCCCGACTCGAACTTCATCATGGTCGGCGAGCGCACCAACGTCACCGGCTCGGCGCGCTTCCGGCGCCTGATCAAGAACGACGATTTCGAAACCGCCGTCGAGGTCGCCCTCGAACAGGTTCGCGGCGGCGCCAACGTCATCGACGTGAACATGGACGAAGGCCTGCTCGACTCCGTCGCCTGCATGCGGCGCTTCCTGAACCAGATCGCGGGAGAGCCCGACATCGCGCGGGTCCCTGTGATGGTCGACAGCTCCAAATGGGAGGTGATCGAGGCCGGTCTCCAGTGTCTGCAAGGCAAGGGAATCGTCAACTCGATCTCGCTCAAGGATGGCGAGGCCGCCTTCCTGGAAAAGGCGCGGCTGGTGCGACGCTATGGCGCTGCCGTGGTCGTGATGGCGTTCGATGAGACCGGCCAGGCCGACAGTCGCGAACGCAAGGTCGAGATTTGCGAGCGCGCCTATCGGCTGCTCGTCGACGAGGTCGACTTTCCGCCGGAAGACATCATCTTCGACCCGAACATCCTGGCCATCGCGACCGGGATCGAAGAGCATGCCGGGTACGGCAAATCGTTCATCGAGGCCGCCACCGAAATCAAGCAGCGCTGCCCGGGCGTCCACATCTCGGGCGGGGTCTCGAACCTGTCCTTCTCCTTCCGCGGCAACGACCAGGTCCGCGAGGCGATCCATTCGGCCTTCCTCTACCACGCGATCGCGGCGGGCATGGACATGGGCATCGTCAACGCCGGCCAGCTCCAGGTCTACGAAGACATTCCGAAGGACCTCCTCGAACACGTCGAGGACATCATCTGGAATCGACGCGAGGATGCGACCGAGCGCATGGTCGACTTCGCCGAGACCGTGCAGGGCGAGGGAAAGAAGCGCGAGATCGATCTCTCCTGGCGCGAGGCCGGCGTCGAGCAGCGGCTCAGCCATGCCCTCGTCCACGGCAACGTCGACTTCATCGAGGAAGACGCCGAAGAGGCGCGCCAGAAGCTCGGGCGCGCGCTCCTCGTCATCGAAGGGCCGCTGATGGACGGCATGAACGTGGTCGGCGACCTGTTCGGTGCCGGCAAGATGTTCCTGCCCCAGGTGGTCAAGAGCGCGCGCGCCATGAAGAAGGCGGTGGCCTATCTCGAACCCTTCATGGAAGATGGCGAAGACGGAAAGCCCACGACCAAGGGCAGGATCGTGATGGCCACGGTCAAGGGCGACGTCCACGACATCGGCAAGAACATCGTCGGCGTGGTCTTGCGCTGCAATTCCTACGAGGTCATCGACCTCGGCGTGATGGTTCCGGCAGACAAGATTCTGGAGACTGCAATCCAGGAGAATTGTGATCTGGTGGGCTTGTCCGGCCTGATCACGCCGAGCCTCGACGAGATGGTGAACGTCGCCCGCGAAATGGGTCGACGCGGCATGACGCTCCCGCTGTTGATCGGCGGCGCCACCACGAGCAAACAACACACCGCCGTCCGCATTGCGCCGGCGCTCGAG
Organism: Deltaproteobacteria bacterium; assembly: GCA_029261795.1. Classification (GTDB taxonomy): domain Bacteria; phylum Myxococcota_A; class UBA9160; order UBA9160; family UBA6930; genus JAJDAP01. The sequence continues at coordinate 54,372 of JAJDAP010000051.1, forward strand.
TCGCTCCCGGTCGTCCATGTCCACGATGCCTCTCGCGCCGTTGGGACCGTTGCCAAGCTCCTCGATCCCGCAGCGCGCAGCGAACTCGACGCCGGCAATCGCCGCAATCAGGAGCGGCTCCGTGCGCTCCATGCCAGCAAACTCGAGAAGCCCCTGCTTCCCCTGGCGGCGGCCCGAGAGAACCGAAGCCCGATCCGTTGGAGTGCCGAAGACGTCGCGAAGCCTGCGTTTCTCGGAAACCGCGAGATCTCGCCCGGGATTGCCGAGCTGCGCGAGCTGATCGACTGGACCTTCTTCTTCTCCGCCTGGGAGCTGAAGGGCCGCTACCCCAAGATCCTCGATCATCCGGAGATCGGACCCGAGGCGCGCAAGTTGCTCGACGACGCCAACGCCCTGCTCGATCGGATCGACCAGGAAGGCCTGGTTCAGGCGCGCGGCGTCTACGCGTTCTGGCCGGCCGCCTCGGACGGCGATGACATCGTGCTCTACGAAGACGAGACTCGCACCAAGGAGCGCGGCCGTTTCCCGATGCTCCGGCAGCAACGGCCCGCGGAAGATGCACCGAGTCGATCGCTTGCCGATTTCATCGCCCCGATCGAGAGCGGAATTCCCGACTACCTGGGCGGCTTTGCCGTGACCGGCGGTCTCGGTGCCGAGGCGCTGGCGAAACGATTCGAGGACGCCGGCGACGACTACCAAGCGATTCTCGCCAAGGCCGTCGCCGACCGACTCGCCGAGGCGTTCGCTGAGTGGCTCCACCGGCAGGCGCGAAGGGAATGGGGCTACGGCGCGAGCGAATCGCTCAGCAATGACGCGTTGATCGCCGAAGCCTATCGCGGCATCCGCCCGGCCTTCGGCTATCCCGCGTGCCCGGACCACACGCCGAAACGCACCTTGTTCGAGTTGCTCGGTGCCGAGGCGTTGGGCATCGAACTCACCGAACACTTCGCGATGGCGCCCGCCGCCAGTGTCTCCGGCCTCTACTTCGCTCATCCCGAAGCGCGCTACTTCACCATCGGACGGCTCGGCCGCGACCAGGTCGAGGATTATGCCGGGCGCACGGGCATGAGCGTCGGGGAGACCGAACGCTGGCTACGCGCGAATCTGGCCTACGACCCGGACGAGAAGTAGGCCATCGCCTACGTTCCCTCCGTGGCGGACGAGCGCATCCAGGCAGTGATCTTCGACGCGGCGGGAACCCTCCTGCTCTTGCGCGAACCCGTCGGCGAGTCCTACTCGCGCTTCGCGAGCGAGTTCGGCGTCGAGGTCCCGGCCGGCCGGCTGGACGAAGCCTTCGCTCGCGTCTTCGCCGCAGCCCCGCCGAACGTCCATCCGGGCGAAACGCTCTTCAACGCCGAACGCCTCGAGCGTGGCTGGTGGCACGATCGCGTACGCGAGACGTTCAAGGCCGCCGACCAGATGAGCTCATTCGCTGATTTCGACGGCTTCTTCGAGCGTGTCTTCAGGCACTACTCAGGAATCGAGGCCTGGCAGGCCGCCCCCGGTGCCCTCGAGACCGTGACGTCGCTGGCCAAGAGCTCGCGCATGATCGCGGTGCTCTCGAATTTCGACCAACGCTTGCGCCCGCTGCTCAAGGCCTTCGGCCTGCACGAACACTTCGATGCGATCACCACCCCGGCCGACGCAGGAGCCGCCAAGCCCGAACGCATGATCTTCGACGTCTGCTTGAAGCGTCTGGGAATCCCCGGGCACCGTGCCGTCTACGTCGGCGACCAGCCGGACGAGGACATCGAAGGCGCCCGCGCTGCCGGGATGCGAGCCATCCACGTGGCAGACCTTTCATCCCTCCGCGACTTGCCCGATGCGATCGATGCCCTCGAGAAGGAGCTTCCATGACACAGCCCGACAACAACCGCGCCGCCGCCCTGTTCCAGGAACGCTTCGGGATCGATGAGCGTGCCCTCGACGCGGCTCTGGGCACGACCCTCGAGCGTCAGGTCGACCATGCAGATCTCTTCTTCGAGTACACCACCCAGGATTCCGTGGCGCTGGAAGAAGGCATCGTCAAGAGCGGGGATCGCCATCTGACCCAGGGCGTCGGAGTCCGCGCGCAATCCGGCGAGCGCCAGGGCTACGCCCATGCCGACGACATCGATCTCGAGAGCGTCCAGTTGGCGGCTACCACCGCTCGCGCCATCGCCGATGCCGGCGGCGGTGAAACGGCCGTCAGCACGCGCGGCGGGCCCGCGGTTCCGAGCCATGATCTCTACCCGATTGCCCTGGCGCCCACCGATGTGCCGATCGAGGAAAAGGTCGCCCTGCTCGACGCCATCGATCGTTATGCGCGCGCCCTCGACCCGCATGTCAGCCAGGTGATGGCCAGTGTCGTCTCCCAGAATCGGCACCTGATGATCGCGGCCAGCGATGGCACCTGGGTCAGCGATGTCCAGCCGCTGATTCGCCTGAACGTCAGCGTCATCGTCGAATCCGGCGGCCGCCGCGAGAACGGCTACCAGGGCATGGGCGGCCGCATGGAACTCTCCGGCGTCCTGACGGCCGACGGCTGGCATCCACTGGTCGATGAAGCGGTGCGACTCGCCCTGGTCAACCTCGAGGCCGTGCCCTGCCCGGCCGGGACCATGGACGTGGTGCTGGGCCCCGGCTGGCCCGGCGTGCTGCTCCACGAGGCCGTGGGCCATGGGCTGGAAGGAGACTTCAACCGCAAGAAGACCTCGGTCTTCTCCGATCGTATCGGCGAGCGGGTCGCTGCACCCGGTGTCACCGTCGTCGACGACGGCACGATCCCGGGCCGGCGCGGTTCGCTCAACGTCGACGACGAAGGAACCAAGACGCAGCGCACCGTGCTGATCGAAGATGGCATTCTGCGCGGCTACATGCAGGATCGCTTGAACGCCCGGCTGATGGGCCAGGCGCCCACGGGCAACGGCCGACGCGAAAGTTATGCGCATCTGCCGATGCCCCGCATGACCAATACCTTCATGCTGGCTGGCCAGGACGATCCGGAAGAAATCCTCCACTCGGTGCGCAACGGTCTCTACGCGGTCTCCTTCGGCGGCGGCCAGGTCGACATCACGAACGGGAAGTTCGTGTTCCAGTGCACCGAGGCCTATCGCATCGAGGATGGCCAGGTCACGGCGCCGGTCCGCGGTGCCACGCTGATCGGAAACGGGCCCGACGTGCTGACCCGGGTCTCGAGAATCGGAAACGATCTCGAAATGGATTGGGGGGTCGGCACCTGCGGCAAGGACGGCCAGGGCGTGCCGGTCGGCGTCGGCCAGCCCACGCTGCGAATCGACCAGATCACCGTGGGAGGAACCGAGGGATGAGCCTCGAACTTGCAACGAGGGCCCTGGAACGAGCGGTGGCGGCCGGGGCGCATTCCGGCGACGCGGTGTTGGTGGAGGACGAGTCCACGGAAGTTCGCGTCCGCGACAACGCCATCGATCACGTCACACAGGCCCGCGAACGTTGTCTCGGCCTACGCCTCTTCGTCGCCACAGAAGGCGGCCTGCGCCAGGCCATCACCTCGACCAGCGACCTCGCCGGCGACGCCGTCGATCGACTGGCCCAGGACACCGTCGCCCTCGCCCGCGCCACCGCAGCGGATCCGAACGCCGGGCTCCCGGACAGCGGATTCGCGCTCGACTTCCCCGAACTCGAACTGTTCGATCCCGCCGATGCGGACATCGATGTCGACCGTCACGTTGGCGACGCGCGCGCTGCCGAGGCCGCCGCCCGTGCGGTCGACCCCCGGATCGTCAATTCCGAGGGCTCGAGCTCGGATTCGCAGCTTACGCGTGTTGCCTACGCCAACACCGCGGGCTTCGCCGGCGACTACCAGCGGGCCGGCCACTCGTTGGTGAGTAGCCCGATCGCTGCGGAAAACGGTGAAATGCAGACCGATTATTGGTTCGCCGTCGCCCGCCGACGCAGCGAGCTCGAAAGCCCCGAGTCCGTCGGGCGGCGCGCCGCGGAGCGGGCCCTCGCCCAGCTCGGCGGCAAGCGCATCGCAACTTGTGAGGTCCCCGTGATCTTCGATCCGCCGACGGCCCGCGGCATCCTCGGAAACCTGGCCGCCTGCGTCTCCGGCTACGCGGTCTACCGCCAGAGTTCGTTCCTCGCCGAAAAACTCGGCGAACGTATCGCCAGCGATGCCGTGACGATCATCGACGACGGGCGCCTGCCCGGGGGCCTCGGCAGCAAACCCTTCGATGGCGAAGGTCTCCCCACCGGCAGGAAGACGGTCGTCGAGAACGGCATCCTGCGGAGCTTCCTGCTCGATCACTACTCCGCCAGGAAACTCGGGCTCGCTTCGACCGGAAACGCGTCCAGGAGCGCCGGCAGCGCCCCCGGGGTGGCGCCGACCAACCTGTGGATCGAACCCGGCGCCCAAAGTCTCGACGAGCTGGTGCAAACTATGGGGCGCGGCCTGCTGGTCACCAAGCTCTTCGGGCACGGCTTCAATCCCGTCACCGGAGATTTCTCCCGCGGCGCCGCAGGCGTCTGGATCGAGAACGGAGAGGCCGTGCACCCTGTCGAAGAAATCACCGTAGCTGGAAACCTGGCCGACATGCTGGCCGACATCGACGCCGTCGGGAACGACCTGCTTTGGATGGGAAGCGTTGCGGCACCATCGCTGCGCGTCAGCCGCATGACCGTGGCAGGCGAATAACATGTCGGCCCCCCAGATCATGCAGGGCATGACCCTACCCGACGTCGATGTCTGGTCGGAGCGGGTCACGGTGGCGCTCGGCCAGAACCCGAGCGCATTCGCCGGGCCCGGAACGAACACATACCTGGTCGGCACCGGCCCCGAGCGCCTGCTCATCGATCCAGGCGAGGGCAAGGACAGCTACCTCGGAATTCTCGAGGATGGCATGAAGGCGGCCGGCTGTGAGCGTATCGGCGCGATCGTCTTGACCCACGGCCACCCCGACCACATCGGCGGTGTCCGCTCGGTGCTGGAGCGATTCGGCCGCGTGCCGGTCTGGAAGTTCAGCTATCCACCGTTCGATGAAGGCTATGCCGATCTCGAGATGATCGACCTCGCCGATGGCGGCAGCGTCAAGACCAAAGGCGCCACGCTTCGCGCCGTGCACACGCCCGGCCACGCGCCGGATCACCTCTGCTTCATCCTCGAGGAAGAGCGCTCCCTGTTCTCCGGCGACAACGTGCTCGGCGTCGGCACCACCATCATCCCCGCGACGTCGGGAGACCTCGGCCAGTACATGGACTCCCTCGAACGCTTGTTGGCCGAGAATCCGACCGCGATCTACCCGGCACACGGACCCAAGATCGAGGACGCACCGGCCAAGATCCGCGAGTACATCGCCCATCGCAACGAGCGAGAGCAACAGATCGTGGTCGAGCTCGCCAAGGGGCCGCGCACGCCGATGACCATGGTCAAGGTCATCTACGCCGCCTATCCCGAGAACCTCCACGCCCCGGCCTGTCAGAGCGTCACCCAACATCTGATGAAGCTCGAACGCGAGGGACGCGCCCAGCACCGCGGTGACGACCTCGTCACGGCAACCTGGAGCCCAATTTGAAACACACGCTTCTTGCGCAGTTCTCGAGCCCGGATCCTGAAGTCCGCCGGGCCGCCTGTCAGGCTGCGCAAGTGGACGAGTCTGCGGTCGTCCTCTCCGAAGCACTCTCCGAGCTACTCGGAGATCCGGTGAAGGCCGTCGGCCGGGCGGCCTCGGATGCCCTGGTCGCAATCGGGCGCGAGCCCGAGAGGGTGGCGGCGTCCCTCGAACGAGCACTGCACTCGAACGACCCGAAGCGCCGCTGGCGAGCCGCATTCACCGCGGCAAGAATCGGCCCGCCGGACCCGCTGCTGCTTCCCGCGTTGATCGAAGGGCTCGGCAGTGTCGATTCCGACGTCCGCTGGGCCTCCGCGCGGGTGGTCGTGGAGATGGGCCGCTTCCACGCGGAAGTGCTCACCCAGGTCGTGGGCCTGGCACGCGGCGGCGAGAGCCCTGTCGTGCGGCGGATGGCCACCTTCGCGCTGCGAGAAATTGCACCCAACCGACCGGAGTCCGCCCAGGTCCTGATGGAAGCGGTCAGCGATTCGGATCTCCACGTGCGCCGTGCAGCGATGACGGCCATGGCTTCGCTCGATTCTCCGCCCGCCCCGCTCGCCGACCGCGTCCTCGAAGCGCTGCGCTCGGACCCGGATGCGGCGACCCGACGTCTCGCCGCCCTGGCCCTGGGAGAACTCGGCGCCGCTCACCCGGAAGCCGTTCCCAGCGCGACCGGCGCGGCGCTGGCCGACGCGCGTGACAGTGAAGATCCGGACTTGCGCCGCGCCGTCGAGCGCGCCCTCGCCCGACTCGAGACCGGAAGGCCCTGACCCAGGTGCGACGCTCCGAATTCTATCGGGACGCGGATCCGGAAAGCCGCGGCCCGCTGCGCGGCCTGCGCGTGGTCGAGTTGACCACCACCTGGGCCGGTCCCATGTGCGGCAGCCTGCTCGCCGACATGGGCGCCGATGTGATCAAGGTCGAGCATCCGAACGGCGAGGTGGCGCGGCGCTCGCCGCCCTTCCTGCCCGGCACGAATCCGCCGGTTTCCTTCATGCAGGCCACCGTCAATCGCAACAAGCGCAGTCTCAGCCTCGACCTGCACGATGCCCGCGGTCGGGATGTCTTTCGGCAGCTCGTGGCCACGGCCGACATCGTGGTCGAGAACTTCCGCCCTGGCGCCCTCGAACAGTGGGGCGTCGGCTGGGAAGCGCTCCGCGCGATGCGGCAAGACCTGATCCTGGTCTCGATCTCGGGCTACGGCCAATACGGCCGTGATCACGACCGCGCCGGCTACGACCCGCTCGCCCAGGCCGCGAGCGGCTACCTGTCCTTGAACGGCGACCCGGATGGGGAGCCGGTCAAGAGCCCGACCTTCATCGGCGACGATCTCGGCGGCTTGCACGCGGCCCTCGCCGCCCTCGCTGCCCTCCACCATCGCGACCGCACGGGCGAGGGACAGCACATCGACGTGGCACTGCTCGATGCCATGTTATTCCAGTCGACCGGCTATCTGACACTCGGCGCGATGGGTGCAGAGCTTCCTCGCATGGGCAATCAGTTCCGCATCGCGGCTCCGGCCAACACCTACCGCTGCCGCGACGGCGAAGTGATGGCCGGCATCCTGACCGACGCCCACTGGAAACGCCTCGCTGCGCTGATCGATCGCCCGGAACTCGCCGAGGACCCGAGTTACGCCACCACGGCCGCTCGCGTCGCGCGACGCGAGACCGTCGACACACTGCTTCGAACCTGGCTCTCGGAACGAACCGTCGCCGAAGCCGAGGATGCGTTCGTCGCCGTCGGACTTCCCCTCGCACCGGTACGCAGCTACGCCCAGGCCGCCGCCCACCCACACACGGCCGATCGCGACATGTTGCAACCCACCGAGACCGAGGGAAACGCAGCGGTTCCGATCGTGGGCCCTGCCGCCAAGTTCTCACGCACCCCGACCCGAGTGCGAACTGGAGCCCCGGCGTTGGGTGCCCATACCCACGAGATCCTCGAAGAACTCGGGCTCAGCGAAGAGGAACGAACGGCGCTGGCCCGCGATCGCGTCACGTAGTCCAGCGTCGGCTGCGCACCCCCGATAAACCGCTGGTCGCCGCGCGCGCCGAGGCTAGACTCCACGGCCTCGATTCCGGGATGAACCAACAAGGAGAGCAACTTCCATGGCCGATCTGAAGGGCACGCAGACCCACCAGAACCTCAAGGATGCATTCGCGGGCGAATCCCAGGCGAACCGCCGCTATCTCTACTTCGCAAAGCAGGCCGATATCGAGGGCTATCCCGACGTTGGTGGCCTGTTCCGGGACACGGCGGAAGCCGAGACCGGCCACGCCCACGGCCACCTCGACTACCTCAAGGTGGCCGGCGATCCCGCCACCGACAAGCCGATCGGCTCGACGGACAAGAATCTCGTGGCCGCCGTCACCGGCGAGACCTACGAGTACACCGAGATGTACCCGGGAATGTCGAAGACCGCGCGCGACGAAGGTTTCGGAGATGTTGCCGAGTGGTTCGAAACGCTCGCCAAGGCCGAGAAGAGCCATGCGGGTCGCTTCCAGCGGGCCCTCGACGAACTCGAGACCCTCTAGCGCGAGGCGACGCCGACGGGCAGATGGATCGAGGGCAGGGTCGCAAGCGGCCCTGCCCTTTTTCGTTCAGGTAGGAACGGGAGAAGCATGAAGGTCGAGCTGCCGGAAACCCCCGGCGAAGCGTGGTCCTACGAGGACCCTCGGTACGGGGACTGGACTTCCATCGAGACGGAGCTGCGCCGGGTCGGCGAGGTGTGCCATCAATGCCGCCGCTGTCTGCCCCTCTGCCCGTCCTTTCCGAAGCTATTCGAGCTGGTGGATGCGAGCGAGGCCGAGATCGCGGGCGTCACGATGGCCGGCTTCGATGAGGTGAACGAGCTCTGTTACCACTGCAAGCTCTGCTACAACCATTGCCCCTACACCCCGCCCCATGAATGGGACGTCGACTTCCCCGCACTGATGCGCCGCCAGCAACTTGCTCGCGCCAAGCGCGACGGCGTCCCGATCGCGCGCAAGCTCACCACCAATACCGATTTGCTAGGCAAGCTGGGCTCGCTCGCGCCGCCCTTGATGAACTTCGCCAATCGCAACCGGCTCTCGCGGGTGGTGATGGAAAAGACCGTGGGAATCCATCGCGACTGGGTGCAGCCGTCGTTCTATCACGAGACGGTCGAGCGTTGGTTCGCCAAGCGGAACGCACCGAAAATCGAAGGTTCGGGCGGCCATGTCGTTCTGTTCACGACCTGCTCGGTGAACTACAACGATCCGATCGCCGGACGTTCGGCGGTATTGGTCCTGGAACGAAGCGATGTGAAGGTCGAGATCGCCTACTCGCGCTGCTGCGGCATGCCCTTCACAGACACGGGTGACATGGACGCGGCCCGGCGGAACGCCCGTCAGAACGTTGCCGAGCTGCTCCCCTACGTGAAAGCCGGCGCCACGGTCATCGTCCCGGGCCCCTCCTGTTCCCTGATGCTCAAGGAGGAATACCCGCGGCTGCTACCCGATGACGACGCTGCAAGGCGGGTTGCCGAGGCCACCCAGGACCTGATGGAGTACCTCTACGACCTGGCTCGCGCCAAGAAGATGAACCGCGAGTTCGAGCGTTCGCTCGGCACCGTTGCCTATCATGCTCCGTGCCATCTGCGCGCCCAGAACATCGGCTTCCGTTCTCGGGATCTGCTGAAGCTCTGCTCCGAGGAGGTCGTGCTGATCGATGCGTGCTCGGGCGTCGACGGTACCTGGGGCATGCAGGCGCGCTTCCATGAGGCGTCGATGACGGTGGCCAACAAGATGCTCGATCGGATCGATCAGGCCGGGCCCGACCACATCGCCACCGACTGCCCGCTCTCGGCACTTCGCATCGAGGAGGGGCTTCAGCGCAAGGCCGTCCATCCCGTGGTCCTGATGCGGCACGCCTACGGACTCGCCGCCGAATGAAGCCGCTCGCCCTCGAGGACATTCCCAGCGCGGCCGTTTTCGAGGCCTGTCGAACAGAGCTTCGCGAGAAAGTCATCGCCCACAAGAATCGGCGGCGGATCTCCATCGGGCACCGCGTCAGCTTGTTGTTCGAAGATCGAGAGACCCTGCGTTGGCAGATTCTCGAAATGTGTCGCGTCGAGGGGACCCTTGATGCCGCGGGCATCCAACAGGAACTCGACGTCTACAACGAGCTGATCCCTGGCGACTCCGAACTCTCGGCAACGCTCTTCATCGAGATCACCGATCTCGCCGAGATCCGACCGGAGCTCGACCGACTGATCGGCATGGACGAGCACGTGCTCCTCGAGATCGGCGGCGAGCCGGTTCGCGCGAGCTTCGACCCGAAGCAGATGGAGGAAGATCGTCTCTCAGCGGTCCAGTACATCCGCTTCACACTGACCTCCCGGCAGGCCCGGTCCCTCAGCCGGGGCGACGTCCCGGTGCGCCTGGCCGTCGATCACGCCGCGTATCAGGCCACAACCGAGCTGCCAGCGGTGCTTCGCGAAGGCCTGGCGCGCGATCTCGCCGGCGGCTGCGACCCCCTGATCGATTTCTCCGCGATCGAACCGGTCGAAGTCCCCGCAGATACGGTGATCGTTTCGCGAGGACGGGTCCGCGCGATCCGGCCGGCCCGGGTGCGCGCACCGGGCCACGTCGTGGTGGAAGCCATCGATTGCGCGCTGCCCTACCCGGCGCTCCCGGCGGATCTGCTGGCGGAGCTTCATGGGCTCGCCCAGGAGATCGCCAAGGCACTGATCGGCTCCCATGGCCGCTGCCGTATCTCGCTCGATGCCACCTCGGTGCCCGTACGCATCGATGTGTATGCGCCACCGGGCCCCTGACCGGAACTACTGGATCCGCACCCGGCGCGAGAAGCCCTCGTCGTAGCCATGGAAGTGCTCGAGACGTTCTTCGGGCCACTTCCAGCAGTAGTAGCCCGAGCCATTGTCGAAATCGACGAGCCAGGCCCCCTTCACTTCGACGCCGAGCGCCTCCATCTCGCGTACCCAACGGCTCGCGATGGCGTCGATCCGTTCTCGCGCTTGCTTGCGAAACACCTCCTCCGAGGACTCGCCCTGCTCGGCTAGCGCCTCGACTTCTTCGACGGCGGAGGCCGTGCGCCGGATCACCTCGGGCATCATTTCCAAGGCGCCGGCGAGGCTCCATTCCCGGCCCGACATGTTATTCCTCGTCAGTGGAGAGCTCGACCAAGGTGCGCACCACCGTGCTGCGCCGAGCGCCCCCGATCAGCGCCTTGAGGTCGGCGTAGAGGCTCGGGTCGTTGACCAGCAGCGCCATCGTGCCATCGCCTTCGTCGATCTTGGAAAGGATGCTCTCCAATCGTGAGCCGGCCATCAGCGTCTCGTTGATGAGCTGCTCGTTCGCCGGTTCGTAGATCAGATCGTGGAGGATGCCATCACCCACCTGGATCTCGGAGAGCATGTTCTCCAGGGTGGCCAGCGAGCGTCCGACACTGTCGAGTTCGCTTCCCTGGTACGGGTCGTAGATCAAGCTGTGCAGCATGCCTTCGCCCTCCTGGATCTCGGTGACGATGCCCGAGAGGGCCGCGGCGGCATTGGCCACGCCTTCGATTCCCTGGGAGTCACCGAAATCTTCCACCACTTTGTTGGTATTCGCCGCGAGCAACGCGATGTTGTCGATCGCTTCGGTCCCACGAACGATCGCGTCATTCAAATCGATCGGGCTGACCGAGGCGATCTCGTTGGTGTCCTGGAGCACCCGCCCGCGCGGCGAGCCCATCGTGAGGGAGACGAACTTGTCCCCCAGCAGGCCGATCGTTCCGATACTGGCCACCGAGTCGCTGCGGATCCGATCCTGGACGCTGCCGTCGACCTCGAGCACCACCCGCACCGGCGGCCGGTCGTCTTCCAGCGGGGCGAAACTGACCTCCCGGATGCGTCCCACGTCCTTGCCCGCGAGGCGGACCGGCGAGCCCGTGACGAGGCCCTGGACATCGTCGAAGTAGGTGATGAGCGCATAACGTTCCTGCAGCAGGCCCGCGTCCGAACCCAGGTTCGCCAACACGAAGGCGGCCGTGATCAGCGAACCGACCGCCACGGCTCCCACGATCAGGCTCAGGCGACTTCGTTCATCCATCTGTCGGTTCCTCCGGAACATCGCCGAGCACTTCGGAGAAGGACGGCGGGAGGGGATCGCTTCCCTCCAGGAATGTACGCAATTCGGTCGATTGCGAATCTCGCAGTTCGGCGGCGAGCGCGTCGAGGACGATTCGCCCGTCTCGAAGCAATGCCACACGATCCGAAACCGCGAAGCAGAGTCCCATATCGTGGGTCACGACGACCGAGGTCACCTCGAGCTCACGTTGCAGCTTCTGGATCAACGCCCCGATCCGGCGCGAGTTCGCCGGGTCGAGCCCGGTGGTCGGTTCGTCGTAGAGGATCACCCGTGGCTGGAGCGCGATCGCTCGCGCGAGTCCGACGCGCTTGCGCATGCCGCCGGAAAGTTCGGCCGGCACCAGACGCTCGACCCCTTCGAGGCCCACGGAGTCGAGGCTGAGGCGCACCCTTTCGCGCACCTGATCTTCGGACCAGTCGAGGTGCTCGCGGATCGGATACGCCACGTTCTCGTAGACGTCGATCGAATCGAACAACGCAGCCCCCTGGAACACGAAGCCGAAGTCGCGGCGCAGATGGACCCAATGCTCCTCGGAGAGCTGGGTGACGTCCTGCCCATCCACCCGGATGGTCCCGGCGTCGGCACGCAGCAAGCCGATCATGTGTTTCAGACAGACGGATTTGCCGCTGCCCGAGCCTCCCAGAATGGTCCGCGTCTGACCCTTCTCGATGCGGAGATCCACGCCGCTCAGGACCTCGACGCCGTGAAAGCGCTTGACGACGCCACTGAGTTCGATCGCGGGCACACTCATGCGAGTAGCGCCGTGAAGGCCCGGATCCACTCCTCGGTGGGCAGCAGCATCAGGAGCTTGGTCAGGAAGAAGTCGGACACGAGCACTCCGATCGACGAGATCACCACCGCCTCGGTCGTCGCGCGGCCCACGCCAGCAGTGCCGCCACTCGCACGCAGGCCGACCCAGCAGCCGACCATTCCGATGCCCCATCCGAAGACGAAGGTCTTGGCGACGCCGGACAGGAAATCGTCGATGCGAACCGCGTTCGTGACGGTCTGTTGGTAGAACCCGGGCGCGATGTTGTACTGCAGATCCGCCACCAGACCTCCGCCGAAGACACCTAACAAAATTGCGAAGACGGTCAGCACCGGCAGCCCCAGCGTCGTTGCCACGACGCGGGGAACCACCAGCTTGTGGACCGGATCGGCGCCCATGGCTCGGATCGCGTCCACCTGCTCGGTCACCTTCATCGAGCCCAGCTCGCTCGCGATGCCGGCACCCACGCGCCCGCCCACCATGAGCGCGGCCAGGACCGGCCCGAGTTCCCGAACCAGTGCGAGACCGACGATGCTGCCGACGTAGGGCTTGGCGCCGAATCGAGTCAACGCAAAGGCGGTCTGCAGCGCCAGCACCATGCCCGTGAAGAGCGCCGTGATCACGACGATCGGGGCAGAGCGCACCACGACCTCCTCGAGCTGTCGAAGCGTCTCGAGCCCCTCCGGCCGGCGCCGGAAGGCCGCAATCGCGGTGTCGCCTGCCAGCAGCACGAAGTCGCCGACCTGGTCGAAGATCTCGAGGAGTCGCTCTCCGAGTCGCGTGAGCAGGTTCGCCGGCGCCACCTCACGCATCCGGACGCCCCTCGGAACCGGGTTCTTCGGCAGTGGCATCTTCTATACCCGGTTCGAAGCTGTCGACCCAGCGCTGAAGCAACGAGGCGCGCTCGCCAGCGGGCCCGCGGGTCACCAGGATCCAGTCGTCGGAACAGGCGGCGCCCGCGCGCGTCAGGGCCCGCAGCTCGACGGCGCCACTTTGCGCGTGCAGCCGCACCCCTGGCGCCCCGTGGATTTCCTCGAGCTCACGCGAGATCGCCGTGGCATTCCACTCGAAGAGCAACGCCTGGGCCAGACGCACGGGGTCGCCCGTGCCCCGACACTCCCGAACCCAGGCGGCCAACGCACCGTCCGGGCCGCGATAGGCAAGCGTCGCTCCCTCGACGTCGACTTCTCGCCAGCTCGAATCCCATCGCGCCAGATCGGTAATGGACCCGCCGTGGCGCCGGTACTCCAGGCGGTCGTCGGAACGAACCAGTCCACCGGCGCAGGCGACGAGTATTGCTACGAGCCCGAGCCCTGCAAGCCGACGAACTCGCGGAGGCGATCCCATCGCGGTCGAGGCTACCCCGTGGGCCTGGATGCGGCGAGGCCGACGCGCTGGCTTGACGCTCGGCGGCGCGCCGGGTACTTCGCCGGGATGCCGTCCGAAAACCTCGTTCTCGCGAGTGCATCCCCACGCCGCCGCGCGCTGTTGGCCGCTGCCGGAATCCCGATCGAAGTCGTCCCGGCGGAGATCGACGAGCGACCGCTGCCGGGCGAGCGGCCCCAAGCCCTGGTCGAACGCCTGGCGCGGGACAAGGCCCTTGCCGTGGCGAAGCGACGGCCGGACGCGTTGATCCTCGGCTCCGACACCATCGTCGTATTGGGAGACCGGGTCCTGGGCAAACCGCGGGATGCGGCCCACGCCGAGGAACTCCTCGGCCAACTCTGCGGAGAGACCCATGTCGTCTGGACCGGCGTCGCCCTGGTCGATTCCGGAGGAACCCGGGTCGCCAGTTGCCAGGTCGAAAGCCAGGTGACCCTGCGCCGGGCCGAAGCCGGCGAGATTCGCGACTACGTCGCCGGCGGTGAGCCCATGGACAAGGCGGGCGCCTACGCGCTCCAGGGCGAAGGCGGAAAGTTCGTGGAGCGCGTCGCGGGCTCACGGACCAACGTGATCGGGCTGCCAATCGAGCAGACGCTGGCCCTGTTGCGTGAGGCCAATGGGCCCGCGCCCGGGCCCTCCGCCGCGATTCCGGCCCGCTTGGAAATGGTCGAGCAGCGCATCGATGCCGCACTGGCGCGCGCCGGGCGGCCTCGTAGCGAGGTGACCCTGGTCGGCGTCAGCAAGCGCCAGCCGGTCCACAGTGTCGGTGCCGGCGCACTCGCTGGCCTGGCCCACCTCGGCGAGAACTTCGCCCAGGAGCTTCGCGACAAGGCGCCCGCCCTCGAAGCGATGCTCGCGGGCACCGGCTGTCCGCCACCCCTCTGGCATTTCATCGGGAAACTCCAGCGCAACAAGGCACGCCTGGTCGCCCCGCTCTGCCATTGCGTCGAGACCGTCGATCGCTTCGACCTGGCAGAAGAACTCGATCGTCGCGCCGCCGCAGCCGATCGGCGCCTGCGCATCCTGGTCCAGGTCAACGTGGATGACGAACCCCAGAAAGGCGGCGTCGCACCTGCCGAGCTGGCCGCCCTGCTCGACGAACTCGCCGGTCTCGGTGCCCTCGAAGTCGCCGGGCTGATGACGATTCCGGCGGTCGCCAGGAACGCCGAAGACGTGCGACCCGCCTTCGCTTCACTCTACGAACTGCGCGAGCGGCTCGGCGGAGCGGCGCGGTTGCCCGAACTCTCGATGGGCATGTCCTCGGATTTCGAGGTGGCACTCGAAGAAGGAGCGACGATCATCCGCGTCGGAACGGCGATATTCGGAGCGAGGGAGAGCTGACATGGCGGCAGGACTCGAGGCAGCGCGGATCGGTTTCATCGGCGGCGGGGCGATGGGTGAAGCCCTGGTGACCGGCGTCCTTTCGGCCGGCGTCCCGGCCAGCCAGATCCGCGTGGCGGATCCCGACCCGGCCCGCCGCAAGCTCGTCGAAGAGAGTCACGGCGTCCAGGCTGTGGCCGAAGGCATCGAACTCGTGGAGCTCTGCGATTTGATCGTGCTCGCGGTCAAGCCGGCCCTCGTCGCTCCGGTGCTGGCCAGCGTGGCGGGCTCGAGCGCGGCCACAGCGCCGCTCTGGGTCTCGATCGCGGCGGGCATCTCTCTCGGCGCCATGGGCGCCGCCCTGCCCAGTGGCGCCCGCATCGTGCGCGGCATGCCGAACACGCCCGCCCTCGTCGGCGCCGGGGCTGCCGCATTCGTCGCCAACGAGGCCTGCCGTCCCCAGGACCGTGCCCTGGCCAAGGCCCTGTTCGAATCCGTCGGCGTCGCCTGGGAGGCGCCCAACGAAGCACTGATCGACGCGGTCACTGGACTTTCCGGCAGCGGACCGGCCTACGTGTTCGTGTTGCTCGACGCGCTCTCGGACGCCGGCGTTCGCATGGGGCTGCCGCGGGACGCGGCGGGTCTGCTGGCGACCCAGACGGTGCTCGGCGCGGCCCAACTCGCCAAGGAGTCGGGCCGCCATCCGGCATCGCTCAAGGACCAGGTCGCCTCGCCCGGCGGCACCACCATCGCGGGGCTCGAACGGCTGGAGGCGGGTGGTTTCCGGGCGGCCATCCACGAAGCCGTCGAGGCCGCCACCCGGCGCTCCCGCGAGCTCGGCGGCTAGCCCGCGAAAAAGCCTCAAGCCGACGGCCGGTTGCGCCGATCGTTGCCTGCGTGTGAACGAATCCCAGGTTCGCAGAGGAGGCCCGACCGGTGAGACTCACCCCGCTCGACATCCAGAAGCATCGTTTCTCCAGCAGGCTGCGCGGCATCGACCCGGCCGAGGTCGAGAGCTTTCTCCACCTGTTGTCCGAGGATTACGAGGCGCTGCAGAAGGAACGCGACGTCCTCGAGAGCCGGGTCCACAAGCTCGAGAGCCGCGTGGAAGATCTTTCGCGAAACGAAGAAACCCTTCAAAAAACCCTGATTACGGCACAAACGTTGAGTGAAGACCTCAAGAAGACGGCGATGAAGGAAGCCGAGGTCATGATGGGCCAGGCCGAGGTAAAGGCCGAGAAGCTCCTGAACGCATCCCACCGCCGGGCCGCGCAACTGGCTGAAGAGATCCGCGAACTCAAGGCGATCCGGACCCGCGTCGGTGCGGCCCTCCAGCAGACCCTCGAGAGCCATCTACAGCTGGTCGAGAGCCTCACGGCAATCGATCAAGCAGACCAGGACCACGACAAGATCGCCTACCTAGCGGGCCGCACCGAAACCGGCTCCTAGAGCGGGGACGGACTCCTCAAGTTTCAAGATTGCAAGTTTTTCAAACTTGCAATCTTGAAACTTGAGGAGTCCGTCCCCGTGTTAGGTTGATGCGGTGTTCGGGTTGATTCGTCGCTGGCGTCGGCGGCGTTATGCCGCGGAGCCCTTTCCTGAGGCATGGTTTCGCCATCTCGAGGACAGGGTGCCGTTCTACGCGGACCTTTCGGAAGCGGAGCGTCCGCGATTCCTCGAGATGGTGAAGTGCTTCGTCTGGGAGAAGAACTTCATCGGGGCGGCCGGCTTGGAAGTCGATGACGAGGTGCGCGTGGTCGTCGCCGCGAGCGCCGTTCGGCTGGTCCTTCATCTCGGCCTGTCCCGCTACGACCGCTGCCGGGAGATCGTCATCTACCCCGGCGCCTATCGGCACCCGGATTCAGACGGCGTCGTGCTGGGCGAAGCCCATGCCTGGGGCACCGTCGTCCTCTCCTGGGACGACGTGCTCCACGGGCTTCGGAATCCGGCCGATGGCCTCGATACGGCCAGTCACGAATTCGCCCATGTCCTGGATCGGGCCTCGGGCGCGTTCGACGGAACCCCGGAACTGCGGGGCCGCGACCACTACCGCCCCTGGGCCGAGATCATGAGCCGCCACTTCCTGGGCCTGCGCGCCCGCGGTCGCCGACAACGCGCGGTCCTCCGGCGCTATGGGGCAAGCAACGAAGCGGAGTTCTTCGCGGTGGCCACGGAAGCATTCTTCGAGAAATCAGCCCAGATGCAGGAAGCGACGCCGGATCTATACAACGAGCTCGTCCGCTTCTACGGAACCGACCCCATACGGGAAAGGGAGCAGGCCTGAGGCAGCGGCACGGGCTGCGCTGGCGCCTGTCACTGGATTGGGGGAGTCTCCCCGGCCACGCGGCGTGAGCCAGACGCGAGGAGCAGTGGATGCCGACCTACGACTATGGGTGCAAGGCCTGCGGGCACGAGTTCGAGAAGGAACAGCGGATCAGCGACAAGCCCGTCAAGAAGTGCCCCTCCTGCGGGAAGCTCCAAGCAAAGCGGCTGATCTCCAAGACCTCGTTCGTGCTGAAGGGCGGCGGCTGGTACAGCGATCTCTACGCCTCGAGTGGAAAGCCCGCAGCCGATGCGACGGATTCGGGCGATTCGAAGGGTTCCGAGGACGCCGGCGCCGGGGACCCGAAGAGCGAATCCAAGAGCGACGTCAAGAAGGAGTCGGGCTCCAAGTCCGAAACGAAGTCGAACTCGAAATCCAGCTCCAAGGACAAGAAGTCCAGTGGCAGCAAGAAGGACGCGGCCTAGAGCGCGCCGCAGGCACGTTTCCAACCCGATCGGCACCCCGGATGCCGAAGTGACACGCCGTTTCAGAGCCGCGAATCCGTCGGTTGCTATCTTCGCCGGCGTTCCGGTTCGGGTCTGGGGGGCATCGGCCCTGGAACTCACGGGTCCCCGCCCTGCTGGTCCACCCTACCGCTAGGGATCGTTGCGCCCGCGCAGTAGCGTGCGCACGGCCCGCCCCTCGGAGGCTCGATTCGTTGCCCGATACCCCCCCGATCGAGACGGTCGTCGTCAATGGCCTGGAGCTGGCCCAGGAGCTGCGCGGCCAGATGGCCGACGAAGTCGCCGGCCACGTCGCCGCTGGAATTCGGCCGCCTAGCCTCGCCGTGGTCCTAGTCGGAGACGACCCGGCCAGCGCTTCCTACATCAAGGGAAAGCGCCGCGCTTGCAAGCGTGTCGGGTTCGATTCCGTCGAGCACAAGATGCCCGAGGACACGAGCCAGGAAGACCTGCTCGCGTTGATCGACAAGCTGAACCGCGACGCCGGTATCGACGGCGTGCTCGTGCAGCTGCCACTGCCGAAGCACATCGATCCGAACGTGGTCGCGGCCAGCCTCGACCCGGACAAGGATGTCGACGGCGTCGGCCCGATCAATTGCGGTCGGCTCCTGATGGGTGACGAAGGTCTCTTCGCCTGCACCCCGCTCGGAATCATGGAGATCCTCGACCGAAACGAGATCGCGCTGGAAGGTGCCCACGCCGTCGTGATCGGGCGCAGCATGATCGTGGGCAAACCCATCTCGCTGCTCCTGCAACGACGCAATGCCACGGTCACGATGTGCCACTCGCGCACCCGGAACCTGGCCGAGCTGTGCCGCACGGCCGACGTCCTGGTCGCCGGCGTCGGCGTGCCCAAGCTGGTGAAGGCGGACTGGATCAAGCCCGGTGCGGCGGTCATCGACGTGGGCGCCACCCACGTGGATGGCGAGCCCGTCGGCGATGTCGATTTCGAGGCCGTCCAGGGGATCGCGGGACTCGTGACACCCCACCGGCGCGGCGTCGGCCCCATGACGATCACGATGCTGCTCCAGAACACGCTCGCGACCTGGCGCCAACGGATGAGCGTTTGAGCGAACTGCTCACCACGCCGCTTCACGACATCCACGTGGCGTCGGGCGCACGGATGGTTCCATTTGCCGGCTATGCGATGCCCGTGCAGTACGGCTCGATCAAGGCCGAGCACGCCAGCGTGCGTGAAGGCGTCGGTCTCTTCGATGTCTCGCACATGGGCCAGATCCATTTTTCCGGCGCTGGCGCTGGCGCCGTCCTCGAGCGTCTCGTCAGCTGCCCGGTGGCGAGCCTGCGCCCGGGCCGGGTCCGCTATGGACTGCTCTGCAATGAGGAAGGCGGCGTAGTCGACGACGTCACGGTCTACCGCGTCTCCGAAGACCGGCTGTTTCTCTGCGTGAACGCCTCCAACATCGAGAAGGATTGGCGCTGGTGTGTGCGGCACGCCGCCGACGACGCGGAGCTCGCCAACCGAAGCGACAGCACGGCCCTGCTCGCCCTGCAGGGCCCGGGGGCAGAGGCCGCGCTCCAGGCCATCAGCGAGCAACCGCTCGCCGGATTGAAGAACTTCCGGTTCGTCGCGTCCCGTTGCGTCGGGCACGAGGTCACGATCTCGCGCACCGGCTACACCGGCTCGGACGGTTTCGAACTCTACGCCCCGGCCGAAGCGGCCGAGACACTCTGGCGAGCCCTGGTCGACGCTGGCGCCTCGCCGTGTGGCCTCGGGGCCCGCGACACCCTGCGCCTCGAAGCCGCCCTCCCGCTCTACGGCCACGAACTCGACGATACGACCTCGCCGCTCGAAGCCGGACTCGATCGCTTCGTCAAGCTGGACGCCGGCGGCTTCATCGGGTGCGACGCGATACGCGCGCGTCAGCGGGCCGGGCACGAACGGGCCCTGGTAGGTTTCCAGTTGACCGAACGAGGCGTCGCCCGCGCCGATTACCCGATTGCCCACCGGGGAAATAGCGTCGGTGTCGTCACTTCCGGTGCTCCTTCACCGACCCTCGGAAAGTCGATCGGGCTCGGCTACGTTCCGCCGGCCCTGGCGAAGCCCGGCACCGAGATCGAGATCATCGTTCGGGACAAACCCATTGCCGCCCTGGTCGTGGAAACCCCGTTCGTGACCAAGCACTCCGCGAAGTAACGAAGCAAAGGCAGCAACGTGTCCGACTACGACCTCCCCGATTCCCTGCGCTATTCGATCGAAGACGAGTGGACCCGGTCCGATGGCAAGCGCGTCACGATCGGCGTGAGCGACTACGCCCAACAGCAGCTCGGCGACATCGTGTTCGTCGAACTTCCCGAGGTCGGCCGCAGCTTCGACAAGGGCGATCCCTTCGGCGTGATCGAATCGGTCAAGGCCGTCTCCGACCTGTTCGCCCCGATCGGGGGCGAGGTCGTGGAAGTCAACCAAGCCCTCACGGAAACACCGGAATCGGTCAACGAGGATTGTTACGGGGACGGCTGGATGATCGTCGTCGAGCCATCCGACCCGAAGGAAATCGACGCTCTCCTCGATCGTGCTGGCTACGCCCAGCACATCAAGGACCGGGAATAAGGCGAAGCTCCGCTGCGCTTCATCCCCCACACCGACGACGATGTCCGCCGCATGCTGGAACGCATCGGCATCGATGCCGTCGATGCGCTCTTCCACACCATCCCGGAGAAGCTGAAGCTGGGCCGCGCCCTCGACCTCCCGCTCGGACAGAGCGAGCAGGAAGTCCTGGCGCAGCTCGAACGGCTGGCCGCGAAGAACGTCAACGCCGCGAGCTCGCCCTGGTTCCTGGGCGCCGGCACCTACGCACACTACCTGCCCTCGGCGGTCGACGCGCTGATTTCGCGCTCGGAGTTCTATACCGCCTATACGCCCTATCAGGCCGAGATCAGCCAGGGAACCCTGCAAGCGGTCTTCGAGTGGCAGACCATGCTATGCGGCTTGACCGGACTCGAGGTGACCAACGCCTCGATGTACGACGGCGCCTCCGCCACGGCCGAGGCGGCGCTGATGGCCATGCGGATCACCCGCCGCAGCCGCGTGGCCGTCGCGCCGGGTCTGCACCCGCACTACCACCAGGTCCTGGTGACCGTGCTCGGCGGCCTCGGTGCCGAGGTGGTGGACGAACTCGACGACTCGGCAGCCTGCTGGATCGTGCAGCAGCCGGGCTTCCTCGGGGCGGTCTCGAATCTCGAAGCCCACGCGGCGAATGCGCACGCGTCAGGCGCCCTGCTCGTGGTAACCGTGACCGAGGCGCTCTCCCTGGCCCTGCTCCGCGCGCCCGGCGACGCTGGCGCCGACATCGTCTGCGGCGAAGCCCAGAGCTTCGGCGTGCCCATGGCCTACGGCGGCCCCCACGTCGGCTTCCTCTCCTCGCGCCAGAAGCACGTGCGCCAGATGCCGGGCCGCCTGGTCGGAGAAACCGCAGACACCGAAGGCAAGCGCGGCTTCGTCTTGACGCTCTCGACGCGGGAACAGCACATCCGCCGAGAACGAGCGACCTCGAACATCTGCACCAACCAGGGGCTCTGCCTGTTGATGGCGACGGTCTACCTGGCCTTGCTAGGCCGGCGTGGCCTTCGCGAACTCGCCGAGATCAACCTCTCGAAGGCCGAATATGCGAAGGCACGGATTGCGGAAACCGCCGGCCTCTCGGTGCTGACCCCGGGGCCGACCTTCAACGAATTCGCGGTCGCGGTGCCGGACGCTGGCGATGCGGCCCTCGCTCGCGCCCGCAGCAACGGACTGGTGGGGGGACTCGATCTCGCCGAGGCCGCACCCAACCTCGGGCCTGCCGTGTTGATCTGCACCACCGAACTCGCGAGCCAGGCGAACATCGACCGGCTGGTCGATAGCCTGGCAGGGAACCCCTCGTGAAGCGGAATGCCGCCCAAGGCCTCGCCTACGAAGAGGATCTGCTCTTCGAGCAGAGCCGTCCCGGACGACGCGGTGCCGAGCTTCCGATGCTGGATGTGCCGGCTGCCGATGTCGCCAGCCTGTTGGGCGATCTCGCGCGCGATGATATTCCCGCGCTCCCGGAACTGAGCGAAGTCGACGTGGTGCGCCACTTCACGCGGCTCTCCACCTGGAATGCGGCGGTGGATCTCGGCCTCTACCCGCTCGGCTCCTGCACGATGAAGTACAACCCGAAGCTCAACGAGCGCGTCGCGCGACTGCCCGGCTTCGCCCAGGCCCACCCGATGGCGCCGGAGGAAGAGAGTCAGGGGCTGCTCGAACTCTGCTTCGAACTCGAGCGCAGCCTGGCCGAGATCAGCGGCATGGACCGCGTCACGCTCCAGCCCGCAGCGGGCGCCCAGGGCGAACTCGCCGGCATCATGATGATCCGCGCCTATCACGAGAAGCGTGGCGACGCGAAGCGACGCAAGGTGCTGGTGCCGGATTCCGCCCACGGGACCAACCCGGCGAGCGCCGCCTTGAACGGTTACGACGTGGTCGCGGTTCCTTCCGGCGACGATGGCATCTTGCATCCCGAAGCGGTGGCGGCCCTGATGAACGACGAGATCGCGGCCCTGATGATCACCAACCCGAACACGCTCGGGCTCTTCGAAGAACACATCTCCGCGATCTGCGACGTGGTCCATGACGGCGGCGGGCTCGTCTACGGCGACGGCGCAAACCTGAATGCCCTGCTCGGCGTCTCGCGCCCCGGGGACATGGGCATCGACGTGATGCACTTCAATCTCCACAAGACCTTCTCGACGCCGCACGGCGGCGGTGGCCCGGGTGCAGGACCGGTCGGCGTCAAGCATGCACTGGCACCCTTCCTGCCGACGCCCACCGTTTCGCGAAGCGACGCGGGCTTCGCCTGGAACCACGACCGCCCCGATTCGATCGGCCGCTTGCACGGCAACCACGGCAACGTGGGCATGATGGTGCGCGCCTACACGTACATCCTCTCACTCGGCTCCGACGGGCTCCGGCAGTGCACGGACATGGCCGTGCTCAATGCGAACTATCTGCTGGCACGGCTGCGCGGTGAGTTCCACGTCCCCATCGACAAGCCCGTGATGCACGAGTGTGTGCTCTCGGATCGCGCACTGGCCGATACCGGCGTGACGACCATGGACGTCGCCAAGCGCCTGATCGACCACGGCTACCACCCGCCGACCATCTACTTTCCGTTGATCGTCCAGGGCGCCATGATGATCGAGCCGACCGAGAGCGAATCGCTCGAAAGCCTGGATCGCTTTGCCGACACCCTGCTCGCCATCGCCGACGAAGCCCGGACCGACCCCGACACCGTGCGCACCGCGCCCCATCACACGCGCCACCGCCGCCTCGACGAGACCCGCGCAGCCCGCAAGCCGATCCTCCGATGGCAGCCCGAAGCCAGCGAAGGCTAGGGCGAGCCCTCGCGCTCGCCCTGGTCGGAGCCCTCAGCGCCCTCGCTCCCGGTTGCGTCACCAACGACCAAGGTGATGCGGTCTTCGATCCGCTCTCGATGCTGATGCCGGAGATCTCGGTCGAGCAGGAGCGGCTGGTCGGCAACCAGGCCGACAGCCAGATCCGCGCGCAGCTCGCCGAACGCGGGCTCTTGATCGACGACCCCTACGTCGTGGGTTGGATCAACGAGTTGGCCCAGAGCATGGTCCAACACTTCGGCGAGCAGAAGTTTCCGTACCGGATCCGCGTGATCCGGGAGAAATCGCTCAACGCCTTCGCCCTGCCTGGCGGCTACATCTACTTCCACTCGGGCACCATCCTGGAAGCCAACCAGATGGACGAACTCGTGGGCGTGATGGCGCATGAGATCGCGCATTCGCGCCGGCACCATTGGGCGCGTGGCGTGCGGGACAATGCGATCCCGCAGCTCGTTTCCACCCTGGTCGGCGCTGGCCTCAGCGTGGCGACCGGGGAAGCCGCTCCGCTGCTCGTGGCCCAGGGCGTGAACGAGAGCCTGCGTCTCGCCTATACCCGCGAACTCGAAAGTGAAGCCGACCAGGTCGGTACCGCGTTCATGGTCCGGGCCGGCTACGACCCGATGGGGATGGCGATCTTCTTCGAGCGGCTCGTCGCGAAGCAGGGCCGGCCGGGTTTCGCGCTACCGCCCTACCTGTTCTCGCACCCGCGTGCCGAGGTCCGGGCCGAGGACGCCGTGGCGCGGGCCGAGACGACCACGATCGCGGGCCAGGAAGATCCGCGGATTCGCGCCGGCTTTCGTGAGGCCCAACTCCGACTCGGCCTGTTGGTCGCCAAGGAGAGAAGCACCCTGCTGCCGGAACTGCCCACGCCGGATCGCGGGTTGGTCGCCGCCGCACTCAGCGCAGCCGGGGACATCGCCGACCCCGACCAGGCCATCGGCATTCTCTCCGAGGCCGAGGCCCAGGAGCCCTTTGATCCACGCCTGCCCTTCCGCCAGGCCGAGCTCCTGGAAGAAGCCGGACGGCTCGACGATGCCGTCGCCGCCTACAGCCGGACCCTGGCGCTCGACCCGACCCGCGCCCTCGTACACTTTCGCTTGGGCCGCGGCTACCGGTCCCTCGAGCAGAACGCGCGCGCGATCTTCCACCTCGAACAGGCGCAATCACGTTTCGTCCGCCCCGGCCCGCTCACCCGGGAAACCGAGCGGCTGCTGAAGCGCCTGACCTTCCCCGTGTTCATCGATTCCGGTGTCGCCGACCCCGAGGCGAGCGGAGAAGCGGACTCACCCGTGGGCCGTACCACTGAGGCTTTCCCGGCCGACGCTGCGATCCTGGGCTGGTGGGGCCGCGTCGATCCTGCCTGGGTCGATGAACGCAAGGACTTGGAGATCCGCTGGCTCGATCCCATCGGCGAGATCATTCATCAAGCGGGGGCCAAGGAGGCTGCCAAGGCCCATGCGGTTTCGCGCTGGAAGCGTGGCGATGCGCCGGCGCTCCGAGCGGGCATCTGGCAGGTCGAAGCCTGGCTCGATGAGGAGCGGGTCGGCCGCACGACCTTCAAGGTGACACCGGCCGAAGCCGCGCCGGCGCGAAACTAACGTTTTCCCTTGGGGCTCGGCCCCGGACCCGTACGCGAGCGGGGCCCGGAAGCGGGCTGCTCGAGGCGATCGCGCGCTACGTCGGCCCAGTGGCCCTCCGGTACGCGTTGGAGATAGTGGCGCCATTGCTCCCGCGCTTGTGAGTTCAACTCGAGCTTCTCGTAGAGCAGCGCCAGGTTCAGTCGCGCATCGGCGAACAACGGGTCCGCCTCGACCGCGGACTTGTAATGGCGCAGCGCGGTCTCACGTTGACCGTCCTCTTCCAACAGATTCGCCAGGTTGAAGTTCGCTTCGAGATGACCGGGGTCGATGTCGAGGGCGGCGCGGTAAGCCGCTGCCGCTCGTTCCCGTTCGCCGCGATTGAAGTGAACGGTGCCCAGGTTGCAATGGGCATCAACGAACTCCGGATCGGCTTCGAGAGCGCGCGAGTAGGCGTCGAGCGCTTGGGCGACCGTGGCAGGGTCTCCGTCCAGGTCGCAGCCCCGTTCGAACCACTCGAGGGCCGACGGCTCGGGCCAGGCTTCCTTGCGCGCCTCGTCGAGCAGCGTCACCTCGGGAACCCCCGTTTCCGGGAAGTCCATCAGCAGTTGGCCGTCCGGGGCTTCCCAGGCACCCTCGTTTCGCACGACCACCTCGGGTCGGTGGGCGACCACGCGGAGCGCTCCGATATCGGGCGCTTCGGTTCGTTCGGTCAACCGCATCCGGTAGCGGTCGAGACTGGTACGGATGCGACGTACCGGGACGCCTCGGTCGATCAGGCGCAAGACCGTGCGGAGTTCGACGAGGTCCTGCCAATCGAAAGAACGCTCACCGGCTTCCGTTTGCGATGACGGGCGCACCAGCTCCGTGCGCTCCCAATATCGGAGACGCGCCGGTGACACACGCAAGATTCGCGCTGTGTCTGCGAACGAGTACAACACCACCCCCGACGGGGAGTTTGCGGGATGAACCGGCCTCCCGTCAACCCGCCACCACCGTGCGGGCGCCCTCCTACATCCCCATACTGGGCACTCGCGCCGGCGGTTCAGGGCTTGCTAGGCACCCCACAGCCGGCCGCGGGCCGAAAGCCGAGCACTCGGCGCTGTTCGCGGGGATCCGATCGTGCCATCATGCCGGCTGGAAGAGAGGCCCGTTCGCACCGGCGCAACGTGTCTCCCCCCATGCTCTTTGCTGCCGGAGATTCCCATTGCGCTTCGCCATCTGTATCTGGACCCTTGTTTTCCTCTTCACCGGCGGCCCCATACAGGCTCAGACCTCATTCGTCGCCTTCGAGTCCGGCCCGGTCCGGCCCGTCGCCCTTTCGCCCAATGGGAACCGACTGTTCGTCGCGAACACGCCCGCCAACCGGCTGGAAGTGTTCGACGTCGACGCGTTCGGCGTTCGCCTGCTCCGATCGATCCCGGTGGGCCTGGAGCCGGTTGCCCTTGCCGCGCGGAGCGACGACGAAGTCTGGGTCGTCAACCACCTCTCGGATTCCGTGAGCGTCGTCGACGTGCCGGGTGGCCGGGTCGTCCGGACCTTGCTGGTCGGTGATGAACCCCGTGACATTCTCTTTGCAGGCAGCGGAGGCAACCGCGCGTTCATCACCACCGCCCATCGGGGCCAGCATCGCACGGATGGATCGATCAGCGGCGTGCCCGGCGCCGGCGATCCCCAGCTCACCACGCCTAGCATTGGCCGGGCGGATGTGTGGGTATTCGACGCGAGCGCTCTCGGTCCCACGATCGGAGGGACGCCGCTCCGCATCTTGAGCCTGTTCGCGGATACCCCCAGGGCCCTGGCCGCGAGCCCGGACGGTGCCACCGTATGGGCGGCCGCCTTCCACTCCGGCAACCAGACCACGGTCATCACCGAAGCGGTGGTGCCCGATGGCTTCGACTCCGCTGGTCCCGCCGGTTGCGCGCCCGGCGGCGTTCCGGGCCCCAGTGACAACGCCTCGTCCGCCCCCGCCCCGGAAACCGGCTTGATCATCAAATTCGACGGGGTCAACTGGAAGGACGCCATCGGCCGGAACTGGGACGCCTGCGTGAACCTGAACCTCCCCGACCACGACGTCTTCCGAATCGACGCAGACAACCTTTCGGCCCCCGTTACGGAGTTCGATCGTGTCGGCACGATCCTGTTCAACATGGTCGTGAATCCGATCAGCGGAAAGCTCTACGTGACGAACACCGAACTCCCGAATCACGTGCGCTTCGAGGGGCCCGGGAACCACGGCGGAAGCACGGTCCAGGGACATCTGTCGGAATCTCGAATCACCGTGATCGACCCGGCCGTGTCATCGGTCGACCCTCAACACCTGAACCAACACATCGACTACACGAAGCTGCACACCGACCTGCCGGACCTCGTGGACGCGAGCCAGATCGACCACAGTCTGGCGACGCCGCTCCAGCCCGTGGTCTCGTCGGACGGTGCAACGCTCTACGTCGCAGCCTTCGGCTCGGGCAAGGTCGGCGTCTTCAACACCGCCGACATCGAAGACGCCTCCTTCGAAGCCAACTTCGACCCGACCACGAAGAGCGCGGCTTATCTCGATGTCGCCGGCGGACCGAGCGGCCTGGCCCTCGACGAATCGAACAACCGGCTCTACGTGACCACGCGCTTCGACAACGCCCTCGCGATCGTGGATCTCGCGACCGGTCTCGAACGAACCCGCCTACCCCTGATGAACCCGGAACCGAGCACCATTCGGGATGGACGGCCCGTCCTCTACGATGCCGTGCTGACTTCCGGCAACGGCGAAGCGTCCTGTTCGAGCTGCCATATCTTCGCGGACTTCGACAGCCTCGCGTGGAATCTGGGCGACCCGGACGGCGGCGTCTCGACCAACACCCAGCCCATTGCGAGCCCCTTCCTGGTTCCCGCGATCGTTCCCGGCCAGAACTCGACCTCGTTCCACCCGATGAAGGGGCCGATGACGACCCAAACGCTACGGGGAATGGCGAACCACGGCGGCCTCCATTGGCGAGGCGACCGGGTCGATGGCTTCTTCGGCACCGACGCCTGCAATGAACCCGCCGGCGCGCCGTGCGACGAGGACCTCTCGTTCCGCAATTTCATCGTGGCCTTCGAAGGCCTGGTCGGGCACGACGGGCTGATTACGAACGCCGACATGCAGCGCTTCTCGGACTTCATCCTGCAGGTGCGGCTGCCGCCCAACCCGGTGGCACCGCTCAACAACACCTACACCGGCGCTGCCCTGGCGGGCCACGGGATGTTCTTCAGCTGCGGTCCGGGAACGACCGAGTGCAGTTTCCCGGCGCTGGATCCCGGCGCGACCGACACCGTCGAGGACTGCGACGGTTGTCACAACCTCGACC
This sequence comes from Deltaproteobacteria bacterium, assembly GCA_029261795.1. Lineage (GTDB taxonomy): Bacteria > Myxococcota_A > UBA9160 > UBA9160 > UBA6930 > JAJDAP01. The sequence goes on from JAJDAP010000051.1 coordinate 82,620, forward strand.
CGGCCAGTGGCTTCTTCGGGAGTGGAGGTGAGCAGACCTTCGAGGGCGAGCCCCAGAACTTCAAAGTTGCGCACATGCGAAACCTGTACGCGAAGGTCGGCATGTTCGGCTTCTCGGCCTTCGGCCCGTTCATGGGCGACCAGATTCGGGGTACCGGCTACCTCCACGACGGGAGCGTCGATACGGTCAAGACCTTCCTTGGGGGTGGAAATCCCGGCAGCGTGTTCCAGTTGAACCCGGTCGAGGAAGACCAACTCGAGCAGTTTTCGCTCGCCTTTCCGTCAGATCTCGCGCCGATCGTGGGCCAACAGGTCACCCTCGCGGGGAGCGGCAACGCCGCCACGAACGCGCGCATCACACTGCTGATCCAGCGGGCCGGCACCGCGTTCGACTCACTCGTCCTGGGTGGCGCTCTCATGGAATGCGACCTCGTGGTGAAGGGTGTCCTCGCTGGCGAGCCGAGGGGATGGGTCTACCGGCCGGGACCCAACCGATTTCAGAGCGACCGCAGCACCGAGACGCATACGGACGGCGAGCTGCGGAATTTCGCCAAGACTGCGGGCCAGGAAATGACATACACCTGTGTCCCTCCCGGGTCCGGCGACCGAATTGGGATCGACGCCGACGAGGATGGTGCCTTCGACGCTGACGAGATCGATGCCTTCACGGACCCGGCCAACGCGGGCAGCATCATCGGAGCCTGCAATGACGGCATCGACAACGATGGCGACGGCCTCGTCGACCTGGCAGACGTCGGCTGCCTGCCCGGCTACCACGCCGAAAACCCGGCCTGCAACGACGGCATCGACAACGATGGCGACGGATTCACCGACTTCCTGACGGACGTGGACATGGATGGGATCGCCGATCCGCCCGGCGATCCTTCCTGCTCGACGGCGAGCGGACTGACCGAGACCCGGCCATGCCAGGATGGAGTGAACAACGACGGGCAGTTCGGAACCGATTGGGACGGAGGAGAATCCATCCTGGGAGTCGGAAACGGCGACCCGAACGGCCCGGACCCCGACTGCAGCAGACCGTGGAATAGCGAAGTCCGGCCGGTGTTCGTCTTTTCCTGTGGGCTGGGCCCAGAACTGGCCCTGATCGTGCCGCTCCTGGGAATATGCCGTCGGCGCCTGCACCGCGCTTGCTGCTGAACCCTCGCTCGTCATCCCCTGCGAGCCGTCGGACATCCGGATTCATTCCGGGATTCGAGGCTCGGGTGCCCGGACATTGATACGACCCTCACTAGACACCTTCCTGCGCCACGAACGAGGACGTCTCGCAGTAGCGATCGGTGTGCTCCTCCTGTCTGGAATGTCAGGGAGCTGCCAGGCTGCTGATGCCGTGCCTCGCCGCGTCGTGCTCGTGACCGTCGATACCTTGCGTGCGGATCACGTCGGGAGTTACGGCGGCATTTCGGACGCTACGCCCCATATCGACGCGGTGGCTGCGGCGGGCGTCCGCTTCGACATGACGTTCTCCCCCGCCCCACTCACGCTTCCCGCACATGCCACACTGCTGACGGGAATGGATCCGCCCGCGCACGGCGTCCATGACAATGCACGTTTCGACTTCCCGAGGATGCGCCGATCCTCGGCGAGCAGCTGCGCGACGCAGGCTTCTCCACCGCGGCGTTCGTCGGTGCCGTGGTGTTGGACCGAAGTTATGGCCTCGCCCGGGGCTTCGACCACTACGACGATGCGGTTTCGGATCGATTCGCGGCGGGCGATGATGGCTTTGCGGAACGAACGGCCGACCGGGTCGTGGATGCAGCGCTCGCTTGGCTCGCAACGGCGGACGATCGTTTCTTTCTCTGGGTCCACCTTTTCGACCCCCACGCGAGCTACGACCCGCCTGCCCCGTACGCCGATCGCTACGCCACTCCCTACCTCGGCGAGATCGCGTTTGCCGATGCCCAGATCGGGCGGCTGCGTGCGGCGATCGAAGCCCGCTGGCCCGATGACGGCACGCTCACCATCGTCACGAGCGATCACGGCGAGAGCCTCGGCGAGCACTGGGAGTCATCCCACGCACTCACGCTCTACGACGCCACCCAGCGTGTCCCTCTCGCGATGTCAGGTCCGGGGTTGCCCCGAGGCCAGGTCGTCTCCTCGCTCGTGCGCCTGGCCGATGTCGCCCCCACCGTCTTGGCACTGCTCGGAATCGAACCCGCGCCGGGGCTGGACGGCGCGGACCTACGACCCCTGCTCGACGGCAGCGAGACGGAGGAACGACTGGCGTACCTGGAGACCCTGGTTCCCCATTTTGACTTCGAGATGAGCCCGCTCTATGGAATCAGGTCGCAGGAGTTCAAGTACATTCGGGCGCCTGAACCCGAGTTGTACGATATGCGCCGCGATCCCGCCGAGGTCCACAACCTGGGCGCCTTGCGGATCGAAGCAGAGCGCCTCGATCATGCGCTCTCGGAACGCCTGAAGGGCGGTCGCCCGATCGTGGCCAGCCAGATTCCTGACGAACAGCGCAAGGCCCAGCTCGAGAGCCTGGGCTACGTGATGGACTCGCAAGGCCCAGACGGACTCGCGCTGGGGGAGGTCGGAGGCCTCGACCCCAAGCGGGGCGTGCCGTTGTTCACACTCGGACGGCGTGCCTCGCGATTCATCGACGCGGGTAGAGCCCCGGAAGCACTCGCGATGCTGCGTGAGTTCGAAGGGAACGGTCCGCTAGTCGAGATCATGCGGGCAGACGCGGCGAACCATGCGGGCGAGTTCGTGGCGGCAGAAGCGTTCGCGCGTTCGGCGTTGGCCAGCGACGAAGCAGACAGCGATGCCCTCTTCTTCCTCGCCAAGGCACTGGAAGGGCAACAGCGACTGGACGAGGCGGCCGAGCACTACGCCAAGGTCCTGGCCCTCGATCCCGAGCTCGCGGCTCCGGCAGTGGCCCTGGGAAGACTGGCCGAAGCGAAGAATGACCGAGGCAAGGCACGCCTCTACTATTCGGAGGCACTGAGTGGTAGCGACGAAGCGGGCTGGCGCCTGGCCGCTTTGCTTCTGGAAGACGGCGACGCGGAAACGGCAGAGCGCCTGTTGGACCAGGTCGCACCCGAGGCGCAAGCTTCGCTTCCGGCGGCGCTTCGGCTCGTGCAGGCCGAGATGACCGCCCAGCGAACGAGCCAGGCCCTCACCCGGCTCGAGGCCGCGCTCGTCGCTCATCCCGGCGATCCGAATCTCAGAGCGCTCGAGCGAGCGCTTTCCGGGAGCCGCTGACAGCCGAGCTGTGGCCCGGGCCGCAGCCGATCAGGGTGACGGCAACGTGATGCCCCGCCCGGTCCGGGATTGCAGCTGGACGCGAAGCCCCGGCAGGGATTCGCTGGTGAACAGGCCGTCCGATGTCGTCACCCCGCGCAGGCCGAGGACCGTCGCGATCGATTGTGAGGGGTAGCTCGGCAGGCGCACCTGGCCGCGAATCGGCCCGATCGCGCGGAGCGATTCGCCGACCACGGGTGTCGAGACCAGGCGCCGGACGACCGCGCGCCCTCGAAATGCGGTGCTCGGGAGCTGGAGGAGCGAGATTCGGGATCGGTCGATGGTCGAACGCACTGCGTGCTCCATCGCCGCGGGACTCGTCGCCGGGGCCTCCGCGATCGGGTCGCTGAACGAAATCCAAGCGACATCGGTATAGACGGCCTGTTGTCCGTCGTCGGCAGCGATGGGAAGTTGCGCGTCGACCCGCCAGCAAACGTCTTCTCCCGCTGTGGCATCCACCACATCGATCGTCGCGGCGGCAAGCCGGCGGCCCTCGACTTCCTGCCCGGTGATCGCCGCCGTGGCGCGGTTCGTATACTCGAAAGGCGCGACGAACGATGGCGTGACGGCGCCCTTCCTGCTGACAAGATCAACCGGGACCTGGAACGAGACCGAGACGTGTGCCGAGGCATCGAGCGAGCGCAACAGGACCAGGCTGACCGTCGCATCCTTGGGCACCCTCACCCGCGACGCCTGCTCCCAGCCATCGAACCAATCGTCGACGAGTGCCTGCAGCCGCTCGACGCGAGCGGGCAGTTCGAGGACGGCGATTTCGGTCATGCCGTAGTCGAAGGGCGGCGCTTCGGCCTGGGTCGCAGTGCCCCGCGCGAGGTCATAATGGGCGGGCCGGCCCGCACCCTCACCCGGAAACGGAACGGGGGCCGCGTCCGGCGAGGCGAGCGGACGCAACCAGCCCGTGTTGCTGCGGCGCCAGCAATCCACGGCCCCCATGCCATATCGAACGTCGGCCACGATCTCCATTGGCCAGAGTGGGGCGAAACTCGAGACCCGGCGGCCGGCGTCGTCGGCCTCGACGCGTTCGGGAATCAACCCGAGCTTCGAAACGATGGGTTGGGTCGCATGCTCGGCGATCCGCAGACGCAGGCCACCGGAAGGATCACCCAACATCATCCGCTCGATCCCTAACAACTGGAAGGACCGCACGCGTTCGGTCTGCATCGTCGACCGCACCAGCGCCTGGTAGGACACCATGGTCGGCTCATCGACGTCGCGGAACTGTTGGAGCGTGGCCACGCTCGAGTTCAGCACCGGCGGGAAGCGCAGCATCGACGCCCAGCCGTCTGCTCCCAGTTCGACCGCCAGCTGAAGATCTTGCCACCAGACCCGCGGGTCGGCCCGCTCCCGGCCACCCCACGTCGCGGCCAGCGCGCGCAAGCCCTCCGTCCATCCCTTCATCGTGCCCGCCAGGATGGACTGCGGATCGAGCGCGGTTCGCATCACCTCGAGGATCGGCTCCTGCTGCTGAGGACCGGTCACGGTACTGGGTAGCGGCATCTGCATCCGGACCAGCGGGGCCGCCGCGCTGCCGGACCAATCCGCGGCCCAGGTCGGGAACTCGGCCATCGCTTTCGGCCATCCCCAGACCTGGCGGCCGGTTGCCAGACCGAGGGCGTCATCCAGGAAGACGAAAGGCTGGGTCCAGGCCAGGCTCGCCTGCCCTCTGCCCTCGTGTTCCGATCGAGAGATCAACGGGATCGAGAAGGCCAGTTCGTGTTGCGAGAGCCAGGTCTCGTCGCTCTCGGACGCGAGATGCGGGTGGGTCGCGACGATGACCAATACGAACGGTGCGGACGGCCGGAAGTGAGCGACCTCGTCGGGCAGCGAGCCGCCCGGGGAGAGATACGCTTCGACGAACTTCGCGAGTGTCGCGGGATCCGCAGCCACGGGCAGATAGCGCATCGACAGATTCGAGGAGACGAACGGCGGCTCCAGAAAGAGGGGCGCAGCGCCAGCGAGTGGACGGAAGAACGGGAGCATCGAGACCGGGCTCGGCTATCCACCACTCGCGACGGGTTCCGCCTTCGAGATCATCGCGATCGCGAGCGGGGTCCGGAACGGCCCTTCCACCGAGTAGACGTACGAGACGTAGTCCCCCGGCGGCGCCTGGAACACGTCCTCGAGACCGATCGCGAGTTGCCCGGGTTCGACCAGGTTCAGCGTCACCCGGAAGGCCTCGACGGGCTCGTCCGTCGCCAACCGGGTGGGCTGGGTCGCCCCGATCTTGGATTCCTCGATCCAGGCCGGAACCGCGATGACACGCGGGTCGCAGCACTCGGCTTCGGCGTCGGGCAGGAACACGACGCTGGGTACCGATTCGGATCGAGATCCGGGCCAGCCGGGGAGTCCCCAACTCCAGGGCGCCAGCCCCGTCCAGATGTTGAGCCAGCTCTCGACGAGCCGCTTCCAATCCTCGAACAACTCTCCGCCCGTCGGCATGCCTTCCCGCGAGCCGTGCTTGCGCAATACGTCATTCCAGGTGCCTACGTGATCGACCCAGGCGTCCATGGGTGTCTTGGCCGCGCCAGCGGCCGTTCCCTTTTGTGCGGATGGCGCCGTCCGGGAAGGTGCTGCCGGCCCCACCTGTCCAAGCCCCCAGGGTCCGCCCAAGAACGGGATTTCAGCCATCGTATTCTCCTTCTCCGCTCGGGCCCGGCAGCGGCGTCAGCGCCGCTGGGAGGGCTTTGCAGCCAACGCTCTTTTCGACCCAGTCTTCGGCCCAGTAGGCCATCAACGAAGGCACCATCGCATTCTGCACGTCGACGAACATGCGCGGCAGATCGAAGTTGGGGTGTCCGCTGTCGAGCGGCGTGAACCGTACGTTCTTGGTCGCCGTCACCCTCAACCAGCCATCACCGCACGGCTCCGCGCTCAGCATTCCGAAATCGACATCGATGCCGCCCTGGCGCTCGAGCCAGAGATCCTGGCTACGGATCGCGCGCTTGATCTGGTACTCCAACAGGATGGACTGGACGTTGCAAGCCGCATCGCGGCGCACCTGGAAGTTGCAATGCAGGATGTTGTCGAACAGGTTCGACACGATGGCGTTGAAGCTGAGTTCGAACGATTCGTAGAACAAGCTGTCGAAGCTGTAGCCGGGCGGAGAGCTTCGAATCGGTGGTGGTGC